>CAKSNH010000003.1 GCA_934476075.1 uncultured Clostridia bacterium | reverse complement strand
TGTTTACTACTCTTTGACAGCATAAAATTTGCGGGTCTAGGCAATGGAGCAAATTTTACCGACCTAATGGAAAGCTACTGTTATCTTAGCTTTTTGCGTGCCAAAAAAACGGTCTTTTCCGTCCTCTTTGTGGGCGTGGACAAAGAGGACTCCAAAGGTTTCGAGTTACTTTGACAATGTCTACACCTATGGGAACATGAAACGTTCCCACCGCTAAATTCTGACAACGTCAGTATGCACTACATTTGGATTTTAGCTACACTTGAACAGAACGCTAAACATATCAATTATCTCAACAACTCATAATTTATGGCTGCCGGCAAATACCGACAGCCATTCCCCAAATCTATATTCACCTATTATCAGTGACAGCCGCCGCAAGAACCGCAGTCGCAACCGCAGCCGCCCGGCTGCTGACCTGTTATATAATAGTTCAGCGTATCGTTTACTTCCGTAACAATAGCGTCAAATGCTCTCTTTGCTTCAAGATACGCATTGATAACTTCGTTCTCGGCAAGTGCCTCAAAATCCTCCTGTGATTTTTGCATAGCCTCTTGCTGTGTGATTTTGCCTTCGTGCATATCACGGGCAAGATTCATTCTCTTTAAGTTGAATTCCTGTAAAAGCTGCTGTGCCTTTTCATCGTGATTTTGCACTTCTTCGGCTGTCTTTAAATCTGTATATTCCTTTGATGCTTTGATTAATTCGCCTAATTCACTTGCTTTTTCTTTAATTGTCATTACAATTCTCCATTCTTTCTTCTAATTTTTTATATAAATTTATTTATATACACTATTCTTCCACAAGTTCACCGTTTAATGACCATGTGTGCGATTCGGTAATTCTTACCTTTACATACTTGCCGGCAAGTGATTTATCGCCTTTGAAATTCACTATCTTATATGAGTCGGTACGTCCGCTCAGAGTCCCGCTGTTATTCTTGCTCACTCCGTCAACCAACACTTCCTCGACTCTGCCGACATATGCGTCATTTTTACTTTTTGAAATCTCGTTTTGCACTTCCAGCAATCTGTCAAAATTCTTATGAATTTGCTCGTCCGAAAGCACAAAATCCCATTTTGCCGCCGGTGTTCCCTCTCGGCGTGAATAGATGAACGAAAAGATATTATCAAACTGCACTTTTCTGAGTACATCGAGCGTATCTTCAAACTGCTCAACCGTTTCTGTCGGAAATCCCACGATAACATCGGTGGACAATGCAATATCGGGTATTTCAGCCTTCAATCTCGCAATCTTGTCAAGATAAACTTCCTTTGTATATTTTCTGTTCATCTTTTTAAGCACTTCGTCATTTCCTGCCTGGAACGGCAAATGTAACTGCTTGCACACTTTATCGCACTTTTTCATCGTCTGTATCAATTTATCGCCGAAATCCTTCGGGTGTGACGTCATAAATCTTATACGCTTAACTCCCTCGACCTCGTTCACCATTTCAAGCAAATCGGAAAAATCAATCTCCTCATCAAGGTCCTTGCCGTATGAATTAACATTCTGTCCCAACAGACAAATCTCCGTGCACCCATTATCCACAAGCTCACGAATTTCCTTTAAAATATCCTCGCTCTTTCTGCTTCTTTCACGTCCTCTTACATACGGAACTATGCAGTAAGAGCAGAAATTGTTGCACCCGTACATAATAGATACCCATGCTTTTGACGTATCTTCACGCAAAATAGGAATATCCTCCGCAACCGTACCGTCTGTCGATTCTATCGAAAATACACGCTTTTGAGTAGTGATATTTGAATACAACAGTTCAGGGAACTTGTAAAGAGAGTGTGTGCCGAATACCATATCAACGTGCGGATATTTTTCCTTTATCTTATTTGCAATATGGTTCTGCTGCACCATGCAGCCGCACAAGCCGATAAGCATATTCGGTTTGCTTTCCTTTATATGCTTTAAAATACCCAGTCTGCCGAACACCTTCATCTCCGCATTCTCACGCACCGCACAGGTATTATAGATTATAAGGTCGGCATTTTCGGTTTCGGTTGTAAACTCAAAGCCCGCCTCGCCCAGCATACCCCGAATACGCTCGGTATCGTTTTCGTTTTGCTGACAGCCGTATGTTTCGGTCAGTGCGAACGGCATTCTTCCGTTTTTCTCCCTGAACTGTGCCGACAGCTGTTTCAGCTTATACAGATACCCCTTTTGTTTTTCCATTTCAGATTTTTCTATAAAAGTTGACATATAATGCTCCTAATTTATTTTTTTATATTCCAAAAATGATTTACAGGTCCGTGCCCTTTGCCGACACCGTAACTGTATCTGAGTGCGTTGGTCAAATACTCCTTCGCTTTCCCCACCGCCCTGTCGACAGAATCGCCCTCTGCCAGATATGCGGTTATCGCCGAAGATAGTGTACACCCCGTACCATGCGTATTTACGGTATCCACTCTTTCGGCGGTGAATGTGTATATTTTTCCGCCGCAAAGCAGTGTGTCCACCGCATCGCCCTCCAAGTGACCGCCTTTTATAAGCACATTTTTCGCACCCTTTTGGTGTATAATTTCAAGTGCGTGCACCATATCCTCCGTATTTTTAACAGTTATCCCCGATATAATCTCCGCTTCGGGGATATTCGGCGTGACAAGCGTCGCAAGCGGAACTAATTTTTCCACAATATCCGCTACCGCACCTTCCTCGCAAAGTCTGTGTCCGCTCGTGGACACCATAACCGGGTCAAGCACAATATGTTTCGGCTTATACTTTTTAAGTGCCTTTGCAATCTCGCATATGATACCGCTTGCAGACACCATACCAATCTTAACCGCCGATATATCCAAATCGGAAAACACTGCGTCAAGCTGTGCTTTCACATTTTCGCACGACACGTCAAACACATCGGTAACACCCACCGTATTTTGTGCCGTCACCGAGCATATCACGCTTGCACCGTATGCACCGAGTGCGGAAAATGTTTTAAGGTCTGCCTGTATACCCGCTCCGCCCGACGAGTCCGAACCGGCTATTGTAAGTAACTTATTCACCATATTATCACCTTAATAATTAACTGTTCCCATTTTCACACGAATTGCGTGGATAAGTGCCGGAATATCCTTTGCACCCACAATCTCGGTCACCATAGCCACACATTTTGCCTTGTGCGTCATAACCTCCTCCACATTGTGAAGTTTAATTCCGCCGATTGCGACAAACGGAATATTATGCGTACTTACTACATGGTCAAGATATTTAAGTCCCACCGCATCGCATACATTTTTCTTTGTCTTAGTCGGATAAATCGGACCTACACCGATATAATCCGCTCCCAATTCTACCGCCTGTTTTGCCTGTTCGGGCGAATGTGTGGAAAGACCGATAATCTTATCGCCCAAAATCTTACGCACCTCGCCGAGCGGCAAATCCTCCTGTCCGATATGCACACCGTCAGCGTCTGTCACCATAGCCAAATCCACGTCATCATCTATAATGAATGTCACGCCCGCTTTGCGTGTCATTTCACGAATAATCTTACATTCCTCATACTTCTCACGAATAGGCTTGTCCTTTTCACGATACTGAATAATCTTGACATTGCTTGCTATTATATCATGCACAACGTCAATGTTATTTCTTCCGTTAGAATACTCCTGTGCCGTAAGACAATATAAATCCGTATCACCCGGCAAATATAATCCGTTTTTCATTTCTGCTCTCCTTAATTACCGTAAAGAGGACGGTTATTTAAAACCGTCCCCCGATGAATATTATATCTCAAAAGGATATTTACCTGTGAAACAGCCGTCACAATATCCGCACTTTGCGTTAGGTGCGATTTTATGAAGTGATTCTACACTTAAAAATCCAAGGCTGTCCGCACCGATTAAATCTCTTATTCCGTCTAATGTGTAGTTACAGGCAACAAGCTGGTCCTGTGACGGAACGTCCGTACCGAAATAGCAAGGCCATTTGAACGGCGGTGCCGATGAACGAACGTGCACCTCGGTCGCTCCCGCCTCACGAAGCAATGTTACAATTCTCTTTGACGTAGTACCTCTTACGATAGAGTCATCAACCATAACAACTCTCTTGCCCTCAACGGTGCTCTTTAATACGTTAAGTTTAATTCTTACCGCATTTTCACGCATAGACTGTGACGGCTGAATGAATGTACGTCCTATATATTTGTTCTTGATAAATCCCAAACCGTACGGAATTCCCGACTCCAAAGCATAACCCTGTGCCGCACTGATACCCGAATCGGGTACGCCGATAACAACGTCTGCGTCAACAGGATATTCCTGTGCAAGATATTTTCCGGCAAGCATTCTCGAATCATGTGCGGTTTGTCCTTCCAATGTACTGTCCGGACGTGCAAAGTAGATGTACTCAAAAATACACATACTAAACGGTTTTGTCTTTTTATAGGTATCTATTGTTGTGATTTTTCCGTCCTCAACAACAACAATCTCGCCCGGCTCAACATCACGCACAAATTTCGCACCGATACTGTCAAGTGCACAGGTTTCCGACGCAAATATAACCGCATCGCCCTTTTTACCCATGCAAAGCGGTCTGAATCCCCACGGGTCACGGGCGGCGATAAGCTTTTTCGGGCTCATTACGATAAGTGAAAACGCACCCTTTAATTTAGGCAAAGTGGCTTCGACAGCCTTTTCAACGCTACCTGCTTTAAGACGTGTTTTAGCTATCATATATGCGATAGCCTCTGTATCGGTTGTTGTCTGGAAAATAGCACCGTCACGGCTAAGCTCGGCAAAAAGCTCGCTTGAATTTACAAGATTGCCGTTATGGGCAAGGGCAATATTGCCTTTTACATAACGAAGTACCAACGGCTGTGCATTCTCACGCTGACTTGCTCCCGTTGTGGAATAACGAACGTGACCAATCGCCATAGTACCCGGCAGTTTGTTTATAATCTCGTCTGTAAATACTTCATTGACAAGTCCCATATCTTTGTAATATGAAATATCTCTGTTATTGTTTACTGCAATACCGCAGCTTTCCTGTCCTCTGTGCTGCAATGCGTAAAGACCGTAATATGTGCTTCTCGCACAATCGCCGTTAGGGTCATATATCGCAAACACACCACATTCTTCGCCAATTTTAGAATGATTACTCATTATTATCCTCCATAAATCGCATAAGTTTATGATTTTCGATATTTATACAACTATATTATACTATTATTTTTACGTCTTGGCAATATTCAAAAAGCATATTATTAATGTAATTTTTTCAATCGGTGCTTTCTTTTTCCCCCCAACCGCAAATTTTATGGCTGATTTAGTTAAATTTCCGACTAAAATTTAATATCCGCTTTACAGATTTCTTTTCGGTGATATAATTAAATTAATTATTTTTTATAAAACAGAGGTGCTAAAATGTATAAAAAAGTTTGTATTTCAGAGGGCGACTACTCAACATTGCTTGGCATGAACGGCGGTCAGCCCGAAAGTCCGGACGGAAAATTGATTGTGTACGCAAGGAAAAAAGTAATTGACGACCCTAAAAAGCAGGATACGGAAATATGGGTCTGCGACAGAGATACTTTGGACAACCACAGAAAAATATTTGACGTAAAATGCGGCAACCACAACGGTCCGTCCGCTACATTTGTCGACAACGAACATATCGTATTCAGAAGCGGTATCGACGGTCTGAGCGTATTTTACATTGTGAATGTATACACAAAGGAAGTCAAGTACGGCCCGATATTCGCAAAGGAGAGCCACTGCGGAGAAAACGGAAAATACCCGTTCAGCATTTCGGAAAATTTCCTCGGCAAAAATCCCGACTACCCCGTTATTGACTCGTGCGGAATTTATCTTTTGGATATTAAAACAGGCGAAGTGACAAAAGCGGTTGACACGCAGGAAATTATTGATATGGTTAAAAATGCGGGCTATACCCCGAACCAATGGACAACAAGCATGAGCCATGTTCAGTTAAATCCGTCAGCCACAAGCGTCATGATGCGACTGAGCGTTGAGGAATGTCCTGTATTCGGTGCATTGGGCGCAATCGACCTCGATACTCACAAATCGCATATTATCCCCGACAAGCCTGTACATCAGCTATGGTTTGACGATAATTCATATATGGCAACTCATCAGGTGCACAACGGTGAGATTATAGAAATGGAGTCGAGCCGTATACAAAGATTTTCAAAGGACGGCGAAGTGCTTGAAACACTCGGCGGAAACGGAAACCATATCGACGGTTCGCCCGACAGACAATGGTTCGTGGGCGACAGAGCATATCCCGGCTATCCGCTTGATATTATGCTTTACAAGCGTGGTGAAATCGAGCCGACCGCTGTTTTGGACAGTCAAAACTTCCAGCATACCGTATGGAAACTGCAAGTACACCCAAATCCGACTTTCTCCCGTGACGGCAAAAGAGTATATTTCAACCGCCCTATCGAGGAGGGCAAGACGCAAGCCGTATTTGTGGATATTTCGGATATTATCAAATAGATAAAATTACCAAAGTATTTGCAATTTCAAGAGAAGAACAGAGCAGTTTATAACCCCCGATTTATCAAACAATCCCCTCTGCCCGATACAGAGGGGATTGTTTTCACTTTTTCTTTTTTTTCTGATACATATAAACCGCAAAATTGATAAGCGACAAAATCATCACCATTATCGTGATATAGTTAAAACTGATATACAAAAGTATCGCTGACAAAATCACCAGCGTTATATTATGATTTATTTTCATACTTCCTCCCGAACCGACCTCTCTATTATCTCCATAGCATTTTTTGCAATATCGTCATTGTAATCGAGCCAATGTATACGCTTGTCACGGCGAAACCATGTAAGCTGCCGCTTTGCATATCGGCGTGAATTGCGTTTTATGATATTTATTGTTTCGTCCAATGTGCCAAAACCACGCAGATAATGTATAACTTCCTTGTATCCGATACCTTTCATCGCCGTGCACGAACGCAGATACCCCATATCCAACAGCTTTTTCACTTCGTCAATCAGTCCGTCATTAACCATTATGTCAACACGCTTGTCTATGCGGTCATACAAAACCTGTCTGTCCCAATTTATCGCAAACATAATCGGATTGTATCGGCTGTCGGTCTTTTTGGTATTTTCCTGATGCTCGGAAATCGGCACGCCCGTCTTTTTGTAAAATTCAATGGCACGCACCACACGTCTTAGATTATTCGGGTGCAGCCGCTCGGCGGAAACAGGGTCAAATTCCCGAAGCATTTCTATAAGATACTCCGCTCCGTGCTTTTCGGCAAGCTCATTCAAGCTGTTTCGTATCGACAAATCCTCGTCCTCCTCCTCAAAGGACAAATCATCGGCGACCGCCTGCACATACAGTCCCGTCCCCCCTACCATAACAGGGATTTTACCTTTTTTGTAAATCTCGGAAATATACTTGTGTGCAAGCTCGGCATACTGTGCCACGCTGAAATTGACGGACGGGTCAATCTCGTCCATAATGTGGTGCGGTATACCCTGCATCTCCTCTTTTGTCGGCTTTGCCGTGCCTATATCCATATATTTGTACAGCTGCATACTGTCGGCAGAAACTATCTCGGTATTCAACTTTTTCGCAATCTCTATCGACAATGACGTCTTGCCCGACGCAGTAGGTCCGACAATTATTATAAGTGGTATCTTAGACATAATATTCTCCCGTTACACAATTCGTTTAAAATCCTTTTCAAGTTCCTTTTTCGACATCGACACTATAATCGGTCTGCCGTGCGGACAGGTGTTTATATTCGGCAATGAGAACACCGCATTAAGCAGTTTTTTCATTTCGTCCGTATGCAGTGCGTGGTTTGCCTTTATCGCCGCTTTGCACGCTATCGTATACAGTGCTCTGTCCTCTTTTGCGGTGATAAGCTCACGCTTTGAACCGTCAAGCTGTGCGATAAGCTCAATAATAAGCTCCGACATGGTTTGGTCGTCCATATCCATCGGTGCGGTACGCACAATAATTGAATTCTCCCCAAAATCATCGGTTTCAAATCCTATGTTATAGAAAAAATCCCTGTTCGCATTAAATGTACTGTACTCCGTCGCACTCATGGTCACAACCGTAGGTATCAGCAATATCTGCGGTGTCACCGTGCCGTCTGCAAGATTTTTTTTCAGTTCCTCGTATTTCAGCCGTTCGTGTGCGGCGTGCTGGTCGATTATCAGCATATTGTCATTGTGCTGTGCAATGATATATGTATCGAAAACCTGTCCGACAAGCTTGTATTCTTCAAGCAATTCTCTGTTTGCCGATATTTCCTGTGCCGGTGCTTCGGCTTGCACCTCCTGTACAGGCTTTTCCTCTGTATCGACTATATATTCCGTTTGTTCCTGCTTTATCGCAACAGGCTCTTGCGGTATGTTTAATTTTGTAATATCGGGTTTTGGTGCGTCTGTTTCAATCGAATAATACTCAGCCTTTTTCGGCGGAATATCTTCCACAACTTCTTTTTGGACTTCCTCTTTTGGCGGTGCACTCAAAATCTCGCCCGTTTCCTCGTCAACCACTATTTTCGGCTGATTTTTCAGAGGTGCAATCACATTCGGTTTTGCCGGCTCAAACTTGCCCTGTTCAAACAATTTCTCTTTTGAGGTGTCAAAAATAGTTTTCGTGTCCTGTTTTGATTCTATTTTCGGTATCTGCACCGTCTGATAAAGTGCATTCTTCACACCCCAATATATTGCCTCGTATATAAGACGTTCATCGGAAAATTTGACTTCCAATTTTGTCGGGTGCACATTAATATCTATCATGGACGGATTTATCTCGATATTCAGTATCGCCATCGGGAACTTGCCTATCATGACCTGATTTTTGTATGCCTCCTCGACTGCACGCATTATCAGCGGACTTTTGATATATCGTCCGTTTATGAAAAAGCTTTGGAAATTACGGTTCGGACGTGATACTTCGCCCTTTCCCACTGCTCCCGACACACGCACATTATTATGCGTATAATCAACGGCTATCGATGATTTCGCATAATCCTTGCCGTACACCGTATAAATGCAGTCGACAAGATTATTGTTCCCCGACGAGAATAACTGCTCTTTTTTGCCGTTTATGAATTTGAACGATATTTCGGGGTGAGCAAGGATAAATCTTGAAATAATGTCGGAGATATATCCCCCCTCGGTCGAGTTCTTTTTCAAAAATTTCATTCTTGCGGGAGTATTGAAAAACAGATTGTTCACAACTATTGTTGTGCCTGTCGGCGTACCGGCACTGTCGGACAGGGTTATCTCTCCGCCCTCGGCATGGACGTGCACACCCTCGTCCGTATCTGCGGTTTTGGTGTATAAATCCGTTCTCGACACCGCCGCAATACTTGAAAGTGCCTCGCCTCTAAACCCCAGCGTATATATAGCGTCAAGGTCATCGGCGGATTGGATTTTGCTTGTGGCATGGCGTAAAAATGCGATTTCGGCATCTTCACGTTTCATTCCCGAACCATTGTCGGTCACACGCATATATGTTACTCCGCCGTCACGGATTTCGACGGTTATGCTTGTAGAACCCGCATCAATACTGTTTTCGACAAGCTCTTTTATTACTGACGCAGGACGTTCCACAACTTCTCCGGCGGCAATCTTATTTGACAGTTCCGTATCTAAAACGTGAATTTTACCCATGTGTTTTCTCCTTTGATGTAGTTTGTATTGTAGATATTATACCATAACAACGAAGGTGGCTGAATGTCACCGAAGTATTATGATAAAATGTTCTCCGAGATACAGAAATCTCCGATTTCGTTTTATCTCGTGAGGTTATTATAACACAAAAGTACCTCAAATGCAAAGCATAGCACACAAAAAGGGAGTGGTTTCCCACTCCCCTATATTCTTATAACACTAATTCAGAATTAGTTATTGCCTTTGATTGCAGCTTGTGCAGCAGCAAGTCTTGCGATAGGTACTCTGAACGGTGAGCATGATACATATGTCATACCCAAGTTATGGCAGAACTCAACTGATGAAGGGTCACCGCCGTGTTCACCGCAGATACCGATGTGCATATCAGGACGAACTGTCTTACCCATCTTGATAGCCATTTCCATCAACTTACCAACACCTGTTTGGTCAAGTTTTGCAAATGGGTCATTCTCGAAGATTTTAGCGTCATAGTAAGCGTTTAGGAACTTACCTGCGTCATCACGAGAGAAACCGAATGTCATTTGAGTAAGGTCGTTAGTACCGAAGCAGAAGAATTCAGCTTCCTTAGCGATTTCGTCAGCTGTCAATGCAGCACGAGGAATTTCAATCATTGTACCAACTTCATATTTAAGTTCAACGCCTGCGTCAGCGATGATAGCGTCAGCAGTCTTAACAACTACGTCCTTAACATACTTCAATTCTTTAACTTCGCCAACAAGCGGAATCATGATTTCAGGAACGTTGTTCCAATCAGGGTGCTTCTTAGCAATGTTAATGGCAGCCTTGATGATTGCTCTTGTCTGCATAGCAGCGATTTCAGGGTAAGTAACAGCCAAACGACAGCCTCTGTGACCCATCATTGGGTTAAATTCGTGCAATGAGTCGATAATAGCCTTGATTGTTTCTACCGATTTACCTTGTGCATCTGCCAAAGCCTTGATGTCAGCTTCTTCTGTCGGAACGAACTCATGTAGAGGTGGGTCCAAGAAACGAATTGTAACAGGACAGCCTTCCAAAGCTTCGTAAAGAGCCTCGAAGTCAGCTTGCTGCATCGGCTCAATCTTATCAAGAGCAGCTTCTCTTTCTTCAACTGTGTCAGAACAAATCATTTCTCTGAACGCACCGATTCTTTCAGGGTCAAAGAACATATGCTCTGTACGGCAAAGACCAATACCCTCAGCACCCAATTCACGAGCTTTCTTAGCGTCAGCAGGTGTATCGGCATTAGTTCTTACCTTCAATACTCTATATTTATCAGCCCAGCTCATAATTCTTTCAAATTCGCCGGCGATAGTAGCGTCTACTGTCGGGATAATACCTTCGTAGATATTACCTGTTGAACCGTCGATTGAGATGTAATCGCCTTCAACAAAAGTCTTGCCGTCAAGCTCAAACTTCTTGTTAGCTTCGTCCATCTTAATTTCAGAACAACCCGATACACAGCAAGTACCCATACCACGAGCAACAACGGCTGCGTGAGATGTCATACCGCCTCTTACTGTCAAGATACCTTGTGCGGCTTTCATACCTTCGATGTCTTCCGGAGATGTTTCAAGTCTTACAAGAACAACTTTCTTGCCTTGTTCGCCCCAAGCCTTTGCATCGTCAGCGTTGAATACAACCTGACCGCAAGCAGCACCAGGAGATGCAGGAAGAGCCTTGCCGATTGGCTTAGCAGCTTTTAGTTCTTTTGCGTCAAATTGAGGGTGTAGCAATGTGTCAAGGTTTCTAGGGTCAATCATAAGAACAGCTTCCTGTTCGGAAATCATACCTTCGTCAACAAGGTCACAAGCAATTTTAAGAGCAGCCTGTGCAGTTCTCTTACCGTTACGGGTTTGAAGCATATATAGCTTTCTGTCTTCGATTGTGAATTCCATGTCCTGCATATCTCTGTAATGGTCTTCAAGAGTCTTGCAGATACCTACGAATTGTTCATAAACCTCAGGCATAACTTCTTTAAGCTGGTCAATCTTTTGAGGAGTTCTTACACCGGCAACAACGTCTTCACCTTGTGCGTTCATTAGGAACTCACCCATCAAATGCTTTTCACCTGTTGCAGGGTCACGGGTAAATGCAACACCTGTACCTGATGTTTCGCCCATGTTACCGAATGCCATCATTTGTACGTTTACGGCTGTACCCCATGAATAAGGAATATCGTTATCACGGCGATATACGTTAGCTCTTGGGTTATCCCAGCTTCTAAATACAGCCTTGATAGCGCCCATAAGCTGTTCAACAGGGTCTGTCGGGAAGTCCTGACCGATTTTTTCTTTATATTCAGCCTTGAATTGGTTAGCCAATTCTTTAAGGTCATCAGCTGTAAGCTCAACGTCCTGAGTTACGTGCTTTTCTTCTTTCATTTTGTCGATTAGTTCTTCAAAGTATTTCTTGCCGACTTCCATAACAACGTCAGAATACATTTGAATAAATCTTCTGTAACAGTCCCAAGCCCATCTTGCATTGCCTGATTTTTCGGCAATAACGTTTACAACGTCCTCGTTAAGACCAAGGTTAAGGATTGTATCCATCATACCCGGCATTGACGCTCTTGCACCTGAACGAACAGATACAAGCAATGGATTTTCCTTATCACCGAACTTCTTGCCTGTGATACCTTCCATTTTGCCTATATATTCCATGATTTCAGCTTCGATGTCCTTGTTAATCATCTTGCCGTCCTCATAATACTGTGTACAAGCTTCTGTTGAAATTGTGAAACCTTGTGGTACAGGCAAGCCAATCTTTGTCATTTCTGCAAGGTTAGCACCCTTACCGCCAAGTAATTCTCTCATAGACTTATCGCCTTCTGAGAACAAATATACATACTTTTTACCCATTTGTGTTCCTCCTAAAAATATTTTAGCAACATAGTAATCACTAATTTACGTTTTTAACGTTTTAATTATATCACATTATCAAAAATTGTCTAGTTTTTTTTCTTAAAAACAAGGTAAGTTTATTGTAAATCGCCAAAAAAGCTATTTTTGTTAAAAAAATAACAATAAAATAGCCAAATTCGTTAAATATTTAGTTGTATAAAAAGCAAAAATCAATCAGACTGTATTCTTTTTCTACCGACCCTGTGCATTATTATATCCACCATTGCGGTGTCAAATCTCCAAGCGTCACGATTTTATTCTGCTTGCAGTTCATCATAATCTGAATATCACGATAATCGTCGGGCATAAGCTGTGTCATAAATTCACGGCAAGCTCCGCACGGCGAAACTGCCTCCCCGTCGGACGAAACCGCAATAACACGTTTAATTTTATTCTCGCCCATGGTAAGCATATTAAAAATGGCATTTCTCTCCGCACAAACTCCAAGTGTACAGGCGGTATCCACGCAGACACCGACATAAATTTTGCCCGAAACCGACTCGACTGCCGCCGCAACTCCGCCCGCCTCAATCATTCTCGACACTTCACGGGGTTTTAGTACGTCCATTGCCGCATCATACAGTCTTTTCCAATCATTATCCATTCTTAACTTCCTCCGCAAAATATAAAAATATATCAGCAGTCACCATATTCAAGCACTACATAAGCATATACATTACCGACTGCAATGCCGTTATCTTCTTTATTAACAACTCCTGAAAATCCTTCAAATTTATTGTTTATTGAAATATTATCTGCAACAGACGTGATTGATTTCACTCTTACATATCCGGACATCAATTCTTTATTTACTTCTGTTAAATCTCCGTTTTCCACAAAAAATATTTTACTATGTCCTATTGTTTCTTTTTCTCTCCTTGCTTATTACAATGCGGACAGACCCGAAAGCCTGTCCGCACCAAACAAAAATATACCGGTCAAAATTAAGCATATAGCGGATATTTGTCGCACAAAGCCTTTACTCTTGCACGAACTTCATCGGCACTGTTTTCAAAATCAGTAACCGCAAGTTTAATGCACTTAGCAATCTCAACCATATCTTCTTCCTTAAATCCTCTTGATGTGGCAGCAGGTGTACCGATTCTCAAACCGCTTGTGATAAACGGACTCTTTGTATCAAAAGGAATTGCGTTCTTATTAACTGTAATGCCCACTTCGTCAAGCATATGTTCCGCTTCCTTACCTGTCACACCCATATCTGTCAAATCCAAAAGCATCAGGTGGTTGTCAGTTCCGCCCGAAACAAGCTTAAAGCCTTCCTCAACAAGTGAGTCAGCCAAAACTTTTGCATTCTTGACAATCTGCTTTTGGTATTCCTTAAATTCAGGAGAAAGAGCCTCTTTAAAGCATACTGCCTTAGATGCGATAATGTGCATAAGCGGGCCGCCCTGTATACCCGGGAATACTGCCTTGTTGATTGCCTTTGCGTGTTCTTCCTTGCAAAGGATAAGACCGCCTCTCGGGCCTCTCAATGTCTTGTGAGTTGTTGTTGTAACAACATCTGCATACGGAACAGGGTTCGGGTGAAGACCTGCCGCAACAAGACCTGCAATATGAGCCATATCCACCATGAAATATGCACCGACTTCTTTTGCAATTTCAGAGAATTTTTCAAAATCGATAATTCTTGGGTATGCGCTTGCACCTGCAAGAATCATTTTCGGCTTATGTTCAAGAGCCAATCTTCTGATTTCTTCATAATCAATAGTGTTTGTATCTTCCGTTACGCCGTAAGGTACAATATTGAAGTATTTACCCGAAATATTTACGGGACTTCCGTGGCTCAAATGACCGCCGTGTGCAAGGTTCATGCTAAGCACTGTATCGCCCGGATTTAAAAGTGCGAAGAATACAGCAAGGTTAGCCTGTGCACCCGAATGCGGCTGTACATTTGCGTGTTCCGCTCCGAAGATTTCCTTTGCTCTTTCGATTGCAAGATTTTCAACTATGTCAACACATTCGCAGCCGCCGTAGTATCTCTTGCCCGGATAACCCTCCGCATACTTATTTGTAAGCGGTGTACCCATAGCCTCCATAACGGCTTTTGAAACGAAGTTTTCAGATGCGATAAGCTCAATCTTGTTTTGCTGACGAGTTACCTCGGCTTGGATTGCATCGTAAACTTCTTTGTCAAAGTTCTTGATTTCGTTTAGTTCAAACATAATTTTCCTCCTAATGCTCATATATTATTTATGCTAAAAATATATTATTAACGATACCACCTGTATAAATACTTTTCACAGTCCGGCAAAATACAAATTAAAGAAATTAAAAACTTCCTCATTTTAAGTATACTCCATATTTGTAAAAACTGCAAGTGATTTAGGGCAAAATATTATAAAAAAGATTGAATTTCATTAGAAAATATTATATAATAACTGTAAAATAACGTTTTTGTTAATTCCATGACAAAGACAACATAATATACATATTATTATCAGGAGGTTGTGGCGGTATGTCATACAAAGAAATTTATACTCGTTGGCTTACTTCTGACGCAGTTGACGAACAGACAAAAGCTGAGTTAAAGTCAATCGGGAACAATGAAAAAGAAATTGAAGAAAGATTTTATCGTGAACTTGAATTCGGTACAGCCGGTATGCGTGGTATATTGGGTGCGGGTACTAACCGCATGAATATATACAATGTCCGCCGTGCCACACAGGGTGTTGCAAAATACGTTTTGAGCATGGGCACAGACGCTGCAAAAAGCGGTGTGCTGATAGGCTATGACACTCGTAATTTTTCAAGAGTATTCGCCGAGGAAACCGCAAAGGTACTTGTTGCAAACGGTGTTAATGTGTATCTTTTCGATACTGTACATTCAGTACCCGAAGTATCATTCGGTATCCGTACATTAAAGACAGCCGCAGGTGTTATGATTACCGCAAGCCACAATCCGAAAGAATACAACGGCTACAAGGTATACGGTGCGGACGGCGGTCAATTACCTCCCGACGCTGCCGATGTTGTGGTTGCCGCTATCGACAGTTTTGATATTTTCGATGATATTAAGGTTGCCGACTGGGACGATGTTCAAAAGAGCGATTTGTTCAAGGTAGTCGGCGAGGATTTGAACAGACAATTCCTTGACGCTATCCAAACTCAGCAGTTAAATCCGCAGGCTATCGCCGAGGTTGCGGACACATTCAAACTTATCTATACGCCGTTCCACGGAACAGGCAGCCGTCCGATTAAGGCTATTTTGTCGAAAATCGGATTTAAGAACGTGCTTGTAGTTAAGGAACAAGATACCGAGGACGGCAACTTCCCTACCGTTAAATCTCCGAATCCGGAGGACAAAGAGGGCTTTGAAATCGCTATCAAGATGGCAAAGGAAAATGATGTCGATATTATCATCGGCACTGACCCTGACTGTGACAGAGTGGGTATTGTTGTGCGTGACGCAAACGGCAATTATCAGACTTTGACCGGTAACCAGACAGGTGCACTGCTGTGCGAATACATACTTTCATCAAAGGCAAAGCAAGGTAAATTGAACGACAAGTCGGTTATCATCAAAACTATCGTTACAACAGAGCTTGCCGCCGCTATCGCAAAAGAACACGGTGTTGAAATAATGAACGTGCTTACAGGCTTTAAATACATCGGTGAAAAGATGACCGAATTTGCAAAGACAGGCGAGCATGAATATGTATTCGGCTTTGAGGAAAGCTACGGCTATCTTGCCGGTACTCACGCAAGAGATAAAGACGGTGTTGTTGCCACAATGCTTATTGCCGAAATGGCTGCATACTACAAGACAAAGGGCAAATCATTGTATGAGGCACTTATTGACCTATACAACAAGTACGGCTACTATATGGAGCGTACCGTATCGGTTACAATGCCGGGCAAAGACGGTATGGAAAAGATGGCTCAGATTCTTGCGGACTGCCGCAGCAAGCCGTTTGAGAATGTAAACGGCGAGGACGTTGTGACGATTACCGATTTCCAATCGCAGACAATCACAAACAAGAACGGCGAAAACGGTACTGTTTCGGGACTTCCGAAAGCCAATGTGCTGAAATATAATCTTGCAGACGGCAAAACATACTTTATTGTACGTCCGTCGGGCACAGAGCCGAAAATCAAGTTCTATATGGGTACTGTCGGCACAAGTATCGACAATGCAAACGCTGTTATCGACAATGTATTGGCTGATATTAAGAAACAATTAGGTTTATAATAAATTTAAAATAAAAACCTGCTGTAACTGTCAAAGTTTCAGCAGGTTTTTATCTTTCTAACCATAGTTTGTGTACAACAAATTGTAAAGTACATAACAAAAAAATAACTGCCCACCGACCAAAGTTAGCAGTTATTTATAACTAAAAACGTCGGACCAACTGCCTTTAAATCAGTAATCCTTTTGCTATTTTTATTATATCAAATTTTTCGTTATTGTCAACATTTTAATTTCAATATTTCTTTATTGACAAAATATTTTATTTTCTGTATAATAATTCTGGGTTTTAACCCAATAGCAAAGGGAATTTTAAGGGCAGTTGGTCACTTCCTTGATAAGGGGGTGATTTTTATGGATATGAATGTAAATTATATATTTATATTTTTAACCATGGTTTGTGTACAACAGATAGTGAAGTACATAACAAAAAAATAACTGCCCTCCGGTCCAATGGTGGCAGTTATTTAACTTATAACTCTTAAATCGGACCAACTGCCTTTAAAGCAGTAATCCCTTTGCTATCTTTATTATATCAAATTTTTCGTTATTGTCAACATTTATTTTATGTACTGCACAAACTCACAAAAATTTTTTAGCCTAAGCTAATTTTGTATTGACATACAATTTAGTCTGTGCTAGAATGTAAATAAGAGCAATGGCGTTCCAATCTTTTTTGGAATGCCATTTTTTAATTTGTAGGAAATTGCGTAAACACAATGACGAAAAATAATAAAAAAGGAAGTGTCGAAATGGGACAATATACTAAACAAGATATTATTGATTTAGTTGAGGAAGAAGACGTAAAATTTATCAGACTTCAATTCACAGACATTTTTGGCAGAATAAAAAACATAGCAATCACCACATCACAGCTTGAAAAAACGCTTGACAACCGAATGAAATTTGACGGTGCGGCGATTGAAGGATTTGTTCGTGTTGAAGAATCGGATATGTATTTGGTGCCCGACTTGGATACATTTGAAATATTCCCGTGGCGTCCGCAGCAGGGCAAGGTTGCACGTCTGATATGCGATATATACACGGCGGACGGACACCCGTTTGAGGGAAACCCACGTTATGTGCTTAAAAAGGTTATCGCACAGGCAAAAGAGATGGGTTATGAATTTGACGTAGGTCCTGAATGTGAGTTCTTCCTATTTAATACCGACGAGGACGGCAACCCTACAAACCAAACCAATGACGAGGGCGGATATTTTGATTTAGCCCCTATCGACAACGGTGAAAACTGCCGCCGTGACATATGCCTTACATTGGAGGATATGGACTTTGAAATAGAATCGTCACACCATGAAGTGGCAAAGGGTCAGCACGAAATTGATTTTCGATACGATGACGCATTATCTACCGCCGACCGTATTGTGACATTCAAATTGGTTGTTAAAACAATCGCCCGCCGTCACGGTATGCACGCAACTTTCATGCCGAAACCTATCTATGACATCAGCGGTTCGGGTATGCACATTAATATGTCGCTTAAAAAGGACGGCGTGAACGTATTCGATGACCCGACCGACAAACTCGGTCTGAGCAAGATTGCATACAATTTCTTAGCGGGTATTTTGAAGTATACTCCCGAATTTTCATTTGTTATCAATCCGCTTGTAAATTCGTACAAGAGATTGGTTCCGGGCTATGAAGCACCGTGCTATATCGCATGGTCGGCAAATAACAGAAGTCTTTTGGTAAGAATACCTTCGGGCAGAGGCAACGATACCCGTATCGAGCTTAGAAGTCCCGACCCGTCGGCAAATCCGTATCTGGTTATTGCGGCTTGCCTTGCATCGGGGTTGGAGGGTATCAGGCAAAATCTTACTCCGCCGCCTAGCGTGGACACAAACATTTTCAAAATGACAGATTCCGAAAGAAAGGCACTCGGCATAGAAAACCTGCCTATCAGCTTGCGTGAGGCACTTAACATTGCGAAAAAATCGGACTTTGTGCGTGATGTTATCGGGGAACATCTTTTCAATTCCTATGTTGCGGCAAAGGAAAAAGAATATGACGAGTATCGGGCAAGAATAAGTCAATGGGAAATAGATAAGTATTTGATTATCTATTAAGGCTTGCATATTATTTAGGGTTATATAGTATTCGGCTTGGGGAAGATTTGGAGCTATATATAAAGGAGACTTGCTATGGAATCCATTGTTCTTGCTTTCATCAAAGAGGAAGTATCGCAAAAAATTAAAAGAATGCTTGACAGCAGTGGTATTTTGGTGAGCGGGATATGTCATTCAAAAGCGGAGCTTATGCGTTATATCGAGGAGTTGGACGGCGGTGTGGTTATAACGGGGTTTAAACTGCCCGATGCTACCGCAGACAGCATTTACGAGGATTTGCCGAAAACATTCTCGCTTATGGTTATTGCCACCGTTAATCAATGCGACATGATAAGCAGTGATATATTTGTGCTGAAACTGCCGACAAACAACGTAGAACTTGCATCATCGGTCAATATTCTTCTGCACGGACAGACGCAGCACAAATCACTGAAAACAAGACGCAAAGAGGAAGAAAAGAAAATTATAGAACAGGCGAAACTGCTGCTTATGGAACGTCATATGATGACGGAGGAACAGGCACACAGATTTATACAAAAACGCAGTATGGACGCAGGTGTCAAAATGATAGACACGGCTCGTCTGATTTTAAGCTAAGGAGGCTGTATATGAAATTTACAAAAATGCACGGTGCGGGAAATGATTATATATATGTAAATTGTTTTGAGGAAACAGTACCGAACGTAAACGAAACCGCAAAGAAACTGAGCGACCGTCATTTCGGGATTGGCTCGGACGGATTGGTGCTTATATGCCCGTCGGACAAGGCGGATTTCAGAATGGATATGTACAATTCGGACGGCACACAGGCGGAAATGTGCGGAAATGCCACAAGATGCGTCGGAAAATATGTATATGACAAGGGTTTGACCGACAAAACCACAATCACGCTGGAAACCCTTGCGGGGATAAAAATACTTGACCTTAATGTAGTTGACGGTGCGGTTAAGACGGTGCGTGTAAATATGGGAAGTCCGGAGCTTGTGCCGGCAAAAATTCCCGTAAGCTCCGACTTGGACAGATTTATAGAGCAGCCTGTCGAGGTGGACGGAAAAGAGTATGCCGTAACGTGCGTATCTATGGGAAACCCTCATGCCGTGCTTTTCATGGACGATGTGAGCGAGGTTGACAATCTGGAAATAGAGAAAATCGGCCCTAAATTTGAAAATCACCCGTTATTCCCACGCAGAATTAATACGGAGTTTGTGTATCCCGTTGATGACCACACATTGAAAATGCGTGTGTGGGAACGTGGTGCGGGCGAAACGCTTGCATGCGGTACGGGTGCTTGTGCAAGCCTTGTTGCGGCGGTGCTTTGCGGTAAGGTTGAGAAAGAGGCTGATTTGGTATTGCTTGGCGGTACACTGCACATTGAATGGGACAAAGACGAAAATAAGGTATATATGACAGGTCCTGCCGAGTTTGTTTTTGACGGCGAAGTTAATCTGTAATATGATAAGAAAGGAATTTGTAAAATGGTTAAAGTTAATGAAAATTATTTAAAGTTACCGGGAAGTTATTTGTTTTCGACAATCGCAAGAAAGGTAAATGAATATTCGGCAAAAAATCCCGATAAAAAACTGATTCGCATGGGTATCGGCGACGTTACTCGTCCGCTTGCCGACAGTGTTATCAAGGCTATGCACAGTGCGGTTGACGATATGGGTACTTTTGACGGATTTCACGGTTACGGTCCTGAACAGGGCTATGACTTTTTGAGAAACCTTATCGTTGAAAACGATTACAAAAAACGTGGTATCGACATTGCTCCCGACGAAGTATTTGTATCGGACGGTGCAAAGAGCGATACAGGTAATATCACGGACATTTTCTCTATCGACAACAAAGTTGCGGTGTGCGACCCGGTTTATCCCGTTTATGTAGATACAAATGCTATGGCAGGTCGTGCGGGCGATTTCGGCGATGATGACAAGTGGACAAATCTTGTGTATATGCCGTGTTTGGAAAAAAACGGATTTTTGCCGAGTCTGCCGGAAGAAACTCCGGACTTGATTTATTTGTGTTTCCCGAACAATCCGACAGGTATGGCGGCTACCCGTGACCAGCTTAAAGTGTGGGTTGACTATGCACTTAAAAATAAAGCAATCATTCTTTACGATTCCGCATATGAAGCATTTATTCAGGACGAGGACGTTCCGCACAGTATATTTGAAATTGAGGGTGCGAAGGAATGTGCGATTGAGTTCAGAAGTTTTTCAAAGACAGCCGGCTTTACGGGTACAAGATGTGCGTATACTGTAATTCCAAAGTCATTGACGGTTGACGGTGTATCTGTAAACGGTTTATGGCTGCGCAGACAGACAACCAAATTCAACGGCGTACCGTATGTTGTGCAAAAAGCCGCAGCAGCCGTATACACAGAGCAGGGACAAAAAGAAGTTAAGGAAACCATTGCATATTATATGAACAATGCAAAGGTAATCCGTGAGGCTTTGACAGATGCGGGACTTACCGTTTACGGCGGTGTGAACGCACCATACATCTGGGCAAAAACTCCCGACAATATGAAATCGTGGGATTTCTTTGATATGCTGCTTGAACAGGCTAACGTGGTAACTACTCCGGGTGTGGGATTTGGTCCTAGCGGTGAACACTACATCAGACTGACCGCATTCGGCGATGCCGACGCTACAAAAGAGGCAATGGAAAGAATTAAGGTATTGCTGAAAAAGTAATTTATGCATTTGGGGGTGAATTTATTGTACGAGTTTGACGTTATTGAACGTATTAAATTATTATGCAGTCAAAGAAATTGGTCGTATTATAAATTAGCCAAAAACTCAAAAATTCCATACTCTACTTTAAATACAATGATACTCAAAACAAATGCACCGTCTGTTGCTACATTAATAAAAATATGCAATGGTTTTAATATTACATTATCGCAGTTTTTTGCCGACGAGGAAAGTGTTGTGGAATTAACACCCGAACAGATAAATATATTGTCATTATGGGATAATCTCGATGAAAACAACAAAAAATTGGCACTGGCATATTTAAGCGGTTTGGCAAACAAAAAAATTCAGTAATACAACAAAACAGGGAATACCTCACGGTATTCCCTGTTCTGTTGTTATCATATTATTTCACAATTTCCTAGCCAATCGATAATTCTACACTTTCGGTAAAGAAACTGTTGTTATAAACGTCTTTCAGCATAAAGCATATATTTGTGTCTACGTCACCTATATTTTCATAGCTGACTGTTATATTTCCGTTATATACGAGTGGTTCGCTCCATATATACCAATCATCATATTCACCGTCGTATGTGTAATAATCGCATACATACTCTATTTTGTCACCGTTTTTAAACTGTTTCCAGCCCTTGCCCGCCGGAGTCATATCATCATCGGAATATCTGTATCCGGCAACGTAGCCGTCGGTGTGGTTGTTATCCCAATACACCATTATATCAATCATATCCTCACCGTTCAGCAATGCGGGAACATATCCGTATGTGCACCACGAACCGTCATCGGTCTTATTTTCATATTCCGCAAAGAACGGTACAGGCTGCGAGTTAAGTGCTACCCATGTATAATCAAAATCGACTTTTAAATCGCCGTCATCGTCAAATTCATACATATTGTCCGTTCCGAAATCTATATAACCCTCTCCGTCATCAATATACAGCCACAGCTCGGCATAGGTGATTTTATCCCATTCGCTTTCCGACATATGCAGTGCGTAATAATCGCCCTTGTCGATAAGCTCCTTTTCGCTGTAATTGCTTTCCGAATAGTCAATATCCGATGTGCTTTCCTCGTCATACCATGAATATGACGAATAATCGGTTTCGGACGGTGCGGAGTTCGGCGAGGACTGCATATTGGTCTGACCGCCGACCATGATATTAATAAACTGCGAGAAAAATCCGGTACAATCACCGCCGTAACCTATTTTTTCGAGTTCCGCAAGCATCTGTTCGTAATATTCGGGAACGTCATATGGGAAATACATCGCCAAACCATTTGCATTTACGGTGTTTGAATTTGAATACTTAACCGCACTAAGCACGGCATTCTGCAAATCCTCTGCTCCGTCAATTCCGCTCTTTTTCACATAATCCAATATATCTATCTGCTCAAAACCACCATCACCGAAATCTTTTGCATTGGCACGGGCATTTGATATTTTATCAAAATCCGATGTCAATACATTAGTTGAATTACGCATAAAACCGCAGAGTTTTTCATACAAATACGGGATTTCACGAAGTTCTGTAACCGAAAGAGTATTCGTGTCAAAGAATGACACATCAGGCCCTTCCACAAAATCGTCTATGATTATTTTAGCAAGTTCCACCGTACCCATAGACGAGTTTTCCGAAAGCTTTGTAAGCCAGTTCGTATAATACCAGCCCGAACCCGGCTCTGTTTCCTCCGAGGCGATAAGATAGTCCGCATACGGCTCTAACATATACGCCGTTTCGACAGTGCCCATAAGACAGGCGTCAAACCCCACAAAATCAAACTTAACACCGCTTGCTCCTATCGCCTGTGCAATGTCGGAAAGTTCAAGACAGCTGTCGGGGAAATTCTCGTCAACACCGTAGCCTACCGCAGTACCGCCGCCATGGTCCCAAAAAATAAGTTCATATCTGTTTGCGGGTTTGTAGCCGGCAGCCCATGATATAAAATCGGTAAGCGTGGACGGCTCTGCCATATTGACCAGTCCGATGTCGGCAACAGGGGTAAGGTTATTGCCGTCTATCGAAAATCGCTGACAGGTGTCGGAACTAATCATAGGATTAGTCCACTCACTCGCTCCGCCCGTCTGGATAATCACGTTCACATTCTCGCCCAGTTCGGCGGAAAGCATTTCGCTTATATCCTCAGACGCACAGCCGCCGTCCGACTCCAAGTCCGAACCGATTACATATACCATTACGGTAGCCGTATCATTGCCCGTAAGCTGAGTATAATGTTCACGCAGATTAGGTATGTTAAGGTTTACGTTTTTGACATCACTCTCGTCACCGCCGAAAATAACTACACCTATTACAATTACCGCAGCAATAAAAAACATCACTGCCGCCGCAATAATAATTCCAATCAGACAACCTTTATTATTCTTTTTCATATATTACCTTTTCTTAATATATAATTACAGCCCAACCCTTAATCGGCCGGACTGCAATTATAGTATACTATTTTTTTAATTTATAGGAAATTATTATGCACCAACGATTGTTCCCAAAGCTTCTGCAAGCTGACCGATTGATTCAGCGATTGCAACAGCGTCGTCCTCTGACTTGAATTCTGATTTGTCAAGTTCGCCCATTTCATTGATAAGGTCAGCAGCCTCGTTTACATACTTTGTTTGTTCGTCGTTAAGTTGAAGCTGACCATTGTTTGTAGCGTCTACGATAGTGTTGTGCAAGTCAACAAGCTGTGCATACAAATCTTGGATTTGACCGAATGTTTCATCTGAAACACCTTCGCTTGAAGAAGAATCTGATGAAGATGATGTGCTTGATGAAGCTGTTGTTGATGAAGATGATGTGCTTGATGAAGGTGTTGATGTCTTTTCATCATCTGCATCAGAACCGCAGCCTGCACATACTGATACCATCATTGCTGTAATAATTGCCATTGATAAAAACTTTTTCATTTTTTTAAATTCCTTTCTTAAAATAACCGTTAATATAGTTTATGTTTATTTGTATTATTCTTGGTAATCCGAACCGTCAGCCGGTTTCAATTTGCCTGTAATAATCATGATAAGGTCAATAAGCCACCAGATACCGAATCCGCCGCAGGTGATAAGCTTTACAATGCCAAGACCCGTATAGCCAAGATAGAATCTGTCAACACCAAGTTCACCCAATAGAATTGATAGAACGATTGCAACTGTTTTTGATTTCATGAATAAGTCCCCCTTAATTTTTTACATTAATCCTTTTGCCTGACACAGTGAGGCAAGCGTTTCGCCTATTTCACGGGTAGCTCTGTTTAAACTGATATTTTCTTCGTTTGCAACGTCATACATATCGCTCAATAATGCCTCGCCTACCATCTCTTTTGCCATACCGCCCATGCCGTTATAGATTTTGGAAATCATGACAGTCTTTCCGCTTACGGCAACCTGTATTTTGTATTTGTCAACGGGCGGAAACTGGATACATTTCATAATGCCTGTTCCCGTAATAAACGGTTCGCCGACAGAATATGTTCCGTCTTTCATTATGTCAAGCAGTTCTTCATATGTAAGCTTTTTGTTGAGCTTTACTTTGTCATAACTTTTAAACGCATCTTTTGCAGTTGATTTGAACATATCAAACAGACCCATTTAACAGTCCCTTCCTTCCTGTGTAAGTACATAGCTTTTGATGTATTTTGTTCGTCTTTTTATATAATAATACTTTTTTGAAAAAAGTCTACCCTTTTTAAGCAAGACGCACTTTTTATAAGCAAGATGCACTTTTTTTTGTTTTTTTATTGAAAATGTTATGAAAAAATGATATATTTATATTAATATAGGTTGTTTTTCGGGAGGAGGTATAATATGAAAATAGCAATAGTTGATGACCTTGTAAGTGACCGCAGCATACTTTTGGAATGTCTTAATAAGTACGCACAAGCTAACAATATTGACATGGATATATCCGAATTCACAAGCGGAGAGAATTTTTTGACCGAATTTCAAAGCGGAGTGTATGATATTATCTTTCTGGATATTTATATGGCGGAGCTGACCGGCGTTGATACCGCAAAGAATATATTTGCGGCGGATAAAAAGTGCAAGATTATATTTTTGTCCACAAGCAATTCATTTGCCGCAGAAAGCTATGAAGTGAATGCGGTGCAGTATATCTTAAAACCCTTAAATCCCGAAAAGCTAAACAATGTGCTTGATAGATGTACCGCCGATATGGTGCACGAGAGCAAAGTTCTTAACGTTATTTCCAATAAAGTTCCCGTGAAGATTTATTTTAAAGATATTTTATATGTCGATATAACAATAAATACCGTAAATATACATTTGAAAGATAAGGTAATTCACACAGGGGGCAGATTTTATAACACCGTTGCTCCGCTTTTGGAGGACAAAAATTTTATGGAGTGCTACAAGGGAATTGTTGTTAATATGGGGCATATACATAAAAATATAGACAGCGATTTTGTACTCGACAATGACGAGAGAATACCTATAAGAAAACGGCAGAAATCAGAAATACTGAGAAAATATATGGAATATGAATTTGAAAATATGTAGGGAAAGTAGAATTATGAAAAAAAATGTATTGCTTATTACAATTACTGCATTATTGATTTTGAATATGAACTGTTTTGCCGAGGCGGATAATGCGGCAGAGGAGATTTTGTCCGGCGAAACTGTCGAGATTTGTGAAGATGAAGCCCCATCAGAAACAATCGAGCCGACCGAAACGGAACAACCCACCGAAACCGTTGAGCCGACCGAAACGGAACAACCTACCGAAACCGTTGAGCCGACCGAAACGGAACAACCCACCGAAACTGTCGAGCCGACTAAAACGGAACAACCTACCGAAACTGTCGAGCCGACTAAAACAGAACAACCTACCGAAACTGTCGAGCCGACCGAAACGGAACAACCCACCGAAACTGTTGAGCCGACTGAAACGGAACAACCTACCGAAACTGTCGAACCGACCGAAACGGAACAACCCACCGAAACTGTCGAGCCGACCGAAACGGAACAACCCACCGAAACTGTTGAGCCGACCGAAACGGAACAACCTACCGAAACTGTCGAGCCGACTGAAACGGAACAACCCACCGAAACTGTCGAGCCGACCGAAACGGAACAACCTACCGAAACTGTCGAACCGACCGAAACAACCAAACCGAGTAATTCGTCACAATCGGATTTGGCAACCATAACGGTTGAAGAAATAGTAAATAGCGGAGCATATCTGCACTTTTTAAAAAAGGGTGACAAGATAGATATTTCGGAGTTTAGCGAAACCTGCTACATACAAGGTGCGGACAAACAATATTTTGAATGTGATATAGATTGGAAAGACGCAGACGATACAGATACAGCCGCTGCCGGCAGAATAGCGATAACGGGCAGAATTGTTCCGCCGGAGGGATATGTATTCGATAAGGAATATACAATCGAGGAGGTTTTTTTGGTATATGACCCCGACGGCGAGCCGACAGAGGAAGTATACCCCGACAATACGAATACAGATGTATCTCATCTGATACCTATCGGCAGCAATCCGAGCGAATATATCAATTATGATAACGAGTATCTGTTTTTCACAAAGCACGGTGACCCGTTTTACTGCAAGGCTGAATGGGATAAGTGCGGCAATGCCGAAAATTCGGGAGAATTATCCGTATTCGGCAGATATATTTTACCAAGCGGTGTGTATATGAAGTGCGAAAACATTATTGAACGTAAATTCTATGCCATGGCAGACGATGAAATAAGTTTGGAACACGTTATAGTGTATAACGGTGAAATATCGTGCGATTGGCTTAAAGAGATTGACAATATTGATGATATTAAAGTTTATTATGCCGTTGGGGACGGCGAGTGGGAAATGACCGACGAATACGGATTTGTGCTGAACAACGGATTTTTTATCCCGACAAGTCAGCTGAAAGCGGATACAAACTACTACTTCAAACTTTATTATGAAAATAAATTTACCGATATACTCCACGTTATATTAAACGGTGACGAGATAAAGACGGATAATATAAAGGGCGACAGGGACGGCGGAGATAATTCGTCGCAGATAATTCCTCCGCTTGTACAGCCGGACAAAAATACAAAGGACGATAAAAACACAAGCACCGATAAAACATCGTCAAGCAATATGCAAAAGTCGGCACACAGCTCGTCGGGCACAAAATCATTGCTGATTATGCCGATAGCACAAAACCCGCAAACTCAAAGACATAATGCGACTGAGCAGATTTTGTCGCAGAATGACGATAAAAATATAATAACCAAACCCAGCATTGAAACGGTGGCACAGGCAGAGAATATTGACGCTGAGCCTGCCGGAGAAAGATACGAAACAGTGACCCCGAACGAAACGAGCGTCACAGGCAAGCGTTTGGAAGAAATGCAGAATATTGCGGGCGGCAGTGCAAGTTTTGAAAAAGACGGGGTAATGATTGAGCTTGCGGACGATTTTATAGATAAAAATGACATCTCTCCGACAGATATGGTGAAGATATATATCGAGAAGGCTGCGGATAAAATCAAGCTTGATGTGGCGGTAAACGATAAAAAGACCGCAGATGTATCCGGTGCGAAGATGCGTGTGCCATCGGATATGGAATTGTCGCTTGACGGAAATGTGCTGGAAAATGTCAGTCATTCGGACAATACTTCGGTGTTTCCGATAGATGCGGTCGGCGAATACAATATAGACAATCGGGAAATCAAGGTAAAATTTCCGCTGAAAGAGATTATTGCGGCAGGATTGGCTGCTGTTTTGTGGGCGGCATATTTTATTTCAAGGAAGGTGCATAAACATAAAAACTAACACGAAAAGAATAGTTTTAATCATGCTTTCCGCCGTTTTGTCGGCAGCGGTGATATGCACATTGATGTACTTTTTTAACAATAAATATACACGCTCGTCAATTCAGCCGATAGGCGGAGTGATGAATTTGAGCGATGAGGATATAAATGAAAGTGATTTATATTTTCTGATATATGATTGGGAGTTTTATCCCGATGTACTGTTAGAGCCGAGCGACTTCTCAAACGGCAGACCCGACAGATATATGGAATATATCAACATAGGCGAAAGAACGTCCATGACGGCAAATTCTGCGTTCGGCAAGGGGACGTACAGACTTAATATAATTCTTCCGCAAAAGCCCAACTCATATATGATTAATCTGCCGGAGATATTCAACGCATATAATCTGTACATAAACAATGATTTGATGCTCAAAATGGGTGATATAGATACGGGCAAAAGCGGAGTGCAGGAGCGTGCCGCAATGTTTTACGGCGGCGGACGTATTCAAGTTTTGATTGCGGTAAACTGTACCGACCACTATTACAGCGGTATGGTATATCCGCCGTCATTCGGTACGCCGTTTTCGACAAATATATACCGTGGTGAGCGTGTATTGATTTCGACACTGTTTATTTCAATGGCATTTGTGTGCTTTATACTGTCTTTGTGGATGGGAATAAGCATGAAACAAAAATCCATAAGAATGTTCTCGTTTTTGTGTCTTGCGATAATGGGGTACACAAGTTATCTCCCTCTGCGAATGTTTGTGACAACTTCGGGAGAATGGCTTTATATGTTTGAGCTTGGCTCGTATTATGCGATGGCGGCACTGGTGATAATGATGCAGAATAAAGTCTGCGGTGTGCCGAAATATATCAGACGTGTAACCTTTACGGTTTCATGGCTCATGTGTATTGCTGCTGTTTTATATGCAGCATTTTCAAGATTTGTTTCGGTTGACGGCAGAGAGGTATTCTCGGCGGTATTTTCGGTGTACAAATGGTTTATTGCGATACATCTGGTATTATCGAGCATATCTGCGGTAAACCGGAAACGGGTTTTGTCAAGTCCGATATTTTTCGGGGCGGTATTCTTTGCGGCGGCGATTGCCATGGACAGAACATATCTTTTGTATGAACCTATATACGGAGGCTGGTTTTCCGAAACGGGCGGTATGGTGATGATAGTGGTATTGGGATATACCCTATGGCATGACGTTGTGGAAACGTACAAATTCGGTCTTACCTTTGATGCACAGAAAAAGCAGATGAACAGACAGATTACCATACAAAAAGAAAATTATGACCGTTTGGGTGCGTCGATTGAAGAAACACGAAAGCTGCGTCATGATTTGCGTCAGCATCTCAGGGTTATGCAGGGATTTATAAACAATAAGAATTTTGCGAGATTGCAGGAATATATATCCGAGTTAAGCAAAGAAAATGAAGTTATGCCGTCGGTTACGATATGTCCGAATATCCTTGCGGACGCAATTTTACAGCATTACCGTGCACGTTGTGCAAAGCATAATATTGATATTGACATAAGCTTTGCCGTGCCCGAACAAATTGCAATTTCGGATACGGATTTCAGCATTTTGCTTGGGAACTTGCTTGAAAATGCAATAGAGGCTTGTCAGCGTATGGAAAGCGGAAACAAGATGATTTCCGTAATAGGAATGTGCAATGAAAAGTGTATGAAATTTAAGATAAAAAACACATTCAGCGGACACATACAAAAGCGTGGACAAAGTTTTTATTCATCAAAACGAAATAATGAACCGGGTATCGGTATCCGCTCTGTTCAGTCGGTTGTGGAGAAGTACGGCGGAATAATAGATATATCCAATACGGAAACGTTTTTTAATGTGGCGGTGATTATTCCGTTTTAAATAATAAAAAGGCTTGCGATTGAGCCGACCTCCAAAAGTCAGACCAAAAATCTAACGATTGGAAGGTCGGTTTTTTCATGGCTGATTAATGATATAAAATTTTAACACGACTAAAAAAAGCCGTCCAAAGACGGCCTTGTGTCTGACGATATTACATATCGCTTAAACGTTAATTCAGATACACAAGTATACAGCATATTTCTATCTGCACTATTATTATATGCTATTTCTTGAAAAAAATCAAATTATTTATCAATTAAATTCCGACAAAATACTCCAAACATCTAATTATCATTAATTTTCTCGTTTTTTTGAGGTTTATCATCAAATATTCCTGCAAATTAAAAAAGAAAGTGTAAAAATTGATTTACACTTTCTTTTTTACAGAGAACTAATTCTCAATATGTAACTAAAAAATTAGTCTTGAATTTGTGCTTGCAAGCTCTTTGCACAGTTAGGGCAGACATTTTTTCCACCGAATGTGAATACGTCCTTAGCATCGCCGCAGAAGATACAAGCAGGTTCATACTTCTTCAAAATGATTGTGTTAGAATCAACATAGATTTCCAAAGCGTCCTTTTCTTCAATTCCGAATGTTCTTCTTAGTTCGATTGGCAATACAATTCTTCCCAATTCGTCAACTTTTCTTACAATACCTGTAGATTTCATAATTATTTTCTCCTTCCAATATTGTGATAAATATGATAACAAATTCTATTTACAGCCATATTATAACATATGAAACCTATCTACGTCAATAAAAATATTTACAAAAATCGAAAAAAATTTCAAGTTTTATATTTTACACAAAAACAGTCTATAAATATTGAGCAATTTGTATATAACCACAATTAAAAACTGACTTAAAAGCCTGTTTTTTACTCAATCACTATTTATTTGCATATTAATTACCTTGACATAAAACAAAATAAACCGCAATGTTTTCAATTCTCGACATTTTAAAAGTACAGTATCTGTTATAATATTGGCTATAATCACTTACTTACATACCCCTCAGGGTCGACCGCCTCATCATCGACACGGATTTCAAAATGCAGATGCGGTCCGGTACTGTTGCCCGTACTTCCCATTGCGGCAATTACAGTACCTTTCTCGACAATATCGCCGACATTCTTATACAGCTCGCTGCAATGCCCGTAATACGTTTTATAGCCGTTTTTGTGGTCGATAATGATAATATTGCCGTAGCCGTTCATCTGCCCCGAATAGCTGACAACACCCTCGTCAGCGGCACGAATATCAGTACCGGTACTGTTGGCAATATCCATGCCCTTGTGCTGCCTGTTCCATCTCGCACCGAAATGCGATGTTATCGTTCCGCTTGTCGGGAACGCAAATTCACCGCTGCCCACACCCGTCGGAATATGGTGCGTACCAATTTTGACAACCTCCGTAACAGGTTCAGCCGTCACTATATCTGACAATATCTCTCTGCCCGTTTCCACGCCGTTTATCGCCGTCACAACGGCATTTATCGTTCTTACACCGTTTACTCCGGCGGTTTCGATTTGAGTTTCGCCCTCAAATATGCTATCGTCATTCACTTCCTGTGTGGTATACGGTATTTCCTCGTCATATGTAACATTGGTTACGGTTTGAACTTTAAGTCCGTTCTCACCGCCCAAAATATCGTTTGCATTTTCCAATGTGGTTACCTTGCTTGCCGGCACATATCTTTCGGCTGAGGATATATCACTCATCACAGTTACTGTACTGTTTTCCTCCGACACCGATTTTATGAAGTTGTCAACTGCCGTGTCCAATTCATCTTTTGACGCAAAGCCCACAAGCTCCTGTCCGTCAACTACAAGCATATCGGCGTCAACCATCAAGTCCGACAATGCCGCCACATTCTCACGGAACTCTTTTCCGTCGGTGATGTCACTGCGTTTTGCGATGGTCAGCGTAGCGTGTACGTCCTTTGTTATTGCCGCACCCAGACCGAAATTCTCGGTAAGCTCACTGTTTACATCATTCAAAGCCGCCGCATAAGCCGTTTTATCCTCGGCATAGCCGATTACCGCACCCTCGACATCAAACACATAGCATGGTGTGAAATATATCGCAAACACCATAAAAAATACGAACACTGCCGCCATAGTGCCGCACACCGCCGTTATACTGCGAACCGCCTGTTTCTCAAATTTTCTCAGCATATCACGATAATTTTTCTTTGCCGACACACGAATTTTCTTATGAATAATTTCACGCTTGGGCAACTCAAAATGCGGTACACTGATATGTACATTTTTTAAAGTATTAAACTGTTTTACGGCAAAGCTTTTCATTTTATCGAAAAACTTATTTGACGGTTCTTGCTTTTTCGGAGTACCGACATTTTCGCCGACCGCAATGCAGTTACGCTTTTTTCCTTTTTCAGTTTTCATACTTACTTCCTTTCTGTATTTAACTGCTTTTTGAACATAGTTTATTATATTATTTATATTCAATTTATTACGAAGTTATTACAGTATTTTTATTATAACCTTTTTTTGTGAATTTTTCAAGATGAAAATGTTAAATAATTGTTAAACATTATAGTTATTTTGTAAATATTTTAATTATTTGCTGATTAGAGTGTGAATTTTTCCGAATGTTCTGTGAATTTTCTGCATATAACTAATATAAAACGAGCGTGAAACCATATTTTAGAAGTGAATTGCAATATATCTATACTGTTAAGATTAAAATGCTTGTTATATTTGGGGCGGGCGGAATTTTGTCACTTGTACCCACGCCGCAAAATATTTACGGCGAACTTATCAAACCGCCCTTATTGCTCCCCATACTATAAAATCAATTACATTCGTTATCAAGCCAAAGTTGTATTTTCTGTTTCGCATTTTCATATTTCTCTGTTATATTACCCATCATCTGATAAGCCTCGTCCCATTTATCGGCACGCATCAAATTCACTTGTTCCTTGAATAACTTAAATAACTCGGTCAAAGACATATTTCCGCACATACCTTTCAGCGTATGCGATGCGGCAACTGCCTTATCGTGGTCATCGTCTGCGATTGCCGCCGTTAAGTCTGAAAATGATTTGTCCTTTAAAAATATAGCGAACAATTTGCCTATCATTTTTTCGCCGTCTCCCAGTCTTTTAATAAGAGCATCAATATCCGTTCCGGCATTTATTAATTCTGTATAATCCATTTTTATCACCATTCTAATTTCTACTGATTTGTTCACACAACAATATTACTGTTTAGTATTTAAAATTAACTGTTTTTACAAAGCACTTTTTCGGGTACAGCACAAATAAAAAGAAAAAAAAGTCGCTGCTCACAAACCGAATAAAAAAGTTTATGAATAGAAGTTCTGCCTGCGGGCATGGGAATAAGGCAGCGTTTTTGATTTTTCGTCATTGCGTTTTACCCAATTTCCTACAAATTAAAACAAAAGGGTGCTTAGAAACCTAAACACCCTTATTATAATCATTTATTCAACTTTTAAGAAATCGCTTACAGCTTGTTTCATTTGGTCTTTTTCAAATACCATGTCGAATATAACCGATTTATCTTTAAGTGCTGCCAATGATGCAGGGATTTTCATATTGCTCTTTTTAGAAAGTTCTTCAAGCAAAGTGAATTCGTCCTTACCGGCAACTGCCTGATGACCGTCCAATGCAATCAAAACGCTCTGATTAAACTTGAACGGACTTGCGGTAGACGCAATAACGGTCTTTGTCTTATCGCCCGTTGCGGCAACGTACTTATCGTAAACTGCCTTTGCAACGGCTGTGTGAGTATCCATCACATATCCGTATTCGTCATTGCACTTTTTGATTGTTTCTCTTGTTTGTGCCTCTGTGCAGAAATCTGCCCAGAACAGATTGTCTATTTTAGCCTTTACATAAGTTGATACTTTGTACTTTCCGTTAGCCGCAAGCTGACCCATCCAATCATTAATTACAGTATCATCTCTGTCTGTAAGGTCGAATAGAAATCTCTCCAAGTTGCTTGAAATCAAAATATCCATTGACGGAGATATTGTAGCGTGGAAATCTCTGTTCTTGTCATATTCGCCTGTTCTGATAAAATCGGTCAAAACGTTGTTGTCGTTAGATGCACAGATAAGTTTTGCGATAGGCAAACCCATCTTTTTTGCATAGTATGCCGCAAGAATGTTGCCGAAGTTACCTGTCGGAACTACAACATTTATCTTATCGCCGACCGTAATCTCACCGCTTTTTACAAGGTCTGCATATGCAGAGAAGTAATAAACGATTTGCGGAACAAGTCTGCCCCAGTTGATTGAGTTAGCCGAAGAAAGCTTGAAATGATTGTTTGCAAGCATATCCTTGTACTCATTATCCGTAAATATCTTTTTAACACCGTTTTGTGCATCATCAAAGTTACCCGAAACTGCCGCTACGCTGACATTGTTGCCCTCTTGCGTAGCCATCTGCAATTTTTGAATTTCGCTGACACCGTTGTTAGGATAGAACACTATAATTCGTGTACCGTTTACATCTTTAAAGCCTTCAAGAGCCGCTTTGCCCGTATCGCCCGATGTGGCAACCAAAATAACAATTTCCTTGTCCTCGTTTGTCTTTTTCATAGAAGTAGTCAAAAGATGAGGAAGGATTTGCAATGCCATATCCTTGAATGCACAAGTAGGTCCGTGCCACAATTCAAGGAAGTATGTATTGTCGTTTAATTTGTATACAGGTGCGACATTTTCTGTTTCAAATTTTTCTTTTGTATATGCGTTTGATATACACGAACGAAGTTCGTCCTCTGTAAAGTCAGTCAAATACTTGCTCAATACAAAATATGCACGTTCATTATAGCTTTTGTCTGCCAAAAGCTCGATATCCTCCATATCAACCTCAGGGATTGACATAGGCACGAACAAACCGCCTTCTGCCGACAAACCTGTTTTTATTGCCTCGGCAGAGTCAACAGCAATGTTCTTATTTCTCGTACTTTGATACTGCATTTATATTAACCTCCAAAATATTCAAGCCGTTTATAAGCGTAGTTTTTAGTTTTTAAACATTAGATGTATTTCTTAATGTATTCAGGAGCATCAGCCTCGTCAATGCTTACTGTGATAACGAAAGAAATATTGAATTTGCTGCTCATTTTGTCAAGTCTTTCAAGGAATTCTTCCATACCTTCCAATGTGTTGTCAACAATTTTGAAAATGCTGTCAACAAAGATATTTGTAATATCGAAGTTACCGCTGATGATACCGCTTAGGAAGCCTAAAAATTCAGCATATGATGTAATATCGAATTCTGTTGTATCAACAACTCTTACGCATGATTTAATATCATACATATTCTTACCCGCATTCGGGCTTAAAAATACCACATTGCCGTTTGCAACAGCAGCAGAATTATTTACTTTTTCAAGCAAAGTTTTTGTTTTACCTGTTCCCTTTTTTCCAATAAGAAGTTCAACCATGTTAATCTTCCTCCTTTAAAATATATTTTTTATAATAAGCAAATTGCGAAACCGCAATGACGCATATTTCATAATTAAACGCTCGGAATTATTTAAGTCTTTCTTCCAAAGCGGCTTTTTCGTTTTCATAGCCCGGTTTGCCCAAAAGTGCAAACATATTTTTCTTGTATGCCTCAACGCCCGGTTGGTCGAACGGATTTACGCCAAGCAAGTATCCGCTGATACCGCAGGCTTTTTCAAAGAAGTATACCATTTCGCCGAATGTGTAAGCGTCAAGTTTTTTAACTTTAACGACAAGGTTAGGCACACCGCCGTCTGTGTGAGCAAGTGCAGTACCTTGCGCTGCCTTTGAATTAACGTAGTCGATAGTTTTTCCGGCTAGGAAGTTCAAGCCGTCCACATTTTCATCATTGGCTTTGATTTCGATGTCGGCTCTCGGCTCTTCAACCAAAACGGCTGTTTCAAACAATATTCTAAGACCTTGCTGGATATATTGTCCCATTGAGTGAAGGTCGCTTGAAAAATCAGCGGCAGCAGGGAAAATACCCTTGTTGTCCTTACCTTCGCTTTCGCCGTAAAGCTGTTTCCACCATTCGCCGAAATAGTGAAGTGCCGGTTCAAAATTAACCATCATTTCAATGTTTTTGCCTTTTCTGTTAAGCAGATTTCTTACAACGGCATACTGATAGCATTGGTTTTCCGCAAGATTAGGGTTAGCGTATAGCTTGCAGGCGTCAGCCGCACCTTTCATCATATCGTCAATGTCGATACCGGCAACTGCGATAGGAAGCAAACCAACCGCTGTAAGTACAGAATATCTGCCGCCCACATCGTCACTGATTACAAATGTTTCATAGCCTTCTTTGTCCGCAAGAGATTTAAGTGCACCTCTTGCCTTGTCTGTTGTAGCAAAAATTCTTTCTTTTGCACCGTCCTTGCCGTACTTCTTTTCAAGGATTTCTTTGAAAATTCTGAACGCAATCGCAGGTTCTGTTGTAGTACCGGATTTTGAGATTACATTTACGGAAATATCCTTCCCCTCGATAGTGTCAAGCAAGTCGCTCATGTATGTAGAACTGATGTTATTTCCGGCAAAGAAAATAGCAGGAGTCTTTCTCTTGTCTTTGTCAAGTGAGTTGTAGAAAGAGTGGCTCAGCATTTCGATAGCCGCTCTTGCACCAAGGTATGAACCTCCGATACCGATTACGATAAGCACATCGGAATTTGAGCGGATTTTTTCGGCTGCTTTTTTAATTCTTGCAAATTCTTCCTTGTCATAATCGTTAGGCAGGTCAACCCAGCCCAAGAAGTCATTACCGGCACCTGTTTTGTTGTGAATCATATCGTGTGCCGATTTAACATATTCAGCCATATTATCTATTTCATGCTGACCGATAAAGCCAAGTGCTTTTGAATAGTCAAAATTAATATTACTCATTGTAAAAACTCCTTTTTACTTTATTACATTTATACAATAAAGCTATGTGTATATACATATATTTTAATACATTTATGCTTATAAATCAAGCATTTATTTTAAATTATATGTCAACTTGCAAAATATCGGTATCGGGGCGTGTATTTTACTGCTTTTTTGATACAGTGAAAAAGATTCCGTTTCGGGAAATATCGAATATATCTCTGTCAAATCTGCTTGTTTCGGAATAGGTCGTTATATACACCGCATCTTCATCGGGGTCGATTTCGTCGGGAATGCGGAAAATGTATTTTCCGTATGAGGCAATGTTCTCAAAGGCGGTGTAGCGTGAATTGTAGCCGACGGTTTCGATGTAATAATTAGGGTCGGTTTTGGTGTAAAACAGCGAGAATATGTACGGCGAATTTACGCTGTCGGTAACATATACAAGCTCTGCACCGCTTGTGTCCGCCTCGGATATTGCATCTCCCAAGCCATAAAAGAAGGACGGTTTTATGTCCTTTTGGTATGACGTGAAGTATGTCGCCGTAAACATGACGAACAGGACGGCAAATATCGCATATACGAATATATTCAGATGTTTAGCCATATTCGCAAGCTCCGCCGTACCGACTATGGTATAAAACATCATCGGTATCATAATGATATTAATGCGGTTGATATTCGGTGTGACCACGAACAGCAGTATCACCGACGCAATAAACCAGAAATTCATTATATATTCCAATAAATCGCAGTTGGTGCGGTGCGGTTTTGAAAAGGACAGTATTATCCCCCAGAGGGTCAGCGGCAGGGCTATGACGTATGTAATTCCGTAAAAACGCATGGAGTTCCATGAAAGTCCGTCCTCCTGCGTCAAAAGTATTTTCAGCGAGTTTATGAAGTTGGACAAACTTGTTTTTATGAAATTATCGGAAAATACCGATGCCATTTCGGTGTGACGATTTTGGTAAAGCCGTGGGATTGTGAATATACCTAGGTTTATTTCGGGCAAATCAAATGTGTTTATAATCACAAATACGATAATCGGCAGTGCGATGACTGTTAAAATCACAAGTGAAATTATCGCTTTGGGAATTGTGATTTTTTTGGTGACGTACATATATACCAAAAGTCCGAGCGTGAAAAACGGTAGAAAACAATAAGCTATACCGTATGAGTATGCCGAAAATCCGAGTATCGCAAAAGCAATGTATAGGTAGCGTGACTTGTTGTTTTTGCAGAACACACTGATAAAATAGCTTGCCCATAAAATCAGGTCGGGGAACAGATTGCTTTCAAGTCCCCATCGGCTTTTCATAATGTGCCACGGGAATATTGCAAACAGGAATGTTCCTATATATATGTACTTTTTATCATTGTTGTACACGTTTTTCAAAAACAGATAGAAAATTACCACCGATATGCTCCCGACAATCGCCATAGGCAGCCGCACCGAAAATACCGACAATCCGAAAATGGCGATAAACGGCATACAAAGCCATGAATAGGCTATGTTTTGTCCGCTGCCCCATGCGATAAGGTGTATGGGGTTTGGGATACCGTTGCGGTCGATGCCGTAGTTTAGTATAGCGAATGCGTCATATCCGGCAGACGCCTCGTCCTGATTAAATCCGCATGGGAATTGTCCGACAAACAACAGTCTGACAAGTATTCCGACAGCGAATATTATAATCGGCAGCAGTACGCTGATATATTTAGTTTTTTCGGGAATGTTATCCTGAAAAGATTTTTTTGATGATTTATTTTTCTTAGATTTTTTCATATATATCCTCCGTTCTGATAGGTATATTATCGTATACGGCGAAAAAATTGTCAAGCAGTATTGATTATTATTTGCACAATTCTTTATCTATGACATACTTTATATATTAGGGTATGTAAAAAAATCCTATTAGTTCAAATTTGGGAGGTAATATATTATGAGTGACAAAAAATGCGGCAATACATTTGCAGCAGGCAACACCTGCGGTAACGACGGTTTTAAAGAGGCTGTGTGTATTCATACGGAAAAGGTGTATGACAGCTGCCGTGAATAACATTATGCAAGATAGATATTTTATTTTTTAACATTTTATCAATTTTTTTCAATAAACCTCTTGACATACTACTAATAGTATGATATAATAATTATAGAAATTAGGAAAGGGGGTAAATGCTTAATGGGTAAGAAAAAAGGCAAATTAAAAAAGCTATCCCAAAAAGATAAAATATCATTGGTTATCCAAGCAGTGATTGCACTAGCAGCTTTGATAACAGCGATTAAATCCTAAGGAATAGCCGAGGGGAATATAAATTCCCCTCACTGCCTTTATTCTAACTTAATTACAGCAAAAAGTCAATATGAAAGTATCAATCTTTTTAACATTTGTGCTTGCTGTCAATCTCATAACAGCAGTAGCTATGAACTGGACTGTATGGAACAAAATCACTGTGATTATTAATTCAATACTGCTGTTAATATTGATTATCTTTCAATTTATAAAAAAGCAAAGGATATGATTTTATGAGCGAAAAACGAACAACACACACATCAACGGCGGTAAAATACAAATACAATTCAAAAACGTATAAACAATTTAACGTACAAATCAAACCCGATTTATTCGACCGCATCGACGCATACTGTAAATCAAACAATATCAGCCGTTCGGAATTTCTAAATCGGGCGATAACTTTACTTGAAACGCAAAAAGAGTAGGCACTGCCTACTCTTTTTCCTTGCTATTCTCTAATTATATAAATATTTTAACATTTCATCAATTTTTTTCAATAACCCTCTTGACATACTTAATTAAGTATGGTATACTATAATCATAGAGAGGGGGTGAGATAGTGAAACATAAAAAAAAGAGTGATACTCGTAGGGTAATTACAAATATCACTCTAACCATTAAATTAATAATTGAGGTTATCGGCTTAATAACTGCAATAATTAATTTTAAAAAATAGTATAACGGGGGAGAATTTCTCCCCCACATAATTATATATTAAATGTTTCACAAAGTCAATGAATGAAATAATTATTATATTGCTGTCCGTATTAATAATACTTGATGCAATTCAACTGATTAATAATTTAAAAAGGAGGTAACCCCATGAGTAACACAAGCTGGCAAGTCAAAGCAAACTACAACAAAAAAGCTTATCGTTCTTTCAGCACGCAAATCAAACCCGACTTATTCGACCGCATCGACGCATACTGTAAATCAAACAATATCAGCCGTTCGGAATTTCTAAATCGGGCGATAACTTTACTTGAAACGCAAAAAGAGTAGGCACTGCCTACTCTTTCGCTTCCTATTCTCCAATCCCACTCTGTCTAAATACAATATAAATATTTTAACATTTTATCAATTTTTTTCAATACACCCCTTGACATACTATGTATAGTATGCTATAATATAATCATAGAGAGGGGGTGAAAAGGTGAGTAAACCAAAACATAAAAAGCCTGCCAAACACCAAGTACCACAAATACTTATCAATGCGTTGGCAGACTTAATAATTGGTCTTATATTACTGATACTTGATAAAATCTTCTAACAGTAATAAGCAAGGGGAACAACACTCCCCTTGCTCCAATTATACTATATAAAATTACTCATTGTCAATATGAATAACAGTTTATTTTTACTGGGTATTTTCTTTATCGCAATAGGCATTGCAAAACTGATTTATTTTATCATCAAAAGGAGGTAATTCATTTGGGATACACATCTTCGGAAGTCAAGGCACGGTATAATAAAAAAACGTATAGAACATTTGGTGCAAATATCCGTCCCGAATTGTTTAACGAACTTGACGAATATTGTAAGTCACATGGTTTAAGCAAATCCGAATTTCTTAAACTTGCACTGTCAACACTTAAAAATCAAGACACGCAAAAAGAGTAGGCACTGCCTACTCTTTCGCTTTCTCCAACATTCTCCCCATAATCACCATGCCCCTGAGCATATCACCGCTCACATTAATATCCCCGTTTTCGTCACCACGCATTACACCGCTGTCAATCAGCTTTTGCACCATACCCTTGCCCCAATCGGGAACATCGGCGATTGTCTTGTATACGGGATTTCGGTCTTTCATTCCCTGTACAATCCCATATAAATTAGTCAAGCTATCATCAATCGCCTTAACTTTTGCCTTTTCCGCCTCTGTCATTTCATCATCACTCCTATTTATAATTTTGCTTTTAAAATCCACCCAATTACCGCTGTCAACAAGCGGTGCGGGGCACGATTTATGCGTCACATCATAATGCCGTATAACATGGTCAATATCAATGTTGTACTTACCCATCAAATACCGCACCAATTCCGCCGTGTTCTTTTCCACTGCCGAATTGCGGCTTACACTGCTGCACATTTCCACACCGATTGCATTGGCGTTTCTGCACTCCGCATGATAATACTTTTTCGCACCGCAGTGCCATGCAACGTCTTTGTCCTCTACGCATTGCCAAATACTGCTTTCATCAACAAAATAATGTGCGGACGAACCTCTGTACTCCGATTTAAAATACTTAGTATTATTGTAAGCCGTATCGCCCACATTGCCCGTATAATGCACAACAATATATTTGATATTCCTACTCGCTTTCACTGTCCGATTTATCGCCGTCAGATTTTTCTCTATCTTCAACATCTTCCTCACCGTCCTTTTCTTCGGTATCTTCTTCGCTGTCCTCGGGTTCTTCTTCCTCGTCCTCACTTTTTCCTCTCAACTGCAATAATACATCTTTCAATTTTTTCGGGATATTACCGCCGTTAATCTCCGCACAATTCTCCAACAAACTCAATCCCTCATTTGCAATAAAGAACATAATAACAATTTCCCTAAGCATAATCTTGTCACCGATTACCGTCTGCAACACATTCGCCGTCACAACCATAATCAAAATTACAATCTTTTTCGCAATACCCTTGAATCCTATCTCGCTTGATAGTCTTTTCGTGTACCAGCCTTTCAAAAGTCCCGTTATGTAATCCAAAATAATCAGCGTTATCAACGCACAAAGCAGCTTGTCCCATGCCCCGAATGCCCACGCAAACACACCGCCGAAAATACCTACCACAACACTTATCCAATTAAAAAATTTATCCATTCTTACTCACTCCCTCAATAAAAAAGCTTCTGATATAAATTCCGCCTGTGGGCGGAGGAATAATGTAGCATTTTTGATTTTTCATCATTGCGTTTTTCGCAATTTCCTACAAATTAAAGCAACGGCGGATTTACTCCGCCGTCTGCCACAAAATCAATACTCGATACCCAGTTCCTTTTTCAACTTCTCAATCTCGCCGTCCGACAATTTCGGATAACTCTTAATAATGTCGTAAAAATCCTCACCGTCTCTCAAGCGATTTTGAATTGCCCGTCTGATAATTCTAAGTTGTAATGCTGTCATAATAATCAACCTCCTATAATTTCCGCTATTGTATTTTCCAAATCCTCAACCCTCGCCGATACGCTCTCCGCATAACCTCCGTCGTTGATAAAATCTTCCGCATCTTCTATGCTGTCGAAACGCACGCCTTTCAGCGTTTCAATCAATTTTTCGCCCGGCTCGTCCGAATTGATTACAGAATAATCTGTATATCTGCTGTTTTGGCACAATTTCTCCGCCTTTTCTTCGCTTTCGCATGGTATCACCCTTACACCGTCCGAAATACCAAAACCGCACAATTTAACCTTTCCGTCCTCGTTCATTTTAAATAAAATCGCCATGTTTATTCCTCCTTAAACCTTTGCAAATGTTTTTGTAATAATACTGTCAACAGAGCTGTAATCACCCTTGACATATTCAAAAAATCCGCTTACTTCCGCAGTTGTACCTATCGGATTTACCCAAAATATATATGCACCATCATAATACAAATTACTCACACTATATCCGTCTTGACATATCAGATTGCAGTCAACTATGTATAAATCCGAACGTCTATATCCGCCGAATATGTCGGGCAAATAAATTTCATTATTTTCATTTGCCGTCAGACCTGTTATTTCCCAACAAAAATCTTTTCGATAAATTGTACTTCCGTCGAGCCAAGTTCTGCCCGTGTCATACTCCGTTCCGCTACACTCATGAGCCAAACCTTTGAGAACTCCTGTGTCATATACGGCAACCTGCCGCCATGCACTCCATGTCGAACCGCTGCAATATCTCATATACATATCCGTTGTAGACTCTTTTATTGCAATCTGCTGAATATAGTTACCGTTGTCGGATTTGTTTACAATTAAACTGTGATAACTGCCCGTTGTCGGTGCATTTGTGCTTGAACTTCGCATAGTGTACAATCCGGGTGTTGTCATGGTATTAAAATCCGCAGATGATTTTACAGCATACGGAGTTTTTCCGTTTAATTGCGTCTGCACATTGCTTGTCACCCCGTCCAGATACCCCAATTCGGTACTTGTCACTGCCGACACCGCCACTTTTCCGCTTGCGTCCGACACTAACGCACGGCTTGCTGTCAGATTGCTTGACGTTATCGTGCTCGCTCCGCCTGTTATCGTGGCTTGCTTACCGCTCAACGCCCCATACACACCCCCGCTTGTCACAAGCCTACCGCTTCCGCTTGTCGGTGTTGTGTCCACACCCATGATACCGTCCAAAATATCCTTGTTAGCGTGCGTGTGAGAACTCACAAGGGACATATAAAATTCGTCCTTGTCACCCTCATACAAAATCACGCACTGACCATTGCTATATCCGTCGCCGACCAATTTCAAAAGATACAATTTATCCTTTGTCAGTCCTCGTGACGCACCGCTTTCTGTCTGCGTTGCATATTCGATACCGTCACTCACAATCGTGTCAATCCCCTCAAAGCCGTCCGTCCAAAACCAAAAGCACTCGTTTATCGGTGTATCAATCGACAATTCTGTTTCAACACCCCAATTAAGTACATCGGGACGCATTGCAACAACATTGCCAAACTCCGCTTTCACCGCATTTGACAACGGTTTGTCCAAGTCGCTTGTGTTGTCCGCATTGCCCAAACCAACGTCAGATTTTGTGACCCTGTGCGGATTTTTGTAGTTGTATATGTGTGCAAGCGACAAATCCGCCACACTGTGACCGTCATTTGTTGCCATCTGCATATCACCGCTTGCATGGTTTGCGATAACATTGAAAATCAAAGCCTTGTCGGTAAGCCCGTTCCCGTCCCTGTCGACAATAACCAGCCTAATCTCAACATCACCCTCAACCGCATAAATGCTTGACTTGACCACATATTCCGCATTGTGACCGTTTACCGTCCCCACGTCGGATAATATCACCCCGTCTGCACGCTTTGCGGTAATCCGCACACTGCAATTTGCCAAATCATACTCGGTTACCAATACAATTTTATATGTCCCCACATCGCCCGTCACGAGCGGACGTGATACATATTCTTCAAATACATCGTCCTTAATTTTAAAAATTTTCTGCATTTTGTGTCCCCCTAACATATCAAAAATACTGCCGTACCGCTGAATAAGCTTGTGTCGGTTTCTCCCTTGCTTTTGCCGTACTTCGCCGTAAACGTACATTCAAGCTCCGTACCGTTCAAGCTAAACACAACATCAACGGTATCATTGCCCTTGGCCGTTATAGATGCGTACATACTCAGCCTGTCGGTCAGTACATCAATACCATTGTTCCCTTTGCACACACTGTAATATGTGCCGTCATACAGATTGCAGTATCCCAATGTAGGACCGGCAACAGTGTTATTTACCGCCTTTGTGATATTGACTATCCTCGAATAACCGTATCCGCCCAAATCCACCGTCACTGTCTGACTTTCGCCAAACACATTAGCGGTAATCGAAAACGGCACTTCGATAATCTTCGTTTGGTTCACGTTAGACTGATAGCCCGCCAATTTGCCCTTGCAAAACTCCCTCGTGTCGATTATTTCACCCTCTGCCGAAATCTCCGCCAAAGGCACACTGTCACTGCCTCCGCCCGTCAAATCGCACACAATATCAATCGTGTTGTTTGACAATAGATTGTTCTTTATGTACACATAGTTTTTCTGTCCCTCTGTGTAACCGAGCACCACACCGTCACTGTCGACCGTCACGCTCGCACCGTCCGCCATGAACGCACTTCCGGCGGTTACTTTTACTGTCCCCGAATTTTCACTCACCACCTTCATACTCGCACCGCTGCCGTATATGATACCGCTTTCGGCTACCGTTTCGGCAATCTTGTTCAAATCCGATGTGTTGTAGTTCACGCCGTCAAAGAATACGTCCGCAACCCCCTTGGTCACGATTTTGTTTATGACGCTGTTCACGTCACTTGCACCATAGCTTACATTGTCCGCAAAACTGAATGTATATGCCATATGCACCACTCCTTTCTGAAATTAATGTATCATAGAATTTACTATCATGACGTATCATGTTTTAAGTAATTTTTTAATCGGATTGTTTTTTTCCGTACCGAAAATTATATCAATCTTGTTGTTTGCCTTTTCGCAGACGTGCTTGACCTCGGTAATCTGCTTGACTGCCGACATATCGCCAAATCGCACGGTAACATAGTCGCCCAAAAAATAATCAATGCCATACTTTAAATTTGCCGTACTGTCGGCAATCTCGCCCGTCAAAGTTTCCTGTGCCGAATTTTCCGCAATATAATTTTCCGCATCGTCCGCATTTTCGCAGTACCCCTCATAGCGTCCGATACCTTTCGCCGTTCCGAAAGTCAGAATATTATATGTCCCCGTACCGTTCCCGTCCTCGTCCGTAATTTCCTTTTTGCTGTATGCAAAATTAATCTCATTCAAGCCGTCATCAGCATACTCCACATTGTCAATATTGTTAAAATCCCTTGAAAATATAATGTCGCCGGAACGGTTCGTACCCTTTTTAACATCAAAAATATATCCGTTATCAACCGAAAACGAATACCCGATTTCATACTTCAATGCCAACTCATTAAACACCTCCGACAACGTTTTATTCTCGATTTTGTAATCAATTTCATCGCCCGTGTGCCGATTTTCCGCAAGCGATAAAAGCGGAATATTTCTGCCCTCGTCACTTGCATTAATCATATTTTCGTCAATCAATGTTTTGAAAACAGTTTCAACGTCGGTACTTTCAAATTCACGTCCCATGCAAAAGCGTTGTTTTGCAAGCACCTTCATATCATAGCCGAAGATTGCAATATCGTTAAAAGTCTTTGACACCTTTTCAATTTTGCCGAACATACCGCCAAAACTCACAATATTCCCACGAATTAAGTGCTCGTTGTCCTCGTCAAAATGAATTTCAAAACCGCCTGCCTCATAAAACCGCTCTGTCCATTGAATTGATGTTGTGTTCACCAAAATGTCCGATTTTTCAAGCGTATCGGGATTGTATATAAAAATCATAATCAAATCCCCCTGTATTTTTCACGAAAAGATAATATCGCACAGCCGTTAAAATTCTTATTTGCAATATCGCACTTTATCAGACTTTTACCAACATCGATGTTGAAAAATTCGCTCCGCACACTGTCATAAACATCAACAATATATTTAATTATATTGCCGTTTTTACTGCTTACAATGCTTGTGTTCTCCATGTCAAACGTGATAATCTCGCCGTGCGACAGTCTGTAATTCAACGCCAGTTGCTTTTTGTCCGTTTCATTTCTCAAAACAATCATGTTGTTGCTGTCGGACTGATTTGTGTCATTCTTTTTGACGGACAGCGTTATTTTAATGTCCGCAGATTCATCGCCGTTGTTTATGATATTCGATGTAATATCCCTTGTCGAAAATATTTTTCCGTTTCCGTCATCGGTGAACGTGAACGGGCTTGATATTTTCTTGTTCACATACAATAAATCCTTTTCAAACACATTTTGACTCAGCCAATAAAAGCTCGGCACATCAAATGTCACCGTGAAATACTGCAAGTGATTTCCGTATTGTTTCGCCCATTTAAGGCTTGCAAAACCGGGTACGAACGCTTTTATTCTGCCGGAATTTAAGTATAGCGGAATTTCCTTTTTGGGATTTATCGCATGAATTAATTTTCTGCGTAAAACCTCAAATTCAGCCTTATTATTCGCATTGATAAAGCCGTTTAACGTTATCTGATTGTTTGCGTAAAATACGTTTGTCCGCTTTGAACCGTCACGATTGACATATTCAATGTCGGTGTAAGATGTGTCTGTTGTGCCCGTGTCAAATTCCGACACAACATATTTTGACTTGCTTGAAAATTCAATCCCGTTGTATTTTAAAATTCGCATATTAAACCACTCCCGCCATAACTAAATTGTTGAGCGTCCTTTTCGTGCCCTGTGCAACGGTGTATGCAGTCTGCGGTGTGACACCGTAATTGTTGTTTACGACCGTTGTGCCTGTGTACCCCGATGATTTTCGTGCGGCGGCGTCAATCTCGCTGTCGGATATGCCGACGCTGTTTAAATATCCGCCGAATTTATCCTTGTAGTCCAAAAATGCCGCATACTTTGACGCATTATTTTCCGCTCTTGCCTGTGAATTTTCGTTTATGGACTGCGTTAATTTTTCATATGCAATCTGTTCGTCCAATAACTGATTTTTCAATTTCAAACTTTCGTCGCTGTTTTCGCCCGTGAGCTGCCGGCACTCCCATAAAGCGTCATTTGTCGCCTTTATTTTATCCTCTTGATTGTTCAACTGTTTGGTCAGCATTTGAGCCTTTTTTGCAAGTTTTTCGTCCTCGGTCGCATTTTGATTTTGCATTTCCCAAAGATTATATTCCTTTTCCGCTCCCGAAATAATCAAGTCTGATGTATCGGTGAAATCCTTTAAAATATCGGATAAATTCTTACATTTTTGCTCCAATGCTTTCTCTGCCGACATATCCTCGGTGATACCCACCGCCAAGCCCTGTACCAGATATTTACCGAATTCGGCGGTATATCTTGACGGTGAATGAATACCGAAAAACGCTTTAATTCCGTCTAATACACTTGTGCACCATTCTTTTAATTTAGACAATAACCAAAGTTTATTATCCGAAATACCTTTAAATATACCTTCAACCAAATGTTTTCCCGTCTGTGGTATTACACTTGTAAATAGATTAATCAATGTTTCTTTCACTGTGCTTACTACGTTTCGTGCCGCTGCGATTAAATCGGGAAAATTTCCAACAATGCCTGCTATCAGGTTTCCTATTAATTCGCCGCCTGCATTGATAATCTTCGGGAAATTTCTGATAAGTGCCCCACATAATTTTTCAACTATTTCGGGAGCTTTTTCAACAAGCATTGGTATTGCATATATTAACCCGTCAATTAAAGCTAAAATCAAATTTATTCCGGCGTCAATAATTTGGTCAATATTGTCAAGCAATGTATTTACAAGTTCAGTTATGCAATATGCCGCCTCAATAAATAGTTCCGGCAGCTGTTGTGATATACCATTAATCAAATTGACAATTATGTCTATTCCTATTTGCAGTAGTTGGGGTAACATTTCCAATATACCATCTAAAAACATTGTCAATATATTTGACGCTGATGATGTTATCTGCGGCAGACTGCTTTGTATACCATCTATCAAAGACTGAATTAATGTCATACCGATATTTATTACATTTGGAATTTGCTCCGTTATCTTTGTCAATAATTCAGATATTATATTGCCTATTTCATCAATTAATCCTGTAAATCCGCCTTCTTGAAATGACGTAACCAAACCGCCCGTCAAATTGGATATTTCATCGGTAGCACTCGTAATCATAGGCAATAACTGTGTACCGATTTCAGTTCCCAAACTTAACAATGCACCTTTTGTATTAGCCTTTAAAGTATCTATGCAGTCATTAAAAGCATTTGCACTGTTCAATGCGTCCTGTGACAAGATAAGTCCCGCCGCCTCTGCATTATCTCCCAATTCTTGAAGTGCGTCCGCACCGCCCAAAATTAAAGGATTTAAATCTTGTGCGGACTTGCCGAAAATCTGCATAGCCAACGCATCACGCTGTGTTTCATTTTCCATTGACCCCAATGCGTTAATTGCATCGTTGAAAACATCTTTATTATTTCGCAATGCTCCGTTTGTATCTGTTATGCTGACGCCCAATGTTTTAAATGCCTCGTATGCACTTCCGCTGCCACTTGCGGCGGTATTCATGTTTTTTGTCAGTTTTGCCAATGAACCTGTTACCGTTTCAAGCGGAATATCTATCAAATCCGTTGCATACTGCAAACGCTGAATTTCATTTGTTGAAATTCCCGTCTGTTTTGATAGTGTATTTATATCGTCCGCACTTACTCCTGCCTCATAGCCTATTTTAGCCAATGCACCGCCTGCGGCTATTCCAGCCGAACCTATCGCCATAAGTCCTTTGCCGATTGCCCCGGCTGCGGATTTAAACATTTCAAAACCCTTGCCGCCCTTTTCCGCCTTATCGCCGGCGGTCTTGGCACTGTCGCCGAGCTTGTCTACTTTGCCCTCAGTATCTTTTGCACTGTCGCCCATATCCTTCATTTGAGTTTCGGTACTGTTTAAATTTCCCTCAAACTTTTTCAGCTGATTTTCCGCCGACACAATCTCACGCTGAAATGCTCTGTACTGACCCTCGTCAATCTCACCGCCTGCAAACTGCTTTTCGACTTGCTCCTGTGCCGTTTTTAAGGTGTCCAATTTATCCTTTGCCGATGATATGCTTTTGGCAAGCAATTCTTGTTTCTGTGCAAGCAATGTTGTATTTGTCGGGTCTAATTTCAATAATTTTTCAACCTGTTTTAACTCGGACTGCGTGGAATTGATTTCCTTGTTCACACCGCCCAATGCCTTTGATAAACCCGTTGTATTACCGCCGATTTCAACGGTAATACCCTTTATACTTCCTGCCATATTTCCTCCTTTCCGAGAAAATAGGACGAACCCGTCCTATCCTCTCAAAAATTTTCTTAGTGCAGACTTGTCCGCCTTTGTCTGCTCTAAATACCAGCACTTCTCCAAATAGTCCCGTCCGCTCTCGGTTTGCCGTAGCTTGGCAATATACCCCTCACGGCGGTATAAGCAATATTCCGCTATATCAAGCTCCGCAATTTCATTGAAATTCAAGCCTGTGTATTCGTGTATAATGTGCTCCGACATAGTAAAAAGTTCGTATCTGTCACCCTTATCCTCATTTTCCGTATGACAATAAGGGACTTTCAGTTTGGGTTTTTTTGAATTTGAGCCACCCAAGCCAGATACCCTTGCAAAACCTTAACAATATCGTTCACATCAAAGTTTTCCTCAACGTATTTTCGGTCAAAAACTTTCTTTTTTGAATTGCTGTTTAGCACCATAACCGTTGCGTCAACAATCAATTCAATATCCTTGTCCGACTTTTTCAATAAATCCTGCGTCTTTCTCAAAACCTTAACTTTCGGCGGATTGATATGTAGCACTTCACCGCTTTTCAATTTCACATCAAATGTTCTTATGTTCAATTCATTTAAATTAAGCATCTTTCAATCTCCTATTGCACATCATAAAATTCTACCGCTGCCAAATGACCGCTTTCGTCCATCGGCTCTGCCAAAAATTCAAGATTTGTAATCGTTTCCTTGTCCTTGGTAAATGCCATCGACAAACCTTTTGTATTCTTGCCGACAATCATCACCGCAATATCGCCGTCGGCTTTATCGGTATGATAAAACAAAACATCGTAAGACTTGCCGTTGTCATTGTCGATACCTCCGATTTTAACAACCGTCTTGCCCTCTGCCTCAGATACGCTTGCGGTCGACACAATCTTGCCCATAATATCGCCGTTAATCGTACAGATACCGCAATTTAATTTCCCTTCTTCCTCGGTTATAACGGTTTTTGAAACCGCACCGTCATCGGATTTTGCCGTATATGCAGTCGGTGTGTATTCCAATGTCGCACCGCCCGAAATTTTCGCCATTTCATTTGCGTCCTTTTTCAACGTTTCCACACTCGGCTCTGTACTGTCCGAATGTTCCGCCACATACAATTTACCGCTCCCGAGTGCAATTCTCTCTTTTGCCGCCATATTAATTCCTCCTAAATCTTATCAATAAATGTCACATGATAAGCCGTTTCAAACACACGCTCGCTGTCGATATAATTTTCATATTTCACAAACGAATAATTCTCAAATAACTTATCAATCCTGCTTTCAATCTCCAAATCCTTTTTATCGGTGTAAAGCTCAATTATAATCTCCCTTTCCGCCAATAAATTCATATCGTCACTGCCGTACCGGCTTTCCTTATCCGCATAATATACGATATACGGCGGTGTGGGAGTTTCCCCGAAAACCTTGTACCGAAACGGTATATCAAGCGTTTTCAATAACTGTGCAATCTTCTCTGATGTCATAATTTATTCAGCCTTTCCGCAATCCTGTCGGGCAATTCCTCTGCTAATTCCTGTGCTTGCTGCCAATGCGGATATGTTCTTGTGCGTCCGCCGTTTCGCTTTGCGTGACCGTACTCCAACAAATGCGTCAGCTGATATTTTCTGTTCGCCGCAACAAATCTGCAAAATCCCAAACCGTCCGCCACTTTCTTTAAATAAAACGACTTTTTGTACTTGCCCGATTTAATCGGTATATTGGGATTGCTTTTCAGATTATCGACCGTATCTTTGCCCAGCTTTTCAATTTCCGATTTCATAGCGTCCTCAACGTCCTTTGAATAGTCTGTCAATTCCTGTATTATAATTTCCGCCATATCCTCAACATTCGCCATTACACCACCGCCTTTTTCGTGACATACAATTCCGTCTTTTCGTCTTTTTCGTATGTACGATAGATGTAATAAACAGCGTCATTGTATCGTATTTTCTCCTGTCCGCCGTAGTCTGCCGAAAACAATGTAAATTTGTATTCGGGTCTTAAACCGCTTTGTGCGGACTTGTAAAATTCATTCTGTGAAACGCTCGCCACCTCGATAAACACTTCATTTTCGGATTGCTTTTTTATCTCGTTGCCGATGTTGTCAACCGCCGTTTCCTCACTAATTAGATAAGCCACATCAAACATCGCTGACCGCCTCCGTATATTCGCCCGATAAAGCCATTGCATTTTTAAGATTTTCATATGCTTTTTTGTAGCGTTCCGACGTTGTGTCCGTTGCCCTGAAATACGCTTTGCAGTAGAAAATCACCGCTTGCACCGTCAAACTGTCTGTATCTGATATTTTGTTTATGCCCGCAAGACCCAAATCAATCTTGCAGGCACTTATTAACTGTGAAATATCGTCATTGTATGCGTCAGATTTTATCGGCAGTGCCAATTTCACCTTTTCAAGCATAAAATCACGCTCCCTGTTCATTCAAAAAACTGTCAATCAATGCCGACTTCGTACTTCCGCTGATACTATATCCTAACTCGTCAGCCAAAATCTTAATTTCGGCTACGGTAAGGGAATTAAGCTCCTCGCTTGTATATGTCTTTTCGGTATCAGCGTTTATGCGTTTTTTAGTGTCATGGTAACAAGCGAATTTTTGTCAACCACCTTACCGTCAACAAGCATAATCGCCTTTGTGACAATATCGTCCGTATCGTTATCCTCATACTTTTTAATTGTCACATCAAGATTAGTGTTCAGCACATAATCGGTCATGTTAAACAGGCACGCAATAACCGTATCCGCCGACACCGTTGCCGAATAGCTTGGCATATAATCGTTAAGCACAACCGTTCTGCCCAAAACAGTGCGTTCCGGCTTACCGCCGATACCGTAGTTCACTCTTGCGATTGGCTGACCGTCACTGTCCGTAATTGCGATAATCTTCATAAACGTTGCCTTGGTCATCAGCCATACCGCACCGTTTTCGTATGCAAGCGGCAGCTTTGATTCCATGTCGCACAAATCAGCATATGTAATGCTTGCCCCTTCGGCAACGTCCACGTTTTGTCCCGTCACAACGGTTTCGGCTAAAATCCCTTTCGGCTTGCCCGAACCGTCGCCCGAAATAATCGCCTGTTCGAGTGCCTTGGTCATCGCCTCGGCTACATTGTTTACAAAAGCGGTTTCAAATGCGGATAATGCCATTGTTTCGGTTTCCCAAGATACCGACACCGCACAACGCAGTTTGTGGTATGCGAATGTGATTGAGCCTGTCGATTTCTTTTGTCTGTCACTGCCAACTCCCTCGGCAACCCAGCTTGCTGTCGGCTTAACGCTCGAAGTCGGGATTGTCAGTCCGCCTTTGTATGCTGTGCGTGTAACCAAAGGCAAAATCATTCCCACGCTTTCCATCTTGTCGATAATTCTGTCAAGTACCGTTGTCGGAATTACCGCTCCTGCGTCCGAAGTTTTTGTATTTGCGTCACTGTTCAAATACTCGTTCGGAATTGCCTTACCGTGCAGAACATTCTGCATAAATGCGTTTCTGTACTCGATTGTATCAAACATATTCTGTGCTCCCTCCTTAAAATTGCCGTCAAGCTTAATACTCGGCTTTGCACCGCCCTGCAATGCTTTCAAATTCGCCTGTTCCTCGGCAAAATCCTTGTAGTCGCTGTCAAGCGTTTCAATCTCCTTGAATTTCGCCTTGTACTCGTCCTGCTTTTCCGCTTTCAAAAATTCCTGTGCCTGTTCAATCAAAGAATTTCTCTTATTCAGATAGTCTGTATGGTCTTTAAAAAATTTCATGTTGATATTCTCCCTTCAATTTCAAAAGTTTTAATTTTTCCTGTTCCGAATTGAATTTATTCTTCGGAATAAGATTTCTCAGCTTGCTTATTACTGTATTGTTCAGACCGCCGAAATCGTTTCGCAGTGAAATATTATCTTCAAACAATACCTCGTCAACAAATCCCTTTTCGACCGCCTGTTTTGACGTCAGCCACGTTTCTGCGTTCATCATCTGCAACAGATTTTCATTGCTTAACCCCGTCTTTTCAATATACGCATTTGCGATTGACTGATTGGCGGTTTTCAAAATATCCGCCTGTTTCTCAAACTCGTTGCAGTCACCGCTTGCATAACTTGACACATTGTGTATCATAAACAATGCTGTCGGACTTATTTTCGATTTTCCCGCCATTGCAATTACCGATGCGGCACTGGCGGCAATGCCTACAATATGAATTTCCACATTCCCCGAATATTTTCGGAGCATTGTGTATATCTCACTGCCGGCAAAAATGTCACCGCCGCCCGAATTGATGTCAACGATAACATCACTGCCGTTCGCCTTTGCAAGCAGACTTTCGACATCTTTCGGACAAGTACTGTCCATGCCGAAATAGTCATAAATCCACTTGTTGTCATTCGTGATAATCTCGCCTTTTACGCTGATTTTCTGCATATCATTCACCTCCCAGCGTGCCCGTATCTTTTCTTAACAGCGGCACATCTCCGCCGTCAATCGGAGCATAGTTCAAAATTTCTCTTACCTCGTTCGGGGTCATGATACCCCTGTCCACAAAACTTACAAGACTTAGCTTTGTCTGCATACTTGCATATGTCAGATTGGAGCTTTCAAAAATAATCTTGTTACCGCACCCACGCTCACGTCTTGAAAATAACTTTCGTGTGTACTCATTCGCCATCTGCACCGCCACCGGCTCTACCACGCTTTCGTAGTAGCTTATCCAATCATTTTCGGTGTACTCACTGTTTACGATTTTCCTGTTTGTGTTGAAAAATGAATATATCCTTTCGGTCTGGCGGTCAATCAATGCCGCATTGGGCACATAGTCTTTCGGTTCAATCCTCTCGGCGTCGGCAATCTTGCCGTCAACCCCCGCCGCTCCGAAGGTATCGCTTTCGATGTTCAAATATGTGTCCGCAAAATTCTTTACATTTTTCTTTAAATCTTCGGGACGCATTGGTGCGGCGTATTTTAAAAGCCAGCGTATAACACCGCTGTTTTTGATTGCCCGTATCAAGCCTTGGTCTAAAATTGACACCACATTCATAAGGCTTGTCAGAGCCTCTGCCGGATTGTCGCCGAAAATATCGTTGTTGCAGAAATCGTCACGCAAATGAATAATTTCGGTATACGGTGCGGTCAGATTTTTGCCGTTTAAAAAATAAAATTTCAAGTACAATTCGCCGTTTTTATATATGCACTCCGCACTCGTGCACGGTATCGGATATAGTTCGCACGGCATACCGAAATCGTCACGCATTATCAAAACGAACGCATTGTTGTTTAACGCTAATTGATTTGCGATTTTCTCCTGCATAACCTGACACGTCATGTACGGATTTGGTTCTTCGAGCAAAAAACGTATGTAGGGCAGGGGATTTGTTTCAATTTTCCGTTGCCCGTTGTTTTCGGCAATTCGTATGTGCTTTGCAATCAGCTTGCCGACCGCCTTTGCTCTCGGCTTTATGCACGCTCTTACAATGTCCGATTGATATAATTTCCCGTTCCACGCATATAATCCGTTGCCCGTTTCCACAATCATTTTGTACCTTGCCGACTGTCCCACATTTTTAAAAATTTTCTTAAAGATATTCACATTATCCCCCCTTTCTAGATAACACTTGTGTACTCGTCATACTTGTCCATAAGCACCTTGTACGCATTTATCAACGCAATACTTCCGTCAATCCTCTGCGTTTGGTCAGTGCCCTTTATCGGCTGAATGTTGCCGTTGATGTCGGTTTTAACCTCCAAATTCATCAGACACCATTTGTCAATCGGGTTGTTGTCATACACAATCCGCTTGTTTGTCATGTCCGCTTTAAGGTCTTTCATCGGCTGACTTAACGTCAATACACCCTGCCTTACGGGTATCATTGCCGCCTGTCCGAATTCTTGACAAAATCCACGAAGTAAGCTGTCGTCAATATGCCATGGGTCATAGCCTATGTACGAAATATATAAATCGTAATTGTCCCGAAGTTCGCAGAACCAATCGAGAAACACTTTCTTGTCCACCTTGTTCCCCGTATACGTCCGCATATATCCCTGTTCAATCCATAGGCGGTACGGGGCGGTGTCACGCTCCTTGCGATTACCGCTTTTGTCTGATTCATCAATCACACTCTGCGGAATCCAATACATCGAACGGCGGTAAATTTTATCGTCATTCGGTTTCATGAATAGGGCAGTGGCAGCGTTAAGGTCGATACTGTCGGCGGCATCAAAACCGCCTATCGCATAGCGGAAATTGTAATCGGGCACAAGTTCCTCGTTGTTCAAATCCTCATATCTTAACCAACGGCTTGCAGACGTCTGCTTTATGTTGAAATCCTTAACCAGTACGGTCGGCTTGAAACTGTCATCGTCCTTTGCCTTTTTGACCATTTGCCGAAGATAGTCCGCACTTTTCACCGTTCCAAGGGCGGGATTTGCTTTTACCCAACATTCCTCTTTGTCCCACTCGGAAATATCGTCCAATTCGTAAATAAAGGGTAAAAACCGCTTGTTCTTCTGTGACAATTTCCCCTCTAAAAGGTTTGACGCATATTCGTATTGGCTGTCAAATATACCGTTTCGCACAAATCCGTTTGTAGTTATGCAAAACAATAACGGCTGACTTCTCGCACCCATCGCCTGCTTGATTAAATCGTAAATATCACGATTTTTTATCGCCGATAATTCGTCAATCACCGCACAGTGTATGTCCAAACCGTCCAAACTGTTTGAGTTGCTCGCCAACGCTTTTATGTATCCGAAATTGCGGTTGAAATATAAATCCGACGCACGCTTTTTGATGTGCTTGGATAATAGCGGCGATTGCTTTATCATCTTGTGGCACGCATTAAATCCGAGTTTGGCTTGGTCAAGCATAGTCGCAATGTTGTAAATCTGCGGTGAACCCTCGCCGTCATTAATCAGCATATCAATTTCTATTGCGGCGGTTTCGGTGGTCTTGCCGTTTTTTCTGCCTTCAATTATCAGACATTCGTTGAACTGCCTTAAATCGTTGTCATCGACAAAACCGTATAACGCTTGCAATCTCGCCTTTTGGAACAATTCCAGTTTCAGCGGAGTATGAATTTTACCGCTTGGAATTTTGCAGAATTTCTCTATAAAATCAATATGCCTTTTTGCGATTTCCCCGTCAAAATGAAATTCATCGGGATTGTAAAACTGTTCTAACAGCATTTCACTAACCCGTTTCATTTTGTCACAGGCGACAATATCGCCCGATAAAATAGCTGTGAAATACTTTTCAAATTCCGTCATTTTCTGCCCTTGATGAACTCGATAAGTTCGTCATCGCCTTGTTTTTCGGGAATTAAATCAATCAGTGTTTTTAAAACGATATTGTAATTTTTAATCATAGCGTTGTAACTTTTCTGTGCGGGATTTTCGCTTATGGTGTCAAAACCGTTGCCGTTGGTGTACTCAATGACCGCTCCCTCGGTTTCAATCCTCTCTTTGAGTTCTTTGAGAGTGCAGTCCATGAACGCAAGCTGTGTGTATAGCTTTTCTGCGAATATTTTTTTGTCATTGTCCAAAAACCGAAAAATCTTTTTATATTTGGACAAATCACGTTTTCTTTCTTTTTCTCTTTCCTCATTCATGCAGATACCCCCTTTCATGCAAAATGTCGTGCGTAAAATTCAACCTGCCCTTCTCGGTTCCCGTGGCGAAAAAAAATTTTATTTTTGAGGGGGGAGCGGCTGACCGTTTTCGTCAAACCAAACCGACAATTTCTTTTTTGTGCCGACGCCGTGACCCTCTAACCTGTCATGGCACTGCTTGCACACATATTGCAGATTGCAGTGATTTAACGCAATGTCGGGATTGTCAATGTTTAACGCAGTCAGCATTATTTTGTGATGTACGATGTAGCCGAGATTGTCACGGCAAAGCTCGCACAATCCGCCGTCAACAAGTACTCGGCTTGCAATGTATGCTTGCCGGCACGCTTGCCACCGCTTTGATTTGTAAAACGCTTTTGCGAAATCCTTTGCCATAAATCCTCCCAATAAAAAAGGCACTTGATGTTTTATCAAGTACCTGTTATTTCTTTTCACGCTGACATAATACCATATGTTCTATGTGACATTCAAGGACATCTTTTTTGCAAGGTGCTGTAAAGCCTGTCCATGCAGACGGATTACCTGCCTGTAACAATATCCCGTATCAACCGATATTTCCTCGAATGTACTGCCGTTTATGTATCTTGCCAATAGGATTGAACGATATATTGAATTGTCGCATAGCTTGACTGCATTTATAATTTTTGTCTGTGCGGCAAACAGATTTTTTAATTTGTAGGAAATTGCGTAAAAACGCAATGACGAAAAATCAAAAATGCTACCTTATTCCTCCGCCCGCAGGCGGTGCTTCTATCAGAAGCTTTTTTATATTATCATCTATGGCATTTGAATAGTCGATATACTCCGCAATTTGTTTGTCCATACCGTTTCTTTTTCCGCACGCAAGGGAAAAGGCTTTTTGCCTAGCCTTGTCAAGTTCTTCGATTTCGCCGTTCAATTTATTTGCAGACCATAACCATTCTTTGAGTTCCTTTATATTCATGAAACACCCCTTTTCCATGTTACATATCTTATGTTTTGTAACATCGCCCTTTAAATTTTCCTACCAATATATGTGCCAAAACTTTTTTACCCTATGTTACGCATACCGTTTATGTAACATTGTACTTAAATTTTAAAATCAAGCATAGCTTTTTGAACACGCTCACGGGTCACACCGATGTAGCGGAGTGTTTCCTCCATGCTCGTGTGGTTAAACCAAATCTGCAATGTTGCAATATCCTTGGTCTGTTTGTAATAATGGTATCCGCACGTTTTGCGGAGCGTGTGCGTGCCGATGTTTTCAAGTCCGAAATGAATACCCGCATCACGCAAAACACGATAAGCCTGTTGCCGGCTTATCGGTTTAAACGGATTGTGCGGATTGGGAATAAGTGCCTCATTATCGTCCCTGTTTTCGCAGTATGTTCTGAACGCACGAATTAATTTATTGTTGTACGAAACGGCACATTCCTTGCCCGTCTTGGATTGACGGAACACTTTCTCACGTCGGTTTCGCACGTCCTTGATTTTTAATTTCAATACTTCGTTTATACGAAGTCCCAAATATGTCCCCGTGATAAACATTATGTAATACTTTTCATTTTTGTTGTATAAATATTGTTCTATCGCATGAACCGTATCGGGATTGCGTATCGGCTCAACCGTATTCATAATATCACCTCTTAACTTTTATCAGGTCACTTCTAAAAAAGCTCAGCGGATAAAGTCCGTTGTACATCAAAACAATAAATCTATCATTTGCGTATATCGCCCTGTGTGCTTTTTCGTGTCCCTTTAATTTGTACTTCAATCAAATCAATCCTTTCCTGTATTATTTTCAGCCACCGCTGCTCCGATTATGTCTGTTATAATCGGCTTTAAATCTAATATAGTCATTCTTCCGCCTCACTTTCAAGCCATAACATTATTTTATCCTTATCATTTTTATAGTGTGGGCAAATCCCCTCAAACTCACATTCGTACCATTCCTGACCTACTAAATTCGGATTTTCAATACAGCCTATAATAGTTGTTGTCAGACATTTGTCACAATATTCTTCTTGAAACCATTTACTGATTGCATTATCAGCAGTATCTTCAAATATATCATCTAAAAACTCCGCTATAAGTTCAACACTTGCATTTTTAAGTATTTCATAATTCGTCATATTTTCCGCTCCTTTCTGCATTTTTCACAAGCGTGTATCTCTTTTCCGCAGTACGGCGGTCGGTTTTCTTTGAGTACTCTACATTCGCCGTTCATGATTTTTAGTGTGCGTGCTACTTTTAATTTTTTGATAAGTTCCACTAGCGATGCACACGAATATATGTATTTTAACTGTTCAAGCATAATTTCAACGTCTGCGATTTCCTCTGCAATATCACCGGCATCGTTTTTGCTCAATGCTTGGAGCAGTTCGACAAGTTCTTCTCTTGCTTTGAGGATTTGCGTACCGTTGCCGTTGTGCAAAACGATTAACTTAATGTTGTTTAACATTTTTATGTTCATTGTTAGTTCTCCAATTCTCTGCCGCACTTCGGGCAATACTTTAATCTTTCTTCATCACTCGGCTTATTGCCGCCTAACCATATACCTATTTGATTATCTCGTATACCAATATTTGATAAATTGTCATCACAGCATAATTCACAACCGCATTTTTCTTTTACCTTTTTGCCATCGTCGACAAAATGGTCTTGATATTCGGTAAAATACCAAATTAACTCATCTTCAAATTCTTCAATAGCTTTTTCTGCTATTTCGTCTGATGAAAAATATATTTGTCCAAAATTTTTAGTGCAATAATGATAACCAATATTGAGACACTCATATTCATAATTATAAAAAATATTACATTTAGTTTGTTCTTCATTACCCCAATCCGACACACACTCATTATGTTCAACGGCAAAACGTCTTAATTGTCGCATAAGTTTGTCAGCTCTTGCGTTGTTTTCTGCAACTGTTTCATCGCTGTAATAATTTGCATTGGCATATAAATCGTTATTAAAATCATCATTATCTTCAAAGTCTTTGTGTATACAACCTACACAATCGTCGTAAAAATATGCCTCATCTTCATTTACTCTTTCATATCCTGTCATTGTTTAGTCCTCCCGTTTTATAAAAATAATTTTTTAAATATGTTTTCAAATATCGGTACAGGGATACTGTTTCCGGCTTGTTTGTATAACGGCATTCTGTATCTTCCGTTTTTCTTTGTTACAGATAAAGCTGCATCGAAGTCTGCATCACTATATCCCTGCAATCTCCAACATTCTCGTTCTGTTAAATATCTGTACCGCCCATTCCCGCAATCTATAACTTGTGCCGGTGTCCTGTCTTGTCGGGTTGTTATTGTGTATGCACAATCTTGAATAATTGTCGCACGTTTTATTCCTGTTTTACCTATGGCATTATATACGCTCGGCTGTGTTACTAAATATTCATCTGAAACAGCTGTATTATCTTCTAAAAAATCTTTAATATTTCTCATTGGTGTATGTTCCAATTCAGAAAAATCAAACTTTTCATTACCTAATATTGATACCGTAAAATATCTTTGTCTTGCTTGCGGCAATCCAAAGTCCCTTGCATCTAATAACGCAAAACTGCTTGTATATCCCATTTCCGACAATTCAAACATATATTTGTTATGATTGTGAACCATGTATTTACTACGGACATTCTTTACATTTTCCCAAATAACAATTCGTGGTTTCCACATTCCCATTTGCTGTATAATATGTATCGTTTCCCACATCAGACTTGACTGTGTGCCACTTCCTTTATCTGCTCCTTTTCCTCTGTTTATCCTCCCGGTTTCCGCAGTCGCTTTTCCTTGATGCCCGGCGATGCTCATGTCTTGACAAGGACTGCCATGTATCAAAATATCTGGTTTAAGGTTCCAGCCTACCACTGATTGTGTTTTGTACTCCAATTCTTCCGCAAACATTGCGTTGTATGACCTTACCGCCTTTTCGTCTATCTCCACATAATCAATAGCTTTTACTGGTATTCCTATATTCCTTAATGCACATCTTGGCGAACCTATTCCGCCGAATAATTCAAGAAGTTGTAACATAATTTCCGCTCCCTACATTATTGCTACGGTGCAGTTTAACGTTGCCGCCGCAAGCCAAATATTTAGCGTTTATGTATTCTGTATTAGTCATTTCGCCTTTGCCTATCACGTTCAATAATATCCAATAACATATCTCTTGCATATTTAGCTGTATCATCATCTAACGGTTTTAAAAAATTTTCAATTATACTTTTTATTATACATTCAACAGGGTAATATTTTTGTGACCAAAAATGAATAGTTATATCGTACATTTCGATTTCATCATTGTTTATTGCCGTACCCATAATAACCGCATTTTCGGGAAAATTTAACCCCTTTGCTAGTTCTTCTGTCAACCCTCTAAATTCATCTGTCATTACCTCACCCCCGATTATTCAAAAATATCTTCCGTTCTTATACTCGGTTGATTTATTTCGTCTTTGTTCATTTTCATACCACATTCAGGACAATATTTATAAACTGTTTCTTCACTTTCAAAACAATCGGTATAACCGCAATTACTACATTCCATATCTACATAGTTTGCATTAGTTGGTTCTGACACCAATATCCATTTGCCTTTTTCTGTTTTAAATCCGCAATGTGCTAATCGGTCTTGATATGACGGTGTTTTAAACCAATCGCAAATAGTACGTATTGCTCTTGCTTTTTCTCTGTCATATCTTGTGTCCATATCGCATTGTTCGGCAAATTTGCAGCCGTGATATTCGCTTTCAAGCACTTCGATAGGTATTGCATTTTTCAAGTTTAGTTCCATTTTTTACCCCTCCGCATATCTTCACTTATTGCTTTTACAAATTCCTCATATTCTTTTGCCTCTTTATCTGTCAGTTCCTCATGCAAAGGCTCTTTGGTTAATATTCTTTTTATTCCATACATTTTATTTATTTTATCTCTTGTCATTGCTCATTTCTCCAATTCTCTGCCGCACTTCGGGCAATACTTTAATCTTTGTTCATCGCTCGGCTTATTGACGCCTAACTATATACCTATTTGATTTTCATGTATACCAATATTTGATAAATCTTCATCACAGTATACACTGTCTTTGTATTTATAAATTTTCATCGTTAGTCCTCCTGTTATTTAAACTTTCTTTTATCATACGCTCCCATCGCACCTATTAACTCATTACCTCTGAATATATATAACATTCTGCCTCTTTTACCTTCAAAAGGTTGTTCGATTTTATAAGTTAATTTGTGTTTTGATTTAAACAACTTAAATCCTTTGTTTATGTAATATTCGCCGCCGTCAATATCAAATTTTACAAACTTTGTGCCGTCAGCAAGTACAACTTTTTCTTTGTTCGGTTTAACTTCTACCACATTTGTTTTAGACTTTTCTATATAATTTTCTACTACTGGCGTTCCCTTAACATGGGCACAACGTTTTATTACCTTTCTGCAATCCAAACAAAAATATTCTTTTGGTATTTTCACCATATATGACCCATTAATCCACCAAATACCGCCCTCATATTCTTCAAAATTCGCAAAGATAGTTCTATCTTCAAAAAAAATCATCTATTATTCTTTTCTGAATTTTCGCATAATTCATTGTCCTACTTCCTTTCATTTCCCCCAAGGCAATCCGCCGTCGTCAATCTCCTCGAACCCGTTTTTGTCCGCCGTCTTAGCCTTTTCGCCCGTGAAATGCACCTCGTCGGCGACCACCTCGGTTGTGTACCTCTTTTTGCCGTCCTCGCCGTCATATGAGCCTGTCTGAATACTCCCTGTAACGGCGACCATACTGCCCTTGTGAAAATATCGGCACAAAAACTCCGCTTGATTTCGCCATGCAACGCAGTTTATAAAGTCTGCCTGCTGCTGACCTTCCTTGGCGAACCGTCTGTTTACGGCAAGCGTAAATCTTGTGACCAACACACCGTTCGGGGTCTGTTTGAGTTCGGGGTCTGCCGTAAGTCTGCCCATTAAAATTGCCTTGTTCATTTCATTAAATCCTCCAAATTCATAAACTTTAAATACTCGCCCTTAAAGCCCAATTCCACCGTTCCGCAGCTGCCGTTACGGCACTTTGCAACCTCGATTTCGGCGATATGTTTCTTTGCCGTTTTCTCGTTGTATACCTCATCACGATATATGAATAACACATTGTCGGCGTCCTGCTCGATACTGCCCGATTCACGCAAATCCGATAAACTCGGACGCTTGTCCTGTCTGTCCTCACACTTTCGTGATAACTGCGATAATACCACAATCGGACATTTCAACTCCATCGCAAGCAGTTTCAGCCTACGGCTTATCATGCCGACCTCGTCATTTCTGGTCATGCTCGTTTTCGCACCGGAATTAATCAGCTGTAAATAGTCAATCACAATAGCCCCCACATTTTCCTTGTACTGCCGTTTGAATTTTCTGCATCTGCCGATTATCCCGTCAAGCGTGGTGGTTGCATTGTCGCCTATGAATAATTTTCGTCCGGCTAAAATGTCCATCAATTCCGTCACCGCACCGTACTCGTCCGCCGACACCATGCCGTTTGACAGACTTCGGTTTGTAACTCCGCTCTGCGATGCCACAATTCTTGTTGCTATCATTTCCTTTGACATTTCAAGCGAAAATAACGCCGTTGCTTTTCCCTGTGCGGATATATTTTCGATAATGTTTTGGGCGAATGTCGATTTACCCATTGCGGGTCTTGCACCGATTATCGTGAGCGTTTCGCTCTCCAAGCCGTTTATCAGAAAATCCAGCTTGTGAAAGCCTGTCCGAACGCCCTTTACCTTTCCGCCGTTTTTCTGTGCGTTTACGATATTCTCGAACACCGACGGCAAAATCTCGCCTATCGGGGTAAGTCCGTCCTGCGTTGAATTGTCCGCACTCGTTATGTACTTTTCAAATTCCTCCGACGCACGTTCAATCGGGACTGACGTATCGCTTGCAATCCCCATTATCGTCTGTGCCGTCTGAATTAATTTTCGCCGTGTCGCATGGTTTTTGACAATCCTCGCATGATTTTTCGCCGAATGTGTTGTTTCAACGTTTCGTTGCAGTTCGACAAGATAGTCAAGGGAATTACCGCCGAGCTCCTCGTTCACCGAAACAATATCTATTTCCTCACACTTGTCATAGAGTTTCTTTATCGCCTTATAGACATTCTTGTTCTTGCCGATGTAGAAATCGTCGGCGGATATATCAATATCGTCGAGGACTTCCGCTCTGGCGAGGAGAGCCCCAAGCAATTTACATTCTGCCGTTTGGTCAAAATTCATTTCAATCCCTCCAATCTTTTCAGATATTCCTCATATTCACGGTTGGTCTGCTCGATTTTGTTTGAGCTGTCCGCACTTTCACAGGTTTCGCACTCCAAATATCCCTTGTATTCACCCTTTTGACCGACAAAGTTTGTCGAACGCACAATAAACCGTTTTTCGATGTTGTTGTCCTTGATGTAGCGAAGGTAGTTGTCGAGTGCTGCGTTTATCTTCTCCAATCCGTCCGCCTTAACTGCCTTCTGCCAATTCCTGAATGTTCTCTCCTTGTTGAAACGGTTCGGATAACGCTCGAACCACTTTTCAAAATCGGGTGTGTATGTATTATTATTTTTATTATTAATACTTGTATTATTATGGGTGACATTTTTGTCGGGGTTAAGGGCGACAATTTTGTCGGGGTTGAACGACATTTTTGTCGGGGTTGAAATAAAAATTTTTCTGTTTTTTGAATTTACATTTTCTATTCTCACATATTGCTTATTTGATAATTGCTTTAAAATTCGCTGAACAGTTCTCTCGTCAATGTGATATAATTTTTCAAAATATTTATTATTTGCAAAACAATATCCCTTTGAATTTGCCAAAGCGGAAATCTCCGCATAAAGCAGTTTAGCCGTTGACGATAAATCCTCGTCATAACGGACATCAGCGGGTATAACCGCATAAAAATCAGGTTGTTTTTTTGTAACCTTGTCCATTAAAATCACTCCCATTGTTTGAAAAGGTTTTGACACCTATCATATCTGTAAGTCATTTTAACACTTGTAAAACTATCATGAGCTATCATGTTTTTTTGTTTATAAACTGTTTTTAAACGAGTATAATATAAATGGTTAGTATCTGCGAACACTTTCAGCATGGAGAAATACTTGTCTTTTTTAAGGTCAATCACCTTGCCCGAAAATAAAGTATCGTTCGCCTTGCCTTTGATTACCACGCCCTTGTCATCGTCAAGAACCTTTACCAAATCGTATAACTTCACATTTTCACCGCCTGTCCATTCTGCGATACTCTAACGAGTACCGTTAATTTGTGCCTTTTCTTGCCGCTATTCTGTCCGCCGCATCAATCAAGAACTTTGTCACCTCATTAATACCTTGTTGATGTGCTATCGGGTCGGGATTTTTATTACACCATGCCCTTGCCATACCGTCCTCGGTGTAGGTTATATGGCGGACTTCGTAGTTGTCAGGTCTTACAAATTTCTCTTTCATAATTAACACCTCCGTTTTAGTTTATTATTGTTGAATTTTGTCCTATGACTGTAAATATGTTGATGTTGTTCTCACCGCCTTTACTTCAATTTTTCTTCTTCCGCAATAATCCAATCAATCGACACATCGAAAATCTTTGCCAATTTGGTTGCCATCGACAAATCCAAATCCTTTTGACGTTCACCGTTTTCGATTTGGTTGTAATACTGACGTGTTATGCCAACATTATTCGCTACATTTTGTTGCGATAACTTCTTTTTTTCACGTATATCTTTTAACCATTTACGCATTTGAAACTTCCTTTCTAAATTTTAGCTACATTTTGTTGCTAAACATATATTAGCATAACATAATTGTTTTGTCAACAGTTTGTTGCAATTTTATAATTGTTTTATTTCAAAGTGTTGCTTTTATTGACTTGTCAACTAAATGTTGCTATACTATTTTTAAAGGAGGTGTTCTTACATGAAACTACGAGAAGTAAGAGAAAAGTCTGGAAAAACACAAGCAGAAGTGGCAGAATATTTAAACATTAGTCGTCAAGGATATAATAATTATGAATTAGGCAATCGTGAACCAAGTAAAGAAAATTGGTTGAAACTTGCTAGACTTTTTAATGTATCAGTTGACTTTTTAATGTCAGATGATGATACCAAACTTCCCGAAGGTGCAATTCCTGTTGATGTATCAACATTTATAAAAATACCTGTTTATGGTGAAGTTTCTGCGGGAACAGGCTGTTTTGCAGAAAATCATATAATCGGATATGAATACATATCACCCGACAGTATAAGTCAATATGAAGAATACTTCTTTTTGAAAGTAAAGGGCGATAGCATGGAACCGCAAATATGCAACGGTGATTATGCCCTTATCCAAAAGCAAACAAGCATTGACAGCGGCTCTATTGCTGTTGTGATAATAGATAATGAAGATGGCGTTATCAAAAAAGTAAATTATGGCTCTGATTGGATAGAATTAGTGTCATTCAATCCGTATTATCCGCCTCGCCGTTTCGAGGGTGCTGATGTGCAAAGAATATCAGTTGTCGGATTGGTAAAAGAGATTAAGCGAAAGTTTTAAATAAACGGATATATGGAGAACATTAATGAAAAATAAATTCTATGACAAACTTGTAATTTTGCTTGCATTAATAACAATCTTTCTTACAACAATGGATTTATGCGGAATTTTACCATTAAATCAATACCCGATATTGAGTATAACAGATAAACTCATATTGATATTTTTTGTCATAGACTATATTGTCCGACTTGTCAAATCAGATAATAAGGTTCAGTTTGTAAAATCGAACATATTTGATTTGTTGGCGATAATTCCTTTTAATGCGATATTTTCATTTTTTAGATTTTTCAGAATATTCAGAATACTAAAATTCACAAGGCTGTTCAAACTGACTAAAATGGTTAGACTTGTAGGCTTTTTGGCAAAATTTAAAGATTTTTTATATACAAACGGACTTATATATATTTTATATATAAACATTGTGACACTTATTTTAGGTGCAGGCGGAATATATTTAGTTGAAAATGGTACTACGGTACATTCATTTTCCGATGCAATTTGGTGGGCATTTGTAACCGCCACAACAGTCGGCTATGGAGATATTTCCCCGACAACCACCGCCGGACGATTAATCGCAGGAGTGCTCATGATAATGGGTATTGCGTTCGTTTCAATGCTTACGGGCACTATTGCGACATATTTTTCAAAGAAATTTGATAAATCCGATAATGATGAAATCCGTTTGACACATGAAGATTTGGTAAAAATCAAGGAACTGTTAGAAAAAAATCAAAAATAAAAGACGGCAAGTACCGCAAATACTTACCGCCTTAGGTTATTCTAACTAGCCAAAATAACCCTTAAAAATATTATACAATATTTGATTTTTAATGTCAAATATTATTTTTAGGAGGGTTAATTTATGAAAAAAGCAAACAAAATTATATCTATCGTGGCATTGGCAAGTATGATTTTCTCATCAACTGCATTTGCACACAACGGACGACTAGACTCTAATCAAGGACACAAAGACAACAAAAATGTAAGTGGACTTGGAAGTTACCATTATCATTGTAACGATTCACCTGCACACCTGCACAAAAACGGAGTTTGCCCATATGCAAACGGTTATTCCGCATCATCATCGAGTTCAAGTGCAAGTTCAGCAAAATCAAATTCAGGTTCGGCATCATCTTCACAGCCTGTCAGCACCCCCGCTCCAACACCAAAAATTGTTGCTACAAATTTACGCACATTCATAAACGGATATGAAATCCCAACATTTTCGCATTCAGACTTAGGCGGTGCATATATTATAGCGGAAGATATGGTAAACTACGGTTTTGACACCTCATGGAATGATGCAACAAAGACACTAACAATAAAAGCTAACAATGAAAAACCTTTAATTCCTATGGATATGTCTTACTATAAACAATTCAGTGCCGGAACTAAATTCTTTGACATCAAAGACAATTATATATCGGTTATATTTGATAACGGTATAAATACATATCACCCACAATCATATAACTGCGGCGGATACATGGCAATTTCAGCCGATGAACTTAAAATGTTTGGATATTGGCTGTGGGATAATGATAATCAAGCAGTAAATTTATGGACAAGATAGTAAGGTGATTATATGAAATTCGGAATGAGGAAACCATCTTTAAAACGTTCATTCAAGGCACGCACCACCGGCAGAGCAAAGCGTGCGGTCAAAAAAGCACTTATCCCCGGCTACGGCAAAAAGGGTACAGGCTTTGTCAAGAACCCTAAAAAGGCAGTATACAACAAGGTGTACCGCAAAACAACATTCAGTATATTTGATATTTTTAAAGATTTGTTTAAATAAAATAAAAGACGGCAAGTACCGCTAATACTTACCGCCTTAGGTTATTCCAAACAGTACAAAATAACCCTTAAAAATATTATACAATATTTAATATTATTCTTTTAAAAATTTATTGCGAGCATTTTGAGCAAAATTAAGGACGGTGATATGGTGGAAATACGATATAGTAAATCAGCGGTTAAGACAATAAAAAGTTTAGATAAACCTACAAAGCAACGAATAAAAGAAGGCATTGAAGGATTAACGTCTAACCCACCGAAAGGTGACATAAAATATCTTCAAGGTTTTACAGATGGCAGACAACGTTTAAGAATAGGCAAATATCGAATAATATACAAATACAGTTCGGAAAATAATATTGAGATTTTAAATATAATAGATATAGGCAGTCGAGGGGACATATATAAATAGAGGAGTGAATTAACATGAGTAACACAACAAAAGCGATTATGGAAATGGTTGAAATTCTTCCCGAACAAGACCAATATTTAGCCTACGAAATTATTAAAAAAATGGTTTTGGCTTGGGACCCCGATTTTACAAAACTCACACCGAATGAAGCAGATGCCGTTAAACGTGGTGAAGAAGAAATAAAAAACGGCGAAGTGTACTCACATGACGAGGTATGGGGCTGAAAACATGAAATGTGTAATGTGCAAAGGCACTTTGGAAGATAAAACCACTGATTATATCGAAAAACAAGATAATCTTGTTGTTATTATAGAAAATGTCCCTTGCGAAAAATGCAGCCAATGCGGTGAAGAATATTTTTCCACCGATGCAGTTCGTAAGATAGAAAATATATTAAACCGTATCCAAAAAATATCAAGTTCATTAACCGTTACGGTTATTAACTATAAAGATAAAATCGCATAAAAGACGGCAAGTACCGCTAATACTTACCGCCTTAGGTTATTCCAAATAGTACAAAACAACACTTGCAAATAAAATAACCCGAGCGGACTTTTGTCCGCTCCTATTCTATGAAAGGAGTACCCATGAACATAGCGATATATCTTCGTAAATCCCGACAAGACGATGAAACCGAATCAGTCGCCGAAACATTGTCACGTCATAAAAAGACACTTCTTGCATTTGCCAAAACCAACAATTTGATAATAACCAATATCTATGAGGAAGTTGTATCGGGTGACAGTCTTTTCGTGCGTCCGGAAATGATAAAGCTTTTGAGCGATATAGAAAATGATTTGTATGACGGTGTATTGTGCATGGATATAGACCGTTTGGGGCGTGTCGATACAAAGGACCGTGGCATTATTCTCGACACATTCAAAACGCACAACACCAAAATCATTACACCACGCAAAATATATGACCTAAACAATGACATTGACGAATTTTCAACAGAAATAGAAATGCTCTTGGCACGTCAGGAACTAAAAAAGATTACTCAGCGTATGCAATCGGGCATTAAACGCACCGTTGAGGACGGCTACCATGTGGGCGAACCGCCTTACGGCTACCGCAGAATATACGTCAATAAGCGTCCGACATTGGAGATATGCGAGGACGAGGCGAATATAATACATATGGTTTTTGATATGTATGTAAACCAAGGCTACGGCAGTCAGACGATTGCCGCCAAGTTAAACAGTATGGGATATTCACCGAGAAAAAACAGTAAATTTTCCCGAACAACAATACAATTCTATCTGCAAAATGAAATATACATCGGTAAAATCATATGGAATAAGCGAAAACACCTAAAAAAGAAATTTCCGACAGATAAAAATAAATCGGTGTTAAATCCTGTTGAAGATTGGATTGTTTCCGACGGCGTGCACCCGCCTATTATTGACGAGGATATTTTCTACAAAGCACAAAAAATACGTCAGTCGCACTCACACCCTCCGTCATTCAACGGAACAATACAAAATCCGCTTGCCGGACTTGTTCATTGCAGTAAATGCGGTGAAATCATGACCCGTCAGACCTCAAAAAAGACACCGCCAAGGCTTATATGCAACACTGTAAACTGCATGAAATCCACTATTATAGAAAAGGCAGAAAAAATCGTTTTAAACTCGCTGCATGAAACCGCCGAGCGTTGGCAAGCAATTTTGGATAATAAGCAATCGGACATTACTCCGCAAATCATGCAATTAACATCGCAAATATCCTCAGCAAAACGTCAGCTTGCAAAACTGAACGGACAAAACGACACACTGCATGACTTTTTGGAACAGGGTGTATACACTATTGATACATTCCTGTCACGAAGTAAAATCCTGCAAAACAAAATTGAAACATTGGAAAAAGAAATTGCCGAATATCAAAAAGAGCTAAACGATATAAACAAAAAACCGAAATTGCGTGAGATTTTGCCTACACTCCGCTATCTGTTGGATAATTATGATAATATGCCGCCGTCAGAACAAAACAGGCTGTATAAACAAATAATAAAGCGAATTGATTACACTCATAAAAAAGAGCCGAACAGTCCTATAACCCTTGATATTACTTATAATGATTGGGTTTAATTATTTTTCTCTATCTTGCACAATGTCGTGATAAAGATTGCCTTGAAAACATCAGAGTATATCTGACAGGCAGTGCACAGGCGGTAGTGAACAACGCTATCAATGTAAAATGTACTCGTGCGGAAATTATATGGGTATTTTCGGAGGAAAACCGAAGAAAGTACAAAAAAATACAGGCAAACCGACTGTAAATAATTTAGATTATAATTATTATTTTAATCTGATACAATACATTTTCAATTCTAATTTTTTATCAACATTTATTTTCATTATTTCTTTATTGACAAGATATATTATTTTTTGTATAATATTTTTGGGTTTTTACCCAATAGCATAGGGATTTTTAAGGGCAGTCGGTCACTTCCTTGATAAGGAGGTGATTTGTATGGAATATATTTTTATCTTCCTTACCGTTTTTTGTGTATTGGAAATTGTAAAATACATAAAAAAATAACTGCCCCGCTCCAATGGTAGCAGTTATTTCATAAAATAACCAACATCTAGGACCAACTGCCTTTAACGCAGTAATCCCTTTGCTATTTTTATTATATCAAATTTTTCGTTATTGTCAACATTTAATTTCATTATTTCTTTATTGACAAGATATATTATTTTTTGTATAATATTTTTGGGTTTTTACCCAATAGCATAGGGATTTTTAAGGGCAGTCGGTCACTTCCTTGATAAGGAGGTGATATTATGGATATGAATGTAAATTATATATTTATCTTTCTAACCATGGTTTGTGTACAACAAATTGTAAAGTACATAACAAAAAAATAACTGCCCCACATCGTCCAAAATGTTGGCAGTTATTTTAACTATTTAACTTTTCGGACCAACTGCCTTTAACGCAGTAATCCCTTTGCTATTTTTATTATATCAAATTTTTCGTTGTTGTCAACATTTATTTTCATTATTCCTTGTTAAACAACATTCTGTCATTTGCAAGTTCCTTGTGGCTTTCCTTTGAATAATATTCAAGCAGTTTCGACACTGTCATATCCGCTCTTTCCTGACCCTTAATATCAAGTATTATATGTCCCTCGTCCATCATAATCGTTCTGTTGCCGTATGCAAGGGCAGAATTAATATTGTGCGTAATCATCATTGTGGATATTTTGTCACGCTCCACAATCTCCTTCGTGATAGCCAATACCTTTTCGGCGGTCTGTGGGTCAAGTGCTGCGGTGTGTTCGTCCAAAAGCAGCAGTTTCGGCGTAGAAATAGTCGCCATAAGCAGCGACACCGCCTGTCTTTGTCCGCCCGACAGCAGACCTATCTTCGTTTTCATTCTGTCCTCCAACCCCAAATCAAGCGTGGCAAGCAGTTCCCGAAAATACGCACAATCCTTCTTGTTCACCGCAAAAAACGACCTAGACGCTTTTCTGCAATACGCAAGCGACAAATTCTCCTCAATGGTCATATTCGGAGCAGTCCCCCTAAGCGGATTTTGGAACAGACACCCAATATCTCTCGCACGTTTATAGTCTTTCAAATACGTTATATTCCTGCCGTCAAGCTCAATCGAACCGCTGTCAACAAAAAACGCACCCAAAATCGCATTGAAAAATGTAGATTTACCCGCACCGTTTGAACCGAGCATCGTAACAAAATCGCCGTCTTGAAGTTCAAAGCTGAGATTATCAAGTGCCACCTTTTCATTCGGCGTACCCTTATTGAATGCTTTTGTAATATTCTTAACAGACAACATACTACTCATTCTTGTTCACCTGCTTTCTTGCTTTTCTTTCGTTAAATGACGCTTTTATAACCGGCATCGCAAGGGCTATACCCACAATTACCGATGAAATAAGTTTCAGTGCATATGCCGGAAAGATAGAGAATTTCAACGCAATCGCAATAATAATTCTGTATATAACCGCACCTACAATAGCCGCTGTCAATCCGCCCGTAACGCCTCTTTTGCCGACAACCGTTTCACCGATAATAACCGATGCCAAACCGATAACAACCATACCCGTACCATAGCTTACGTCCGCAAAAAGCTGATACTGACAAATCGCCGCTCCGGCAAGACCGACACACGCATTTCCTATCGCAAGTCCCAGACATTTTGACAAATTCGCATTGATGGACGATGAACGAACCATCTCCTCGTTATCACCTGTCGCACGAATAGCCATACCCGTTTTTGTGCGGAAAAATACCGCCAAAATAACCGTAACGATAACCACAAGCAAAATAGGTATAATCAGTTTGCAAGCCTCAGCATTAAGTCCGAACCATTTTTGGAACAGCGAAAACACCGTATCTTTCCCCGTAAGCGAAATATTCGATTTTTCACCCATAACAAAAAGGTTTATCGTGTACAATCCCGTCATTGTCAATATACCTGCCAAAATCGGGTGAATTGACAATTTTGTCTGCAACGCTCCCGTCACAAGACCTGCCGCCGCTCCGGCAATCATACCCAAAACAAGTGCCAAAAACGGGTGTCCGCTGACCGACACAACCGCCGACACCGCCATACCCAAAGTAATACTTCCGTCAACCGTCAAATCGGGCAAATCCAAAATTCTGAATGTAACATACACACCCAAAGCCATCAGTGCATACAAAAATCCAAGCTGAACCGCACCTAATAATTGTAAAGCCATAATTTTAAATCCTTTCTATATTGATTTTGCAATCTCGATATGTTTCATTATCATATCGCACGAATTGTTAAAACCCGCTCTCTCCTCATCGTTAAGGTCAAGCTCGATAATTCTTTCGATACCGTTTCTGCCCAAAACCACCGGCACACCGGCATGAAGTCCATGCTGACCGTACTCGCCGTCAAGATAAGCCGAAACAGGCATAATTCTCTTTTCATCGTTTAATATATTTTTGACCATATTCGCAAACGCACTGCCTATACCAAACTCGGTAGCATTTTTGCCGTTTATAATGTCCATACCAATCATTCGTGTTCTTGTCTGAATTTCGTCAGGACTTATATCAGTACCCTTGATAAACTCCAAAAACGGTATTCCGCCCACATCAATACACGAAAACGGTACAATCTGCGAATCTCCGTGCTCGCCTAGCGAAAATGCGGTGATACTGTTTGTATTAACTCCCGTCACTTCGGACAGTACACGTTTTAATCTTGCCGTATCGAGTGCCGTGCCTGTCGAAAACACTCTCTCTTTCGGCAAATCAAGATATTTGTGCATATAGTCCGCCACAATGTCCGCCGGATTTGTGATAGTAATAAGTATCCCGTCAAAACCCGAATTTTTAAGCGGCGGCAATATGTCCTTGATTACATTGATTGACGCACCGAGCGTATCGAGTCTTGTCTGACCCGGCAATCTCGGCACACCTGCCGACACCGCCACAATATCAGCGTCCGCACAATCCGAATAATCCCCCACACGCACCTTCACCGGTGACGGCATAAACGCAAGCATATCCGATATATCAATCGCATGGCTTGTTACCTTCTGCGTGTCCGTATCAATCAGCACCAATTCATCGCACACACCCAAATGGCACAAACTGTACGCACAATGCGAGCCGACATGACCCGTACCTATTATTACGACTTTTCTTTTTTGTGACATAGTCCCGTCTTCCTTCCGTAAAATTTTATCTTCCGTATAATTCCGAAAAGGGTTACCGAAATTTCGGTAACCCCATTGTTCATTGGTAAGCTGTATTTAGTCTTTGTAATGCAAAACCTTGTCGTCCGATTTTATTGATTCGGGAACTTCAATTCCCAAGCTTGCAACCTTGTCATCATTGATAAGTCTTGCAACATCGTTTATCTTTTCGACAGGATTGTCGGAAATCTTTTCGCCGCCCAAAATTCTTGCAGCCATCTGTGCAGTCTGCTTGCCCAGCGTTGTGTAGTTGATACCTACCGTTGCAGTACCGCCGTCCCTAACCATTGAGTCAGCACCTGTATAGATAGGCTTTTTCGCACCGTCCGCAACCTGAACATATACGCTCATGCTTGACGCAACAGTGTTGTCATCGGGAGTGAAGAATGCGTCAACATCATTTGCAATACTTGCCGCAGCCTGCTGAATATCGGCGGTTGTGTTTGCAATAGCCTCTTTGTATTTCAAACCGTTTGCGTCACAGTATGCTTTTGCCTTTTCGATATTTGCCGCCGAATTAACTTCGCTCTTGTTGTATACAAATCCGAATGTTTTTGCATTTGGAGTAAGCTCCTTTGCAAGCGAGAATATCTCCGAAACCTCGATAGCGTCCGAAACACCTGTAATATTGCCGGTTGTTTGTGCAAGGTCTGTCACAAGTCCTGCCGCAACAGGGTCTGAACAAGCCGAAAATACAATCGGAATAGTTGTTGTAGCCGATAATGCCGCTTGTGCCGACGGAGTTGCGATAGGGATAATCATGTCCACGCCCTCGCTTACAAGGCTTTGCATAATTGACGGCAATAACGCAATATCACCGTTTCCGTTTTTGTCGATAATTTCGACCTTGTCGCCCATAGACGCTTTAAGCTCCGCTTTGATTGAATCACGGATTTCATTAAGTGATGTATGTTCCATAGGCTGTACAATAGCAACCTTAAATACGTCCTTGTTTTTGGACTGACCGTTTCCGCCCTCCGAATTTTCTTTGCCGCCGCAGCCCGATAATAATGCCATTCCCATTACTGCCGCAAGCATAACACACAATGCTTTTTTCAATAATTTCATTTTAAATTCCTCCAATATATTAATCTAATGAATTTACTTCTTCAAATTCAGCTTTTATACTTTCGGGGATTTCAATTCCCAATTCTTTTGATGTATTTGTGTTAATCATTTTTGCAAACTCCTGAATTGCCTCAACGTGAGTATCCTTGATTGACGCACCGTTTATAATTCTTTGAGCCATCTGAGCGGTTTGCTTGCCCAATTTGACATAATCTATACCGACCGTTGCCAGACCGCCGTCCGCAACCATCGAGTCAGCACCTACATAGATAGGCTTTTTCGCATTTGTTGCCACTTGCAGATAAGTAGGCATAGCCGACGCTACCATATTGTCGTTCGGAGTAAAGAAAGCGTCAACTTCATTTGCAAGGCTTGCCGATGCTTGTTGAATATCGGCTGTTGAACCGACAGTCGCCTCTTTGTATTTCAAACCGTTTGCGTCGCAGTATGCTTTTGCTCTTTCAATACCCGTTGCCGAATTAACCTCGCTCGGATTGTACACAAAACCGAAAGTTTTTACATTCGGAGTAAGCTGTGCCGCAAGCTTGAATATTTCCTCAATCGGGATAGAATTTGAAACACCTGTAATATTTTTTGATGTATCTTCAAACGAAGTAACCAAACCCGCCTCAATCGGATTTGATACCGCCGAGAACACAATCGGTATAGTGCTTGTTGCCGCTGCGGCAGCCTGTGCGGTAGGAGTTGCGATAGGGATAATCATATCCACATTTTCCGCAGCCAGACTCTGCATGATTGACGGCAGCATAGATGCGTCACCGTTAGCATTCTTTTCGATAATTTCCACCTTGCCGTCAAGACCCAATGTCTTAAATTCGGATTTGATGGTTTCTCTGATTTGGTTTAGTGACGGGTGGTCAATATGCTGTACGATAGCCACCTTGTACGTCTTTTTGCCGGACGTATTGTCTGTGGTGTCCGCCGTTTGTTTCGGAACTGCTGTGCACGCCGCCAATACCGTCATCATAACCGCCATTAATAAAAAACAGCCTAATCTCTTGAATTTGTTGATTTTCATAAAAATCCGTCCTTTCTCAATTAGGGTATAAAAAAACCCTGCACTATAATTTAACTATGCAGAGTAAAATAATCATTTATTAAGTTTTCACCGCCTCTGCGGTTCTCATCTCTACTAAATCTAAACTAAGCTAATCTCATCTCTGCATATGACCAGTATACAATATATGCACCGTTTTGTCAATATGTTAAATATAAAAAATCTAATTTACAATATTCTTACCTATAAAACCTGTGAAAAAAACTCTTTAAAATATCTTAAAATTTAGTATTGACAGATTGAAAAATTAGTAGTATAATCAAATCATAGTAAAGCTATCGGAAATAAGTAATATAAATTTTGAAAGGGGTTTTATACTATGTCAAAAATATATAAAAGTCTTACCGATTTAATCGGAAACACTCCGCTTTTGGAACTTACAAACTATAATAAATCACAAAATCTTGAAGCCACAATATTGGCAAAGCTTGAAAGTTTCAACCCAGCCGGAAGTGCAAAGGACCGTATCGCAAAGGCTATGATTGAGGACGCCGAAAAGAGAGGTATCCTTAAAGAGGGTTCTGTAATTATCGAGCCTACAAGCGGTAACACGGGTATCGGTCTTGCATCTGTTGCAACAGCAAGAGGTTACAGACTTATCCTTACAATGCCCGAAACAATGAGTATCGAAAGACGTAATCTGCTTAAAGCATACGGAGCCGAATTGGTACTTACAGAGGGTGCAAAGGGCATGAAAGGTGCTATTGCAAAAGCCGAAGAATTGGCAAACGAAATCGAGAACAGCTTTATTCCGGGACAATTCACCAACCCTGCCAACCCTGCTGTCCACAAAGCTACAACAGGCGTGGAAATCTGGGACGATACAGACGGCAAAGTCGATATTTTCGTTGCCGGCGTAGGTACAGGTGGTACACTTTCGGGTGTGGGCGAATACTTGAAATCAAAAAATCCTAACGTGAAGATTGTTGCCGTTGAACCCAGCGACTCACCTGTATTGTCAAAAGGTGTTGCAGGGCCGCACAAGATTCAGGGTATCGGTGCGGGATTTGTTCCCGAAACATTGAACACAAAAATCTATGACGAGGTTATCACTGTTGAGGCTGAGGACGCATTTAAAACAGGCAGACAGGTTGCACAAACAGAAGGTTTGCTTGCCGGTATTTCATCGGGTGCGGCTGTATGGGCTGCAAAATCATTGGCACAGCGTCCGGAAAACAAGGGCAAAGTTATCGTAGCTCTATTGCCCGACACAGGCGACAGATACCTTTCTACACCGTTGTTCTCAAAATAATTTTGTGTAAAACGGCGACGGTATTCTATTCTCTTATTTTCACTTGTTATTTACCGCCGTTGTTTTCAATATAATTTGAACCCCGTCCTTGGACGGCGAAAAATACAATATAATCTATTGTGTTTTTCAAAATTCCCTATATTATGAAAAGGCAGTTTAATTCGCATGAATCAGACTGCTTTTTTAATTTGTAGGAAATAAGCACAACAGGCAAGCCGTTCACATAATCTTGGCTTGCCTGTTGTTATAATAAATTTTCGGGGAGAAAATTGATATGTCATAAAAGGGGAGGTTGGGGTGCGGAAAACTTATCCGTACATTCTCCGCATCCCGATATGTTAAATAATCAGTTTGTTTAACGTGCGTCTGACCGCACTTTGGTATATCAATAAATACCATTGATTTATTTTAAGGGGGATTGTAAACTCTGTTATTTCCTCTAACCTTGTTTACAAGATTAGTATACCGCTAAGATGTGTATTCTTTATGGATTTTATTTTAATAAATTCGTAAATATTTAATAACAAATTATAAACTTACGCAAAAATACACCCGCCGGTACTGTACCAACGGGTGTATTGCATTATTTAATTCCGATTATTCATAAATCATCATAAACTTAATCTGACCTTTTATGGTGTAGATAAATACCTTAGAACAATCTCTGCCGCTGTATTTTGCGTCTTTCAAATCGTCAATGCTCATCTTTGTGGTTGTGCCGTCAACATATGCGCTTACGGTATCCTTAGATGTATTAAAACGAATTATCGGCGTTGATGATGTAACAGTGTATCTTTCCTCGTTGTCACTCTTAATATTGCCCTCATCGTCAAATCCGTCCATTGTAACACGGATATACGAATCGTTTCCGTCACTTACCGCCTCTAACACGTTTGCGACAAATGCCCGTGAATACGGAGTATTCGTTTCCGAATCCCATTCAACATTGCCCTCATCATTGATAAACTTAACCTCAAACTTGCCCGATGTCCAGTCAAAGCTCTTGCCCTCGTTCAAAACCTCAATTACATCATCAGCCTTGACGATATTTCTTCTGTTTATCAGACGGTTGCTGTTGCTCTGTCCGTATTGGATAACATCACCTACATCAACATCGGCAAATTCCGTATTATCATCGGTATTCTTTGTCACCATTGATGTGCTTGAATTGTAAAGGGTAAGCTTGTTTACGGTTTCACCCGATATATCAACCTCTGTCGGAGTTTTTGCCACAACCGACATAACCGTATCCTTTGTAATATCCGCAAGCGAACTGTTGCCGTAAACCAAAACCAAAGACGCCACCTTGCTTTCGTTTACGTCATACGGTTCTACCCAGTATGACTGATTGGTCTTGAATATACTTGACGCAGTATACTTGTGATAATCCGATTTTGCGGTTCTTGCTCCCGGCACATACATTATTATGGTTGATGAATTAATATAAAACTCATTGCTGAAATTGTTATTTGCGGAATAGGTGTATTTTGCAAGCGGTTTGTATCTTACAAGCTTATCCGACTCGGTATTTATTTCGCCTGTTCCGCCGTCGTTCTTCAATGTAACTATTTCCGATATTTTATTCTTTTTAAGTCCATACTTGATAAGCTGTGCCGTACCGTTCGTGCTCGGCGAAGATGATGAATTTGCATATACCTTATCCTGCATTTGTATATCTGCGGTATTGTAGTCTGCACTTTCCTTGATTTTTGACGAAACATTTCCGCTTGATGTATTTGAGCCGTTCACGCTCACTTTGTCGTCAAACTCATACTTTGTAGTTCCGTTTGTCGATACACTCGGTGCAAACAAATTCAAATATTCTTTATCGGTATCATCATTCGTTGTAATATTTACAATATACGCATATGATGTAGATGAAGATACGGAATCTATTGTTGCACAAACTATATTGTCATAGCAGTCGATATAGAAAGTACCGGTTGCCCCGACTTTTATTTTCGAGTCATTGCCGATATATTGTCTGCATTCGGCGGTCATATAATAGTCTTTTCCGCTTATCGTGATTTTATCGTCATCAATATCGGTAATCGCCCCCGTAACCGCATTTGACGTAACCGTAAGAGTGATAGTGTCCCCATCTGCACTCTTTGCATATAAAATTACATCATTGGCTTTAAGCGATGTAACCGCCGCCACCTTTGAACCGTTTCGAGTAATTGTCACTTCATAATTGTCGTCATCAGGGTCAAGTATCATATAGTTTCCCGATACAAGCTTGTCTGTGATACGATAATCGGTAGAGCTTGGCGTTGACGCCGCCACCATAACGTCATAATTCATAATAAATATAACATCGGCGATACCGTCGTCCTCGCTGTCGACCAGCTTAATTTCGCCGTTTAGGAAATTCTCGTTTTCAGGGTCAAGAAGTTCGGCTATGGCATCATGTATAGTTATTGTTTTCTCGTTTAGACTTATACGTTCATCTTTCTGAGCCGCCTTATTATTGTAAACCACACTCAGCTCATCGGGTTTTATTTTAATTGATTTAAGATTTTTTGAACTGTCGTCATATTTTAATGTATTTGTCGAGCTGTCATATGAATCTATGTCACGAGATACAATCTCAATTTCCTTGCTCGACTGCGTCTGGTCATCAACTGCAAGCAGCAGATTAGGTTCATCACTTACATTGTCGGAAGTATCTTTGTAATATATATAAATAATATGTCCGACATATTTTTTTGCCTCGTCATAATCCTTGTATACACCGGAAATATCCAAAATAATCGGAGTATCTTCCTTGTCATTTGTCTTTACGGCACGCATTTCGTATGATTTCAAATCGGCATAGCCCTTATCGGTAATCACGCTGCTGCCCACGCCCATAACAAGCACCTTTGCACGTTCAATCTTTAATTTGGTTTTCAATAACGTTTCGTCGCTTGCCACATATTTTATAGTCCCGTCAACATTCACGGTAGGTTTAAGCATTTTAACATTAAGAGCATTGTCGATAAGCTTTGCTATAACTCCTCTTGTAGCCGGAGCGTCATTTGTTGCCGTAATACCCGAAGTAAGTCCGAGATTGCCTCCGACGGTAAGATACCCCATAGGATATCCGCCCGACACCAATGCGTTTTCGCCGTAACCCAAAGTGCAAACCACCATTTTCATAGCCTGCTCATATGTAACATTATCATCGGGGCGGAACGTACCGTCACCGTTGCCGTTTATAATACCCATATCATAAGCGGTTTTGATATTAAATCTCGCATAGTGTCCGTCAAGGTCGGTAAACGGAACTTCATACTCTGTACTTTGTTCGTCCTCCAAGCCGAGTGTACGCACAATCATGGTTGTAAATTCCGCACGGGTAATATTATTCTGCGGACGGAACGTACCGTCCTCATAGCCTTTGATAAGACCTATTGTGGTAAGTGTTGTGATAGCGTCCCTGTATTCTGTGGAGCTTGTCACGTCCGAGAATGTCGCCGCACTTGCCATGATACTTGTAAATATTATCATTACCGCTGTAATTGCCGCACATATTCTGATACAGCTTTTTTTCATATTATCATTTTCCTTTCCTGATTTCATATTTCAATAAAAATTTAACTTCTTTTATATAATACATATCAGTATAATAATATCATTTTTTTGGTTATTTATCAATATATTTTGAAGAAAAAAATAATTATGAATGTATTGGGGGAAATCATAATTCATCTTATCGCCTTCACCAAATCCTTGTCCTCTTTGCTTACCTTGTACGAATCACGGATTTTCCGCAACGTCATTTTAAACACGGAATCAGATATGTGCGTGCCTTTCAAAAATTCAAGCGTAATATCTCTCTGTTTGACAAACGCCGTAGCAATCAGCCATGCCTGCATCATCTGCACATAATAAAAATCACTGTCCACACTCTCGGCAATCGACAGCACATCATTTATGTATTCGCCGCTAAGATAAAATTCCAAAAGCATACCCAATCCGAACCGCACCACCCACGGATTTTGGTGATTGACAAAGTAAGGTATATCGCCCCACAATTCTGCGGTGTAATTTTTTATCTGCTTGAACGAAACCGTGTCGCATATCGCCCAGTTGTATATCTTGTCCGCAAAGTATTTAAGATACTCCAAAAGCCTCGGATAATCGCATTTTATATTTGTCATCACAAGACCCTCGATTATAATCTCCTCGTGCACATCACCCTTTTCAAGTGCCAGATATTTTTCATAATCGCCCTTTGCGATTTCCTTTGCGATTTTACGCAGAACAGGTATGCGTATACCGATTATATTCTGCGTGTCGGGTATAATCTTTTGATTAAATTTTTTGTATTCCTCATCGCCAAGCGAGCATAAATACTCTTTAAACCTCCGATACTCCCCCTCCGACCAATTTACCGATTTAAGTTCCATCATAAAACCTCCTAAAAAAGCTTTTGATAAAAGCACCGCCTGCGGGCGGAAGACTTTGGTAGCATTTTTGAAATATAGTTCATTGCGTTTTCCGCAATTTCCTATATTATAAAAAAAGAGCTGTAAAAAACACAGTGTTTTTTACAGCTCCGATAAATTTTGTGCGATTTTACGCATACACATCAATATTTCTGCCGACATTTCCGATAGCAGCATTGCTCTGTGCAAAGCTGTCAAGAAGTGCGGTTGCCTCACTTTCAGCCGCATCCATAGCCTTGCCTACCATAGCTGTTGAAACGGAAGCCTGCAAACTGTATGACGACATATTCGTATAAAAATTCGCAATAGATGTAATGTTCATAATATAGCCTCCTTTGCTATTCGTTACCCACATTATATAACATATAAAACCAAATTGCAATATGCAAATGCAAAAAAATCAGCCAAAAAATTCAGCTATATTGTCCACTCCCGAAACACATTCCCCATCATCTATCGCCGGAACATTATCGGTGTTGTGGCTCGACACAAGCGGATATATCTCTTTGCAGTTCATGCTTTTAAGCAATATGCACGCTGTGTCATACGCACGGTCAATCCTGCCGGCACCGCCGCCCACCAAAATCACCGCTCCCTTTTTGGCTTTTGCGACAGGTACTTCCTTTCTAAAAAACCGTGCACAAAAATATGTCTGCAAACGGCTGGCAAAATCCAGCAGTTTCCCCGTCACCTCCGAAAAATACACCGGCGACGCAATTACAATATTGTCGCACTCCTCAATGTATTTGTACACTTCCTGCATATCGTCACGAATAGCACAGCCGGCATGGGTTTTGCAGTATCTGCAATCCACACACGGCGATATATTGCAGGTGTATGTGTTAATTATCCTGTACTCGCCCGATAAATTTTCACTAAGCCGATTAATCAGGCTCACCGTATCACCGCTTACCCTCGGCGAACCGTTTATTATAAGCGTTTTCATGCTAATTAAACAGCCCGTTTCCGCTCTGGTGCGAAACGCTCATCACCAGTCCCACGGCAATCATGTTGGTCAAAAGTGCCGAACCGCCGTAGCTGATAAACGGCAGCGGAATACCTGTAACGGGGGTAAGTCCGATACACATACCTATATTCTCTACCGTGTGGAACAAAAACATCGCTCCGATGCTTATGCAAATGTATTTGCCGAAAGACGTGTTTGCCTCTCTTGCCACTTTAAAGCAGTACAATATTATCGCAAATAACAACGCCACAACAAGCACCGAGCCTACAAACCCGAATTCCTCGGATATAACGCTGAAAATAAAGTCGGTATGCTTTGTCGGCAGAAACTTCATTTGGTTTTGAGTACCCTGTAAATATCCTTTTCCGAAAATCTGTCCCGAACCGACCGCAATTTTGGATTGAATTACATTGTAACCGCCTTTTAACGGGTCACTTTCGGGATTTAGAAATACTTTTATTCTTGTTTTCTGATAATCGCTCAGTGCAAAGAAATATATAAACGGCAGTGACGCTATCCCCGCCGCCAATATAGGCAGAATATATTTGTATGAAAGCTTTGCGGAAAATACCATGCACGCAAACATAAACCCGAAAACCATGGCACTTCCGGCATCGGGCTGCATAAGAATAAGTCCGACAATGACGCCCAAGTGAAGTATCAGAAACAGCAATTTAATCGGATTGTTAATCTCGTCCTCAACCTTTGAAAGGTGGTATGCAAAAGTGATGGTAAATCCGAGTTTTACTATTTCCGCCGGCTGAAAACCGATGCTTGACGTAATTCTAATCCAGCTCCTCGCACCCCAGTCGCCTGCCTGACCTATCCCCGGTATGAGCACGATTATCAAAAGTACAATGCACACACCGTAGATATATTTGACGAGCACATTAAACTGTTCATAGTCGAACAGGCTCACAAGCACCATAAATGTAAGACCTATCAAAAATGCACCGCTCTGCACAAGAACCTTTGTTATCGAGTCCATACTTCGTGTAGCACTGAATATCGCAATGATACCGAATATGGCGGTAATAACTGTAAGACTGAACAAAATCCAGTCAAATCCTGCCGCAAACGAGCGTAAACGGTTTAAATTTGTTTTGTTGTTTGGCAAAATATCATCTCCCTGTATTATAATTTATTACTCGGCTGCCCTCATTCGCCGCCTTCCACAGTAATCAAATTAACGTCATTTTGTGCAAGAGCGTCCGACCATTCCTCGTCAAGCTTAACGTCCGTGATAAAATAGTCTATCATGTTAAGTCCGGCAACCATGTGCACACCCAGTCTGCCCAATTTTTTGTGGTCACATAATAATATCGACGATTCGGAACATTCCATCATAGCCTTTTTAATTTCAGCCTCGCCCTCATTCGCCTCCATCAAACCACGGTGCAACGTCACACCTCGGCACGAGAAAAAGAATTTGTTAGCATAATAATTCTTGCGTATATTCTCCTCCGCCACACGTCCCACATACGACATATTTTTCGCCGTCAGCAAACCGCCCGTGGAAATCACACGGATATTGTCGCAGCCTGCCAGCTCCGTTGCAACTCTCGCCGCATTTGTTATAACCGTTATCCCACGTTTCTCCTTAATGCTCTGTGCAACGTGCAGACTTGACGTACTTGCGTCCAAAAAAATGGTTTCGCCGTCCTTTATAAGTCTTGCCGCATAACTGCCTATTCTATGCTTGCCCTCGTAATTTATTGTTTCACGCTCCACCAAAGCCATATCCGCCTCATTCGCCTCTACCAAAGTAGCACCGCCGTATGTGCGGACAAGTATCCCCTGTTTTTCGAGTTTTTCAAGGTCGCCTCGGATTGTTTCGGTGGTCACATCAAATTTCTTGGCAAGCTCCAAAACCAAAACGCTCTTGTTCTGCAAAATCAATTTTTCAATCTGACTTCTTCTCTCAACTGCTAACATAAACTGCTCCTCTATCTATATAATATCATTTGTAATCATCAACGTCAAACCTTTTATCTTTGTAATAATAATCAATATCCTCATCGGTAATTTCCCGTATTACCCGACACGGATTTCCCGCCGCAATCACATTATCGGGAATATCCTTTGTCACCACACTTCCGCCGCCAATCACGACATTATCCCCTATATGCACGCCCGGCAGTATAACCGTGTTTCCGCCGACCCACACGTTATCCCCTATGCTTACCTCAATTCCGTATTCATATCCACGGTTTCGGGGAATATGGTGGATAGGGTGTCCGGCTGTATATATCGCAACATTCGGTGCAAGCATTACATTGTCGCCTATTGTGACCTTTGCCACGTCAAGCACCGTCAAGTTGTAGTTTGCATAAAAGTTTTCGCCCACCTCGATATTAGTTCCGTAGTCGAAATGTATCGGTGCTAACACACAGATATTCTCTCCCGTCCTGCCCAATATTTTTTTGATTAATCGGTCTGCCTTTTCCTCCTCGTCGGGGCGGAGCATATTGTATTCATATATTTTTCGGTTACATTCTTTTCTTAATTCGTCCAATCCATCTTTCCACGCATTGTATGGCAGCTGTGCCAACATTCTCTCTTTTTGGTTCATATTATTTCTCCGATATTATAAAAATCTCTGTAAAGTAAAGCAGACAAACCATTTAACGGTTTGTCTGCAATCCGAAAACGGCATAAAACCGCTTTCTGTTTATATCTTATAATTCTCAATCGTAAATTAAAGAACACTTTCCCACAAATCAGGGTGCGGATTAGGAATAACTTCCGAATTCATAAGTACACCGCTTTCGGCAGCCAACTTAGCACCTGCCTCAACAGCAGCAGTAACATCGGCAACCTCACCTGTCATTGTAACAAAGCACTTACCGCCCATACCACGAGCAACTCGAACTTCAATCAAGTTTACCATAGCAGCCTTTGATGCGGCGTCAGCAGCCTCAATAATAGACGCAGCTGTAAATGTTTCGATAATACCCAAAGCACGTTTGTTAGGAATGTCTACAACACCTGCCATAGCCTCAAAAACGTTATCTCCAAGATTACCGATAACAAATGTATCGATTAACATATCATCAGCAATAAGTCTTGCTCTGTCAACAGATGCCTTGATAGCCGACAAATCGCCGCCTACGATAGTAACGAATTTACCCGGACATACAGAACCGGCTTGTAAAAGTTCGATACCTGCACTTTTAAGCATCTCGTCAGTAACAACCATACCCTTGCTGACATTCTTTACTTCCACTAAACCTATGGAGTTCATATCATAACCTCCTATTACTTAGCAATTACGACAAATCTGTCAGTGATTGCCTTAACTGTTCCGTTAATACTAGCGTGCATGGTAGTACCCAAAGCATCAGCAGATGTCTGAGCAACCGCCTGTCCGACTTTAACCTTATCTCCAACCTTAACCAACGCACTCGCCGGTTTACCAACGTGCTGCGAGAAAGGAATATAGACTTCGCTAGGATTAAATGCAATATTTTTACGTTCAACGTGGTCTTTCACATATTTGCGAATACCAAGACGGTCGATAAGTCTGCTAGACGAAACCAATCTTGACGCACGTTCGGGACGTACAGCCACAGGAGCTTTATTATTTTTACGTCTTAAACCGTTCTTAGCCAAAGCGCCCTTAACAGATGCCGCAATAGCCTGCGGATTAAGCATTTGCTGACAGCCCATAACCGTACAGACAGAACATCCGCAGCAAAGTGCGTTTTGTAAAAATGCTTCTGTATCACGAATGTTACCGCTTGCAGCAGCACTTACCGTTCTGTGTACCTCCAAAGAATAACCCAACAAATGTCTCGGACACATATCCGAACACATATGACATTGACAGCAAGCCGCACTTGCTCTTTTCAAAGTCACGTCAGGGCTTTGAATACGTCTTTGGATAACCTGATGAGTCTTAGGGAATAGCAGCAAACCTTTTGTAGTTTTGGTAACTACATCGTTTTCAATATCAACCAAACGACCCATCATAGGACCGCCGTTGATAATTGCCTTATCCTTGTAATCAGTGTAACCGGCAGCTTCCAACACTTCGCTAATCTTCATACCGACAGGTACTTTGACAGTCATGTCTTCCTTTACATCTCCGCCGATTGTAACGTATTTTTCAACCACGCTCTGCTTTTTGGTCAAAGCATTGTGGATATTGTAAACAGTTTCAACGTTAATAACCATAACGCCTACCATAACAGGAATACTACCCTCAGGGATAATCTTGCCTGTTGTTTCATAGGTCAAAACAACTTCATCGCCTGCCGGATAAATGTCAGGGATTTCCTTGATTTTAACCTTCGTACCTTCCAAACTCTTAACAATCTTGTCGTCAAGAAGGTGCATATTTTTGCCCTTGATACCGATGATAGCTTCATCAGCACCAACAGCCTCTATAAGAACGTTCAAAGTATCTACCAATGCCTGTAAATGCTTTTCCAAAATGTGATGGTCAACCATCATCAAAGGTTCACATTCAGCAGCATTGACAACGATAGTCTGAACCGCATCACTCAATTTTTTATGAGTAGGGAAGCCTGCACCGCCGGCACCAACTATTCCCGCATCATAAATTATTTGTTGAAGCTCCTCCAACGTCATAAAATTTACCTGCCTTTCTTCTGTCGTTACCGACATTATCAGCCTTGCTTTTCGTCAATAATGCCCACGATTGTTGCGTCGACAGGTGCGTCCTCCTTATCGAGAGCCAGTCTTGCCGCACTTCCTGTTGCAACAAGCACCTTTTCGCCGATACCCGCACCTACCCCGTCAACAGCCACGAGGAATTTATCCACTAAAACATTATTTTCGATATGCTGAATAAGCATAAATTTATATCCGACCAATTTGCTATTTTTGCTGGTGGAAATTACTGTTCCAAAAACCTTACCAATAATCATTCAAAACACCTCATAGACAATCCATTAAATGAAATTAATCTCTTTGCCTAAAATTTTCACCTGGTCACCGTTTTTGATTCCGGCAGCATTAGCGTCATCGGTGTCAATATGCATTTCTGTATTAAAGTCCTCTCTTACACGAACCTGTACATTGTAGTACAAAGTCGGTTTTTGAGTTTCGATTTCAACATTAACTTCATCGTTATCTTTTATACCGTACTTTTCAGCATCGGCGGGTGTCATATGAATATGACGGTTAGCGATGATGCAACCCTCGTTTAGGAATACAGTACCCTTAGGGCCGACAAGTGAAATAGGAGCACTTCCTTTAAGTTCACCCGACGGACGAACCGGCGGACTGATTTTCAAAGCAAAAGTATCTGTTCTTGACACTTCCACTTGTGAATGACTTCTTACCGGACCAAGAACACGCACGCCCTCGATAGACCTTAAAGACGGACTAACAAGAGTAACACATTCCTCAGCGGCATATTGGTCACCCATAAGCTGCTTTTTAGGAGTAAGTTCGTATCCTTCACCGAATAATGTATCTAAATCTTCACGAGATAAATGTACGTGTCTGGCTGACACGCCAACTTTAATACCTTCTGAAAGCATATTCTTTTTTAATACATCTAATACACTTGCAGTAACCATACCTGCCAAACTGTTGTTATCCATAAACAACCTCCATCGTTAAATTTCATTAAAGGGGTCGGGGTTATCCAACCCCAGTAACGAATGACTCATATCCTACTAAAATTATTTAATAGTAGGTAGAATCTTTTCAACATCGCCGTGAGGTCTTGGAATTACGTGAACTGATACCAATTCGCCAAGTCTTGAACCGGCAGCAGAACCTGCTTCTGTTGCAGCTTGAACAGCGCCAACGTCGCCTCTTACCATAACAGTTACCAAACCTGAACCGATTCTTTCAGTACCGATTAAAGTTACGTTTGCAGCCTTAACCATTGCATCGGCAGCCTCGATTGCAGCTACCAAACCTCTTGTTTCTACCATACCTAATGCTTCTACAGCCATTTTAGTGACCTCCTTATTATTCTTAACAGTTTTTTCAACTTCTTGTTTATTGTTTTCTATATTTTTCTCAACCTTAGCGGTTGTGTTATCAGCTTGTGATGCTTTTGCATCTTTTGTTTCAGCAGCTGTCGTTTTAGTGTTTTTCACATTTTCGGCAGTGCTGTCCGCTTTCTTTGGCGGATTATTGTCCGAAGCTGTACCAGCAGCCTTTGAACGTCTTGCCATTTTTCAAACCTCCCTAGTATTTTATACTATTTTCAAAACCATGTCTTATTAAAACCTGTTATTTTACGTTCTTTTTTTCCACTTTTCTGCTTGAAATTGCAAAAACCTCTTAAAATCGTGAAAACAGCAATTTTCATTAATAATTTTATGAGTAAAACGCAATATAACCGTTGCTTTTACATATTTAAAAATTTCAAAATTTCGGGATGAGGTCTTGCAATAACTTCATGTGCTTTAAGATGACCCATTTGTTCAGCCTCCTTAGCACCTGCCTCAATAGCAGCAGTAACGGCAGACACACTGCCCTTGATTACAAGAGTAACCAAACGTCCGCCAAGACGTCTTTCAACGGCGACAAATTCGACATCCGCAGTTTTCAGCATAACGTCAAGACAGCTAATAGCCGCAACCAAAGCTTGTAATTCCAATAAGCCTATCGCAAAATTCATGTTGACCTCCAACTTCATTGCGAAAACCGGTAATTAGCCGATTTTTCGTAAAAACTTTTTATTCTCAGATTTTTGGCAAAATCTTTTCCACATCAGCGTGTGGTCTAGGGATTACATGAACAGCAACCAATTCGCCAAGTCTTGAAGCAGCTTCCGCACCTGCTTCTGTTGCAGCCTTAACCGCACCTACGTCACCTCTTACGATAACGCTTACAAGACCCGAACCGATTTTCTCTGTACCAACCAATGTTACGTTAGCAGCCTTTGTCATAGCGTCCGCTGCTTCGATAGAAGCTGTCAAGCCTCTGGTTTCTACCATACCCAATGATTCCATTAGTATATTCTCCTCTCAAATTCTGTTTTATCTCGCACATTATTGTGCCTATATTATCCGTTGTTAGGAATATGACCTACTTTATCACGTCCGACACTGCATCTTAGTGCCATTTTTTCAGCGTCCTCGGTAGGACGGGCGATAATGTGTGTTTGTATAAGTCCCGAAACTTCCTCCGCACGTTTTGCACCGGCTGCAACACCCGCCTCAACGGCTGCTACGCTGCCCTGTATCTTTACGCACATGATTAGCGGAACTTCTACTTTATCTGCGTTAGCCGGCTTATTTGAGTCAAGTGCAATCACCTGAACATCAGCCGCCTTAGCTGCGGCGTCAGCCGCACAAACCGCAGTGGTAAAACCGAAAACCTCAATAATTCCAATAGCGTCTCCTACCATTGCAAACTCCTCTCAAACTCTTACTTGTTGATGATAGCAATCTTCAAGCCTGTCATAGCAAGGTTAGTTTTGTGAGCCTCGTTGATTTGTTCAAGCGGGAATGTATCTGTAATCAATTCAGACATCGGAAGTCCGATAGCGTTTGCTCTCTTTAAGAAATCGAATGTTGTAGCGTAATCTCTCAGTGTATAAACCCAAGAACCTACTGTTGTGATTTCCTTTGAACAAATATCAAAGTGAGGATTAATTGTAGCGTCGCCGCCGTTGATGAAGAAACCAAGTTCGCAAAGTCCGCCGCCGTTTCTGATGAACTTGTAGATGTTTGCGTGAGCGACAGGGTTACCTGTACATTGGAAAGCGAAGTCAGCCAAGTGACCGTCGAAACAATCCTTAACAGCCTCTGCCAATTCTTCAACACCCTTGTGGTCTTTGAAGTTTACAGACTTTGTAGCACCCATCTTCTTAGCGAATTCAAGTCTTTTTGCATTACCGTCAACAGCAACGATATTTTCGATACCCATTGTTCTCAATACAGCGATACAAATCAAGCCGATAGGACCGCAGCCCTGAACGGCTACTCTTGAATTGAAACGAAGGATACCTGTTGTTTTAGCTCTTTCAACAGCGTGAACCAATACTGCACAAGGCTCGATAAGAACTCTTGAATACAAGTCCAAATCACTTACGTTAAATACTGTTGAACCTTCTCTGATTAGAATGTAATCCGAGAACCAGCCGTTTAGGTGAATATCGTCATCAGGAAGCAGACCGTATACATCGGCACCGCCTACGTTTTGCTTGTTCAAGTCAAACATAGTGATGTCCGGGTCGTCCTTGAAAATCATACAGGTAACGACTTTATCGCCGATGTGCAAATCCTTGCCGGCACTGTCCTTCTTAACGTTCTTACCCATCTTAACGATTTCGCCCGTACCCTCGTGACCAAGAGCAACCGGAATAAGACCGAACGGGTCACGTTTAAATTCGTGAGCGTCAGTACCGCAGATACCGCAGCCTTCAACCTTAACAAGAATATCTCCGTCGCCGACTTCCGGAATAGGGAATTCTTTAATTTCATAATTTTCCAATGCAGTAAGCATAGCAACTCTTGCAGTCTTAGGAATTTCTGCCGATGCCTTTGAACAGCATGATGTAGGAGCAGCGTTTCCTGTTGACATTTCAGCAAGAACTGATTTTACTAATTCTGCAATTTGATTTTCGTTTATTGCCAAAGTAATTCATTCCTTTCTTTGATTAAATCAAATGATAGACAATGAGTCAACCAATACGCATCTTCTGCTTCTTGTAAAGCTCTTAGCCGAAGTTAAGCCTTCGCCTGTCGGGCCTGCAATAGTGAATGTTGTGTGACCTTCACTGTTAAAGCCGATACCCGCATAGCTTGGAGCATTCTTTACAAAGATTGTTGTGCAGATAGCCTTTGCATATTGAGTCATATGGTCTACGTTCTTTGAGTGTAAATGAGCAGTATGACGGTTTCCGTGTTCTGCCTTTACAGCCATTTCCACCGCATCATCAAAGTTATCTACTCTGACAATAGGTAAAATCGGCATCATCATTTCGGTTTGTACGAATGGGTGTGAGAACTCAGTTTCGCAGATTATGCAGCGAATGTTATCGTCTGCCTGAATACCGATTTGAGCCAATATTTTTTTAGCGTCACGACCAACGAAATCCTTGTTGATAACCTTTTTAGGCTTATCGCCCGGATTCTTTGGCGGAACTTCTTTCAATACGATTTTTTCAAGCTGAGCAACCTGTTCATCATTGATAAGGTAAGAACCTGCCTTAATCATGTAGTGGATAAGTTCGTCAGCGATAGGACGAAGTGCGAACACTTCTTTTTCAGCGATACAAGGAAGATTGTTATCGAAAGTACAGCCGTCGATAATGTCCTTGCCGGCTTTTGGTATGTCAGCTGTTTCGTCAACGATAACAGGAGGATTACCGGCACCTGCGCCGATAGCCTTTTTACCTGATGACAACAGCATCTTAACAACGCCCGGACCACCCGTACAGACTAACATCTTAACCAACGGAGATTTAACCATTATGTCAGAAGTCTGCAAAGTCGGGTTAGCAACCGTACATACGATATTTTCAGGGCCGCCGGCAGCCAAAACCGCACGGTTTACCAAATCTACCGCATATCTTGAAATAATTTTAGCATGAGGATGCGGATTAAATACCACACCGTTTCCAGCTGCCAACATACCGATACTGTTACAGATAACAGTTTCGCTAGGGTTGGTGCTAGGAGTAATAGCACCTATGATACCATAAGGAGCTTGTTCGATAAGAGTCAAACCTCTGTCACCCGACCATGCTGTTGTAGTCAAATCTTCCGTGCCCGGAGTTTTGTCAGCAACAAGGTGATGTTTTAAGGTTTTGTGATAAGCATTACCCATCTTAGTATCCTCAACGCCAAGCTTACCCATAATTTCAGCCTCTGCATGAGTCAATTTTCTGATTTCGGTAATGATATTTTCACGCTGCTCTTTATTGTAGTTGCGAAATAGTGTATATGCTTTATTACAAGCATCAAGTGCTTCTTCCATGGTTTCAAAAACACCCAACTGTTTGCGACCGCTTGTTTGAGCTGTGCTAACAGTCTTTTCTTCAATTACAGCCTTTTGAGCTGCCGGTTGTTCCGAACCGATTTTGCCTTCCAAAACACTTCTGACTAATTCGCTAATCTGCTTTTCATCTATCATTATTTTGTCAGCCTCCCTTCACGGCTTTTAAAAAAATTTTTTTGGGACATAATTTACACATAATCCACACATACTATTTATATAGTTTAGCAAATAACTCAGCACCAAACTGAGCCAAAGTTGCGTCCTGCATGGCAGTACCACCGCTGACGCCCAGACCTCCCGCCATTTTTCCGCCGAGCATAAGCGGTTCGCCGCCGCCCAGCAGTATGATACGGTTGTCGCTTGTGGAAACCAATCCGTCAAGTGCACCGCCTCTTGACATTTCAAGAGCGGAAAGAGTAGACATTTTAAGTGCCGCTGATGTGTATGCTTTATCTTGTGCTATCTTTGAACTTGCAATATATGCGTTATCCATAGAGTGCAGCAGCATAAGATTAGCACCGTTATCCACAATGGCGATTACTGCCTGCAATCCCATTGCGATAGCCTGTTTTTCAATTTCCTCTGCCAACAGTTTTGCCATTGACAGGGTAAGACCGCCTATATTCTGCGGTATAATATTGTTATTCATCGCCGCCTCCGTATTCAATGCCTGTGCGTTGTCTGCGTTGTCATCATTGCCGTTTTCGGCATACACGGCAAAACAGTAGATAAGGTCGCCCAATCTGTTGAAATATGCAAGCAGTTCCGAGTGCAGTCTGCCGAACTGACCTGCCTTTGCAGCGATGCGTTCGGCACGTCTTATAACCGAGCGTGCCATATACAGCGAGGCCGATGCCGCACATTTATCGGGTATATACGAAAAATCCGAAAAACCGATTTTGCTCTGATATGAGTCAATCATACTTTCCACTATCGCAACACATTGTTTGGTCACGGTTTGTTTTCCGCCCGACACCTCACCGTTTATATCTTTCATACGATTTTGAACCAATTCAATATCCTTTATAAGTTCCTCATCGCAGGCCGCATTTTTAGCGACTCCCAATGCCGATATAAATTCATCTATTGTACCCAAAAGTTCAATTATCGAATCGGATTTTGCAATTCTGAAATTGCTTGTCGTACGAGTATATCCCTTGTCGCCATTGCCTGTATAAAGTTTTGAGTTATTTTCCATATTAATATATCACATCATTTCCGTTTGTGATTATTTCTGCTCCGACAGCATACCCGCCTGTTCAAACGCACTCATCTTTCTAAGTACAATATCGCAAAGCTTGTTCGCCTTAAACTCGTTTAAAAGTTCTGCGGCAAACAATAAGTATTCCGCCTTTGACGCACTGTTCGGTTCCATAAGATTATACATTTTTTCCATACATTCGTCGGTAAGATTGATAAGCTCGGCAAGTGCCAATAATCCGTCCGCAAGCGTTTTATTTCCGCCATTGGCTAATTTTTCGCTTATCTCTTTTAAACTCATGCCGTCAATGTCAATCTCCTCTGCCGTAACAATCCTGCGTGCCGGCTTATTGTCGGGTTTCTTTTCAGGCTTAGGTGGATTTGGTTTGTTTTGCTTTGGTGGTTCGACGCCGAGATTTTTTGCCAGCTCTTTCACCATCAAATCAATTTTGCTTTCCATATTCTGCTTTTCCACCCCAATCTAAATTTCTTGTGAAATCACAGAATTACTTGTTGTATTGAGCCATGATTCTCTTTGTAACTTCGGCAACAATCTTTTCTACATCTTGCTCTGTTGCAGCTTGCTTTTCAAGACCGAATGTTTCGGCAGCTTGGCTCGGAGTCATCTTTTCGGCACCGTCTACATAGCAGCTTGGGCAAAGTTTTTCCATTGGGTGCTTGCCCGGAACTTTGAATGTCTTTCTAAGGTCGATAAGCTTTTTAACTTGGTCGCAAGGAATTTCCTTTTCACCGCCAAGCATTCTTGCGTGGAACAATAGCTTTGCATAGAATTCTGTTGATTCCATTCTGAAAAATGCAGTGTTAAGGTCGCAGCCGAATGACAATGCACCGTGGTTAGCCAATAGCAATGCGTCATAATCTTGAAGATACGGCATCAAAGAATCAGGAATTTCCATTGTTGAAGGTGTGCCGTATTCAGCAATCGGAACAGCACCTAGGAAAATTACAGCCTCAGGCATGATTAGCTTGTCCAGCGGAATACCTGCGATAGCGAAACTTGTAGCGATTGGCGGATGTGCGTGAACAACTGAGTTTACGTCAGGTCTTTCAGCATATACACGAAGGTGCATCTTGAATTCAGAAGACGGTCTCCATTGACCGGCACTTTCTTTAAGGTTACCTTGATTGTCAACCTTGCAAATCATTTCAGGAGTCATGAAACCCTTACTTACGCCTGTCGGAGTACAGAAGAATGTGTTGTCGTCAACCTTAACCGAAATGTTACCGTCATTAGCAGCAACAAAACCGTCTTGATAAATTCTTCTACCAATTTCACAAATTTCTTTTTTAATTTCGTAATCTGATTTATACATCTTACTTTAAACCTCCATTTGTTATTTTGATTTCTTTTGTTTTTTTTGGTTTTGTCTTGTTTTTATTTAATTATATATTATAAGACTACATTTGTAAAGGGTTTAAATGAAAAAAACTCACCAAAAACATAGTCAAATAAAGACTTTTTGTACGCATAATCATAAACTGCATTTATTTTCTGATTATGTAAACCGATTTACTCGCCAAACACACTGCGAAGTCCCAAAACTTCATATAATTTATGTGCACGCATCAGTTTGCCGAAATTGTATTCGCCCAGATAATGTGTATCCGAACCGATGCTCACGAACACACCGCTTTTTTTCACGGCCTGCTGTTTTTTCCCGTTGGTGAGAAAATCGTAATAATAATTGTAGTTACCCGATATATTAATCTCCCAAAAGATATTTCTCTCACGCATTATTTTAAGTACGTCAAGACCGTATCTCTCGGACAGTGCAAATACATCTGTATGAGCAAATCCAATCGGGCATTTGAACAGCTTGCTCCACTCCAAAAACTCGTAAAAATCCATAGCCGTCATAGAGTCAAGACTTTCAAATAAACAATAGTCCAAAAGTCCCGAATTTGACGCAAGGAAATCGTCGGGTTTCGGGCGAGTACCTATTTCCAGTCCGCACAAAACCGTAATGTCGTTCCTGTACTTTTCTCTGCACGCATAAATATGACGAAGATAGTCGGCAAGCTTTTCACGCACGCTGAACTGATGGTCGCTGATACCGATGACATCAATCCTGTGTTTTACCGCATTTTCAATAATCTGTTCGGGTGAGTTTGACCCGTCATAGCTGTAAGCAGTATGATTGTGTAAATCCGCAATAAGCACTTTTCCGCCTCCTTCGTTAAATTTTTGTCAATGTGTACTCTATATTCTCCCAAGTATACGCATTACGATTATATTATATCACTAATAATTACAATAAACAAGATATTTTATATGTTTTCTGCTTTAAATTTTTCACAACATAAGAAAATTTTTATTTTTTTAAAATATACTTAAAAATATTTTCCATTAATTAGAAACCATGTATTCAAAATATAATTTTTTTAAAAATTTATTCCTAAAATATGTCACATATATTGATTTTTTATATAAAATAATATATAATAAGAGGGGATTATTTATACAGTATGTTATATATGAGATAAAAAAGGAGTAAAACAATGTTAGGCGGAACACAAACTTTTTCAAAAATAGATGCTAAAATTTTTCACGAGGGTATGTATATCCCTTCCGACCTTTATTGTATGCACAAGGATACATATGTATTGGTTATGCGTGGTTCTGTTACTCTTGACAAAATAACGCTTTTAAAGATAAAACATCTTCAAGCTTCATACGGCAGTTTATTTATGGAAAGTCATGATTATGAGGACGTTTCCATGCAGTCGGAGCATTTTGTCAAAAATCTTGAAAGCGTGGAGTTTGAAACCAATTACACGGATTTGAAAAATACAACAAATAATATGCTTGACCAAATCTCGGAAACCAATACCGTTCCACAGGAGATTTCTCAGGATACCACAAAGGCTATACAGGAAAAAATTATTAAAGTCGATACTGCGGTAATATTCCAGCTTTTGAATAACGTCCGCTCTGTTGACGAATATTTGTATACGCACAGTGCCAATGTCGCATTTTTGAACGGACTTATGGCAAAGTGGCTCGGTATGAGCAAAACCGAATCCTCCGCACTTATCAGCGGCGGTCTTTTGCATGACATCGGCAAGCTGAAAATTCCCGATGAAATTCTGAACAAGCCGGGCAAGCTCACTCCCGAAGAATTTGAAGTTATAAAAAAACACCCTGTTTATTCATACGACATTTTATTAAATTCGGGCGAAACAAACCCGATAATCCTTACAGCCGCACGAAATCATCACGAAAAGGTGAACGGCTCGGGTTATCCCGACGGTCTTGTCTATGATGACATTTCTATTCCTGCAAGAATTACCGCCATTTCCGATGTATATGACGCTATGATTACAAGACGTGTGTATAAAGCTCCACATTCTCCGTTCGAGATTTTGGAGGAATTTGCAAGGGGCAGTTTTATCAATCTTGATATGGAATTGGTTAAAATTTTCCTTGAACATATGCCAAACGAGCTTTTGGGCAAGTCGGTGCTTTTGTCAAACGGCAGTATTGCCGAAATCATGTTTATTGACGAAAACAACCTTTCTCACCCTATCGTTAAGGTCGGCACAGATGTTTTCCAAATCGACAATAACATAAAATGCGTATGTATGTATAAGAATTAATTCTGAACATTTTTTGTATTATATATTGCAATTTTTACACAAATAATTTATAATTAATAATGATTTATGTCAAAAATCAGTACAGCGAGGGGGATATTGTTAAATGCCTGTCAATAACCAAGGTTTTGTAAAAATCGACTCGAATAAACTTTTCGAGGGAATGTTTATCGCCGCCGATTTATTTTGTAAATATAAAAATAATTATGTGCTAGTATTTAAAAGTGCACTGCTTACTCAAAAATTGATACAAAAGGTTAAGCAGCTTGAAAGCACTTACGGCAATTTATATGTAGAAAAAGAAAATTATCAGAAAATTGTTGACCAGATTGAGCAGTATGAAAGTATTCTTAAACGTTTGGAATTCGATACAAATTACAAATCAATCAAAGAAAAAGCAGTTCATATTCTCGATACAATTTCCGCAACGAATACTATTCCCCGTGAGGCTGTAAGTATTGTAACAAAAATTATTCAGGATAAGATAATGAGCGTTGATGCGGCTACTATTTTTCAGCTGATTAACAGTGTGCGTGACGCTGACGAATATTTGTATACACACAGTGCCAACGTTGCATTCTTGAACGGACTTATCGGGAAATGGCTCGGACTTACCGAGCGTGAAATATCCTCACTTATCACGGGCGGATTTGTGCACGATATAGGAAAATTGAAAATCCCGCTTGAAATTTTAAACAAGCCGTCAGCACTTACAAGGAACGAATTTGAAATTATAAAAACACACCCTGTTTATTCATATGATATGCTTATAAACTCCGGTGAAATCAATCCCGATGTATTGACCGCCGCAAGAAATCACCACGAAAAGGTGAACGGCTCAGGTTATCCCGACGGACTGAAATTTGAAAAAATCTCCCGTGCGGCAAGAATTACCGCCGTTTCGGATATTTACGACGCAATGGTTACAAGACGTGCATACAAAGAGGCTCATTCTCCGTTTGAGATTTTGGAGGAGTTTGCCAAGAGCAGTTTTACCGACCTTGACATTGATATAGTAAATGTGTTCCTTTCAAATATGCCTGCCGAGTTAATCGGCAAGTCGGTGCTTTTGTCAAACGGAAGTATCGCAAAGGTAGCATATATCGACCCGGATAATTTCTCTTATCCGATTGTGCAAATCGGGCCGAAGGTAGTTCAGACGGACGCTACATTAAAATGTATTTGCATGTGCCGGACAGAGGACTGATGAATTTAACAACCGCAGTTACATAATCGTTTCTGCGGTTTATTTTTTGGAATGAGGTAAATAATTTATGTATGGTTATTCTGATATATACCACGAAAATCTGTTAAAAGGATTGATTAATTCGATAAAGCAGGGCAGAAACAGCCATGCGTATATATTCGAGGGTGCAAAGGGGCTTGGCAAGCATGAGGCGGCAAGGCTTTTCGCTGCCGCTCTGACCTGTACGGGCGAGATAGTGCCGTGCGGAAAATGTCCGTCATGTGTACAGGCAAAGAGCAACACCAACATCGACATTATCCACGTTACCGCTCCGAAAGACCGCAAAACCATCGGCGTTGACCAAATCCGTACCATTGCTACCGACGCATATGTAAAGCCGTTCGCCGCTCCGCACAAGGTGTATATAATAGATGACGGCGACATACTGACCGAACAGGCACAAAACGGATTTTTAAAAATCCTCGAAGAACCGCCCGAATACACCGTATTCATCATAGTGGTTACATCGTCCGCACCGCTTTTGCAGACCGTATTGTCACGCTCGGTGCTTATACGTTTTCCAGAGCTTAGCGAAAGCAGAATACTCGAATATATAAAAGAGAAATATCCGACAGAGCAGTACCGTGCGAATTTCCTTGCAAAGTATTCACAGGGCATACCGGGAGTGGTGGACGAAATAGTCGCAAGCGAGGTATTTGAGCAGATGAGGCAAAGCTGTTTTGATATACTCACACCGATATTTTCATCAAACAGGCTCACCGCCTATGATGTGTCCGAGTTTTTGGAAAATAATAAGGATAATATAAATCTTGTTCTGGATTTTCTGAGTGATTTTATCCGTGATATAATGTTTTTGCAGTGCGGAAACACAGACGATATAATCAACTCCGACATGATAAACGAGCTTAGAAAAAAAAGCGTCACCGTTTCCGAAACAACTGTTGTTCAGGCACTTGATGCAATCATTCACGCACGGGAATTGTTGCAGCGTTATATCAGTTTGAAAGCCGTTGCACTAAATCTCGCATTTAAAATAAAAGAGGCTATAAACCCATAAAAAAGCTTCTGATAGAAGCACCGCCTGCGGGCGTAGGACTAAGGTGGCATTTTTGATTTTTCGTCATTGCGTTTTACGAAATTTCCTACAAATTAAACAGTTCGCCATCATGCTACTCGCAGACTAAACAAAACAAAAAGGTGTGAATTTAATTTTTCACACCTTTCATTTTATTTGTCCACTTATTTGTCCACCCGCCAGCCGTCAATCGTGCTGTCCTTAATTGCGGTAAACAGTCTTGTTTTAAGTCCGGGATTTGTCGTCTTGTCAAGCTGTTTTATCAGGTCTTTTATTTCCTGACGTTTCGTGTATCCGTTTGCGGGACATTCATTGTGCACAACCGGCAGAGGCAATCGTCTTGCCGCTCCGATAATATCCTTTTCCGGCACAAAAATCATCGGTCTGATTTGGTATATGTCCGTTCTGTCAAGATAGGTCACAGGCGAAAAACAGTTAATTCGTCCCTCATAGAACAGGCTCAGGAAGAATGTTTCCAAAACATCGTCCTTGTGGTGTCCCAATGCCACCTTGCGGCAGCCCTGTTCTATTACCACGTCATTCAACGCACCCCTACGCATCTTCGCACACAGTGAACATGGATTTTTCTCGTGACGCAAATCAAAAATTATCTCTTTGATATTTGTTTTCTTTATTATATACTGCACTCCGAGTCTGTCGCACATTTCCTGTATCTTTGAATAATCCGCATTGTAGCCCATGTCTAAGGTAATACCCACAACCTCAAACTTTTTCGGATAATACTTGCTCAAATCCGCAAGAGCGTGCAGCAGTGCCAAGCTGTCCTTGCCGCCCGACACCCCGACCGCAACTCTGTCGCCGTCATCAATCATATCATATTCTTCAATCGCACGTCTTATAAGACTTGTAATCTTTTTCATAAATCTACCTCTGTTATTTCAACTTCATCAAATTCCGGTTCTTAACCAAATAGTCCGCACCCGACAAAACCGTCGCAATCACGGTAACCCAAATCAGGATACTTATTACAGGCTGTGCAAATACTTCGCTGTACGGAATAAAGTCCGCATTTTTCAATACGATAGCCGCAATAATCGAAATCATCTGCATAACCGTTTTCAGCTTGCCCCAGATGCTCGCCGCAATAACCTTGCCCTCCGCAACCGAAACCAAGCGTACACCCGAAACCACAAATTCTCTCGCCAATATTATAAACAATGCCCACGGACTTATTGTTCCGTCCGCAGCAAACACCACAAATGCGGCGGTGGTAAGCATTTTATCCGCAAGCGGGTCAACGAATTTTCCGAATGTGGTAATCTGATTATATTTTCTTGCGATATATCCGTCGCACCAGTCCGTAACAGACGCAATAATAAATATCACCAACGCAATCCAATGATATACCGGTTTGCTCATCATAAGAAATGCCATAAAAAACGGTACTAAAATAACCCTGATGAGAGTAAGTTTATTCGCTGTATTCATAATAAAATCCCCTTTTTAATCGTCAATAATCTCGCCTGTAACGTCATATTCGTCAAAATCAAGCAGTTTCACCTTTACAAACTCGCCTATCTGCACTTCATCATGTGCCGCAAAATACACTCTGCCGTCAACACCGATACTGTCGCCCGTACCTCTGCCGTAGTACATAAAGTTGTCCGCATCATATCCCTCGGTCAGCACCTCGATAACAGAACCCATTTTCTCCTCGTTAAGCTCTCTCGATATTTCCTGCTGGATAGTCATAAGAATATCACGGCGTTTTTCCTTGGTTTCCTCGTCAAGCTGACCGTCGAAATTAACCGCCGCCGTATCCTCCTCAGGCGAATATGCAAACACGCCCATTCTGTCAAAACGCATTTCCTTTACAAAATCGCACAATTCCTCAAACTGTTCGTCCGTTTCGCCCGGAAAACCCACAATAATAGATGTTCTTATCACGCAGTTGTCAAGCTTGTCACGGAACTTTTGTATTCTCTCACGGATTTGCTCCTTGTTTGTACGTCTTGCCATACGTCTTAAAATGTCATTGTTTGCGTGCTGAATAGGCATATCGATGTAGTTGCAAATCTTGTCATGCTTTGCGATAGTTTCGATTAGTTCGTCCGTCACCGCCTCGGTGTAGAAATAATGCAGACGAATCCAGTGTATCTCCTCTATCTTGCAAAGTTCTTCAAGCAATACGTCAAGCGAGTATTTGCCGTATAAATCCTTACCGTAGCGTGTAGTGTCCTGTGCGATGATAATAAGCTCCCTAACACCGTTTTGTGCAAGCAAGCGTGCCTCTTTCACAATATCCTCTATTCTGCGGCTTCTGAAATGACCTCTGATAAGCGGAATGGCACAGTATGTGCAGTTGTTGTCGCAGCCGTCCGCAATTTTAAGATATGCACTGTGGCTCGGCGTGGTTAAAATTCTCGGCAGACCCTCGTCAACATCTCTGTCCTTGTGTCCGAATATCGCACTTCTTTCACCGCCGATTGCATTGTTTATTGTTTCGGCAATCCTGTCATAGTCGCCCGTACCCAATATAGCGTCAACCTCCGGCAATTCGTCCATAAGCTGGGTATTGTAACGTTCTGCCAAACAGCCTGTGACAATAAGCAGACGGCATCTGCCCTTTTTGTGCTCTGCCATTTCCAAAATGGTGTCTATCGATTCCTGCTTTGCCGACTCGATAAATCCGCAGGTGTTTACAATAATAACGTCCGCCACTTCCGGGTCAGCCACAATCTTGTGTCCCTCACCGGCAAGCAGTCCGAGCATAATTTCGGCGTCTGTCTGATTTTTCGCACAGCCCAATGAAACAATTCCTATATTATATCCCATGTCAATTCCTTTCTATTCCTCGTCATAATTCTCTTTAACTAAATTTATACAGTTGAAAATATCGCCTATACTGTAACCATGATTTGCAAAATACCGCACCGTTCTGTCGATACTTTTTTTCTCAAAGTCACCGTTTAATTTCCTTTCAACAAGCGGATAAAGCTGTTCTTTCTCATCGAACTCAAACTCCTCCAAAGCGATATTTGCGGTTTCGCTGTCCACCCCACGTTTGGACAATTCCGATTTTATCCGTCTTTTGCCGTACATTTTATTCTCGGCAAGGTGCCGGATTAACGCTCTTGCAAATTCGCTGTCGTTAATTATACCATAATCGGCAAGTTCGTCTAAAACCGCCTCGGCAATATCCGCCTCCGCACCCTTTTGCAGAAGTTTTGTTTTCAGTTCATAGCGTGAGTGCATACGAAAATCCAGTATACACAGTGCACGTTCTTTTGTTTCGTCAAAATTCATAATATCCTACCCATCCGGTATCATTTAATTATAACAATAATAATCCTAGTTTATATTATAGTATTATACCTCTTATGTGGTATAATTGCAAGGCGGTAAATGAATAAATTATGATTTGTTCTTGCATAAGCAATCAGCCACCACACCTATACATTTGTTCACAGCAACAATCCATTTCCCGACTTTATGTAAACTTCAATATAGTGAATAAACTTATCCACTATATCGCCAACACCGTGGATAAGTCTGATTTTCGTTAAAAAACACACGAAGTTATTCACGTTATCGTGAATAACTTCGTGAATAAGTGGGATTACTTTAAAATCCGCATTTATAACCTTGCATTATGTAAAACTATGCACGCAAATTTGTTCGCCGAATAATTACGCACACAATTTATCCAGCTTGTCCATTGCCCGATTGTGAATACGATACACCTGTGCTTGTTCATAACCCACTTTGCCGGTTATTGCCCGCCATTGGAACAAATCAATGTATCTGTATCGCAGTATAATACGTTCCATGCCTTCGTCGAGTTTGGATATGTATCTTTCAAGCTCCAAACGCTCCTCATACATCAATTCCAGTTTCTCTACATATTTTTCACCCAAATTCAATAATTTATCCTGAACATTTTTAATCTCTGCCCCTGTCAGCGGTTTAACCGGCATAAGAGCAATATCCATTTTCCGCAAAGTATATTCCAGCTGACTTATCTCCTGCTCAATCTGCTTTATCTCTTTGCAAAGCATACTGTACTTTTTCAATCGTTCCTTTATATACATACATATTCCTCCCGAACAATTCCGCCGAAATCGCATCTGTCCAACACACATTCATACCAATCACGGATATTTTTATCCATTTTGTCCCCGTATTCGGTGAGCAATTCTCTAAGTTCCGCCGCAGCACAATCTTCGCACAAAACACAACTGTAATTATCACGCTGATACAATCTTACCTCATCTTCATTTTTCCCACATTTATTGCACACATTCATTTGACAATCATAATTATAACTTTCATTAAAGTTAATACGTTCAAAATATTCGTCTGTACCATATAAATCGTCAGTATACAAAAAAAATCACCCCATTATATTCACGTTTCTCGAAGTTTTGTTTTACTAAATTTTCGTAAATTTTCGTTGCACTAAGCAACGAATTTTGCAAGAAAATATTCTCCGAATTCTTCATTTTTGATGTTAAGAATGTGTGCCAAAGCTTCTGCATCGTCTAATGTAGTCACCCTTTTATTCAAAAGTTTCATGCTAAAAAGCGAACTTGACATACCCAGCATACTTGCAATCTCTTTTTGGGTAAACCCATAACTGCGAATTCTTTTTTTCAATTTCTTTGAATTTACCATACATATTTCACCTCCTTCATTTTTGTTGCACTACGCAACTACTGTATATATATTAGCACGAATACCGACTTTTGTCAATAGCATTGTGCAACTTTTTTGTCGACAAAATCAACTTCTTGTTGCATAATGCAAAATTAAGTGATATAATAGTTACAGAAGGAAGGTGATTGTTAAGTGGAAAATTTCAAAATCGGTCAAAGAATTAAGGAAACTCGTTTAGAACTCGGACTATCATTGGACGAAGTCGCAAATAAAGTCGGCGTAGCGAAGTCCACCATACAAAGATATGAATCGGGTGCAATAGGAAAAATCAAGCTCCCTGTTGTAGAATCAATCGCAAAAGAATTAAAAGTAAATCCGGCATGGCTGCTGTGCAAAAGCAATGATAAAGATATACCAAATATCGAAAATGAAATATCGGAATATGTTCGTGTTTTTGAAAATCGTGAGGATTTGCGTGAACTTTTTAATATTGCTGTAAATTCTCCGCCCAACATGGTAAAAAAAATCATAGATATATTTAAAATTATAAATGACTAATACTTCTTATAAATATTGATAAGCTTATAATATACAAAAAAGGCAAGCCAACGTACTGAATGGCTTGCCTGTAAATTTCTGTTACTGAACAGGTTCTTTAAAGGTAATATTAATATTATCTTTTGACGTAACCGCCGACAAACGTTTAACGCCGAACGGAATATTCGGCAGATTGCTTTTTCCGCCGGAAGATTTGCTTGTGATAGAATAATCGTTGATATTTCCCACGATAGTACCCGAAATTCTCGCACCCGTAGTACGAAGGTCGATGTAGTTACCTGAAATTTCTTTGATTTCTATATAAGCATTGGTTGTCGATACTTGAATCATATTCTTAACGTCAACGCTTGTAAGAGTAATTTCCGAGCCTGTTGTTTTGCAGGCTACCGATTCGCCGATAGTTTTGCTCACGTCAATGCTTGCGTTAGATGTTGTAGCCGACAAATCCTTTTCAACACTGACATTGTTTATCGTCACACGATGATTTGTCGTTCTTGCATGGATACATGACGCATTTGTGTCAAGCACTCTGATTGTAGCATTTTTTGTTGTACATTCAATAATATTCGCATTTGCGATACCCTGAATTTTAACGGCACCGTTGTCCGATGTTATATCCAGACTTTCTTTATATTTAGTAGGCACTTCCAACAACACCACAGGAGTCGCCTCTTTTTTCTTGCCGCCGAATAAGCCTTTAAGACCCAATCCTTCGTTACCGCCTGCAAGGAATGAGAAATCAATCAATCCGTTAGCCTCGTTTATCGAAAGAGCGGAATGGTCGCTTTCCGTATAATGAATATGTATTTTATCGTCTTTTGATACAACAACCTCAGCGTCAAGATTTTTCAGTCGTATATTAATTTGCTTGATATCGTCGCTGTCGCTTGTATAAATCTTATCCTTGCTTGCGGCAGCTGTCGGAGTAGGTATCGACATAACAGGCTGCTGCATTGGTTCATCGGTGTATTTTCCGAATTCGGGAGTTATGTTATACGCATTTTTCAGTACATACGCTGCCAACTCGTCCGGTGCACCCAAATCTTTCAAAGCCGCATCTTCGGATATACCGTCCTCCATTTTGTCATCTATCATATCGCTGAAAAAAGTTGCAGCCTTAAAGCCTTCCTCCTGAGGAATTTGTTTCAAATAGAACAGGAACATATTGAAAAACTTTTCTCTTGTCACGATAGCCATCTCCTTTTCTTTTCACTTCTGTCCTGGGTTACAAAATTATATGCGTCCGCAATTTCACGCCATTTATTCAGAAATTTATTAACGTGAGTAGTCCCAAGCTCGGTAAGCGAGTAATATTTACGAAGTCTGTTGTTATACTCCATAGAATAGGAAGAAATCATATCGCTTGCTTCAAGTCTTTTCAGAATACAATACAATACTTGTTCGGACATATCCTCCGCATAATCTCTTACGCTTTTCAAAATATAATATCCGTAACACCCTTCTTTTTTAAGCAACGAAAGAATACAAATGTCTATAAGTTCATTTCTGGTTTCAATATCCATTTTTTAACCCTCCTCACATACAATCATCATATAACATTTTACAGTGTCACATATAATTTGTCAATAGGAAAATGTAAATTTTGTGAATAAATTATGAACAAAATTTACAACTATATGTTTTTTGACTGAGAAAAGGCAGTTTGCTATTGTGAATTAATTAATATAAATATTTACTTATTGGTTGAAAAATGTGTATTTGTACATGATTTTAACAATATTTTATATAAATATAACGATTTTATTGATTAATAATATTGCTAAATGAAAGTACATAATTTATTCATAATTTTAATAAAAAAGCTTCTGATAGAAGCACCGCCTGCGGGCGTGGGAATAAGGCAGCGTTTTTGATTTTTCGTCATTGCGTTTTACGCAATTTCCTACAAATTAAAAAAGCTTCTGATAGAAGCACCGCCTGCGGGCGTGGGAATAAGGCAGCGTTTTTGATTTTTCGTCATTGCGTTTTACGCGATTTCCTACAAATTAAAATCACCGCTCCTCAATTTTCACGGTATAATTTTTCTTGTACCCGTGTGCTGTGTATGCCAGTCTGAACGGCGGATTAATTTCATATACAAATACCTCCAAAAAATCATCGTGTATAATAATTTTATCGGTAATCGCATTGTATACATTCTGCGATGCGGGAATAAGTTTTATAATGTCATCTTTTATAATAATGCCGTCAGACGGGCGAGAAGTGTTTTTCAGATTTGAAACAGTTGATTTTAAATTACTTATTTCCGTATCGTACTTTGATTTAAAAAATTCCATTTCGGTTTTGTCGATAGTTCCGTCAAAATAGCTTTCCAATACTCTGCATTTCTTTTTTCCCAGTTCTGATATTTTCTTTTCGCTTTGTTTTATAACCGCACCGCAGTCGGGCTGTGACAGCTCGTTAATCTCATCGGTCAGCGTCTGCACAATCGCCGTCATATCCAAATCCATACTGTTTATAACGTATTCCATACAGGCGTTTAACACTCTGCTGTTTATCGTATGTATTCCGCAGTCGCATACCCATGTTATATAGTCGCAGTTTTTCTTTCTCTTTGCAATAAACCGTTTTCCGCAGTTCGCACAAAATATTTTCCCCGAACACCAATACTTGTGCGACGGCTTAACTATTTTGGAACGTGCGTCAAGCTCGGTCTGCACACTCCGCCACATTGCTCTCGGTATTATCGCCTCGTGGTGGTCTTTTATGTATATTTTGTCCTCGGCGGTATTTACTGTACGGCTGTGCGTGATAAAGTCGGTTGTTATTGATTTTTTCTGCAACAGGTCACCGCAGTATTTCTCGTTGCGTAAAATGCGTAAAATCATACTGCCGCTCCATTTGTCCGACCTGGGTGCATTAATACCGCTTTGGTCAAGTTCCCGTGCTATTATGTGCGTGCCTTTTTTCTCGTTTAGGAATTTGTGATATATCAGCTTTACAATTTCCGCCTGACCGCTGTCTATCGACAAAATGCCGTCTTTTATATTAAATCCGTATAATGAGTTGTTGCCGAACACCACACCCTTTTCCATTGCACGCTTTTGACCCCACTTCACCCTGTCGGACGTTTTGCGTGATTCCTCCTGAGCAATACCAGCCATAATCGTAAGGCGGAACTCACCGTCATTCTGCCGGGTGTCGATATTATCGTTAATAAAAATCACATATACATTGTATTTCTTTAACAGACGTGTGTAGTTTAAAGTATCGACCGTATTTCGTGCAAAACGTGACACTTCTTTCGTCAGAATGATGTCTATTTTGCCGTTTTTGCAATCGTTAATCATAGTATTAAATCCGATACGTTTGCTTGTCAGTGTTCCGCTTATACCCTCATCGGAATAGATTTTCACAAATTCCCAGTCCGAATGTGCGTTAATATATGATGTAAAATAATCAATCTGATTTTGCATAGAGTTTATCTGGTCGGTTTTGTCGGTAGACACTCTGCAATACGCACACACACGCATAATTATGTGGCGGTGTAAACACTGTTTAGCAGAAGTTCAAATTGTTTATCTGTGAGAATATTCTGTTCATATAAATCCCTAATCAATCCCGAACGTACAAGCGAGCCTATTTTCACTTTTTCGGATACACTTAATTTAGTCTTTTTCATAAATACCATCTCCCGTATATTTTTTAAGGGTACTATTATTATACTGTACCGCCGGTGAAAATATCCGCTGAATGAGAGAAAAGGGACTAAGGGGGGAAATCATAATTTGCATCTATACACTTAATCTCCACAAAAAAACACCTCGATTATTATAACCGAGGTGTTCCTATTTACCTTATAATTTGCTAAGTACATTCGTGTATACTCTCTTGTACAGTATCAGTCCCAATGCCAAAGATACACCCTCAGCAATCAAAAATGCGTACCATACGGCGTTCACACCGAATAATATGTTCAATATAAATGCAACAGGCAAAATAACCACAAGCTGTCTTATCAGCGACATGATAAGACTAAGCACACCGTTGCCGATTGCCTGAAATACCGATGACAGTATTATACCCACACCTGCCAGACAGAATGACAAACTCAAAATCCTAAGTGCCGGTATACCCAACTTTACCACTTCATCAGCCGCACCAAACATCAAAAGCAATGCTTTCGGTACTGCCAGAAATACTACCATGCCGACAAACATTATCGACACCGACAATATAACCGCCATTTTAATGGTAGCCACAATTCTGTCCTTATGTCTTGCACCGAAATTGTAGCCGACAATAGGCACCATACCGCTGCTAAGACCGAACACAGGCATGAATATAAAGCTCTGCAATTTAAAGTATACGCCCAATACGGTAATCGCATTGTCCGAACCCAAAATTTTATTCATTCCCACGGTCATAACAGATGTAACCGACTGCATGATGATTGACGGAAAACCTACCTTATAAATATCTCCGATAATTTTACCGTTTGGCTTAAACCCTTTAAAGCTGATAGATATTTCATGATTTTTCTTATGATTTAAGTAAATCGCCAAGCCCATTCCGACAAACTGACCTATTACCGTTGCAACAGCCGCACCGACAATACCCATTTTCGGCAATCCGAAAAGACCGAATATCAAAATCGGGTCAAGGATAATGTTCACAATAGCACCGCTCAGCTGTGTAATCATATTATAGATAGTTTGTCCCGTTGCTTGCAGAAGTCTTTCGGCGGTTACCTGCAAGAATGAGCCTATCGAGAATATTGTACATATCATAAGATATTCCGTACCCATTTTTACAACGGTCTGATTTTTTGTAAATGCCGCCATAAATGTATGTGAAAATATTCCGCCCAAAACAGCGAATATGACAGCCGTTACAGCTGCCAAAAACAAACCGTTGGTAGCCGACGCATTAGCCTCCTCAAAACGTTTTTCTCCAAGACGTCTTGCCAAAAGCGAGTTAATACCCACACCTGTACCGACAGAAAACGCAATCATAAGCGACTGCACGGGGAACGCAAGCGATACCGCCGTCAATGCGTCAGGATTATACATTCCTACAAATATACTGTCAACAATATTATACAATGCTTGCACAAGCATAGAAATCATTATAGGCAATGACATATTAATAAGTAGTTTGTTTACAGGCATGACGCCCATTTTATTCTCTTTTCTTTCTTCCATACTATCCGCCTCTCTTTTATTTTATCTTTCATCACATAAAAAAATAAGCGTTGTAGTCGTCTACAACACCTATTTTGTGGCGATCCGGATGGGGTTCGAACCCACGACCTCTAGCGTGACAGGCTAGCGTTCTAACCAACTGAACTACCGGACCATATTAAGCATTACAACCGAGCCTAACTCAGTCATAACACCTAACTATTGGAGGCGCCACCCAGATTTGAACTGGGGAATAAAGGTTTTGCAGACCTCTGCCTTACCACTTGGCTATGGCGCCATATTAAGTTTTAGTAAACAAAAGACGCTTTACGCGTCCTCTGTCTACTTTATGGAGCGGAAGACGAGATTCGAACTCGCGACGTTCACCTTGGCAAGGTGACGCTCTACCACTGAGCCACTCCCGCATATATGGTGCCTCCGGACGGAATCGAACCATCGACACAGGGATTTTCAGTCCCTTGCTCTACCGACTGAGCTACAGAGGCAAATTGGCGATCCGGATGGGGTTCGAACCCACGACCTCTAGCGTGACAGGCTAGCGTTCTAACCAACTGAACTACCGGACCATACCCAATTTTAATATCTTAAATAAAAATTTAAGATGGTGGGAGTAACAGGGCTCGAACCTGTGACATCCTGCTTGTAAGGCAGACGCTCTCCCAGCTGAGCTATACTCCCAAAGGTTTGTGTCATATCGGGGCGTTCACCCGAACTGACGAGATTTATTATAGCAAACATTATACCTTTTGTCAACACTTTTTTTATATTTTTTTAAACTTTTTTTGCAAACCTCTCACAAACCGCATGAACACTAGCTTTTTTATATAATTTTTTTCACGCTTTTTGCCCTCTGTTTTAATATTTTACTGCAATTTTTAAAAAAATATACCCAAAAATTTTTTGGGTATATCAATTCAGATTACATACAAACTTAAAATAGTTTCCGTTAAAGTTTAGGTCAAGCGTCTAAAATATTTAACAAAAAAATTAATAAGCCGACATTCTGAATTACTTATTCAAATATTCATCTACAAAATATTCCAGTTTATTAACCGTTTCCTGACTGAGCGAATGTTCAATCATTCCCGCTTCTTTTTCGGCGATATGCGGTTCTACCGACAAAACATTCTGCAAAAATTTTTTCAAAAGCAGATGCCTTGTGTAAACGCCCTCCGCAAAAGCCGTTCCCTCCTCTGTCAGCGTGATATGGCTGTATGGCTCATGCTCCACCAAACCCTGTGCTTTAAGGGCGTTTACGGCACGATTTGCACTCGGCTTGGATATGGATAATTCTCTTGCCACATCGGTAATCCTCACGCTTTTATGTTTGAGCGACAGCATATAGATTGTTTCCAAATAGTTTTCCAATGATGATGATATTACAACTTCATTCATAAAATCCCGTCCTTTCCTGCAAGGTTTAAGAAAAATATCTCTTATTCTCTTTTAAAGAAAATAAAAAAGAGGGTATGGAAAATAAAACTTTCCAAACCCTCTTTGGTTTACTTTTCAATATTAAATATTCCGCAAACACGCATTAATTCTGCAAAATTAACACTGTATAACAATATTATACACGATTTACTTCATATTTGCAATACATATTTTATATTTTTTCAATTTTATCTGTTCTCTTTTTGTATCGCTTCAAGCAGACCGTTAAGATATGCTATTCCCAAAGCACGGTCATACAAGCCGTAGCCCGGACGTGCTTTCTCGTTCCATATCATTCTGCCATGGTCGGGACGTATGTAGCCTTCAAAGCCTATGTCATAGTAAGCCTTCATAATCTCGTACAAATCCAGTGAGCCGTCCGCCGAAAAATGCGATGATTCATGGAAATCACGCTCACCAAAGAACTTGATATTGCGGATATGTGCAAAGTGTATTCTGCCCATTTTGCCGAAATGACGTACAAGTTCCGGAATATTGTTATTTTTATTTGCACCGAGCGAACCGCTGCAAAGAGTCAAGCCGTTATACGGACTGTCTACTAAATGCACAAGCCTGTCCAAATTTTCCTTGCAGGTCACAATTCTCGGTAAGCCGTAAATACCCCACGGCGGGTCATCGGGGTGTATCGCCATTTTTACGTCACATTCCTCGCAAACGGGGATAATCGCTTTCAGGAAATATTCCAGATTTTCAAACAATTTTTCCTCGTTCATCTCTCTGTACTGCTCAAACAGACTTTCAAGCTCCGCAAGCCGTTCGGGTTCCCAGCCCGGAAGCGAAAACCCGTTTGAATTTTGGTCAATATTTCTGACAAGGTCTATCGGGTCAACACTTTTAACCTTTTCATCGATATAGCAAAGTGCGTTTGAACCGTCCGCAAGCGGATATGCAAGGTCTGAACGCAGCCAGTCGAATATCGGCATGAAATTGTAGCATATAACCTTAATTCCTGCCTTTGCCAAACGTCTTATCGTGGTGATATAATTTTCGATATACTTATCTCTTGACGGTACGCCAAGCTTGATATCCTCATGAATATTTACGCTTTCAATAACCTCCAATTCAAGTCCGGCATCATTCACCTGTTTTTTCAGTGCGTTAATCCGTTCCTGTTCCCAAGCCTCGCCGACAGGCACGTCAAACAGTGCACCCACAACACCTGTCACATTCGGTATCTGGCGGATTTGCGATAATGTTACCGAATCATTATTTTCGCCGTACCAACGAAACGTCATTTTCATAGTTTATATTTCCTTTCTTAATATTATAGTCTGCTTTCCGTTATCACATCTAAAATTTTGTGTGCAACCTCGTCCTTTGACATTATCGCAAGTTCTGTCACACTGTCCTTTGTAATAAGTGTCACCACATTTGTGTCAGTGCCGAATCCCGCTCCGCTGACCTTTAAATTATTTGCCACAATCATGTCGGCATTTTTCTTTTCGAGTTTCTTTCTTGAATTTTCCACAAGGTTCTGCGTTTCCATGGAAAATCCGCACAAATACTGACGGGGCAGTTTGTTTTCACCCAAAAATGCAAGTATATCCTTTGTACGGGTAAGCGGTATGCTCATGTCGCTGTCGGATTTTTTTATCTTTTGGTCGCTTATATCTGACGGGGTGTAATCCGCAACCGCCGCCGCCTTTAATATTATCGCCTGATTTTCATATTCCGCCGCAACCGCATTGTACATATCCTCCGCACTCTCGACGTCGATACACTTTACAAAACTCGGTTTTCTGATATGCGTTTCTCCGCTTATCAAAGTAACCTCCGCACCTCTCAGCATTGCCGCCTTTGCAAGTGCATAACCCATCTTGCCCGTTGAATGGTTTGTGATGTATCTTACAGGGTCTATTTTCTCCTTTGTTGCTCCGGCGGTAACCAATATCTTCACACCAGCCAAATCCTTCACGCAGGCTATTTCTCTTTCGATATAGTCGAATAAAATATCCTCGGACGGCATCTTTCCGGCACCCGTATCACCGCACGCAAGTCTGCCCGATGCGGGCTTGACAATCTCAAAACCGAAATTTTTCAGTCGCTTTAAATTCTCGCCCACAATCGGATTTTCAAACATATTTGTATTCATTGCCGGCGAGATAATCTTTTTGCATTTGCAGGCAAGTGCAACAGTGGTAAGCATATCGTCGGCGATACCGTTCGCAAGTTTTCCGATAACATTCGCTGAGGCCGGTGCGACCATAAATACGTCCGCACGCTTTGCAAGTGCAACGTGTTCTACATTATACTGAAAATTCCTGTCGAATGTATCTGTCAGGCATTTATTGCCTGTTAAAGTTTCAAAAGTAATGGGATTAATAAAATTGGTAGCATTTTGGGTCATTATAACATTCACGTCACACCCTGCCTTAACGAGCATACTTGCAAGGTATGCAGTCTTGTACGCCGCAATACTGCCCGTCACGCCAAGCACAACAGTTTTATTCTTCATCATTGCTGTCAATCCTCCTTTAAATCTTCCCGAACGATTTGCAGTATTCGCTTATCCGGCATATCTCGCACTTTGGTTTTCGTGCGGTGCACACCTCTCTGCCGTGATATACAAATCTGTGGCACAGATTAAGCTGTTCGGCTTCGGGAATTAATTTTTTCATTTCAAATTCTATCTTTACGGGGTCGGTTTCCTTTGTAAGACCTATCCTGTTCGCCAAGCGAATATTATGCGTATCAATCACAACCGCACTCTTGCCGAATATCTCGCCCAAAACAAGATTAGCCGTCTTTCTGCCCGTACCGGCAAGGGTCAGCAAATCGTCCATATTATCGGGCACTTCACCGCCGTACACGTCAATAAGCCTTTGACAGCAAGCGATTATATTTTTTGCTTTGTTCTTATAAAATCCCGCCGATTTAATATCTTGCTGCAACTCGTCATAGTCCGCATTTGCAAAGTCATGGACATTTTTATATTTTCGGAACAAGTCCTTTGTCACTATATTAACCCTCGCATCGGTGCATTGTGCCGACAGCTGAGTGGCGATAAGCATTTCAAGCGGTGTTGAGTATATAAGCGAACATTTCGGATTGGGGTATACTTGTTTTAGTATTTCAATCACTTTTTCCGCACGTTGTTTTTTTGTCATAAATTCACCTCGCAAGTTTACAGTTTATATACATAGTATATCATATTTTCAGACTATTTCAATAACGGGTTTTGCAAAAGGATAAATTATGAGTTGTTGAGTGATGTGCACCACAGCCACTCACTCGCATTTCTATCCAAACCCACCCTTACCCACTAAACTTGGTCAACGTCAGTCGCACTACACTTTCATTTATATCCACACTTGCACCTACCCACTAAACTCACCACAACGGACACGCAAAAAGCGTATATCTATATTCAGTGGGCACAGAGGGTATGCCGTATCTATGTTTTGTTTGTGCCCTATGTTTAATCAAACTCATTGCAAGCATTACGCTCGGACGGCACAAAATTCACGCCCCTAGGCAATAAGTGAATTTTGCCGACAAAGTGGGAACAACTATATTGCAATAGCTTTGCAGCGTGTGGGTCAAGGGTGTCCCTTGCGGACTTTTCCGTCCTCTTTGTGGACGTGGACAAAGAGGACTCCAAAGGGTTCGAGTTATTTAGTTAATACCTATACCTATGGGGAAGTGAAACGTCCCCGTCGCTAAACTTAGACAACGTCAGTTGCACTAAATTTTGATAACATCAGTCTGCACTACGCTTTGATGCTGTCTATGCTAGGATAGAACACTAAACATACCAAACCCATCAACAACCCCTACTTTACACAGTTCATATTATACTGGACAAACTCGTGCAAAAATGATATATTAAATGTAAAGGAAAATGTTTAATTTACTAAGGAGGGTTTTAAAATGGGATTGGAACTAAAAAAGGACTGTGACTTCGATATTATCGGTTTCGGCGAGGTTATGCTACGACTTTCACCGCAGAGCAAGGAGAAAATATCGCAGAGTGAAATTTTCGAGAAAAATGCGGGCGGTTCGGAACTTAACGTTGTTTCGGGTGCGGCTATGCTTGGCGTGCGTTCGGCTATCGTGACCAAACTGCCGAAAAACAAAATCGGTCACTTTATCAGAAACAAAGTCCGCTACGGAAATGTCAGCGACGACTATATCATCTATGACGAAAGCGACCAAAAGCGTCTTGGCATCTATTATTACGAAAGCGGTGCATATCCGAGAAAATCGTCGGTTATCTATGACAGAGCAAATTCGTCAATGTGCCATCTTCGGCTTGACGAGATTGACCCGAAAATATACGCTCAGACAAAAATATTTCACATAAGCAGTATTTCCCTTGCAATAGACAAAAACCTGCGTGAAGTTGCCATTGAGATGATTAAACGTTTCAAGGAACAAGGCACTCTTATTTCATTTGACGTAAATTATCGTGCCGCCCTTTGGAGCGAGGAGGAGGCAAGAGGGGTTATCGAAAGTATTTTCCCTTACATAGACTTGCTTTTCGTTTCCGAAGAAACATCACGCAGAATGTTGCAAAGAACAGGTACACTGGAAGAAATTATGAAAGGCTACACCACAAAATACGGCTGTAAAATGGTTGCGACAACCCGCCGTGAGGTCATCAGCCCTACTCACCACAATTTCTCGTCAAAAATATACTATGACGGTAATTTCTATGAGGAAGCTCCGTACAACAATATCGAGGTTATCGACCGTATCGGCAGCGGCGACGCTTATCTTGCCGGCGTATTGTACGGTCTTGTAAAACACAACGATATTCAGCGTGCACTGGAAATAGGAAACGCTCTTTCGGCGGTTAAAAACACTGTAATCGGCGATATGTCCGCAAGCAGTATCGATGAGATTGAAAGCGTTATCAAGTCACACAAAGCAACAGGACATCAGGACGAAATGGTAAGATAATCTTTCGTCTGTACTTAACACATTGTACACAGCAAATACACAAGGATTGTGTAAAATTATATTAATGATATTTCTGATATAATTTAGAAAGGTTGGTTTGAGATGAAATTAAGTGTGTTAATAGTAGAAGATGAAGCGTTGATGCGTGACGTAATAAAGGATTATTTTGAGGCGGACGGATATGAGGTGACCGAGGCGGGGGACGGTCTTGAAGCGTTGGATTTGGTCGAAGAAAAGGAATTTGACCTTATTCTGCTTGACATAATGCTGCCGGAAATAGACGGATTTTCGGTATGCAGAAAAATCCGCAAGACAAAAGATGTGCCGATTATTATGATTACCGCACGAAGTGAGGAAGACGACAAGCTGACAGGCTACGAACTCGGTGCGGACGATTATGTGACAAAGCCGTTCAGCCCGAAAGTGCTCCTTGCAAAGGCAAACGCTCTTATCCGCCGTACAACGGGCAATGTGTGCGGTGAGGACGGAGTTATCTCGCTTGCCGGCATTGTTGTAAATCAAAATTCACACACTGTACAGGCTGACAATGAATATATAGAACTTACTCCGAAAGAATATGACCTTTTGGTGTATCTTATGATTAACAAGGGCAGAGTTTTATCCCGTGATACGCTTTTGTCGAAAGTGTGGGGATATGATTATTTCGGCGATTTGCGTACGGTTGATACGCACATTAAAAAGCTCCGTGCAAAATTGGGCGACAAGGCTCAGCACATCAAAACGCTTATAAAAGCAGGGTACAAGTTTGACGAAAATGCGGATTGATAGGTGAGCAAAATGTCTAAGAATATATCTATAACAAAGAAAGTATTTGCACTTACCGCTTTCATATTCTGCGTGTATATTGCAATTACCCTTTTCGGACAGGCGTTTTTTTACGGTAATTTTTATACCTATTCCAAACGTCAGGAACTTGCAAAACAGGTTGAGAGTTTTGCAAAGGAATATGAAACGCTCAGCAATGACGATGATATAAACAATGCGTTGGTGGACTTTTCAAAAAATAATGATGCGTATATCCTCATTATGGGCGAACAGGGGAATATTCTCTACACCGCATCTTATGAAATGACCGTTCAGACGGATTCCGGTGAGATTATACGTCTTAGTCTTGACAGTGCCGTGCACGACAAGTCTTTTACCGACCTTAACATAAAAGTGGGCGACACAATTCAGACGGAATACTACACCATCGACAGCAATCAATCGGAAAGCAACATATATATCCCCGCAACGATTGTGAAGGGCGATAAACACTGGGCGTCAAATATAATCGGCAATGCTCCGAAAAAGCGTAACGAGCCGCCGAACACGAACAGGAATACACCGTTTTCGCCTGTTCCTATGCCAAACTTTGATACAAACAAGCAGGATAAAGCACCTATCCCCGACAATTCAATATCCGATGAATTCGGCAATGCGGTTTTAAGAGTTATAATAGGAGAAAACAGTTCCGTTACGGATATTTCGGGTACGGTATTATCTATAACCCTGCCCGATGAACACAATTTCCAAAGCTCCACAAGACGCTCCGACTCCGCCTGGGCGGCGATACAATGGATGAACCGCATATACAACGGCGAGGACATGAAAGTCGGCGAACGTATACACTATACATTCGTTCCCGAAGATTCGTCAAACAAATATATTGTTATGGTTAAAAAAATCGAGGTGGGCGGTGTTCCGCAGATGATATTTGCGGTCAATACGCTTAAATCGGTCGATGAGGCGGTCGATGTTATGCGTGACTCGTTCCCTATTTGGATTATCATTGCTTTGATTATGGTAATGATTGTTTCGGTGCTGTTTTCACGGCTTATCACACGTCCTATCGTGAACATCATGCAGGTGACCAAGAAAATGAAAAACCTTGATTTTTCTCAAAAGTGCGTGGTGCAGTCGGACGATGAAGTCGGTCAGCTGGCGGCGAATATTAACGATATGTCCGAAAAACTCGACACGACTATCCGTGAGCTTGTTGCCACCAACGAAAAGCTTACCAATGATATTGAACACGAACGCAAAATAGAACTTGCAAGACGTGAATTTGTGGCGGCGGTATCGCACGAGCTTAAAACTCCGCTTGCCATTATCAGAGCATATTCGGAGGGCATTGCGGACGGTATATCGGGCGAAAGACGTGATAAGTACCTTAACGTCATTATATCCGAAACGAAAAAGATGGACGCACTTGTGCTTGATATGCTTGAAAATTCAAGGCTTGAAGCAGGTGTGCAGAAACTTACGATAAAGAATTACGATATATCCGACATGACGGGCAGAATTGTGAAACGTTTCAGAAACGGACTGGACGACAAGAATGTCGATATTATATATGACGGTGAAAAGGACGGTATCTGTGCCGACTTTGACCGAGATATGTTAGAACAGGTTATGAATAATTTTATCACCAATGCGGTGCGTCATACGCCGGAGGGCAAGAAGATATATGTATCGGTAAAGAAACAAGCGTCTAACGTGACCTTTGCGGTTGAGAATGAGGGAAGTCATATCGACAGCGAAGATTTGGAAAAGGTATGGGACAGATTTTACAAGGCTGATAAATCTCGTGACCGCTCGGCGGGCGGTACGGGACTTGGATTGTCCATAGCGAAAAATATACTTGTTTTGCACAGGGCGAAGTACGGCGTGGAAAATACCGATATAGGCGTGAAGTTCTGGTTCAGATTAAAAGTGAATTAATGATACGGGCGGTCTTAACAGACCGCCTTTTTTTGCGGATATTATAAATCATAATCGGCATACATAAAAACTCCCTGTTCTGTCAACAATAATACAGAACATTTTTTAGGAGGCAATATTATGTTAGCGACAGTATTTATGGTTGTACAGTTTATCTTCACATTAATTATAGGTATATATTTCTGGCGGCAGCTGAGAAGTCAGCAGGAAACGCAGAGCAGTATCAATGCCGACTCAAAAAAGGAATTGGAACGGTTAAACCGTATGCGTCATATATCGCTGAGCGAACCGCTGACGGAAAAAGCACGTCCGACAAATTTTTGTGAGATAATCGGTCAGGACGAGGGACTTCACGCACTCAAAATTGCACTCTGCACCCCCAACCCACAGCACGTCATAATCTACGGCCCACCGGGAGTCGGCAAAACGGCGGCGGCACGAGTCGCACTGAACGAGGCAATAAAACTCGGTATGTCCCCTTTTGCCAATGACGCAAAATTTATCGAAACCGATGCGACAACCATGCGTTTTGACGAACGCAGTATCGCCGACCCGCTAATCGGCTCGGTGCACGACCCTATCTATCAGGGTGCCGGTGCATACGGACAAGCCGGTGTCCCTCAGCCGAAAGAGGGTGCGGTCAGCAAGGCACACGGCGGTATACTGTTTATTGACGAAATCGGCGAACTCCACCCTGTTCAGCTTAACAAATTATTGAAGGTTTTGGAGGACAGAAAAGTCACTTTTGAAAGTGCATACTATTCGAGCGAAAACAAAAATATTCCCCGACACATACATGACATTTTCCAAAACGGTATTCCGGCGGATTTTCGGCTTGTAGGTGCGACCACGAGAAGTCCCGAAGAAATTCCGCCGGCTATACGTTCAAGGTGCGTAGAGATATATTTCCGTCCGCTTGACGAAAGCGATTTAAAGGTTATTGTGAGAAATGCCGTAAAAAGATTATCCATGAATGTCGCACAGGATTGCCAAAATTATATTTGCCGATATGCAAAAAACGGACGTGATGCGGTGCGTATTCTGCAAACGGCAATAGGTGCGGCAATGCTTGAAAAGCGTGATTTTGTCAAGCTGTCCGACGTGGAACAGGTTATAGAAATGGGACGGTATACCCCGAACTATGAATACACCGTTCCCGATGGCAAACGCATAGGTGCGGTGAACGGACTTGCGGTGTCGGGCAGTACGGGAATGGTTATGACGATTGAAAGTACGGCGGAATTTGTCGGCAACGGCAGAGGCGAGGTTATCTGCACGGGCATTATCGAAAAGGAAACCGTAAAACAGGGCAATCACAATCTGACACGCACGTCAACCGCAAAATCCGCAGTGGACAATGTTATGACGGTGTTGAAAAATCATTTCTTTATTGACATTTCGCAGTATAATATCCATATAAATTTTACGGGCGGAATACCTGTTGACGGTCCGTCCGCAGGAGTGGCGATATTGTGCAGTGTGTATTCGGCGATAAAGGAACAAGCGGTTGACAGCAATGTTGCGTTTACGGGCGAAGTATCGATAAAGGGCGATATTAAGCCTGTCGGCGGTGTGGCACAAAAGATAATGGCGGCAAAACGTGCCGGAGTAAAAAAGGTATTTATCCCGTCCGACAATATGCAGACATCTTTTGCAAATTTTGATATAGATATTGTGCCTGTTGACTGCATTGATGATGTTTTCAGCGGTATGGACAATCCGCCCTCCGATACCCATTCGGATATATCGGTGCATGACGACAATGTGGCGGCAGCTTGCGAATACAAAGAGGGTGCATGAAAAAGGCGGCATTTTTAATTTTTCGTCATTGCGTTTTTCGCAATTTCCTACAAATCAAAAAAATCGAGGACTTTTCATCCTCGATTTTTTTGTGGGACTTTTTAAACAGTCCCTATTTAATATTTGCTTCTATTAATCTACCAATTTATTAACAATCGGTTTGTAATCTTTATCCCACATAAACATTCTGTAATCGCCCGACGGAACTTGTGCTGTTATTGTGCAAACCTTTCCGTCCATTGCATTGTCTGCAACAGAAATCTTTGAAGGAATACCGTCCTCGCCGTATTCTACGACATACAATTTCACCTCGGATAGGTTTGTTTCGTCAGACGGAGTTAATGTAAATATCATGTCACTGCCGTCAATTAAGCGTTTTATTTCAACCTTGTCTGCGTATGAGCCGATTGCCGGGATAGTTTCCGAATTGTCGACAAGTTCGTCCTCACCCTCGACAAATTCCGAAACCGTAACGCTGTCCAATCCGCAAGGATATGACCAGTCGCCCGTTGCACCGGCACGCATAAATCCGAAAGATACGGCATCAAATGTCGCAGTATCGGACATCTTACAATCTGTGTATGCGGCAATCTCTTTGCCGTCAAATTTAAACGATTTAATCGTCTTAGTGGCAGTATCAACAGTTACATTAATATTCTTTGTAAACTGTGCGTTCGAGCCTGTGAATATACTGTCAGCAGTTCCGTCGCCGTCTTTATCGTTCCATGTTGTACCGCCGTCTGTGCTTACATTTACAACATAACCGTTGTTCCAGCCGACAACAAAGTCAGAACCAATCTTCACATATTCAATATTTCCGTCACGGCTTGTTGAATTTCCGAAATACCAGTCCAAATCGTATGTTACAAGCGAATTTTGGGAAAGTGCCACGGTCTTTGCCGCACTGTATGCACTTGCAGGCTTTGTAGTATCAAAATAGATACGTCCGAATTTGCCGTTGTCCTTTGTGTACTTCAATTCCGCACCGTCTGTTTTCCAGTCGCTTAGGTGGCTTTCCTGCCATTTTGCAGTGTCCGTAACACCTTGCTGATAAATCTTGTTTGTCTTACCTGTTTTCACACTTGTGTTCTTATAGGTCAGCTCCGAAACAGAAGGGGTAGCGGTAACGCCGCCCGCCTGATTTGTTGTATCGTTTGTAATGTAATATTTCAAGGTCTTGAATTTAGCACCGTTCAGACTGAATGTCTTTTTGTACATACCTGTCACATTCCATGAGCCGTCACAGCCCGAAATAGTTGCGGTTGCTTTATCGGTGTTATAGTCAAATTCAATATTTACAATCCAGCGTTTTGAACTGCCTTGAATATTGCCTATTCCGTCCACCACCATAGTCCAGTCTGATGAGAATGTTTTTGCATCGCCGTTTCCGACTTTGCTCATAAGCGACTGTGCCTTTGATGTATACGCCTGTGAAAGTGTAAGAATATTTTCTCCGCTTTCGTCAAGGAAATTGAAATTGAATGTGTATTCACGTCCGTCCCAATTCCATGCGTCATCGGTATTTTTTGTACCGCCTGTGACAAACTTATAGTTCAGCACGGCTTTGTTATCGTCAAACACTTTAAAATCCTTGTGGAATTCATTTACAGCATTTGTTGAATTGTTAAGCGAAAGTGACGCACTGTCCGCAGTACCTGTGAAATCTGTTGTATTGGTTGAAGATACAAACGAGTCTGTACCCGTTGCGTCAACCATGCCGATAGGCTTTACTCTCACGTTGCACAAAGCCTTATATCCGGCAACCTCAGCAGTGATAACGGCTGTACCGTAGCCCTTGCCTGTGACCACACCGGTTTCGTCAACCTCTGCGACAGTAGGGTCTGATGATGTCCATGTAACTTTTGTATCTGTTGCGTTTGACGGAACTATGCCGACAGTCAATGTCTTGGAAATACCTGTGCCAAGTTCGATATTTTTATCCGACAGCTTAATTCCCTCAATAGGTATCGAATATACTGTAACCTCGCAGCTTGCCGTAAATCCACCGTCTTTTGTTGTTGCCGTAATGGTTGTTTTACCTTCGGACACACCCTTTACCATACCGTTTGCGACTGTTGCAACTTTTGGGTTTGATGATGTCCATGTAACGCTCTTTTTGGTTGCGTCAGCAGGTGTAATCTGTGCGGATACCGCCGCAGTTTCTCCACGCTCTACCGATAATTTGTCGGTCGACAATGAAATACCCGTTACCGCAACATTGCCTACTTTATATGCTACTTTTGTGTACGGAGTTTCCGGAGCAAGATAATTTAATGTATTTGTTCCGTCCGACGCCAATGCAACACTTCCTATATAATAGCTTTGATGTGTCGGCTGATTGTATGCAACATTCTGCCATGCAACCGACAAACGATACTGACTGTCGTGCATAAGTGTAGTCAAACGATAGTCTGTCGGGATTGTTGATGTGAATATTCTCAAATATGCCTGTGCGGTTGCTGAGTCCTTGTTTACAGGCATGATGATTTCTTCACGCCAGTCGCCCCAGATGTCCGCAACCAAGGAAGGATTTCTCTTTGTGTAGTTATTTGTTGTTGCACCTGTCAGAGTATAGCCGTCCGAGGCACTGTAAAATCTCTTTGTTGAACCTGTTGAGGCGTCATATTTTTGAATGATATTAGAGTCAAGCAATTCACGGCCCAAATCTCCGTCCCAGTAAACAAGGAAATTATCAAAACTTCCCTTGCCGGCTGAACTTGGCTTTGCGTTTAAGTCCGCACCGGTCAAGTCATGTACGGTACTGTGTCCCGAATCCCAGCCGAGTGCAAGTGCGTTTGGATTTTTTGCCGCATAAGCGTCATCAATATTATCCATAACACCACGTCCGTTATCATCTGTTGTTGTATGTGTACCGGTGGTAAATAATTTTTGCCCTGTTGCCGCTACTCTGAATGAGCAAGCCTCTTTTTTGAATTGGTCCTCTTTAACCGAGAATACCTCTTGTATACCGTCATTGTTAAAGTCACTCATGTGCATTGCGTCACCGTGACCCAATGTAGTGTTGCCGAGTACGGTTTTGCCGTCATGGTCAAGAGCCGCCGAGCCGTAGACTATCTCGTCAAAGCCGTCATTGTCAATATCGCCTATCGAAAGGTTGTGGTTACCCTGTCCGTAAAGTGAAGTTGTTGCCGACTTTGTTCCGCTGTCATATTCCCATTGCATTTCAAGAGAACTTCCGTCCCATGAATATGCACGAACAACTGCCTTTGCATAGTATCCTCGACACATAATGATGCTTGGGTGCACACCGTCAAGATATGCAACACCCGCCAAAAATCTTTCGGCTCTGTTGTATTTGCTGTCGCCCCATTCGCCGCTTGTGCCAAGAGGAATAAACGCCGTTGTCGCAAGAGCCGCACCCGTTTCGCCGTCAAATACGGTCAGATATTCCGGACCGAGGTTTTTACCCTTTGAACGGCCGCTTGTGCCGACATATGATTTTGTATTGTCAACATTTCGGATTTCTTCGGTATCGCCGACAGTCGAAACATAGTTGCCCTGTCCGTCAATAGAACCCGGAGCGGTTTTCATTGCCACTTCCGATTTGCCGTCACCGTCAAAATCGTATACCATAAATTGTGTGTAGTGTGCACCGGCGGTAACGTTTTTACCCAGGTCAATTCTCCACATAAGGTTGTCTGTGCTTGTTGAGATTTTGTAGCCGTCTATATATACATTGCCTGTATAGTCCGCACCGGCACTGTCCTTTGAGTCGGTCGGGTCCCATTTAAGCACGATTTCATAATCGCCGTCACCGTCAAGGTCGCCGACAGACGCATCGTTTGCACCGCCCTCATGGGAACTGTCATAGTTGTAGTAATATGATGTTTTGCCGTCACCCATTCTTTCGACAGGGTCGGGTCTTGAAATAGGAACGTCCATATATGTATATGAGTTTTTCAGACTGTAACCGCTGTTTGAGGCTGCGGCATAGTTTGCCTGTACAGATACGGCAGTTTCCTTTGCCACGTCAGTATCGCTTGCTCCCGCTTTCACAACCTTATATGTATTCTTTGTTGTGCCCGACTTGTCAATGTAATTTGTTGCGTCATGTGCACCGGTGGTTGCAATTTTTGTGTATTTAGTTCCGTCTGTTGAGCGGTAAATATCAAATGCTTGATTTTCAAGGCTTTCAGTGCCCAGAAGTCGCCAGCTGAGATAGACACCCTGCTCAGATGATGTTACAGAATAGCCGTTTGCCGTTCTGTAAACCGCAATAAGACCACGATTTAATTCTTCCATCTGACGAGCCGTTGTCTGATACTTCGGTGCTTTTACCTCGGCTGCACTCGCCGTTACACCAAGAGAACCAAATACCGACAATGTCATGGCAGCACTTAAAACCGTACTTATGATTTGCTTTTTCATAAATTCCCTCTCCCTTAAAATAAATATATGTACTTATATATTATACTATTTGTTGCATATTTTCAAGTGAAAAATAGTATTTTTTATAAATATTCAACAAAAACACAATAATTTTTGTAATCCTAGTTACAAAAACGTTAATTTTATACATTTACGGACTTGTGTCGCAGTAAAATTTTAAGGAAAATTAAAAAAAGCACAGAACCGATTTGGTTCTGTGCCAAGCGTTTATATCAGCATTTTGTATTCGTCTTTTAAATATGACTGCAAATCTTCAAGCGGTATCGGGAACTCGACAAATCCACGGGCATAATATGACAATTCGTATGGCGGATAGTATATTACCAGCTTGCCGTCCTCTATGTAAAAATCCGACTGCTGTTTATCCGACAAAATCGGCTGTTCCCACAATGTGCCGTAGTCCTCCTTATTGTTTTCCGCCATTTCAAGCATGGTGCGGTTTATCACCGCTTTGTAATCCTCCTCAGGCTTGAACAAATCCCCAAGCAGTAAAATTTTGCTCTGCGACACGTCAATATTTTTCGCAACCCATGAGGTAGTGCCGTGTGCACCGCCCGTAAATGTATATATCTCGCTGACTATACTTATAAAATTGTTCCTGTTGTACCTTATACAGTTCTGCAAATCAAATTCGGATACGGTGTTTGCGTCAACCTCGGCGGTAAATTCATCAATCCACGCTTCAATATCTTTTTCGTAACCGTCATTTAACGTATTTTCAAATTCTCTGTCGGGCATACCCGAAAATTTAGGTATCTGTGCTTTTATACTCATTTTATCTGTGATATACTCTTTTGTATCAAATTTGATTTTTACACTGCCGTCGCTTGTGCACGAACAGAGTATAATCAACACGGCGAGAATACCCGCCAATGATACAGCCCTTACCATATTAACCTCCGATTTATAAGATAATACATATCAGACCGCCGCTGCCCTCATTGATAATTCTCTGCAAGGTTTCCTGCAAGCGGTATCTTGCGTCGTCGGGCATACGGGACAGTTTGTTGTGCAGTCCCTCGTTGACAAGTTCGTGCAGCGATTTCCCGAAAATATTCGACTCCCATATCTTTTTAGGGTCGGTTTCAAATTCCTCCAACAGATAGTGTACCAGTTCTTCGCTCTGCTTTTCCGTGCCGACAATAGGGTTTACCTCGGTTTCTATATCCGCTCTAATCATATGTATTGACGGTGCGGACGCTTTAAGCTTAACTCCGAATCTGCCGCCGTGACGCACAATTTCGGGTTCGGCAAGGGTCAGTTCGTCAACGCTCGGCGATACGATACCGTAGCCGTTTTGCTTAACCTCGTGCAGTGCGAATGAAATCTTGTCGTATTCGTTTTTCATTTCGGCAAGCTCCTTCATCAGCCTGATAAGCTCCTCCTCATCATTTATGTCAAAACCCGATGTTTCGCCGAGTACCTTATAAAATAGGTGTTCGGGAGCAGATACGTCCATCACGACAGTGCCGTCGCCCAGATTCATACCCTCGATATCCGACTTTTTCACAAAATCAAATTCGTTCAGACTCTCCGCCAAAGCCTGTGTATGACGGATTTTGCTCACACCGTGAACTTTGTCGATAACGGCGTCATACATGGCTTTTCTCAGCCAGTGCTCCTCGTCAAGCACGTCAATCCAGCCGGGGATTTTGATGTTTATCTCTTTAAGCGGAAATTCAAAAAGTACGGTTTCTATGATGTTGTTAATATCCGTTGATGTAAGTTCCGCACAGTTCACGCACAAAACAGGTACGTTATGCTCTTTTTCAAGTTCGTCACGCAGTTTCTGTGCACCGGTACTGTTCGGATATACCGAGTTTAACAATACCACAAACGGCTTGTTGATAGCCTTTAATTCGTTGATAACCCTTGTTTCGGCAGATACATAGTCCTCACGCTCTATCTCGGTTATACTGCCGTCGGTCGTGATGACAAGACCGATATTTGAGTGGTCGTTGATAACCTTTTTTGTGCCGATTTCCGCCGCATCGTTAAACGATATTGGCTTATCGTACCACGGCGTAGATACCATTCGGGGCATATCGTCCTCGACATATCCGAGAGAACCGTTCACTATATAACCCACACAATCAATCATACGCACTTTCAGATGTGCATTTCCGCCGACTGTAATATCCACCGCCTCGTTCGGGATAAATTTCGGCTCGGTTGTCATTATTGTTCTGCCCGCCGCACTCTGCGGAAGTTCATCTCTTGTGCGTTCTGCCTGATATGAATTTTCGATATTGGGGATAACAAGCAAATCCATAAACTTCTTAATAAATGTTGATTTACCCGTACGCACCGGTCCGACAACCCCAATATAAACATCGCCCTGCGAACGCTCTGCAATATCTGTGTATATACTGTAATCTGCCACGCTGATTCCTCCTCGATTTTCATAGTTGTACATTATTATATAGTTAAATATATGTGTGTATTATTGATTTATTCTATAATTATTAATTTTTTACGGTGTATATTACACTTTTGTGACAATGTAAAAAATAATATTCACAATATTTGGTTTTGTGATATAATTATAGTTGGTATTGGGGGAATTTATTTTGAAAGGACAAATGAATATGAAAAAAATAATTAAAAGTGTTGCGGCAATAGGTGCGTGTGTGCTTATGCTTTCGGCTGCACCTGTTTTTGCCGAGGAGGCTGTACCCGTTGATGCGGCAGAGCCTATTGCGGAAACAGCGGTTAATACTGTAAAATCAAACCTTGTAAGCGTGGATTTTATTGTGCCGGAGGACTATTTGTCAATATCCGACACCGCCGTTTTTGAACTGTGCGACATGAACGGCAATGTAATTGCATGGGACGCATTCAATGTAACCCAATATGCAAGCAGAGTTACGCTTAACTTTGAAATTCAGGAATATAATGTGGGCGAGAGTTTTCAGCTAAGACTTGTATCGGGACTTGACCATATCCAATACTATGACCAATACATATACTGCGGTCAGAGTGCGGTTATAAATACATATTATTACTATGACGGCTCAAATCCCGTAATCGGCAATACATTTTCTATGACTGCCGTGCCAAGACGTGAAAAGGAAATTCATGTGTACAAAAACAATGCTCCGCTTAACTTTTCGCCTCGTCCAAGACTTATCAACGATACATTGATGGTACCGCTGTCACAGGCTTGTTTCTCTTTGGGAATATATGATGTGGTGCGTGATTATAATTACAACAGCGTAAAGGTTGCGTTTAACGGAAAAGAATTGTTGTTCAACATCGGTGATACCTACAATTCGGTAAACGGAAACGCTGTATACGGCGGTGAGCCGACGCAGGTTATCGACGGAGTGATATATGCTCCGCTCAGAGTGTTGGCGGACGTATTCAATGCAAGTCTTGCGGCATATGACCACGGCTATTATATGGATATTCTGCTTGGCGATTCGGCTGATGTAAAGTGGTATAATACAAAAGTGAACTATGTAAACTCGGCAGGACTTACAAGCGATACAAATTATCTTATCTGGATTTCAAAAGCCAATTATGAGGTAAATGTATATCAGAAAATCAATTACGGCTGGCAGTTTGTAAAGGCAATACCATGTGCCATAGGTGCGTCGGGCACACCGACCTGTACGGGCACATACAAGTATTATGAAAAGATAAGCAGATGGACTTATCCGAATTTTTATGTAGGACCTATTATGAGATTTAACAAGGGATATGCAATCCATACAACGCTTTTGAAGTATGACGGTACGGATTACAACAATACGGTGGGCAAGAAATTATCGCACGGCTGCGTAAGAGTAAGACCGGACGAAATGAACTGGCTTATAAACAACATTCCGATGTACACAACAATCCACGTTACAGATTACTAGGAACTGTTAAAAATGCCCAGACCGCAAAAGGCATAAGAATATAAATAATATTGTAAATAAAAGACAATAAAAATATACTAATGTGGAAAAATCACATTTAAGCAATTTTTCTTTAACTGAATACCGTTTGCTACGAACTGACTTTACCGCTCGGAGTACCAAAGTACACCATCGGGTAAAGTCCGTCCGTTCTGAACATTTTTCCCTAGTTCCTATGACGGAACTGTTAAAAATGCCCGGACTGCAATAAGCATATGGATATAAATGATATTGCAAATAAAATACAATAAAAACAAACAGCGGCGGAAAACTCGCATTTAAGCAATTTTTCTTTAACTGAATACCATTTGCTACGAACTGACTTTACCTCTCGGAGTACCTATGTACGCCATCGGGTAAAGTCAGCCCGTTCTGAACATTTTTTCCTTAGTTCCTATAACGGAACTGTTAAAAATGCCCTACATCCGGTCTGCTCTGAACATTTTTCCTAATTTCTACGATGATAAGCAACAAAACGGGGCTGCTTAAAAGTCCCAAAATCACAAAAAGGACCTCTTGTTGAGGTCCTTTTTAATTTTTCATCATTGCGTTTTTACGCAATTTCCTACAAATCAAAAAAATCGAGGACTTTTCATCCTCGATTTTTTTGCGGAACTTTTAAACAGCCCCGTTTTTATTATCTTAATATCCGAATATCAAAATTATTTCTTCAAAGCCTTGTATGCTTCATTAATTTCCTTAATGTAGTCAGCACCGCCTTGTTGTTTCCACTTTTCAAGTTCTGCTTTATATTGAGTTTCGTCGATTTGACCAACGATATACTTAGTATTAGCACTTGAAATGATAGCGTCAAGCTGAGGGCCCTTCATTGAGTATGTGTTAGATACCAATGGTTCAGCAGGGTTAGCAACAACATAGTTTTCGTTGTCTTTGTATACCTTTTCAACTTCTTCTGCAACAGGAGTAGCATATTTTTGCTTTAATTGTGTTTCAACGATACCTGATGATAGTTGGTTAAGGTCAGCAAATTCTTTTGTCAATGTAGCGTCATCAACAAGTGTTAGGAATCCGTCAGAACCTACTGTGTAGTGTCTGTCCTTGATACCATAGTTCATCAAGTTCAAAGCTTCTTGGTCGTTCATCTTATCCATTACGTTAAGAACGAAGTCCAAATCGCCTTCAACAGGAAGAGCCTTCTTAGGGAATACATAGTAACCTGCATAACCTGTTGTAGGAAGGGTCTTAGCTTCTGATGAAGCGTCTTTCTTAACATAACCCAATACGCCAACCTCAGCGTTAGGATTTACCTTAGCAATGTTAGAAGCGTCACGTCTTGCTCTGTCTGCAACGTCGATGATTACACCGGCATTACCTGAGATAAACTGTTCGTCCCACTTAGCACCGTCATATGTTGCAAAGTCTTGGTTTACAAGCTTTTCATCATACAACTTCTTAACAAATTTAACAGCTTCAAAATATTCGTCTGTCAAATGAGCAGGCTGCAAATCGCCGTTTGCATCTTCACCCCATTTATTAGGAGCACCGAACCAAATTGCAAGGTTATCAAATGTTGATGTAGCAGTTGTCATAATGATACCGAATGTATCGTTTTGACCGTTGCCGTCAGGGTCTTGTTCCTTGAACGCCTTGATTACATTGTACAAATCGTCAATAGTTTCAGGCATCTTCATATTTAGCTTATCCAACCAGTCTTTTCTGATTGTGATACCGTTTCTACCAAGAGTTCTTGCTCTGTAAATACCGTAAACCTTACCATCGATAGAGATGTTGTTCAAAACTGTCTTGTTAGCTTTTGAAAGGTTTGGATATTTGTCGATTTTATCTGTAATATCCCAGAATGTACCTGCACGAGAGTTATTGATAACACTTGAACTCTTTTCTGTAACAAGCATTACCATTGGGTAAGTACCCGAACCCATAGCAGCAGTAACCTTTTCGCCGTAACCTGATGATGTTACCCATTGAATGTCAAGGTCTACGCCAAGATATTCTTCAAGAGCCTTCATAACAGGGCTGTCGCTTGCAGCAGGTTCAACCTGATATGACATTGTCATAACCGAAATAACAGGATTGTCCTTATCGATAGCTGATTGTTTGCTGCCACAACCGGCTAAACTTCCGCAAAGAAGTGTCACTGCACATGCAGCTGTCATAATACGTTTTAATTTAGACATTAAAAAATTCCTCCTTAAAATTCCCTTTTACACAAAAAATGCAGTTTATTAATTATGTTAAAAACATTATATAATAAACTGCATCAATTTGCAAGTATTTTTAGAAAATATCACTAAAATTTTTTTCTAAATCTTAATATTCCACTATTAACCCTTAATAGCACCAACCATAACGCCGGCTGCAAAGTGCTTTTGTAGGAATGGATATACACATAGAATTGGTACAGTACCTACAACGATGATAGCCATCTTCAAAGTTTCCTGAGGCATCAAAACGTTAGGGTCTGTTTGAGTTTCGTTAGAAAGCATAACGATGTTTCTTAGGATAAGTTGGAACGGGTATTTCTTCGCATCGTTTAGGTAAAGCAACGCATTGAAGTAGTCATTCCAGTGACCTACCGCATAGAACAAACCGAAAGTTGCAAGCATTGGCAATGACAAAGGCAATGCAATCTTCCAGAAGATACCTATATCTGTACATCCGTCGATAGACGCTGCTTCTTCAAGACCTTGCGGAAGTTCTTGGAAGAAGTTTCTTACGATAATCATGTTATACGCACTGATAACGCCCGGCAAAATCAATGCCGCATATGTGTCATAAAGACCCAAGCCGTTTACAATCAAGAATGTAGGAATCATACCGCCTGAGAATACCATTGTGAAGATAACACAGTTCAGCATGAAGTTTCTGCCCTTTAAGCCTTTTCTTGAAAGACCGTAAGCCATAGTTGTTGTAAAGAACAAATCGGCTATTGTACCGATAACGGTAATAATAATTGATGCACCCAAGCTTCGCAATACAGTCAAACCGTAGTCAGAAGGGTCGAAAATTCTCTTATACGCATCAAGTGTAAATTCCTTAGGAATAATGAACAAAGGTCTTGTTAAGATTTCATGTTCGGGAGCGAATGACGCAGCAACAACGTAAACGAAAGGAATAACTGTTACGATTGCAAATAACGCCAAAACAGCCCATATAATAATGTCAGCAATAAGGTCGCCGACACTTCTTCTTTTTACTAATTTCATTAATTACACCTCTCTCTTAGAATAATGCTGATTGTCCAACCTTCTTGGCAATGAAGTTTGCACTTTGGATACAAATAATACTTACCACAGATTTAAACAAACCAACAGCTGTCGAATAACCGTAGTTACCCTGTACTCTACCAAGAGTATATACATAAGTATCGAATGTTTCCGAATATGACATATTGAAGTCATTTTGCATAAGCAAGATTTGTTCAAAACCTGTATTAAGCACAGAACCCATTCTCAAGATAAGCATAATTACGATAGTACTTGAAATTGCAGGCAATGTAATGTAAATCATTTGCTGGAATCTGTTTGCACCGTCAACGATAGCAGCTTCGTACTGTTCAACGTCAACACCGGCAAGAGCAGCCAGGAATATGATAGTACCCCAACCTGTTTCTTTCCAGATAGCCTGAATAAGGATTACCCAGTAGAAGTTTGTAGGAGTTTGAAGGATATTGATTTCCTTACCTGTCATTTGTTTTAAAAGCTCGAATATAGCACCGCCTGTGTAGCCTTCCATTGAAGGAGCTTTCAAAAGCATGAATGTGATACTCGCAATAACAACCATTGATACAAAGTGAGGTACATAAACCATTGTTTGAACAGTGTTTTTATACCATTTCACTTTTACTTCATTCATAAGCAATGCCAAAAGAATAGGCAATGGGAAGTAGAATACCAGGTTCATCATAGAAATGACGAGCGTATTTCTAAGCAAACGCGGGAAGTCTGTATTCGTCATAAATGATACGAAGTTGTCAAAACCTACCCATTGTGCGTCAAAGAAACTAACGCCGGCATAGTAATTTTGGAATGAAATAAGTACGCCCCACATAGGTGCAAATTTGAATATTAAGAAATAAAGCACACCCGGTAGAAGCAACAAATACATCCATTTGTCTTTTTTAATTTTGTTCCAGCTTTTTTCTCTCTCCAATTTCTTCTGAGCAGGAGAAAGAACCACTTTCGCAGGCTTTGCAGCCTTTGTAGCCTTTGCCATTGTAAAACCTCCTAATATGTTGTTTACTTTATATTTATCGGGACATCTATGCGTATAGATACAAAATCGACCGCCGTTCAAAATATCCTCGAATAATACTTATATATATTATAGTTCATAATTCACTATTTGGCAATACAATTTTAATAAATTTTTAGTCAAATGTTTAAAAAAATTTATTCCAATTTGTGAATTTTGACGAACCCGATTATATTTGTTTTCCTTTTTCGCAAATACAATCTAAAATACAAGCAGTACTTATTTTACTATTTTTTTTGAAAAAAGTCAACAAAAATACACAAGAAAAACGTTAAAATGTCATAAAAATTACGATTATTCACAAAATTATATACAAAGTTCATAGATTATTCACATTTAAAATTGTTAATTTTTTATCGAACCGAATGATTTTTCGGTTTTGAGGCTTTTTGTGCAATATTGTTAAATTTTTATCGAATTTTTGGTAGATTTTGCTTATAGAAATTTCGTGCAACTTTTTAGTGATTTTGTACATATAATTTTATTCTGCATATGTGTTTTGTAAGCACTATTTCAAAAAAATAACAAGCGTCACTCGGTTTAACGCTTGCTATTTTTGCATATTTTGTTTTTCAGATTTTTCAGATTTTACCGATAACCCATTCGAGTATCAAATCCGCCTCTTTCGCCGCCGCAATATTCACTCTCGGAGCTAACGGCGGAGCACCCTTTTCAATGTCGGATTTAAAATCCCCTACTATATATAACCTGTCGCCGAATTTTCGTGTAATCATCTCATCACTGTTTCCGACGCCCGCCATGCCCGACGCCGACACGCAAAACGCACCTATCGCCATAGCGGTTTCGATTATAATCGGTTTCACGTCCGCCCTGTCCACAGCCTCAACAAGCACATCACAGCCGTCAAACACCGCCGCTGCATTGTCCCTGTCAATTTTCAGAATATGCTTTTTGACGGAAATATCCTTGTTTATCGCTTTAAGATTTTCTTCCAGAGCGTCTGCCTTGCACTCGCCCACCTGATTAAAGAAGAAAAACTGACGGTTCAGATTTGTCGTGTCCACACGGTCAAAATCGGCTATCACAAAATCACGAAAACCGCTCCTGACCAAGCTTGCCGCCACATTCGAGCCTAAACCGCCCGCTCCGCACATCCCCACTTTAATCCGCTGTATTTTTTCGAGATTATCCGCTCCGAGATATTTTATCAACGCTTTTTCAAATTCATTCATAACTTATCCGCCTTATTATCACACAGACAGCGGAGCACTGAACCAATCCTTGTATACAGGCTGATACCCCTTTGCGATAATAGCATTTGCCACTTCCTCAATGCCTCTTTCGTCCGAAACATCGAATTGCGGTTCGGTCTTTGCCTCTGCCGAATGTCCGCCGACCTCGGTTTTTGCACCGGCTGAAATTCTGGTCACGCCAAGACCGATAATGTTGTTTCTGAACTCCGGAGTTTCTCTTGTGGAAATAGTTATGCCCAAACGTGGGATAAATATTCTCGATGCGGTCATAATCTGCACCAAATCGCAGTCACGCACGGTTGAGTTCGGCACAAATTCTTCGCCGACGTGCGGACGTATTCTCGGCAGCGACACAGCCACGTCTGTCGCCGGATAATTGTCCTGTATATACTTTGCATGAAGTGCGGTAAAGAACGCCTCTTTTCTCCAATTATCAAGTCCGAGCAATGCACCCACGTTTACACAGTTCATGCCCGCCATCGCCGCACGTTCGGGAGTGTCAAGACGGTATCTGTAATCCTTTTTAAGTCCCGACAGGTGCAGTGTTTTGTATAATTCGGGATTGTAGGTTTCCTGAAACATGGTAAACGAGTCAACACCGTTTTCCATAAGCAGCTTGTAGTCCTCCACCTCTGCCGAATATATCTCCACGCATATTGACGATACATACTTTTTAAGTATCTTTGCACAGTCCGCAATGTATTTTATAGGCGTCTTGATAGGTGCTTCGCCCGTAAGGATAATAATGTGTTCAAATCCCTGCTCAGCTATCGCCTGTCCTTCCTTTTCCACCTCGTCAAATGAAAGCATGGAACGTTTAATTCTGTTCATGCAGTTAAATCCGCAGTATACGCATTGGCTCTCGCAATAATTTGCAAGATAAAGCGGTGTGAATAATGTAACGGTTTTGCCGAAGTTCTGCTCTGTCAGACGTTTTGACTTTTGTGCCATAGCCTCCAAATGGTCGAGTGCTTTCGGGGATAATAATGTAAGCATATCCTTTTCGGAAAGATGCTCCTTGCCGATTGCACGAAGTACGTCACTGTCGGTCACGCTGTCAAAAAAGCCGTCAAAATCGAAATCCTTGTATTCTGAATATTTATCATAAAAACTCATTGTATACGCCGCCTTATCTTAAAAATCCTGTCAATGGTGATGATGCCTCAGCCGATTCGCTCACAGCACCCGTACCCGACAAATATGCAAGTCTGCCTGCCTTGACGGCACACTTGAACGCCTCAGCCATCATAACAGGGTCACCCGCCGTTGCCAAAGCGGTATTGACAAGCACCGCCGACGCACCTATTTCCATAGATTCCGCCGCCTCTGACGGTTTGCCGATACCTGCGTCAACCACAACAGGCAAATCAATTTCTTCCGCAATAATCTTAACCAAATCTCTTGTTCTCAGACCCTTGTTAGTTCCGATAGGTGCACCAAACGGCATAATAGCCGCCGCACCGGCGTCACGCATACGTCTTGCCGCCATCAAATCGGGGCACATATACGGCAATACCACAAATCCCTCGTTTGCAAGAACGTCAACCGCTTTCAATGTTTCCTGATTGTCGGGCAAAAGATATTTGTTATCCGATATAACTTCAATCTTAACCCAGTCGCCGCAGCCTGCCGCACGGGCAAGACGGGCAATTCTTATAGCCTCCTCGGCATTTCTCGCACCCGATGTATTAGGCATTAGGGTGTAGTCCTTTGAAATATAGTTAAGCATATTCTTGTCGGGATTTTCAAAATTCATTCTTCTAAGTGCCACAGTAACCACGTCTGCACCCGATGCTTTCAATACGTCGGGGATAATGCTGTCGCTTGCAAATTTACCCGTGCCGACAAAAAGTCTGCTCTTTAATTCTTTTCCGCCTATAATTAATTTATCTTCCATTGTTATTCTGACCTTTCTTTTTATGCTATACCGATTAACCCTCTTTAATATCAGCCCCCGCCCACAAATTCCAATACTTCGAGCGTATCATTCGGGGCAATTTTAATATTTGCAAAATCCGATTTAGGCACAATATTTTTATTATACTCAACCACAACTCTGTCGGGGTTTACGCCCTTTTCATTCAGCAAATCAAGTACGCTCATGTTTTCCGCCATATCGTACTTTTCGCCGTTTAATATAACAGTCATTCTTCCGCCCTCCTTTTTATAAAACAAAAAAGCTACCCAAAAGCACTGCTTCGGTAGCGAAATCAGTATGCTTTTAAGTAGCTAAAACATCTAATATATCGCTTCCCTACGGTAGTACAAACTACATCAGGTTCAAAGGGTTAAGATTTCTCTTTCTCAGCTTATGCTTTTTAAGCACCCCTAGCCTTTTTATATTATTATATCATATTATATTAAATTGTCAAATCATAATTTATTCTAATAAATTAATCAACACCGCATACAAATCCTCTGCCGAGAACGGTTTGGTCAACGTATGATTTATCCCCGCATCAATACAGCCTTGTATTTCATCAGCCTGTACTTCCGACGATATTGCAACAAGCGGTAAATCCTTCGTATCCATACGGTGCATTTTGCGTATTTCTGCGGCAATCCGTCTGCCGTCCTTGTCGGTCATATCCAAAGATATAAACACTATATCATAATAATTTTCCGCAGAACTGCGAATTTTTATCAAAGCGTCCTCGCCCGAATAGCATTTTTCCACATCAAATCCGACATTGTCCAGCCGCCTGTCCATAATGTTCATATCAATCTCATCATCTTCGATAACAAGTGCACATTTCCCACGCATATTGATATTTTTCAGCTGTTCTCCCGACACGGGAGCGACACTGATATTTTTTCGTATGTTTTCTATTTCGTCTATTTTCCTGTCCGCACCACGCACAATTATCGAAAATGATATTTTTGAGTTTTTGCCGTAACTGTGAACAATATCCATTCTGCCGCCGACCAATGAAATAAGCTTATTTATCGGTTCAAGCTTTAAATCATTTTTCACAAATTCAAAATCCGTATATGAGGTTGTAAATATAAATTTCAAATTATTTGCCGTCAGACGTTTTAGCACCACGGAATACTTTACCGTATTGCACGGACGTGTATGATTTATTGCATATGTTAAAATTTTACCTACTATATCTTTCAGTTGTTCACTGTCGGTATAGATATATTTGTAGTGCAGCGGCGAAAAACATGCCGACAGTTTAACCTGATTTTCTTCCGCCAACGGAGCAACATTTGCAGCGATATATTCCGCCAATTCACCTTTTTGCAAAGCATTGCTGTACAGTGAATATCCGCCGACAGACAGCTGTGTCACATTGTTTATGCTTTTTATTACAGTGTGTATCTTTTCCAATGACTGACCAATATCATCAAAATATGAATTATCAGCTTGGTCGGAGTTGTTCATAATCATATCAAACACACCCCGAACGTCATGAAACGGAGCCGCCAGTTCATGCGAGGTATATTTCATAAATTCTGTTTTCACACTTCTCGAATATTGGATTGCCGCTATTTTTCTGCGTCTGATTATGCTTATCACCGCAAATACAACCGCAATTACAAAAAGCGAAACAATTAATATCGACATACCGATAAAAATTTTATTCAACACCGAATAATCACCTAAAAAATCCGTCCGGTCGGTATTATTATATGTATTGGTAAATATTATGTTGTCTATCACGCCCGGGTCAATGGTATTTATGGTTTTGGTCAAAATGGTTAAAAGACCGAGATTATATGTATTAGGCACTGCAAAGCATATTTCATGACTGAACGGAATCGGTTTTTGTTCAAGCATATTGTATTGATTATATTTCAGATAATATGAGCTTGTGTATGTATCGCAGAATAATGCGTCACACTTACCTTTTGCCACTGCGTCAAAACATTCGTCCAAGGTGTCGAAGTATGTAATCGAGGACGCCGGATAGTTTTGCAGTATATATGTATCGTTTGAGTGCATTACCTTTGCCGCCGCAATTTTTATTTCCGAGTCGGACGGGAGAGCTTTTTTACCGTTATATACCATATTAAACGGCAATGTCAGATAAGGCGAAGACAAACTAACCTGCTGACTTGACGCCCATTCCCAATCATAATAAAAACCGCAGTAGAGCACATGACGCTGCTTTGAACCTATTTCATCAAACTTAGAATAATCGTCCATGGCTATATAATTAAACGTAACGCCGAGTTTGTCCGAAATGTAGTTTAGTATATCTATATTTATACCCGAAAATTCACCGTCACTGTAATTTGCCAGATACCCTCTCGGCGAAGGAATTACTACCGTTATATTTTTTGTTTCCGTCAAATAGTCACGTTCAAGTTTTGAAAGCGGGATTATATCTGAATGGTCTTTTGGAAAATATCTGGTTTCAAGATATTCTTTGAAATACGGGTTGTAAGTGTTAAGAGCGTCCAGTACGGAATTAATTTTATCCAAAAGTTCCGAATCGCCTTTTCTTACTGCGAAATACAAATCTGCACCTTGCAGCTTGGCAATAACTTTTTCATTTTCAAACGGCTGAAAATAGCTTGTTCTGAGCAGTAAATCAACCTCACCGTTTTGCAGTGCTTTTACACAGTCGGCTGTATTTTTATATGTTATAAGACTGCAAGTTAATTGATTATCCTCCATAAATTTGCTGAAAATCTCAGCATGCACAGAGCTGCCCGTGACAGCAATACGACTGCCTTTTAATGTGTTATAATCGTTTGGAGATATATTAGAATTGTCCGCAAGGGCAGAAAGCAATACATACTCGTGTGCTATCGGCATATCCGAAAAATCAAAATATTCTTCACGTTCGGGTGTTTTTTCGACAAAAGATAATACATCAATATTTCCCGCTTTAAGCATCTCATAACAATCTTCCCACGAACCGCTTACATAGCTGAATTGTACATCTTCATAGCGTGCAATCTGGGCATAATAATCATATGAAAAACCGCAGCGTTTTCCCGAATCGTCAATATATTGAATTCCCGGCTCGGTATACCAGCCGACTTTTACGGTTTGCGTATCCGCACAGACCGAAAGCATCGGAGATAAACACGACAAAATCAACGCAAGCACCAATACAAATGATATGGAACAACACTTATTTATATCTTTCATAATGCGATATACCCCCTTGATAATTTACTTATATAATTATTCTAACATATATTATTAAGTTCGTCAAAATCTTTTTATATTTATTTTCACCATAATTTACTTATTTACATATTATATTATATATTGCAGCGAAATGTTAGTATTAAGGAGGAATGAACGGAATGAGCGGTACAGTTTCTATTTCTGTTATAGGCGGAGATTTAAGGCAGAAGATTTTAGCGGAATTTTTGGAAAAAGACGGGTTTAGTGTAAAGACAGCCGGATTTGACATGGAAGAAAGCGATAGCGAATATGACATTTCGGACTTGGCAAAAAGTGATGTTGTCATTTTGCCTTTGCCCGTAAGCTACGATAATACATCTGTGAACACTCCACTCGGCAAAGACACGATTTATATTAAAGACATTCTGGAAAATATGCCGAAAGAGAGCGTTTTGCTCGGCGGAAGAATAAGCGAATATTTGCGTGGCGAGATGGACTCGTACGGGATTAATTATTCCGATTATTTTATGCGTGAAGAATTGATGGTGCAAAACGCAATACCTACTGTGTTAGCGGTAAGGATATGAATTATGAGTTGTAGGGGTGATTGATATGTTTAGCGTTCTGTTCAAGTGTAGCTAAAATCCAAATGTAGTGCGACTGATGTTATCAAAGTTTAACGTTCTATTTGAATATAGATAACATCAAAATTTAGTGCAACTGACGTTGTCCCCATTTAGTGACGGGGACGTTTCACTTCCCCATGAGTATAGACATTATCAAATTCTAACGAACCCTTTGGAGTTCGCTTTGTCCACGTCCACAAAGCAAACGGAAAAGTCCGCAAGGGACACCCTTGACCCACACGCTGCAAAGCTATTGCAATATAGTTGTTCCCACGATGTCGGCAAAATTCATTTATTGCCTAGACGCATGAATTTTGTGCCGTCCAAGCGTAGTGCTTGCAGTAAGTTGTGAGTACACATAATACACAAACAAAGCATAGATACGGCATACCCTCTGTGCCCACTGAATGTAGATATACGCTTTTTGCGTGTCCTGTGGGTGAGTTTAGTGAGAAAGTGCGGACGTAGGTATGAATGAAAGTGTAGTGTTACTGACGTTGTCCGAGTTTAGTGGGTAAGGGTGAGTTCAGTGGCAATGCGAGTATAGTGCATTTATTGTGTACATCATCTCAACAAATCATAATTTACAACACAAGAAAACCCCCAAAACACAAGGCTTTGAGGGTTTTTGCAATATTTGTAATTCGATAATAATTATCTCTTTGAGAACATTTCACCCTCATAAAAGCCCGATTTTACGGGGTTTTTGCTCATTTTTGTTGCATGTGTGTTATTTGCGGAGGACAACTGATTGCTTTTCAAACATTATCATTTCGTTACTGATTTTGATAACACATACTTGACAACTGTAACAATAGCAATAAATCATAAACGGTTTTGTTTATAAAGTCAATCTTTCGTGATAGGAACATACTTTTTTGCACAATCTTGAGAGAATATAATCTTTGTAGCTATGCTTTTCACGTACATCTTTGAGTGAATCTAAAATTACAATAGTTCTTTTGGCAGTGTCTTTACTGTTGGTTTGGGTCTTATGATTTTGTAATATCCCTCTTTTTCAGAACTTTCTTCATAATTATCGATCATGCCAGCTTCCTTAAAGGCAACAAGTAGTTTTTCATTTTCATCATTGATTTCAAACTTCGGTCTACTGCGAGTATCAAATATTTTGAGATAGTCCGTTAAGTTAAACAAAGTAAGGAATTCCTTTATACTTTTTTCGCATAGACCGGGCATCATTGCTATGAAAAGAGCGATCCTCTCATCCCGATTCAATCTTTTTGAACGGAGTAGGTTGTTTTTCAACTCTGTAGAAGCGGAATTTGGGTCATCAATAATGTTTGCTATATATCTTACAGCATAATCAAAAATTTTTGCCTGAACAGAATTATCCCATTGTTCGAATGATGAAAATAATTCAGGTAAATCAGCCTGCGCAAAATTGTTGTTGAGAACATGTAGACATACTACAGGAGAATAATTCTTTCCAATTATCGATATTTCTTCATCTGAAAATCCAAGCAATCTTATTTTTAATTCATCACTAATATTCCAAGTAAGTATTGCCAATAATTCTTCCAGTGAAAACAGGGTGTCGTCCATTATTTCAACATATTTTTCTATGTTCTTACCAATGAAATAATCTTTTCGATTTGGATAGTTTTCACGCATAAATTTTAAGTTATCAGCTGTCATTCTGACAATGTCGGTATCGATTAAAATAGCAACCTTATCATCTGAGACCTCTACGATATCGAATTTATCATAAACAAACTTCAATGACACCAATATTTGTTCGTACTTTGAGTTGTCAAGATTATTGCAGATAACCACGCTATCGAATAATTTTTCTTTAGCCTTTTCATCATATTCCGTCTTCGAAAAATCCAAATCGATATCAGAACTGTTAATATAAGAAATAACGCTTTCATTTAGACTTATGGCATTAAAGCACTCCATAATGTTACATTCTGAATACTGTACTATCCCGGTGTCCAATAAGGATGACCACAGGGAACTATCCGCAATTCCTTTTATAGAAGTAATTATTGTCCGCAGACCAGAGATATAGTATTGTTTATGCTCATTAGTGAGATTGGTATTATTTAATACATCAACAGCTACATTTTCTTCATCACAGATCGTTCCATTGCTTATTTTCAAAATAACATCAAAATACTCATTGATATTTCGATTAATATATTGGGTTATTGCGGAATCTGGATTTGAACATAAAATCGTATAATTCTTGTGGATGAAGTCATCTTCATTCTTTGCCCCCAAGATTTCTCCTTGAATGAGTTGCAGATTTTCTACATTGATTTCATACAAAGATTCCTCATAGACAGCTTGAAACAACTCATTGTTCAGTTCTAAATAATCAAAACCTATAAAGCATACGCCAAGTAGAATGAAGCGCTGAATCAGCCTGTCAATTTCAGGATTATCTATTGCAAGGTAGTCGCGTGCATTAGAAATATAATCACACAGACAATTATCTTTATTTATCAGTTTAACAATCTCATCGTCAGAGTAGTAAAGAGAAAATATTGAATACCTGCGTAATTGCTTTTCGGTCAACAACTTTTCGTTAAGAGCTGTTGAAAAGATTTCTGACCATCTCATATTAAGGCATTTAATATAAGCTGGCAATTCTGTTGTCACATCAAAATAAGCCCCAATAAACTTGAAATTCTTTGTGCCTTTCAGTTGATCAATCAATCTTTCGATATAGTCTATACGAGAAGTTTGAAGCAAATAAGTGAACAAATCAAAATTGAGCGTTTCCTCCTGATCAAAATCCACTAATCTAAGGCGTGAAACAACTAACTTTGGATTTTTTAATTTATAGGTGTATTCTTTGGCCTTTTTATCAGTTACGCTGCGCAGGAAAGTTTTATCAATACGACTAAGACTATTCTCGTAAAAATAAGTCATATAGTCGGCATAGGTTTCATCGATGTACCCATTGCGAATCAAATATTTTAAGAGGTCAAAGTATTCGCTGCTCTTTATCTCATTAAATTCTGTTACTTTTCCAATTTCATTTGTGCTTGTAACGCTAAATATAAAGTTAATGTTATCTCTTGTAATAATATCTTTCAATTGCTTGTTTTTCAGCGAAAAAAGTTCTCGCTCGAGAATGGATTTCTCATCTTCTATTTGAGAAGTTGTATTATTTAGTCTATTTTCAAGCGCTTTCTTACGACTTGTATATTCAATTTGATTTTCGTTTGATAGGTTTCCTTTGCGCCCATAGTAATCCACCGGCTTTTTTGTGTCGAAGTAAGCATTTAGTTCTTCGATAGTTTTGAAATGCTCGTTTTTAGCCATATCGATTTCATTACTTTTTTCGGATATTTTCTCGGAGAGTTTTCCTGTTTCTTGTGCAATAAATAAATCTTTGCTATCAAAAATTGTATATACAAATCCATGATTAAGCTGTAAATCAGCAAAATCGCGTGGAAACAGATTCTTGTATGCAATAATGGCGAGCATTTTATTACAATCAAGTTCAGTAATATTCAACCTGTTGTAATAAACTACAAATTCATTGTAGATATTCTTCAAAAGACGCATGTCGTCAATATAAAGTGATAGTCCTTGCAGAAAACTTTCACTGAACTTCTCAAATATTCCGCCCCTTTTGAGATGAGAGATAAACTGATCGTATGAGTTGGAACTATCCACAACCGGAACAACCGGGATAATATAGTCAAAAAACTTGGTCCGGTCTTTTGAAACAAATATATCGTCGCGGAGCAAATAGAAAAAGCGGAGTACCTTTTTGCTTTCTTTCTGCAATTGGATATTAGCAAGTGTATTTACTTCACGGAGTCGCTCGAAAATTTTGTTTGCATTAAAGCGATCCATATCTTCAAATACAATTACATCTGCATCTGCATTTTCAAACAGATACAATACTTCGTTGAGGTATTTATCAAAATAAGAATCATCGCTTTCTTCAAAAATTTCGATTTCATTGCCTTTCAAGTTCAGCTTGCGAAAGATATTTTTGTTTTTCTGCATACTTATCAATCTATATACAACAAATGAAAGTAGAGCCACCATTAAAACTCCATCTACCATCAAAGCGTATTGATGTGTGGATGGTGTTAATATGGTTTTGAACCAGTTGTCAGGTAGAGAGCTTAAATAGTTTTTCCACATATCGAAGCAGAAAAAATAAATAGTGGAAACGAGGAATAATACCGCTCCGATTGTTAGCCTTATAACACTTTTTGCGTTTACCTTTTTCTTTACTCTGAAATTGGTCTGAGGTATCTTTTCTGACGGAATTTGATGTATTAGTTGGTTGAGAATTTTACCTTCTAATACAGATTCCTTTACTTCCGCCTCATCTTCTTGGTCGGGAGATTTGAAATGTGCGAGAGAAATATGCAGAAAGCGCAAATTACTGTGTTTTTTCTTGTATGAAGCCAAGACGCTACTTTTACCCGCACTGTAAGCGCCGGAAATCGCAACATTCTTTATATCAGAATTATCAAAGACATAATCTATCGCCTCTTCGTAAACATCCAAATTCATATTGTCAATAGGTGTCAATCGTTCAAACTGATATTTTCTTTCCGACATATTTATCACTTCATTTCTTCAATTTAATAGACTCAACTTATCTGTATCATTGATATAAGTTTTTAATTACTTTAACCAATTTATCAACAAATAGCAAACACAAAATCATTCTTTCTTTTCGTCAAAACATTCTAATGTTGCTTGTTTAATAACGAATTGTGCAATCACTTTCTAAATACAAACAAATACTCGTGTGCAATCAGCAAAAAGTTATATTTCACGCTATTTGTTTTCCAATATCCCGTTGCTCTGCAATTATGCTGTTCTTTTATAATCAGCTCTTTTAGCTTAAATCCCGACTCTTCAAAAATTCGCATAACCTCAAATGACATCGGTATCATACATCCTTTTTGACGTGTGTCTCCCATAAGAACTGCACAGAACTTGTCCGCTTTTAGTACACGATAACTCTCTGCCGCAACCTTTTTCATTTCTTCAAGAAAATCTCTTACTTTTAATTGTGACAAATCCCCGTCTATGCCATCACTGTATTTGATAATATCAGCATACGGCGGATGAGTGCATATTAAATCTATACTTTCATCAGGAACAAAATCAAGATTTCTTGCATCGCCTTTTTTGATATATACCTTTCCTTTTGCCGGTTCATATTCAAAATCCGTCTTTTCTCGGCATCTTTCAAGTGCAATATCATTTATGTCAACACCGATTATATCACGATTTAAAAGTTTTGCTTCAACGAGAGTTGTACCACCTCCGGCAAATTGATCGAGAATTAAATCTCCCTCTTGTGAGTATCTGAGTATTATATTTCTTGGTATATACGGCGACCAATTACCACGCCATTTTGCATCGTGGGTTGCCCAATCGCCGCGCTTTGGAAATGACCAATGCGTTGTCATTTCAAGTTCAAAATCTTCCGGCTCCCACTTTTTTATTTTCTTTTCCGCCATTATTGAAAAACCTCTTGAATTATCCCATTTTCCATATCGTTAATATTATAAATGTGTTCCATAACATCAAATGTTTCTTCAAGGTTGTGCCTTGCACTTGTCCAGCCTTTGCCGTCCGTAAACCAAACAAAAGTAAATCCGTCTATTGTATCGGTTTCAAGAGCAAGTGTTTTATAGCTGCGAGCAGTTTCGTTGAGTTTTGAGCCGCCGCTACCGTAAAAATTAGTTTCTATACCATATATCATATTATCTGTCTTAACTACATAATCAAAGCGTTTTTCCATTTTGCCTTGATTTGAAATTGCAGATAAATCAATGTCCCACTTTTCTGTAATCTGATGAATGTACATTTCCTTAAAGTATGTTTCGTCTTTTACAAATCCCGCTTTTTTGATAAAACTTTCAACCAAGTTTTCCATTAAATGTCCGCCGCGATTTTTGCGACCATTGGAATCCAAACCTGTTTCAACACCCGTTGCATAGTCAACCAAGTTGTTCACAATATGATTAGATATCAAATCAAACAAACCTGTTTTACGCATAAACACCTTATACTGTTCTGAGTCGAGATTAGCTTTCTTAAAATTATATGTAAACGCCCCATCACTATCAATGGCATATATCTCATTCGCCCGTACAGCCAAAAGCAACGGAATACATTTTAACACTTCGGGATATTTCTTAATCAAATTTTCAAAATCATCTTCAATATTGTCAGAACCAATAAGTGAGTTCAGAATATTAAGCTCAACCTTTATATTTCCAACATTTCTATGTACCTTTTCAAAATCTATATAATATCCGTAATCTGCGATACTGTCACGAAATCCGGATAACCAAGTATTAAAATTCCTTGACATCAATTACTCCTCCTCTGCATTATCGGGTACAGGCAAACCTAATTTTGTAAGTGGTATATATTCAAAGTAATACTGACAACGCACACTTATAATATAGTCCAATACATCTTTGTACTTAGGATTTTTAAACCAATTTGACAATAAATATATGTATTCCACATCAATATTTAGTTGTGCCATCAATTTTTGATATTGTTTTCTCTTAAAATCGCAGGTTTGTAATTTTTCATCAACGGAGCCTGCCACTTGTTGATACTTGCATTCGATAATAAAAAGCGTATTATTCACGATTACATAGATGCTGTCATCCGGCAGAAGTTTTTTGGATATGATTTTTGCCCAATCAACCCCAACTTCCTCCAAGAACTTATAAAATCCATGCTTTTTAAAAATGCGAGCAACTTTTTCATCATTATAAAACACAATGTTATCTGTAACACGATACCCCTTTTGATTGTTTAAGAAAGTAGCCAAATCTGTTTTACCCTCAAATACAAGTCCGGTTTTTGTATTGCCGCCGCCTTTTCCATTCTTTATCATAAGTCCAAAATCTCCTTAAAAATTTGATATAAGCAGTTCTTTGATTTTTCCTCTTGCTTCGCTGTTGCAATTAATCATTCGTGTAGCCTCAACTCGCTTGATTTTATGAGCGGAATATATATTATCAAAGAAATCATCTTCCGTATTTGAGTTTTTGGGATCCGAATTGCTTATTACTATTTTAGCCCCTTTTCTATGCATATCATCAACAAAATGTGCAAGTTCGATTTGTTCTTCATCATTAAACAGATTTTCCGTATATGCGGTAAAACTTGCCGTATCGGTAATAGGTCGATATGGCGGATCAAAATATACGAAGGTATTTTCGTCAATAAAATCGGCAGAAGTTTTATAATCACCGCAAACAATTTTCACATTTTGCAATTTTTCCGATACCGCACGCAAATTCTTTTCATCACAGATAAGCGGATTTTTGTATGCTCCCATAGGTACATTAAAAAGTCCTTTTTTATTCACTCGATAAAGTCCGTTAAAACAGGTTTTATTCAAAAAAATCATCAACGCCGCTTTTTCAATATTGATATTTTCATCACCGTTCACTTTTAAATCATTAAAACGCTCACGCTTTTGCATATAATACGCTTTACGACTTTCAGTATCCATCGGGACAAACTCCGTTTGCATAACGGAAAGCATTCTAGCCAAGGCATCAATATCATTGCGGATAATGCGATAGGTATTGATAAGCTCGGCATTTATGTCGCTGATATATATTTCTTTCAAATCGTATTTACTTAAAATATCAAAAAGCACAGCTCCGCCGCCCACAAAAGGTTCTGCGTATTTTGTTATATTTTCATCCTCAAACGGGTAATACTTTCCAATCTCTTTCAAAAGCTGACCTTTTCCGCCTGCCCATTTCAAAAACGATTTAACCGTCTTTTCATCCGACTTGTTGTACCTTGTACTTCTTGCATCAATCGGCTTTTTTGCATTTGACGGCATCACCCACATATTACCTACCATTTCAGCGTCGACAATTCTGTTTTCAGAGCAAAGCACAGCTACTCGTCTTTGTGAGATGCCCCACTTATCAGCCGCTTCTCTTGCGGACATAATTTCCATATGACTACACTCCTTATTCGTTAATATATATTATATTCTAAAACTCGAATAAAAGCAATATCGTTTTTCGATTTTCTCTGTTTTATACAAATAATTTGTAATATTTTAATCAAGATACCGTTAAGTGTTTCTGCCGTAACTTCTGACACAGCTCCATATATCATTCATCAGCTTTGCTGCTTCATTTATCTTGTCTTTTGTAATATGCCGTTCACTGTTTGCTATATGTGCAATCTGATTTATATTTCCTCCGATATGATTTAATTCCTTGTATATACGCAGCAGTTCTTCCGTTTTGAGTGGTTGAATTTGATAACCCATAATAAGCTTCGTTATTACGGCAGTCATCGTCAATCCCGATTCTTTTGATAACTTTTTAAGTTTTTTCTTCACATCGTCATCAACATAAAAATTTAGCTTATTTGTATTTGCTCTCATAGGTTTTCTCTCCTTTAAAATCGGGGTATTAGGGGCAGAGCCACGAACAAGTGGGCATTTGGGAGTACAAATGCCGTGCTTGCTATTACAAAGGCTCTGCCTCTGATTATAAATCCTATCTGCTTACATAAATCAGTTTCTGATTTATGACCTCCTCCGCACAAGCCTTTGCATTGTTCATATGCCCAACCCATTCCATTTGGTGCGTTGCCTTATCGGGTGCGGATTTTTCTGCATCCTTGATAAAACATTCCAAAATCTTCTGCGCCTTGACATCGACATCGCGCAAATGGCTATGCAGCTTTCCGGTGATCATCAAGGCAGTGTATTCGCTTTCTCTGTGCTTTTTGAGATAGTTCCGTCTTGCTCTGCCGTATTTGCCGATTTTATAATTATCACCGGCTGCCGATAAATTTGGAAGATAATAATCTCCGACCTTTGTGTAAGTTCCGCCTTTTTGTTCAAATAATGATTTCATCGCAAATCCTCCTAAAATTTGTATGTTTGTCTGAATAACCGTTCTATGTATGCGTCATAATCTATGAGCGTTCTGAAAATGCAGCTTGCAAGGTATGCAGTTTCAGATTTTACATCTTTCGCCTGTCTATACACTTCTACGGCTCTGTCCAAAATCTCCGGCATCATCTCATCAAGTAATTTCTTTCGTATTTCTTGATTTGAATATGTAATGCCGTTTACATTTATGCTCGGCTTATTCCATAAAAGCTCCATAGATTTCCTTGCAAGCTGTTTTTCGGTTTCGGTTGAAAATTCCTTATCTCTTTCGGAGTGAAAATAACACTCGTCAAGATAATAGTTGAATTTTTCTGTTTCTAAATCCACAACCTCACCTTCTTGTTGTAGTGGTTTTTGATAAATGAATATTGTTAAATGGTTATTGATATATTTATTTCCCCTCTTTATCAGATAGGGAGTGGGTATTTAATACGGAGGGAGTGCCTCCGTATTGCGTAGGCAGTGGCTCTATGTGGTAGAGGTTACTCGTTTGATGATTTTTATCGTTTGCGGTTTTCCGGTAACGCATCTCTTTTGTGATTAAACCCTTATCCTCCAAAGAAGCTGTTACCTTCCGCACCTGCGATATGCTGATATTGCAATCTGCCGCAATTTTAGCCGCTGACGGATAACAAGTCATCGTCTTTCTGTCCGCTTTCATCACAAGATACGCATACACAACAAATTCATATGCTGACAAGTCAAATTTAAATATATCGTTATCCATTTTAAAAAACTTTTCACTCACATAGAACCACCTCCCATACATTGTTTATTTTAAGCAACTATTAGCTTTCCTTGAAATAACCTGTTTCTTCCCATACTTTTTTGTCAGGGCAATAATAGTTAAATTCGCTTGAATTTTCAAGCTTCATAGCATATCCGAATTTAAGAATACCTTGCTGAAGCCCTATTCTGACATACTGTGCGTCTTTACCTATTGCCTTTGCAATTTCCGTTATAGGAACATTTCTCCCTGTAAAATTAGGAAACTCAATATAGGTTTTGTTGCCATTCATTGCAGAACACCTCCTATTAAAATTTACGCACTCTCAATGCGCAATCTTATTATACACGAACTCTTGTGACTTGTCAATACATTTTTATCAAAAATACGAAATAAAAATTCACAAATGCACTTGCAATTCGCGGTAAGATGTGTTATAATGTCATAAGAGGTGATAAAAAGTGAATGAAATCCAAAAGATAGTAGGCGAAAGAATTGCCGAAATTCGCAAATATAATCGTGTCAGTCAAACTGATTTTGCTGATAAGCTCGGTAAGTCTTTAAGGACAGTACAGAAGTACGAGAGTGGAGAAATTGATATCCCGCTGTCAACACTTGCTGATATTTCAAAGGTTTTAAACACTACTATGAACTATTTGCTAGGGTATGATTCATCACACATAAAAACAGAAACTCTTTCAGATGTTCTTGCGTTCTTTTTTGAGATAGACAAAAAGAGGGAATTATCATATGATATTGACATAAAAAAGGTAGGCAAAGACGGCAAATGGCAATGTTCGTTTATCTTTAACGGAGAAGATACCGAGGCAATGCACAATGCAGACCTTTGTATTGTTATGGAAACATTCCGTAATAACAGAGATGCTATAAAGACATATTGGATGGATTATGAAGCTTACGATGCTTGGGAAGCAATGAAGCTTGAGTATTACAGCAAGTGTACTTTGACAGATAAAGAGCGCGAAGTTTTACAAGGTACTGACCTTATAAAGAAACGCAACGAATTAGACCGTCAAAAAGTAGAAAAAATACTTGCCGAAAAGCAAGTACATGAAAATGTCGGTGATAGCGAGTAACTGCTCGTATCATAAATACTTTAAATCAAAGGAGGTTTTGGAAAATTGAGATTGCCCAACGGATATGGGAGCGTCATAAAATTATCCGGAAAGCGAAGAAATCCGTATCTTGTCAGAAAAACTGCCGGTTGGCACTATGACAAGGAAAAAGACAAGCAAGTTCAAGAATATTTGATTATAGGTTATGCACCTACAAAAGCTGATGGTTTGCAAATGCTTGCGGATTACAATAAAAATCCGTTTAACATATCAGCTTCAAAAATAACATTTCAAGAATTGTTTGAAAAATGGTCAAAATGCAAGTTCCCCACAATATCGCAATCCAACAAAAATGGTTATAATGCCTCGTACAGTCTGTGCGGAACATTATATAATCAAGCGTTTAAGGATATTAAACTTGCTAATTTGCAACATGTAGTTGATAATTGCGGTAAAAACTATCCAACTTTGCGAAAGCTAAAGGTTTTGTTCGGTCAAATGTATGAATATGCTATGAAAAACGATATTTGTAACAAGGACTATTCCGAATTTGTCGATATAGTAAAATACAAAGATCGCAACCCAAACAAAAGGGATAGGAACAAATTTACAAAAGAGGATATTGACCGTTTATGGGAACAAAAAGACGATAAATATTATCAAATCGTTTTAATGCTGATTTATACCGGTGTAAGAATATCCGAACTGCTTGAGCTGAAAAAGGAGAATGTTTTTCTCAACGAACAATATTTTGATGTTTTATCAAGCAAAACAGAAAACGGCATAAGAAAAGTTCCTATTGCGGACAAGATATTACCATTCTTTAAGGCTTGGTATAATGATACCGACAGTAAATACCTTTTGCATACCGAAAACGGGGAACCGTTCAAATACCGTAATTACTATGACAGTTATTTTTCTCCGCTTATGGAAAACTTGGGACTTGAGCAAACTCCGCATTGTTGTAGGCATACTTGTATTTCAATGCTTGCGGAAGCAAAAGTCGATCAGACTACAATTAAGAAAATTGTAGGACATTCCGGTGCCATGACGCTCACCGAAAAGGTCTATACTCATTTGGATGTAAAGGAGCTAATAAATGCAATCAACAAAATATGAAAAGAAAGAGATGTCTTTCTTTTGCGAAGAAAAACATCTCTTTTAAAACTCTTGTTAAATTGAGATTTTTGTTGCTTGTTTGTCGCTTGTGTGTTACTTGTTGCACACCTTTTGCGGCTTTCCAAAACATCCCAATACTCCAAAAACCTCGTAAATAAAGGCTTTGTGAAGTCGTGAAAAGTCGATAGGTTATCTCTTTGAGAATTGAGGAGCACGACGAGCGGCTTTCAAACCGTACTTCTTTCTTTCCTTCATTCTTGAATCTCTTGTCAAGAAACCTGCTTGTTTCAAAGTAGCTCTGTAAGCGTCAGTATCAACTTCAAGCAAAGCTCTTGAAATACCGTGACGGATAGCACCGGCTTGACCTGTGAAACCGCCGCCTTCAACCTTAGCGATTACATCGAACTTATCAAGAGTTGATGTAAGAGTAAGCGGTTGACGAACGATAACTTTAAGTGTATCAAGACCGAAATAATCGTCAATAGTTCTGCCGTTAATTGTGATATTACCATTACCAGGAACAAGTCTGACTCTTGCAACAGAAGATTTTCTTCTTCCTGTACCGTAGTATTGTTCTTTACCCATAATTCAATAATCCTCCTTCTTATTTGATTTCGCCTGTCCAGTTTTCAGGCTTTTGAGCTTCGTGACCGTGTTCTGTGCCCTTGTAAACACGAAGTCTTGTCAAAGATGCTCTGCCTACCGCATTGTTAGGAAGCATACCGTTTACAGCCATCATAACAGCCTTTTCAGGATTTTCAGCCATCAACTTGTTATAACGGATTTCTTTGATACCGCCAACCCAGCCTGTGTGGTAATAACGAACCTTTTGGTCAAGCTTCTTACCTGTTAGGATTATTTTATCAGCGTTAATAACAATAACGTGGTCACCGCAATCTACATTAGGTGTATATGCAGGTGTATGTTTACCTCTCAAAATGCTTGCCGCAGCTGCTGCAACTCTACCAAGAGGCTTATTTTCAGCATCGATAATATACCATTTTCTCTTAATTTCATTTGGTTTTGCCATAAAACTACTCATGAATTAGTACCTCCTTCTTATTAACTGTTCTCTTATCATGCAAGAGTTATTCTACTACTTTTTTATAATGATGTCAACACCTTTTTAAAAAAAATTTAAACTAGCCTTTGAAAACTCTCTCATTCTCCGTTTTTCTCTCGTTTTCTCCCGAATACTCATTCTCTATTTTAAAAAAATATTTGTTCAAAATCCAAAAAGACTGCCGCCCGAATAAGCAGACAGTCTAAAACTCGCATTCTCACTTCTTTTTAACTTTCGGCAAAGTCGCATTATAGCTCATGTCCAAAAGCATTTTTATTTTTTCATCGGCTACACTCCCGTCAAGAGCAACCGTAATCCAATTTTCTTTATTCATATGATATGCCGAAAAAAAACCGTTTTCTTTTCTCAGCGAACCAATCAGAACCGGTTCGCATTTAAAGTTTACTACATCTAAATTATCCGTTTCCTCTAATCCCAGTTTATTTTTCGGAACACTCATAATAAGTGCAAACCATTTTTTGTTGCTGTCATGACGAAACACTGCATAATTCGGATATTTTGCCCAAGGATAGTCTGCCTCTGCACCATAATTATCCGATATAAGCAGTTCCAACTCTTTGCGGTTCATCAATTTCACCTCTTAATTAATAATCTTTTTCTTTAATTATATCAAAACAGAAAATACTTTCAATCCCCCAAAAAAATTTACGACATTTTTCTCTCATGGGCTTTTTTTGGTACATGAGCAAAAATAACGAACAAATATTCAAAAATACTCTTGACAACAAACAAATATTCTGTTATATTATATTTGCAAACAAAAATTCGTATCGGGAGTGATTATAATGTATCAACAATCTAAACTTATTATCAACAAAAAAGCTGTATTAACTTTGTGCGCAGTGCTGATATTTTTAGCTGTATACCTTATGATTACTGCATTTACGGGCATCAGCACCGACAGTGCAAAACATTCTGAACCGGATAGAATTGTTATTGTGACAGCCGGAGATACTCTTTGGACTATCGCCCAAGAGAACAATCCCGACCAAAAAGATGTTCGCAAAAGAATAAAGGAAATTATGAAATACAACAACAAATCAAGTGTTGACATTTTCCCCGGCGAACAGATAAATATTCCTGCGTAACACATATCTGCCCCCCAAAACAGATATGTTTACAATACATTTTATACGGAGATTTCCCCATCTCCGTATAAATACTTAAATATATGTTATGTCTTGATTATATGGCAGGCATTATTTACAAAAAAATACTATCATTACTTCCATATCCGCATTTAATCCTCCAATTAAATGCGGATTTTCCCTTTTCGGCTATATTCCCTCATAATCGAATGACGGAATAAAACTCTCGTCCGCCGTTTCGCCCTCCTGAATAAACCCGTTCTCAACACCCAAATCCACCGCATAGTCCACAACCTCGTCATACTCCGCCTGTGTGATTTTACGCTGTAATTCGGGATAATCGGCTATATGGTCAAGCGGTGTGAACTGGTTCATGATACTGATAAATATATCGTCACCGTACGTTTCATAGAGGTACTTTACAACCCTTTTCGAGTCCTCGGTGCAGTTCGGCAAAATCAAATGACGGACTATTACACCCTTTTGTATAACACCCCTGTCATCAAAAACAGGCTTTCCCGCCTGTCTTACCATTTCCGCCAAAGCCGACTTTGCACAATCCGCATAATCGGGTGCATTTGAGTATTTTTCCGCCAAATCCGCCGACATATACTTAAAATCGGGCAAATACACATCAACAATGCCGTCAAGCATTCTCAGTGTTTCCGCCTTTTCATATCCGCTCGTATTATACACTATCGGCAGTGTCAGTCCCATTTTTCTCGCATTTTCAATACTTTCGATAATCTGCGGCACATAATGCGTCGGGGTCACAAGATTAATATTGTTCGCACCCTTTTCCTGTAATTCAAGATATATCCCGCTCAACCGTTCGCCCGTAATTATTTTCCCATGCTGTCCGACCGCAATATCATGGTTCTGGCAGAACACGCATCTCACCGAGCACCCCGAAAAGAATACCGTTCCCGACCCGTCCTCGGCGGATATACACGGTTCTTCCCACATATGCAGAGCCGCCCGTGCCGCCCGTATTTCGGCAGTCTGACCGCAATATCCGATGTTTCCCGACAGCCTGTCCGCATGGCAGTTTCTCGGACAGAGTGTGCAGTCTGACATTATCTCCTTTGTTTTCTCATTCATAAAATCATTCCTAAATATAATATTGTAAATTATGAGTTGTCGCTTACGCAAACTTGCAAAGTGGCTCTGCCCCATCAAAGTTTGGGTCAAGGCTTTTTAAAGGCTTGCGAATTTATGGTCAAGTAATTTTGACTAGGTCAAAATCGGCTACGCCGCCGGACGTCTTTCC
>CAKSNH010000002.1 GCA_934476075.1 uncultured Clostridia bacterium | reverse complement strand
TGCCTTTTGAAACCGCAAGCCTTATGGTCAGTAGTTTTGCTACGCAAAACCGCTCTGCGAGCGTCGGACGTCTTTCCGATACTAAAGCCTTGACCCAAACTTTGATGGGGCAGAGCCACTTTGCAAGTTTGCGTAAGCGACAAATCAAAATTTCTTACCTATGTATATTGCTATATTATTTGCAATATGTTAAAATTATGTTATAAATCACGAAATATAAGGAAGGTTAAATATCTATGGTAATAAAAAAAATGAACTCGGTAAACGGCTGTATCACCGTTCCGGGCGATAAATCAATTTCTCACAGAGCAGTAATGCTTGGCTCTGTCGCCGAGGGCACAACCGAAATCCGCCATTTTCTAAAAGGTGCGGACTGCCTTGCAACAATAGACTGTTTCAAAAAAATGGGAATTGATATTGATGTGACAGACGAAAAAATAGCAGTGCACGGCAAGGGGCTTCACGGTCTGTCCGCTCCGTCACAAATGCTCTACACAGCCAATTCCGGCACAACCACACGTCTTTTGTGCGGTCTGCTTGCAGGTCAGAATTTTGATACCCAAATCACGGGTGATGCGTCCATACAAAAACGTCCCATGAAACGTGTTACCGCTCCGCTTTCGCTTATGGGTGCAAATATCGTGGGCCAATATTGTCCGCTGACAATTCACGGTGCAAAGCTCCACGGTATAAATTACGATATGACCGTTGCATCGGCACAGGTGAAAACCGCACTTATCCTTGCCGGACTTTATGCCGACGGCGAAACTGTTATAAACGAAACCGTGCAGTCACGAAACCACACCGAATTAATGCTCAATTCCATGGGTGCAAATATTAAGGTTGACGGCTTGTCGATACATATCGGGGACACAAAAAAACTGTCCGCACAAAGCATTGACGTGTGCGGCGATATTTCGTCTGCCGCCTTTTTCATGGTACTCGGTGCTATTATGCCGAACTCTGAAATTACCATTAAAAATGTCGGTATGAACGAAACCAGAACCGGTATTGTCGATGTGTTCAAGTCCATGAATGCCAATATGAAAATCGAAAATCTACACATTGTCAACTGTGAACCCGTTGCCGATATTACTGTCAAAACATCTTCATTAAACGGCACTGTCATTTCGGGAAGTCTTATCCCCCGTCTTATCGATGAAATCCCCGTTATCGCCGTTGCCGCAGTATTTGCCGGCGGTCAGACCGTCATAAAAGACGCACAGGAGCTTAAAGTCAAAGAGTCTAACCGTATTCGTGCGGTTGTGGACGAATTTACAAAATGCGGTATCGACATCACCGAAACCGATGACGGCATGATTATAAACGGCGGCAAAAATATACACGGTGCCGACTTCAAATCATACGGCGACCACCGCATGGCAATGTCGCTTGCTATTCTGGCACAGCTTGCCGACGGTGATTCAACTCTTGACGACAGCAAATGCGTTGACGTATCATTCCCGGATTTTTGGGATATGTTTTACGGTTTGGGCAAATAATAAATTAAAAAACATTGGAGCGAACTATGAATATTACCGGAATTATTGCAGAATACAATCCGTTCCACAACGGTCACAAATATCAGCTTGAACAGGCGAAATTATCTTGTGACGCCGTTGTTGTTGTGATGAGCGGAAGTTTTGTTCAGCGTGGAGATGTTGCGGTTTTTGACAAATGGACACGGGCAAAATATGCACTTTTAAACGGTGCCGACCTTGTGATTGAACTGCCTGTCTGCTATGCCTTAAATTCCGCCGAACGATTTGCATACGGCGGTGTAAATCTGCTAAACAGTCTTGGAATTGTTGACAATATATGCTTCGGTTCAGAGTGCGGAGATATTGAACTGTTAAAAAAATCGGCATATCTCCTCGACAATGAACCGCCAGAAGTTTCGGATAAAATAAAAAAGCTTTTGGACAAAGGACAAAATTATCCCTCCGCACGCGAAAAAGCGTTTGCGAACCATATTCCGCCGGCTATTCTTAGCGAGCCGAACAATATTCTGGCACTTGAATACATTCGTCACCTGCACCGGCTAAGCAGTCCGATAAATCCCGTAACGGTCAAACGTCACATGGTAGGTCACAACTGCACCTGTGCAAACAAAACATTCGCAAGTGCGACCGCAATACGCAATATGTTACAGGATAATAGTGACATTTCCGAATATATCCCCTACACCGTTGATAAGTCGTTTACAACTTACGATTTGTCACGTCTTGATACCGCAATGGCGGCACATCTCAGACTTTGCACAAAAGATTTTCTCGCAAATATCAACGATGTGTCGGAGGGATTGGAAAACCGTATTATCTCCGCCGCACAGAATTTTTCAAGCATACGGGAAATTGCCGAAAACATAAAAACAAAACGTTACACCATGTCACGCATAAACAGGATATTATTGTCCGCACTTCTCGGTCTTGACAAAAACTTATGCACCAAACCGCCCGAATATATACGCATACTCGGCATGAACAAGCTCGGACGGCAAATACTTTCGCTTGCAAAAAAGCGTGCTTCACTGCCGATAATAACCAAAACGGCGAAATTCGATTTAACAAACGATATGCTAAAAAAAGATATACTCGCAACCGATATAGCCGCACTTTGTGCCGACAATCCGAAAATGCGTATATCAAATAAAGATTTTCTCACATCACCGATTATTTTGATGTAGACATACACAAAACACACCTTTTCCGCATATATTAATTTAACTGAGAAAGAGGTGTGTTTTTTATGTTGCTTTCAGCTTTTTTTGAACTTGTCAGGGATATTCTGCTTATGACCGGATATGTGTCGGGCAATAATTCTTTTCCCAGTCCGCTCACGCCCGAAGAAGAAGAAAAATATTTTGCACGTTTCAGAAACGGTGACGAAAAAGCAAAGATTATGCTTATAGAACACAATCTGCGTCTGGTGGCTCATATAGCGAAAAAATATTCCGCTGAACAGGACTTAGATGACCTAATTTCAATCGGCACAATAGGTTTGATTAAAGCCGTGAACACGTTCAAAGCCGATAAGAACAATCGTCTTGCCACATATGCCGCACGGTGTATCGAAAACGAGATACTGATGGTTTTGCGGAGTTCCAAAAAAATCAATAATGAGGTTTCTATGGACGAAACAATCGGCATCGACAAGGAGGGTAACAATCTCACCTTTGCCGATATACTCGCCGGCGACAATGCGGATATTGCCGACACTCTTTCCGATAAAATTGAGATAAAAAAGCTGTACAATGCTATGTTTAATCTGCTTTCAAAGACCGAAACCGATATTCTATGTTGGCACTACGGACTTAACAATACCAAGAAAAAAACTCAGAAAGAGATTGCGGAAATTTTGGGTATATCACGCTCGTATGTTTCAAGGATAGAAAAACGTGCCATAAAAAAATTGTCCGCTGTTTTTGACGATAATTAAAAAAGCTGTGCCATTGAGCCGACCTCCCAATCGTTAGATCTTTGGTCTAACTTTTGGGGTCACATCAAAGGTACAGCCTTTTTTTATTATATCAATCTTACCTGTTTCCATTTTCCCATTGCATAGAACACTATCGAAAATACCGTTCCGATAACCCAGCCGAGCGGATATGCCCAGCAAAGTCCCGTAAATCCGCCGAATGCTGCGAATATGTATGAGAAGATAACACGCAGAATTAAATCCACGAATGTACTTATCATAAATCCTTGCATATATCCCGCACCTTTAAGTACAGCGTCGGTTATAATCTTCACTGCCACTATCGCATGGAACGGTGTTACAATCATCAAAAATGTTCTGCCGTATTCAAGCACTTTTTGATTATCTCCGCCGCTTTCAAGGAACAAGTTTATAAACTGCGTGCTGAACAATAAGCAAGCCACCGCTACCAACAATCCAAACACAACATTTATACTAAATCCAACCTTGTATCCACGCACGATACGGTCAAACTTTCTCGCTCCGAAATTCTGTGCCACAAAACTCGACAGTGCATTGCTCATAGTCGTTATGCACGTTATGCTGAACGTATTTATTTTAAATGCCGCCGAATATCCCGCAACCGCATCAGAGCCGTATGTATTAAGCAAGCCTTGTATAAACAGCTGTCCCACCGACACAAAACTTTGCTGTATAACGCTCGGCACTGCCACTATCGCAATACGTTTTAACAAATTTATCTCAAACCATGCAAATTTGCCTTTAATATTCATTTTTGAAATTCGCCACAACAGAAACGCAACCGCCAATACAGAGGCTATGCCCTGTGCGATAAATGTAGCCCATGCAACGCCGCCGACACCCATATGCAGATTTCTGACAAAGTACATATCCAAAATTACATTAAATACCGACGAGAAAATCAAGAATGCAAGCGGTGTTTTACTGTCGCCGAGTGCCAAAAATACCGCATTTGCCGCATTATACATAAACAAAAACGGCAGACCCCATACATAAACCTTTAAATATAAAGCGGAATCGGCAAAAATATTCTGCGGTGTTTTCAGTGCCGTCATGAACAGATTTGTTGTGAGCGTACCGGCAATCAGCATGAATATGCTAAGTCCGAACAGCGATATTAATGCTGTAAATATCGCACTTTTCATATGTATCATTTTTTTAGCACCGAACAGCTGACTTATAATAACCGTACAGCCTATGCTTGACCCTGTTGCAAATGCAAGAAAAATCATTGTAATCGGGTAAGATGCACCTACCGCCGCCAATGCGTCAACACCTGCATACCGTCCGGCAATTACACTGTCGGCTATATTGTACAGCTGCTGAAACATCATGCTTACCAGCATAGGCAAAGAAAATGCCACCATTATTTTAAACGGTGAGCCTGTTGTCATGTCTTTCATTGTCCCTACTCCCATTCATTTTTTGATTACACATTTAATTATATCACTTTACAGCAAAAAAACAATATGTCACAATTTATGATTTTTTTACGCTTTTCATACAATTACACAGACTTTTTTACATATGCAACAAATATATCACGGTATACTTACAAACCATAATTTACTCTCCCTCCCCGCAAAAAAGGACGAAGTTTTCACTCCGTCCCAATTCACATAATTTATTATTTAACCCAATCTTCCCATGCACAATCTTCTTTTGCATTAGGCAGCATATCTTTTGTAAGCTCCAATGCAACAATGGTATTCAAACACCATTGTGCGGTAAAGTTTGTTGAAATCCAGAACATCTCGTCAAGATTTTCATTGTTAAAGTAATTCTTGATTACTTCCTTGTCAAATCCTTCGTTCTTGTCCTTGCCCGCCAAAGAATGTACAAGCACTTGCCATACCTTATATGCAAGTTCAGGCTTTTTCTGATATTTTGCGGAATATGCCGCAAGCCCTGCCGCCATATACGGATACGGCCAGCCTGTGCCTTTTCTCAAACCATGTGACGCCTCAACCTTTTCTTCCGGTGACAAGTAATAGAACTCACCGTATTCCGCAAGCATCTCACAGAACTCTTCATCGTCCAAGCACTCTGTCAATTCAAACCATGTCTGAGGGCCGCCCATGCAAAGTGCCAAGTGCGAACCGCCCGCAGCATCCTCGCCGATATATCCCAAATGTCCCGTTGCCGGGTCATATTCAAAGTTAGAACCCGAAATCAATCTTAACGGTGCTTTCTTCAAATCGTCAAGACCTGTTATAATCTTTTGCTTGTACTTTTCGTCCTGTGTACGTTCCCAAGCAGTGTACCAGTTTGAACAATATGTAGTCCAGTCAGGACCGCTTCTCGCATGAGTAGGCATCTTCATTTTATCCTTATCATAGAAGAAACGCAGAGGGTCCATAAATATTGTAGAATAGTCGCCGTCTTTTACATCATCAAATACATCGCCCATTCTCAAATCACCGCCAAGCAAGTAATACAATGCTCTGTGATGACCTGCCATAGCCACTCTCGGCTCTTTACAAGAATCGCCCCAATGTACAACATTATGACGGCTTCCCAAGCCTTTCAAATCACCGAAATGGTAAATATCAACGTCTGCCGCATGACGGCTCATAGCCTCTGCAACGGTGAATATATCTTCTCTGCCCGAACGCATGAATGCATACCACAGCCACAATGTCGGCACAAGCTCGGTATTCTGCCAAGCATATCCGCCCATGTCATACTTCCAGCAATGTCTTGCTCCGTCATATGTGTGCATAACGTCGCCGTAATTGAATATGCCGTACCAATGACGCTGTTCAATCTCTTTTTTATAAAAATCAAATGCTTTGTCAAGTTCTTCTTCAAGCCATGATGTAAGCGGTGTATTTTTAACCGGCAAGCTCCATTCACCCATAGCTTTTTTCTCGTGATAATATTCAGGTTCTGCAACCAAAACAGCCGGTTTTTGCGTCCTATCGGCACACTTCATCAAAGTATCATCGCACGGAGTTTCATCAAACATATACAAGCTGATTTCATTTGTATTTGCAGTACCGTATGCCGTACAGCCGACAACATCAAATCCCTCATAATATGCACTTGCGTGTGCAACGGTGTCATAATGTCTTAAATCCAACGCTTCCGCATCGGGAGTCATAATCCAAGCAATCAATTCACTGTTATCCTTGCTGATACCACTGGCTTGAACCGCTGACGGATACTTTTGCCAAAAATCACGCATACAAAGTGCGATACCGCCTTTATCATCGCCGATATACATAAGACCTTTTGAACGCTTGCCGTAGTTAGCGTCAATATATGTACAGCAATCGTGTGCGGTACGTTTTCTTACCATAAAGCTGTCTGCCGAAAGCTGAGCTAATTTATAGCTGTCCCAAACAGCAACATCTGCAAGAGCCTTCTTTATATTTTCGTCATTTTCGTCAAGACTCAAATTTTCGCCTGCAATCTGACGTGTATAAATAGTTTTATCAATCTTCGGTCGCCATGTGGCAAGCATCATAACAGGCTCGTGCATAACTCCGTAATCACCTGTGATTTTAACACGTCTGTTATACAATTTACCGTTCATCGGACGTGTAATCTTAACGCCCACACCCTTGATAAAATCTACGCTTGCATCTCCGTCATACAAGAATGTGTGCATAATATCAATCTTTTTCTCGTTGTTGTACACAACAAATTTAACAATAAACTGCAAAAATTCATCGCCGTTTTTGCTCTTGTGTGAACCGGTCACTTTGATAACAGTTCTAAGTACACCATTGTCCTCAACGCTGACATTTTCAATTTCACCGTAAAACGGAATTTCTTTTTTAATTTCAATATCATCTTGTTTTTCACGCATTTCCTTAATGACAATCAATGATGCGTCGCCGTTCGGCGTCTGCATTAATACGCTGCCTTTTTTAGGAAATACGGCTTTTATTACACCGTTATCGACAGCAATTTCACTGTCATTTTCGCTGATAATGTTTCCGCTCGCCTGTGCACCCTCACCGCACTCAAAATAAACTTCACTGTTGCCGCCTATATTCGCACTGTGCGCCGTCCATTTCGGACTGCCGTCCTGCCAAAACGCAATAGGCTTTGACTGCATAGGAATAACATTTCCGTCCTTGTCGGTAAGCCTGAACGCAGTACCGTTTACGTCACCTTTTTTCCATGGCATACCCCATGTAACATAACCGCCGGCTGTGCGGTTTTCCAAGCAATGTAATTTAACTTTTGAATTCATAATAATATGACCCCTCTTTTTAGAGAAATTCTCTGATTATTTTACTTAATTTTATCAGATTTCTATTCATTTTTCAAGTAATATAGTGTTTTGAATAAAATAATAGTGCATGATAAATATTTATACTGTTAATTTTTGAGTTTGTTTATTTATTAACATTCTCCAACACCTTGTTTGTGATTCTGACACCGATTATGCTTGCACTCGTGCTGTCGCTTACAGTTGAGAATTTAACGGTTACACTATTTTTGTTTTCGGTCAGATTTTTAGGAATTTCATAAAAAACATAATATACTCTGCCGATATTGTTTCTGTCGATTTTCTGGTGTGCGATAACAGTGTTGTCCACTTCAATCTGCAATTCTCTTGTATACATTATGCCGTCCATAAAACTGCTCTCACTGCCCCAATACTCCACGCATAAATAGTTTTGGTCTTTTCCTACATTCAAATCATAGCTGAACCATGTGCCCTTTCTGCCGTGTGCCTCACGCCACATATGCATATTATTTTTCTCATCGGTAAATGAACCGTTTCGGCAATATTGCTCGTCACGTTTCATGTTATGACCAATCTCGTCCTGCTGTCCGTCCGGCTGAACAGAATCAATAGTAACCTTGTTAATCTCGTTTATCACATTATTGCTTTCGTCATTCACAAACCAATACACATTATAGTATTCGTGATGAATACCGTAAAACGGTACAAGCGTCACTTTTTTATGATTAGATGTCACTTTTTCGGATAATTCAAACGTCAAAGTTTTTATGTCCCCAACAGAAATCCAGTTTCTGAAATCCATGTCCTGTGTTATTATATTCGGCACTTCTGCGGTTTTGGTGTTAAGTTTTGTTTCGTCGGTTATAGTATCGTTAGGAAAATCATCATTCCCGAATTTCCCCGCAAGTACGATAGGACCGTATTTGAAAGCTACTTTATGCTCCGTATCCTTTGCCGTGTACATTTGAAGTGACATAGGCATGGTATATTCTATAATATCGCCCTCGCTCCATTCTCTGTCTAATATAATATATCCGTTATCGATAACAGGTTTTATGTCCCCGCCGTTTACTTTTATTTTTATGTCCCCACTTACCCATTTAGGAACTCTTATCTTAACAACCTTTTTCGTATCTGCTTTTGTCACAGTCAATTTTACACTGTCCGAATATGGGAAATCAGTTGTCTGCTCTATTGCAAACTTATTGTCTATATTCAGTTCTGACGAAATAAATAAATTTACATACACATCATCATTGTCGATATAATAAATCCCCTCATTGTATCGTCCCGGATTTTCCATGCCCGTTCCCGTACAGCACCAAAACGCAGTATCTTTTGTTGAATATATGCGGTAGTGTCCCTGTAATGTTGATGTGAAATAAGTTTTATGTCCCGTGCACGGGTCTTGCGTGCCCAATATATGGTTGAATAACGCATTTTCATAATAATCCATATATGTACTGTCATGTTTCCAATCATACAGCATTTGAGTAAGTATCATCATGTTGTGAGTGTTGCAGCTTTCCGCACTTTTAATACCGATGCTCTCCATTCCCAAAGCCTCGAAATGCTCACCGATACTGTTGCCGCCGAACACATATGAGCGTCTGTTTACAACAGTGTCCCAGAAAAATTCTGCCGCATTTTTGTATTGTTTTTGACTGTTGTCCACATTGTATATCTGAGCCGCACCGATAATTTTAGGTATTTGCGTATTTGCATGAAGTCCCTGCAATTCATCTTTATTTTCTTCAAGCGGATTTAAAATAGATTTTTGTGTAAATCTTTTTGCCGCTGTCAAATACTTTTTATTGTTTGTTATACCGTATAATTCTGCAAACACTTCATTCATTCCGCCGTGCTCACATAAAAGCATTTTCTGTATCTGTTCATCAGTCATTCCGTCCAGACCGTCCGCCGCCCAATCGGCAAATTTCAATACTACCGACAATGCTTTTTCATTATTCAAAATTAAATACGCATCAATTAATCCCTGATATATTTTGTGCACACTGTACCACGGCACCCAATATTTATGCAAATCAAATCCGCCTACGGTAAAATCACCGCTAAACGCTGCCTTAAACGGCGTTTCAACCAATCCTCCTATATATCCGCTGCCCGTAATGTCCTGTATATTCGCAAGCTCATCAACCGCATAATTTAAAATATCTTTTAACTTTTCATGTCCCGTTGATTTGTATGTATAAGCAAGTGCCGTCAGGTAATGCCCCAACGAATGACCGCTTATATCTCTTGCCTCCCAACCCTCATATCTCGGCTTTTTAGGTTTTAAATTATGTGCTTCATAACATGGTGCTATAAATCTGTCGATGTCAAGTGATAACAGGTAATCCTCGCCTGTCTGCTGCGATTTTTTAAACATACCGTCCAATAGTTTAACCGTATACATAGATTTTCTCCTTTATAAAAACATGAACATATTAATATTTTTAATTATATCAAATGTGTACATATAACGCAATAGTTTGCAGATAAATTTTGTGAGATAAATCAAATTCTCCCTCGTTATTCCCCGCCGAATACTATAAAAAACACTGTAATCGTAATAATAACCACAAGTAATATCATATACAATATCATAAAAAACATTCCTCCTGTAATTTATATACTATAATATATTAATTTCAAAACAAATATTACCATGTCTAGTTAAAGAATAACTGCAAATACTTATAACGAGCCACGCTCTAAAATTTTATGAACGGAGGATTAATATGTTTGACAATATTGCACTTGCGCTGGTTATTATCGGTGCTATAAATTGGGGCAGTGTGGGATTTTTCAAATATGACATAGTCACAAATCTGCTTGGCGGTCCCGGTTCCATGTTTCCGAGAGTAATATTCGCAATAGTAGGTCTTGCCGGAATTTATACTATCACTCTATTATTCAAAGAAAAACATTTTGTCACAAACGATAAAATATAACGTGAGTAAATCCTGCAAAAAAAATACGGGCAAACCTACACAAGGCTTACCCGTATTTTTATAATATATTATTTAGTTAATTTATCATAACAATCCTGACAAATATTTTCATAACCTGCAATAGTACCTACTGTGTGACTGTGAAGCCAGCATCTGCCGCACTTCTCGCCCTCTGCCACGTCAACAGTTACTTTTACAAGTTCACCTGTAAAGCTGTCATCAGCGGCATTATCAACAGAATCAACGCTTGCATATGATGTGATAAAGATTTCTGCCAAATCGCCCTCGATTGATTTTAGGAAGTCAAGCATATCGCCTTTTGCATATACCTTAACGTCCGCATCAAGCGATTTACCAATCTTCTTCGCATTTCTTGCTCCTTCAAGAGCTTTCAGCACATCATTACGAACATTGATAATCTTGTTCCATTTTTCTTCCAATTCAGCATTTACATACTCAGGATTTACCTTCGGCATCTGAGCAAAGTATACACTTGTCTTATCGTCACTGTCCAAGTGAGGCATGAACTGCCAAATCTCCTCAGCTGTGAATGCAAGTGCCGGTGCAAGCAATTTAACCATTGTATCAAGAATTCTGAACATTGCCGACTGTGCACTTCTTCTTGCCTTTGAATCAGCCTTTTCCGTGTAAAGTCTTGATTTTAGAATATCCAAATAGAAATTACTCATATCAACAACACAGAATTTATGAATTGCATGGTACAGCATATGGAATTCATAGCTTTCATATGATTGGATAGCCTTTTCCACAAGCTGATTTACCTTCTGCATTGCCCACTTGTCAATTTCAAGCATATCATTATATGCTACCATATCTTTGTTAGGGTCAAAATCATTGATATTGCTCAAAATATATCTTGCCGTGTTACGAATTTTTCTGTAACCCTCCGAAAGCTGTTTCAGCGAATCTTTTGACATTCTCATATCTGTCTTGTAGTCGGCAGATACAACCCACAAACGAAGAATATCTGCACCGTATTGGTCAACAACCTCCTGCGGAGCAATCGAGTTACCCAACGACTTAGACATCTTCTTGCCCTCACCGTCCTGAATCATACCGTGAGTAATAACTGTCTTATAAGGAGCAATTCCCTTAGTTGCAATACTTGTAAGCAATGATGACTGGAACCAGCCACGATATTGGTCATTACCCTCCAAATAAATGTCAGCCGGATATACCAAATCATCTCTTTCATCACAAACAGCCGCATGGCTAGAACCCGAATCAAACCAAACGTCCATTATATCTTTTTCCTTTGTGAAATGCTCGCAGCCACATTCGCACTTTGTGCCCTTAGGAATAATGCTGTCTGCATCAAGTTCCCACCATTTATCCGGACCTTGTTCTCTGAACAATTTTGAAACAGCCGCAATAGTTTCATCATTAATAATTTCCTTACCGCAATCAGCACAGTAGAAAATAGGAATAGGCACACCCCATGTTCTCTGTCTTGAAATACACCAGTCACTTCTGTCCTGTACCATTGCCGTAATTCTGTCTTCGCCCCATGCCGGAATCCATTTAACGCCCTTAATAGCCTCACAAGCCTTTTCTTTAAGTGCGTCAACAGATGCAAACCATTGCTCGGTTGCTCTGAATATAATAGGGTTCTTACATCTCCAACAGTGCGGATATTGGTGAATAATATCCTGACTTGCAAGCAGATTATTTGTCGACTCTAATCTTTCCAAAATCTTTGCATTTGATTTTTCATAATACAAGCCGTTAAATTCGCCTGCCAACTCATTAAGCACACCCTTTGAATCAACAGGAACTATAATTTCAAGTTCAGGATACTTCTGGCATACAACATAGTCCTCCGCACCATGACCCGGAGCAGTGTGTACACAGCCTGTACCTGCGTCAAGAGTAACGTGGTCACCTACGATAACCAATGATTCTCTGTCAATGAACGGATGCTCGCAAGTGATATATTCCAAATCCTGTCCCAAGAATTTAGCCACAATCTCATATTCTTCGATATTTGCAGCCTTTGCAACGCTCTCGATAAGCTCTGTTGCCAAAATATACATTTCACCGTTCGGAACTTTAACAAGTGAATATTCAAAATCAGGATTCAGCGAGATTGCAACGTTTGCCGGCAATGTCCAGGTTGTTGTTGTCCAAATAACAAAATAGATATTGTTAAGGTCAAAACCTGCAAATTTACCCTTATCGTCTTTTACTTTAAATTTTACATAAATTGATTTTGTCTTATCCTCTGCATATTCAATTTCAGCCTCTGCCAATGCGGTTTCACAGTCAGGACACCAATAAACCGGTTTCAATCCCTTGTAGATAAGACCGTTTTTCGCCATTTCACCGAAAATTTCAATTTGCTTTGCAACAAATTCATTCTTCAATGTCAAATACGGATTATCCCAGTCGCCTGTTACGCCAAGACGCTTGAATTGTCCCTTTTGATTTTCAACATGACTTATCGCAAATTCACGGCAAGCCTCTCTGAACTTAACAGGACCTGCCTCATGACGATTAATTCCAAGCTTTTTAATAGCTTGTCTTTCAATCGGCAAACCGTGAGTATCCCAACCCGGAACGTACGGTGCATAAAAGCCCTGCATATTCTTATACTTTACTATAATATCCTTCAAAATCTTATTCAAAGCATGACCCAAATGTATATCGCCGTTGGCATACGGAGGTCCGTCATGCAAAATAAAAGGTGTTTTACCCTTATTTCTCTTTTTCAATTCATTGTATAAATCAATATCTTCCCAATATTTAAGCGTTTCAGGCTCACGAGTAGGCAAGTTAGCTCTCATAGGGAAATCGGTTTTCGGTAGATTAACCGCTTTTGTGTAATCTTCTGCCATTCTATTTTTCATCCTTTCGGGTTATTTTACATCTGTGTCAAAAAACACTCTATAATATTTTACTCCATTTTATCCAACATTTCAAGTAATCCGTTGCAAATTCCTTTAATTCTTGACTTATAATTTGATATTTCGGTTGTTACGCTGTTTAATTCGTTCTTCAAACCGCTCAAATTTGCATTTGCCTCACGAACCAATGAATCGGCTTTCATCTCTGCCTCATGCACTATATTGTTAGCCTTTTCATTGGCTGTCTTTTTAATATCCTCGCCTGTCTTTTGTGCCAAAATAATAGAGTTTTGAAGTGTTTCTTCCATCTTTTTATACTGTTCAACCGCATTTGAAAGCACTGTCACTCTGTCCTTTAATGAAATATTTTCCTGATATAAAGTTTCATAGTCTTTCATAATCAAGTCCATAAAATCGTCTACTTCCTGACTTGAATATCCTCGAAATTTCACTTCAAATGTTTTGTTTTGAATATCTATTGGTGTAAGCATTTTAAAAACCTTCCTTTTTTATAATATACAGTTTATATCACACAAATTTTTTCAATGTAATATGAATTCTTCCGCTGCGTGTAGAATTACCTACACCCTCGAATACCAGTCTACCAAATCCACGCACAGAAATCAAGTCCCCGTTCGATAAATTTTGCGATACATCTTCGCATAACTTATGATTTATCTGCACTTTTCCCGCCTGTATCAGCTTTGCCGCATTTGCTCTTGACAAATTAAGTCCCCCCGCAAGCACCACATCAAGCCGCAGACTCGCCGAAACAGCATTTATTATCTTAAATTTCCGCTCCGGCAATTCTATATTATCAACGCTGCAAATATCAATCTTTACGCCGTGTCTGCCGATTTTGGCAAGATTGGTTTTGATATACTCCGCTATATCCTCTAAAACAAATACCACCGCACTGTCGCCGTCAACAATAATATCGCCTGTTTTGCTCCTGTCAATTCCGAGCGACAATATCGCACCCAAATAATCTCTGTGTGATAATCCCGCCGGATATTTGCACTCGATTTTAAGTGCAAGTATCGGGAATGCACTGTCGGTCGGTTCTTCCCACTCGGTAAACACACCCAATACATTTCTTTCCGCATCTTCGTATCCGCCGAACCACACACTGTTATACCCTGCATTATTGATACACTTTTCATTTACGATAACCTGAGATGCCGGGTCTAAAAATGTGCCGAACACCGCCGACGCATACTTATCACACTTGCTGTACAAATCATTTGTACGGGCAATCAATAATTTTTCTTCATCTAATGCCATAACCAAATTCCTTATACAAAGAAAACTGTCCGTAAGCTAGCTTATGGACAGTTTCCGTAAAATCCTATGTAAGTTTTTCGGAAAATGTATCCCGGATTAGAACATATCCCAATCCATGTCACCCTTTGACACTTTTTCCTTAAATTCTCCCAAAATATCAATGTTTGCAGGAGCTGCAACAAAGATACCGCCGGATACTCTCTGAACTTGTCCGTCTACACCGTAAACCGCACCGGCTACAAAATCAACAACACGTCTTGCTTCTTCCGGCTGCAACGCACCCACATCAAAAACCACCGGCATTCTTGACTTGATTTCGTCAGCGATATTTTTTGAATCGTCAAAGCTCTTTGGTTTCAAGATTACAATTTTGTTAGGAAAAGCCGCATTGTTTATAGAAACAATCTTGCTCTTCTTTTGGAAAGGTGATGCTGTTGTTTTAGGCTGAGCATTTTCCACCTCATCAACTACTTCATCTTCATAATCTTCGTACTCTGCATCGTCAGAAACAAAAAATCCCTTTACCGCATCTACAATACTCATTACTTTACTTCCTCCCTATACATATTTTCTTTCTCCAAAAATGGCACTTCCCACACGCACCATATTAGCACCATGTTCTATGGCATTTTCAAAATCACCGCTCATGCCCATAGAAAGATACTCCATACTGACATTATCATATTTTTTTGCCTTAATGTCAAGGAAAATACGATTTATGTTATCAAAATGTAATATATTCGCAACACCATCGTCAACTTTTGGTGCTATGGTCATAAGTCCTTTGATTTTCACCGATGTAAGTTTTGCCGCATATTCCATGAATTGTTCGACTTCTTCGGGTTTTATACCGAATTTTGTCGCCTCGCCAGAAATATTCACCTGTATCAAAACATCTTTTTGAATACCGTGTTTTACGGCTTGGCGTTCTATCTCATCAAGCAATTTTATACTGTCCACCGAATGTATCAGCTTAACCTTATCTATTATATATTTAACCTTATTGCTCTGCAAATGACCGATTAAATGCCAATCTGCATTTTTAACAAAGTCATATTTGTTCATAACCTCCTGAACCTTGTTCTCGCCAATATCGGTAATTCCCCAGTCAATAGCCTCATTGATAACCTCAGGTGCATACGTTTTGGTAACGGCAATTAAGGTTATATCCTCTCTTTTTCTTCCCGAACGCTCAGCCGCACGGGTTATGCGTTCATTTACGCTTTCCAGTCTGTCTTGTAAACTCAAAATGTCCACCTCTATTTCTCACCAATGTACACCAAATCCGAATTCTCAATAGGATTTTCGGAATTTTCGGTTGAATTAATTATTACAAAACCTTCATTTTCGTCGGTATACAATACCTCACAAGGTTTAAATATCGTGCCAAGCCCCTTTTGTACCTCTATACCCTTTTGACCGTCACGCACACGGATTGCGTATACAGGCACTTTGTAACCCGTATAATTTTTAAGCACCACCTCTGCCGTTGTGTATCGGATTGCAAATATTCCGTCAAGATATTTTTCGCATTTTACGGTTAATAATTTTTCGCCGTTATCGTCCTCCGAAATGTTATAAATCACTGCACTGACCTCACTGCTCGGTATAGCGTCAAATCTTATTTTGACCTTTTTGCCGACCGTATATTCCTCTGCCAATTCTGACGATTTAATCTTAATCATCGCATACCAGACATGGTTGTCCACGATTTTGGAAACCTCCTCGCCGGCGGAAACCGTTTCCTTTGCCGCCGCCTTTTCGGGAACAGGCAGTGCATTAAAGTCCGCAACAGTAAAATCTGCTATGCTTTCGGGCGTCAAAGTATGTTCATATCCGTCAACATTTGCAATAAATATACCTGCACTTGCCGAAAAAATATCACTTTTTGATTTGCCAATCTGCGATTCCAGACTTGCACGCTTTTGCTCCAATGCCGACATTTCGTTTGTGTCATCACCGCCGTCCGTGCCGTTTCTTATATTTTTTATTTCCTCTTTATATGTAGCAATCACCGATATGTCACCATTGTAAATTGAGTTTAAAATACCGTTTTTACGCTCGGAAATTCTGCTCTCCGCCGACATTGAATCCGACGTTTCTATCTGCTGTGTGCTCTGTTCAATCGTCATCAATTCAATTTTCTTGTCAATATTATTAAGCTCCTGTAAAATATCAGTATTAACACTGCCATTGTAAACAGACGCAATTCTTCTCTGGTTGCCCACTCTGTTTCCGTCAACGGCATAATTATATAATGTACCTCCCGCCGGTGCGGTATTTACAGTTTCTTTTTTTACGATAAAAGCGTTGCCTTTAACCGTTTCTTCATATTTTGTCAAATATATAGATTCCGTTGTCACGGGTGTTTTCACATATCTTACTCCGTAAACAATCATTGTCACCACTGCGACAATCAAAATAAAGATAATGCTCTTTTTCATAGTTTAATAGGTCCTTTTTATTTTATACAAATTCATAGCCGGCATCTTGCAAAAATTCTGTCGCCTTTTGTATTTTATCTGCTTTAATCATTATATAATCCGTATCAAAAGTAGACTCCGCAAGCAAACTTATTTCCGCCTTTTTAAGCACCCGGGTCAAATCCGCCATAATCCCTATCAGCGAAAATTCCAGCTTTTCGTCTATCTTGATAATTCGGTAATCATCTTCCGATACAATCCCCTGCGGAACATATCTGCTCTCGCAAATTACAGATAATTCACCCTCTATTTTTGCAATTATCAAAGCCTTGCTCGCCATTGCCCAAGTCGGCAGCATATCATTGTCGTCCATTCGGCAAATTGAATATGTGTTTTCCAATAATTTAAGTTTCATTTTTCTCTCCAACCTATTTTATGATAACAAATATGTGATTGAACTCGCCGCACTGAATACATTAGCACGCAAATTCATAATAATTTTATTGCTCAAAAAGTTAAGCTTATCATTCAATAATTGCTCCACAATCCATGCGATAATCACACCATCGTCAAGCTGCGGAATTTCACCTATAAATTCAAGCAAATTATCCTTCTGCATTCTCTTATAACGCAGTTTTGCGTGTCTGTACCCTTTGATTACTCCTCGGATAAGTTTATCCACCTTATACACTGCAATATTGTCAATATTAAATATTTCGGCAGCGTGTTCAATCCCCTCTAATATCTCCTGTGAATACTCAGCTTTTGCCATGCAGTAATCATTGGTATTGAAATAATACTTTGCACCCATAAGTCTGCCGAAAGTCTTGTAACAATCATAATACCCAAGCTTCATGCTCTTTTTGATATTCTCGGAATTAAAATCCATCGTTCCCAAAACATTCTCACTGCATTTCACTGTGAAAATATTAATTCCCGATGTATTAACATTCTTATACACCCCGATACCGCCGACATCTACGGCAATAATATTCTTTATACCTTTGTCAATCAGCATATCAATCGGCATATTGTTGTTTACCGCACCGTCAATAAATTTTTTATCATCAATCTTCTGGCTTTTAAATCCCGGCAAGCACGCACTTGCCAAAATGTAATCAACAAGCTTACCGTCCGGAATATCATTTTTAAACAATGACATACCCTTAAAATCCGTCAGTGAATATGTCACCAAGCCAAAATCAATTACCGAATTTCTAACCTTTTTCTCATCAATAATTTCATTCAAAAGATTTTTAAGCGGTGTAACGTCAAGTCCGTTGTTTTTATAAAATTCGCCGAACAGATTTATCATATTTTTAATATCAAATAAATTGTCCGACTGCGAATTTATATTTACTATATTGTTAATTGAAATTTTGCTCCATAATTCCTGTGCCAAATCATACGCACCCATAGCAAACAATGCACCGTTCACCGAGCCTATCGAAGTCCCGACAACCGAGCGTATATCAAAATTAAGTTCATTTAATGCACGCCACACACCAATCTGATACGAACCTTTTACCCCTCCGCCTGCAAAAACCAAACCTACATTATTCAATACCATTCACCTCAAAATTATGATTAACCCAATTCCATTATATTCCTAATACCACATAAGCGTACCGCATATGTTTACACAAATTCGATACGCCTATGTATATACTCTATAAAATTATTTTTTAGGATTAATAATATCACGCCAATCCAAATCACCACGTTCAAGACCGTGAATAAGCACTTCCGCCGTAGCCAAATTTGTGGCAATCGGAATATTGTGCATATCACAAAGACGCATAAGCGATGATACGTCAGGCTCATAGCTCTCAGGCGTCAGCGGGTCACGGAAAAACAATACAAGGTCAATTTCATTGTATGCCACTCTCGCCCCAATCTGCTGGTCACCGCCCTGTGGGCCCGACAAAAATCTGTATACATTCATACCCGTATTTTCAATAATCAGCTTGCCTGTCGTTCCTGTTGCAAACAGAACGTGCTTTTCAAGTATACCTTTATAAGCAATGCAAAATTGCACCATCAGTTCCTTTTTCTTATCATGTGCAATAAGTGCTATGTTCATCTCAATTCCCCCTAATTATTCCATGTGTGAACTGTCTTTTTCCACTCTTTTCATTCTGCTGATAGGTATATTCGCAACAAGTGCGGGAACTTCACGTCCGCCGTCCTCACTTTGTGTGCGTGTCAAAGAAATGTCAAATTCCTCTTGGTCAATTTCAACATACTTCATCAAAACGCCAAGTATTTCACCCTTTATCATCTCCAAAAATTCAGGCGAAACATTTGCTCTGTCATGTATAAGCACAAGTTGCAGTCTGTTTTTTGCGTCGTCCTTCGACTTAGACTTTTTTCCCTTAAAAAATCCGAAAAAGTCCATAATGCTTCGTCCTCCTTTTATTTCATACCGAATAATTTTTTAAGTGTATTCAAAAATCCCGAATCAGCGTCCAAATCCATCATCGGCACTTCCTCGCCCGTAATACGTCTGGCAATATTTTTATATGCTGTACCCGCCTTTGATTTTTCCAACGCAACCGCAGGTTCGCCTCTGTTGGTAGATGTAATAATATCTTCATCATCGGGAACTACACCGATTAGCTTAATTGCAAGAATTTCAATAATATCATCAACATTCATCATATCGCCTTTTTTGACCATATCAATTCTCAGTCTGTTAATGATAAGTCTTATATTCTTAACATCATTTGCTTCAAGCAAACCGATAATTCTGTCGGCGTCACGCACCGCAGATACTTCGGGAGTTGTCACTACCAATGCTCTGTTTGCACCGGCTATCGCATTTTTGAAACCTTGTTCTATTCCTGCCGGACAATCGATAAGTACATAGTCAAAATCCTTTTTAAGTAAATTGCAAAGTTCCTTCATCTGCTCAGGAGTAACCGCATTTTTATCACGGGTCTGAGCAGCGGGAATTAAGTACAAACCGTCAAAACGCTTGTCCTTAATCATGGCTTGATTTGGTCTGCATTTCTTTTCCACAACGTCCACAACGTCATATACAATTCTGTTTTCGAGTCCCAATACAACGTCAAGATTTCTAAGCCCGATATCCGTGTCTATCAATACAACTTTTTTCCCCAATAGTGCAAGTGCTGTTCCGACATTTGCAGATGTAGTAGTTTTTCCTACTCCGCCTTTCCCTGATGTTATTACTATTACCTCTCCCATGTTTATCCTCCATTCATAGCATTGCACCAAAAGAAAACTCCCCTTGATACTCAACTAAAATTTACTGAATTCCGTAAATTATTCATACATATCATACTTAAATTAATACATCATATACTATATCACAACTTAGTAAGTTTTGTCTATATTTTTTCAAAATATTATTGAATTTTTTTACATACTACACAACTAAAATTGTATATTTTTGTTTATAATTAATACAAATACTCGTCAATGTATATTGTATTGTCTTTTATGTACGCACGTTCTGGCGTAATAGACTTACGCACCTCATTATCCGGCGGACGTGTAATAATATCGGCAATACGAATTTGTGTGGGATTAAGATTAAGTGCAACGACAAACGCATTTCTGTTGCCGGTGCAGCCGGCATGGACGATACCTCTTATCGCACCCATAACCACAACATTACCTGCCGCAACAACCTCCGAACCCGGATTTGCGTCACCGATAATAACCAAATTTCCCTGTGACTCAATCAGCTGACCGCTTCTCAAAGTTCCCTCGTGAAACTTTGTGTACCCTTCTTTAATATCGTTAAACACTTTTGCGGTCTGTTTTATCTCGTCGATATACCCGATATTGATTTCACATTCCGCCAAAATTTCCGAAATGCTCTTTTCAAGCTGCAAACGTTCGGCAGGCTGCAATTTTCGTCCCGTAATATTAATATTATATCTGCCGTTTGAGAAAAAACTTTTCGACTTGTCAAACTTTTCAGCCACATCACCGACTATAACATCAAACGGTATTTCCGGTTTCAGCACCACGCTGATTCCATCTTTTGTCCCCTTCAAAACTACGTTTTCCTTAGTCATAATATATCTCTCCCCTCCGTTACGGAACCATTTCACACATACCGATTTGGTCTGATGTATACTCTGTATTCAGTTTAAAATATTCATCAAATATATCCTTTGCCACATAACCCGCATTCGCACCACGCAAGCCGTGCTCTATAACAACGGCAACCGCAATTTCAGGATTGTCAAACGGAGCAAATGCAACGAACAACGCATTGTTTGTCACCTTGCTTCCCACCTGTGCAGTACCCGTCTTACCGCCTATTTCAATCGGGTATCCCTCAAATATGCTCTTTGCCGAACCGTCCTCAACAACCTTTTTCATACCGTTTTTAACCGCTTCCAAAGTTGTCGGTTTTAACTCAATCTTTTCCACAACTGTCGGCTGAGTTTCGGCAACCACACTTCCGTCTAGCGATGAACGTATATTCTTTATTATATTCGTCTTGTATCTCGTACCGCCGTTTGCCACGGTTGCGATATAGTTTGCAAGCTGAATAGGTGTGAATGAATTGTATGACTGACCGATAGCCGTCTGTATCGTATCACCCGCATACCATGTCTGGTCCTCTTTTGTACGTCCTATTTTTTCCTTAACGCTCGGACTTGACACATTACCCTTTACCTCTTCCTTAAATTCCACACCCGTAAGCTCGCCCAAACCGAACTTCGCCGCATATTCATCAATCTTGTCAATACCCATTCTTCTTCCGACTTCATAGAAGAAATAGTTACATGAATTTTCAATAGCACCGGATACATTCAAAGGTCCGTGCGTCCTGTGCTGCTCCGTCCAAATCCAGCATCTCGGCTGATAACTGTCAAAATATGTGTACACACCCTGACAATTAATCTGCTCTGTTGTCGAAATAGTGCCCGACTCCAAAGCCGCAATAGCCGTCAAAGGCTTGAATGTCGAACCCGGTGTATATGTTCCGCCCAACGCTCTGTTCCACATCGGTCTGTTCTTGTCTTGGCTCAGCATTGCATAATCTTTGTTGAAGTTTGACAAATCGTATGTCGGATACGATGCCATAGCCAAAATATCGCCGTTTTTCACATCAAGTACAACCGCCGCTCCGGCATTTGCGTCAGCACCCTTTCTTGCCGACAATGAACCGCCATTTGCACGGATTTTCTCTATATTTGCCGCAAGTGATTCTTCCGCCACACGCTGCAAATCCGAATCGACCGTCAGCACAACATAATTTCCCGGTACAGCCGGAACGTCCTCCGCCAATTTCATAACCGTACCGTTTATGTTCTGCTCCATATTTTTAGTACCGTCCGTACCATGCAGATATTTCTCCGCAATAAGCTCCACACCCTGCTTGCCAATCAGGTCATTGTAACTGTAACCTTCATTTTTCAGTTCCTCATATTCCTCGGCATAAATCTTTCCGACTCTGCCCAAAATATGTGCCGCCAATGTACCTTGGTTGTAGTTTCTGATATAGTCCGTTGTTACCAACACGCCGTCAAATTCTCTCTGACGTTCCTTAATTTTTGTTACAACATTAATATCAATATCTTCCATCATAACAAACGGTGTTGTAAGCGAGATACCGCCTACCAAATCTGCCTCATAACGCACACCCAAAATTCTTCTTCTGTCCTCAGGAGTGTACTGACTGCTTATTTTGTACACCTCATTGCAGTAATATTCCGCAATATCGTATGCACTCATATTCGGATTAAGTTTTTTCTTTCTTTCATCAAACCACGCAGCCTTTTCATCATCTGTGCTGCCGTCCATATTGCTGTCCTGAAAAGCAAACGAATCACCGTATCCGTTTACGGGGAACGTATCGTAATATTCGTATCCCGACTCATCGAGAATTTTCAATAATTTCAAAAGCATATCATTCAGTTCGTCATTTGAAATATCCGTTTTTTGAATTTGCAATGAATAACCGACTCTGTTGCTTACCAGTGCTTTACCGTTTTTATCAAAAATTTCACCTCTCGGTGCTTTGTCCACAACGCTCATTGTAAACTTTCGTGTAGACATAGCCAAATATTGTTCACCTTTGACCACTTGCAAATAAAACAATCTCGCAACCAATGCAGCCGCCAAAAGAAAAATTATTATTTTCAATACAAATAATCTCTTATCACTAATCTGCAATTCTTTTTTCCTCCACACTTATATTTACAATTTATCTGTTTCTGTTTTTCGGAACTCTTACCAATTCTCTGCCGCCGCTGTATATTGTTTTCTTTAAAATAGGATATATCAAAAAAGTTGCCGCCGTATTGTATATTGCTGTCGGCAATACTACCTCTTTCACCGCTTCAAAAATCATACTGATTTTAAATGCCGAAACGCTGAAAAGAAAAAACACACTCTCCGACGCAAATGTCGCTAAAAATATCATCGGTACGGCAAACCATAATTTTTCCTTAAAAAAATGTTCTCCCAACGCATAACATAACAATGCAGTATATGTATACGACAAAACCCCCGTACCGAAAGCACGTCTGCTCAGCACATCAATTAAAAATCCGCATATTACAGGTATTGCCACGCAATATGCAAACTTTTCTTCAAGCACGACAAACGATACTATAAATACAAACATCAAATCGGGAATAATTCCGTCAACAGCAATGTATTTGCATATAACCGTCTGAAATATTATCAAAAGAATAATCCACACCGCAAGCTTAAAATTTTTCACAACTGTATCACTGAACATCTGTAATCACCAACACTTCTCGCAAATCATTAAAATCTACCGCCGGCTCTACAACCGCATACTGCATACTTCCCGAGTTATCCGATGATATTTCACGCACTTTGCCCACCATCATTCCGGCAGGATACACACCGCCAAGTCCCGATGTTTCAAGCATATCTCCGACTATCACCGACGCATTTTTAGACATAAAACTCATTTTGCAGTAGCCGTCCTTACTGAGTGCGACATCACCTTCGGTAATCGCAATGTCGCCTGTTCTTACCACACGCACACCTACCGAGTTGTCAATATTGATTATCGCCGATACTCTTGCCCAGTTAGTTCCAACCTCTGCCACCTGCCCCACTACACCGGAGCCGGTCATAACGACAGCTTCGGGTTTTATTCCGTCTTTTTCACCCTTGTTGATAACAATGGTTTCATACCAATTATCCGGTTCGTACGCAATTATTCTTGCGGCAACGGTGTTATATTCCGCCATACTTTCTTTAAGTCCCAAAAGCTCCGTTAATCTGTCATTTTCAGACTTATAATCCTCTATACTGCGGTTTTCCTTTTTCAACTCGTTTATCTCATTTACCAGACGTTCATTTTCTTCCTTGTAGCTTTTCATCTCCCATACAAAAACCGTAAATCGGTCTATTGAAGACGTCACAAGCGAAGTCAGTTTTTGTGCGGGTGAAAAAATGACTCCCACAGCATTGCCGACAGGGCCTTCACCGCCTGTCTGACCCATAATTCCGCCCAGTATAAACACTGCGACCGTCACGCATATAATTGCAATAACTATTTTATTTTTGAAAAATGACATTTGTTCACTGCCTTTCTTCTAAAACTTATCTGCGTTTTCTTGCACCGGCCGATTTAAGCATAACGTCCATATCTTCCAGTGACTTACCCGTACCCAAAGCAACACAGTCAAGCGGTGTTTCTGCAACATAAACAGGTATGCCCGTGCTTTCCGAAATAAGCTTATCCAAACCTCTTATCAGTGCACCGCCGCCTGCCAAAACAATACCCGACTCCATAATGTCAGATGCCAATTCAGGCGGAGTTTTCTCCAATGTAAATTTAATCGCTTCAACCATTTCAGCCACACATTCGCTCATAGCCTTGCGAATTTCAGCCGCCGAAACGGAAATATTCTTCGGCAAACCCGAAATCATGTCACGACCTCTTACTTCATATGTGCTTTCATTGTTGTATTGATAAGCAGAACCTATTGTAATCTTAATTTCTTCTGCTGTTCTGTCGCCGATATTCAGATTATATTCCTTTTTAATGAAATTAATGATAGATGCGTCAATCGCATTACCGGCAACTCTTATCGATTTGCTTGTTACAATACCGCCAAGCGAAATAACCGCAACCTCTGTTGTACCGCCGCCGATGTCAACAATCATACTGCCGGCAGGCTCTTCAACGGGAAGTCCCGCACCGATAGCGGCTGCCATAGGTTCTTCTATAAGACATACGTCTTTTGCACCGGCTTGAATAACAGACTCCTCAACCGCACGTTTTTCAACATCTGTGATACCTGACGGAATACATACAACCACTCTCGGCTTAAATACGCTCTTTGATGCTCCGCTTGCCTTTTTGATGAAATACTTAATCATTTCCTGTGTAACGTCAAAATCAGCTATTACACCATCTTTCATAGGTCTGATAGCCACGATATTTCCCGGAGTTCTTCCAAGCATTTCTTTTGCGTCATTACCTACCGCAAGCACTTTGTTTTCATACTTATCTATTGCAACAACAGACGGCTCACGAACGATAATACCTTTACCCTTAACATGAACCAATGTGTTGGCTGTTCCCAAATCTATACCTATATCCTTTGCAAATAGTGACATTATTTTTTCCTCCTAAAATATTTTATATTTATTAAAACAATAAGATATTGTAATCATTTTCTAATATATCCGCAAGCATTGAAACCGGCAGCCCCACTACATTAAAATAGTCACCGTCGATTTTCTCAACCAGCATAGAACCTATCCCCTGTATGCCGTATGCACCGGCTTTGTCCATAGGCTCTTTTGTGGCAACGTATGCCTTTATTTTGCCCTCTGTCAGATTTTTAAATTTAACATTTGTAACCTCAGCCTTTGTTGTCGATGTTCCGTCCGGCAATCGGTATACACAAACACCCGTGTACACTTGATGCTCCTTTCCCGACAGCATTTTAAGCATATTCTCCGCATCTTTTTCGTCCGACGGCTTGCCCAAAATTTTATTGTCCATGCAAACCATCGTATCGGCGGAAATAATTATTGTATTTTCTTTTTTATCAAGCTTTTTGGCAACATCATTTGCCTTTAAAAGAGCCATCTCCTGCACATACAATGACGGATTTTTACCGTCATACTGCAATGTACTTTCATCGAAGTCACTTTTTTCAATCTCAAATTCAAGCCCGATATTGTCAAGCAGTTCACGCCTTCTCGGCGACGCCGACGCTAATATGAACTTAACCCTGTTCATTTCTTCCTCCAATAATATTTATCTTTTTATTAATTTATACCCCAATAAAGCTATCATTACTCCCAAAATCGAAGCAATATTAATTTTAATCATAACTCCAAACGTGAGTTTAATTATGTAAAAATTCACGACCATAGGCGAATTGGGACTTATACCGAACTCTTTTCCGTAGTTAAGCCACGAAAACATGGGATTGCTCCCGAAAAATTCTCCTATAAATCCGCCTAAAACCAATCCGGCAAAAGCCGTAAATATCAGCACCCAATTCTTTTTCATATCAGCTTATCCCCACCGTTTTCATATTTTATCGTCCCGTTGAACCAAAACCGCCGTCTGCCCTTTCGGTAGTGCCGAGTTCATCACACTCTGTCAAATTCGCATGAACAATAGGCGTGAACACCATCTGACCTATCCTGTCACCGCTTTTGATTGTGTAATCCGCATCGCCGAGATTAATCATAGGGCACTTAATCTCACCACGGTAATCACTGTCAATAACGCCGACACCGTTGACCATGGTTATACCGTGCTTAATCGACAATCCGCTCCTTGCATACATTAAAATAACATAATCATTGCTTTGCATTTCCATACAAAATCCGCACGGCACCAATTTTTTCTCACCGCATTTTAATGTAATATCCTCATCGCCGACATAGCAGACGTCCATGCCCGCAGCCCCGTCCGTCTTATACTTCGGCACAACCGCATCATCACGCAGCTTTTTAATCTTTACATCTATATTCATTAATCATACTCCTTAAAATCAATGCAAATCGTATTGACCTTATTCGACTCCTCTGTAAAAATGTCCCCGTGTAAAAGTATTTTCTTTCATTTTGAAATTACCTTTTTCGCCCGTCAAGGCACACTTATACATATTAATTATTTTATCACATTCCATAGAATTTTCAACAGTAAATATCAATCTTATCGAATTTATTTTCAATTTTTTTAAATCTTCGACCTTATCCGCCATAAAAATCGGCTTTGAATTGAGTATTTTCGCCACGCACCCATGTCCGCAAACTATCGGGAAATTCTCATTCATTCTGTCTTTTAATGAATATTTCATTTTCTCATGCTGACATTTACCCGACACTTTAACAGGGCAATTCTGCGTAATCATAAGAGGAAGTCTGCCGTAAGCTATAACTTCAATATTTGCCGATGTATGCTTTGTCACATTGGCTATTTCTTTCAAATTCAGTTCGGGCGATATTGTCACACATTCAAAATCGCCGTATGCGTCCGCACAGATTGAATTGAACACGTTAAATCTGAAATCGGCATACCATTTTTTATTATTGTCTTTTCTCTGCCACGGCATACTCACCAATACGCTGTCACAGCTTGTATCAAACTTCTGCATATCGTCTTTTTCTATTTCGTATGCTTTTGCGACAATCTCGGCATCCACATTCGGGCGGATTTTTTCCGCTATATGTTTCGGTGCATATATTCTTTTTACACCATATTTCAATGCGGTTTCGGCTTGCTCCATAGTGTAAACTTCAACCGTCAAATCAATATTTTCCGCATTTCGTTCAACCTTTTTCAAACCTTCATACGGCATTTTTCTCCGCACAGGCTTTTCGGTACGCAGTCTTTCCAATTCTTCAACGGCTTTTCGTCTTACGTTGTTAATCTCGCTTATCGGCAAAGATATTCCGTCCTCGACATCTGCCACTATTGTATTAGCCTTAAACACTGTATTTCCCAGCTTTTTAAGCTGCTGTGCGATACGTTCTTTGTCCAATGCACGATTTTGTGCCGTTTGAGCCAATACCTCGCCCGACGCATACGCATAATTTCCGTCACAATCCGTCATTTCAAGCATAAACGGTTCACCTTTTTTCACCGTTGCGGTTATATCCACACCAAACTTAACAAAATTAGCATTATCCGCACAACGCTTTTTTATCTCATCGGAAAATATATTCTCGCTCATATTCCCCGGTGTTGCAATGCTCATCATCTTTGCACCGGTATCACCGCCGTAATACGCTCTTGTAAGACCGCTCCTGTTAAATGCGTCCTTTAATATTTTCCTGTCCGCATCTGTGATTTTTTTATCACTGTGCAGATATTTGCTGTATATACCGCTTATCGTCGCAACATATTCAGCACGTTTTAGTCTGCCCTCGATTTTCAGCGATTTAACACCGATACTGTCCATGTGCCGCACATCATCGATAAGCGATAAATCCTTGGTGCTAAGCAAATGCCCTTTTTTCACCGCTCCTTGTTCGTCCGTCAATTCATATGCAAGGCGGCACGGCTGAGCACATCTGCCCCTATTTCCGCTTCTGCCGCCTATTATACTGCTCATCAGACACTGTCCCGAATAGCATATACACAATGCTCCATGCACAAACACTTCAATCTCGCAATCGGTATTCTTACATATATATTCTATATTTTCCTTGCTTAACTCTCTCGACAGTACCACACGTTCAAAGCCCAATTTTTCAAAATAGTTCACCCCGTCAAGATTGTGCACCGTTATCTGCGTGCTTGCGTGCAGCGGCAAGTCGGGTACAAGTTTCCGAAATAATTTTATCGCACCCATGTCCTGTATAATAATCGCATCTACGCCCATATCGCTGAGTTTGTGTGCATACTCTGCCAACTCGTCCAATTCATTCTCTTTAACCAGCGTGTTTACGGCAACATACACCTTTACATTACGCAAATGGCAATAATCAATCCATTCCTGCATTGCCTCATCGCCAAAATTTTCCGCACTTTGTCTTGCACTGAAATTCGTACCGCCCATATATACAGCATTCGCACCGCTTTGCACCGCAGCAATCAATGCCGATTTAGACCCCGCCGGTGCTAACAATTCTATGCTTTTCAAAAATAAACAACCTCCTATAAATTATCAATCATATTCAAAAATTCTTTTTCCTGTTCCTTATTCCTCTTTTCAAGCTCAGCGTTTTTCCGTTCAAGCTGTGCTATCTTTTCCCTCAAACTCTTTGCTTCTTCTTCGCTGACAGCTTTTTCACATTCGGCAGTCTTCTCGTCCAATTTTCTCTGCAATTCGTCCTTGTCGTTTTCAAGGAATTTTATCGCCATCTGCAATTTTTCCGCACTTTCCTTTTCGCTGTCCGCTGCACTCTTTTCCTCGGTCAGCACATTAACCTTTTCCGTCAATGATTGAATTTCATTCTTGTATGTAAAAATTTGTTCATTTTCATTTTTCAGTTGTGCACGTTCTTTTTCCAAGCGAGAAATATATGACTGCAAATTCTTGATTTCCTCTTCATCATTCACGCTCTTGCCGTTTGCTATCTCGGTTTTGTTTTTCAACTCCGCACACTCATGTTCCAAGCTTTCCACCTTGCTTTTTAATATCGAATTTGCATTTGTAAGAGTAACATTCTTGTTTCTGTAATCTTCCTGTTCTTTCAGTCTTTGGTCCTGCATAAGCAGTTTTCCGTTAAGTTCGTTTATCTTGTTTTCCAAAGTTTTAATGTTATTCTCCAAATACTGCTTTTTCATTTCCGACTGTTCGATTTTTTCACGGAGCTGCTTTTCATTTTCCTTGTCGGCATTGACTTTTTTCTGCAAATCCTCCGCATCATGCAGCTTGATTAACAAATCCTTTTTCTCATTCTCCAAAACCTGTACCTTTTCGGTCAGTTCGTTCGACACATTTTGAAGTCCCATGGTCATGTTCTGCAATTTTTCGGACAAATCCTTATTTTCTGCGGCAAGCTTCTGACATTTTTCCGTTAAATTCTGTCTTTCCTCGCTCAATTTCTTTACATCGTCTTTTGCGTTTTTTATATCCGAAGTAATATCTCCAAGCTGCTTTTTGTAGGCTTGAGCCTTGTTATACGCTTTGTAATAATCATCACATAGGTTAAGTGCGGTAAGCACTGCCGCTTTCTCACCGTTCAGATTTGCATTCTGCTGTTTTAATTCTTTCATTAAATCGTTTACTTTTTCGGATATGCCTAAAATATGTTCTTCGCTTTCTTCCGACAAAATTTTATAATCACGACCGTTTATGTAAACCAATACTCTGTTTAACTCTGTTTCGCCCATTCTGTATTCCCCTCTTTTCAAAAAGCATTTTAACTATATTATAATACATTATTCCAAAAAAATATATAGCTTTTTAAAAAAACTTTTATTTGTTTAAAAAACAGTGCTGATTATGTGTGTCAGTCCTGTTTTAAACGTATAACATTAATTTTTTCAAAAAAAATTTAAAAATTTTTTGGTTTTTTTTCAGCTTTTGAATATTTATCAGGGTTTTATCATATATTAAATGTATTGCAATCGCTCTATGCTTTGCTATACCTTTAATTGACCGTATAAGTACCTGGTACTAATAATTGATTATTAATTTACCATATTTTAGGCTAAATTTTGTTTGTTTTTTTACACTTTGCTAACGCTAAAATTAAATTTGTGTTACAAAAAAGTCCTAAAACGTTTGACAAAGCCGTTTTACTGGTGTATAATGTATTCGTAACATTTACAAAATCAGTTTGAAATCAAAATTGGAGGTAATGTAATGGAGAATCTGAAACACACTATTGTGGCCGGTCTTGCTGTTACAATGATAGCATCATTAGCAACAATGCAGGGTGTGAACATCAAATCGGTTTTGGCTGACAAAGTCAACGACCAGCCTGCATCGACTGTATCACAATATGTTCAGGATGATAATCTTGCCAATGTTGATTCATCTCTATCGGCTGACACAAACGGCGATGCGGCTGCCGCTTCGGACGCTAAGCCTGCTGATATAGCTGTTTCTGACGTAGGTTATGTAATCCTATCAGAAGGCACATTGAACGTTAGGGAATCTGCTTCAACTGAGTCAGAAGTAATCGGCAAGTTGAATTGCGGAGACAAGGTTACTATTTTGGAAACAACTGGTGACTGGTACAAAGTATCATACGGCACTGAGGGTAAGTCAGGTTATGTATCACGCTTATCCATAACATCTTCAGAAGAAGATGCAAAAGCTGCTGCATTGGCTTCATTCATGTATGAAACAGGCGTAGCTGTTGTATCAGAAGGTGCATTGAATATCCGCAGCGGTGCAGGTACTGAGTATGAAGTTATCAACCAACTTGATAACGGCGATAAGGTTATCATTTTGGAAAAAGGCACTGAATGGTTTAAGGTTTATTTTGGCAGAAACTACGAAGTTGGTTATGTCAACGCATCATCTGTTGAAATCACAGGTATGGTATCAAGAGATGAAGTTGCACAGGCAAAAGTTGACATCGTAGCAAAATCTGCATCAAGCAAGGGTAAAATCTCTATTTCAAACGGAGCTGTCAATGTACGCAGCACCGCATCTGAGAACGGAGAAGTTATTACTCAGCTTTACAACAAAGATGATGTTTTGATTTTAAGTTCAAACGGTGGCTGGACTAAGATTGCATTTGGTTCAAGCAACACTATCGGTTATGTTAAATCTGAATACATAGTTGATGAATCTGTTTCTTCAAGAAGCAGCGAAACCGCAAGAACTGCAACAAGCGGTACTTCTAATGTATCTTCAAATACATCTAAGACTGCTTCAACAACAAAGAAATCATCTTCAAACACTTCTTCAAGCAGCTCAAAATCAACAAGCTCTGCAAAATCCGCTAAGTCTGAAACAAGCAGTGAAAAAACTTCAACTGCAAGTTATAACTCATCAAAAGGACAGGCACTTGTTGCACAGGCTGAAAAATACCTTGGTACACCATATGTATACGGCGGTTCATCACCATCGGGTTTTGACTGTTCGGGTCTTGTACAATATGCTTGCCGTCAGGTAGGTATCAGCGTTGGTCGTTCATCTCGTGACCAATTCAATAATGGTGTTGCTGTAAGCAAAAGTGATTTGCAGCCGGGCGATTTGGTATTCTTCCAAAGAAACGGAACAATATCTCATGTAGGTATTTATGTAGGTAATGGTCAAATGATTCATTCACCTCAAACAGGTAAAACTGTTACTTATACATCTATCACATCTGCAAGCCGTGAAAAATCATATGCAGGTGCAAGACGTGTAACAGGCTAATTAAAGTTGATATTAATATGGCTCATAAGTAGACAAGCTCGTTTGGGTTTGTCTACTTTTTTGCAATCAAGGAGTGACCTATGAAAAATCCATTTATATTTATACTTTCAGCTTATGTTATCGGCATACTTTCCGCCCGTTCTGTCGGGACGGAATTTTTGTGCACTTTAACAGTTGCCGCCGTTATAACATTTTTGTTCCTGTTTATTAAAAATCGTACATGGCAAATATCACTTCTTGCAGCAGCATTTTGTGTCGGCTGTTTTACATATAATTGCGCATCTTATTCAAAATTCAACGATTTTAACGACTGCTATATTACCGCTGTCGGCACGATATGCGAACTTCCGTCCAAATCCGAAAACAGTGATAATTATACTTATGTAATAAAATCCGATAATATTACTCATGATGATAAAACTTATAATATTCGTGAGAAACTATCCGTTTCCACACCGAATAAATTTGAGTACGGCTCTGTTATATCCGCCCAAGGCTTTCTGAAAGCGTACGAACCGCAGGACAGCAGCGGCAAATTCGACTACAAAAATTATTACAAAATACAAAACATATCATATAAAATCTTTGCTGACGCAAACCACTCAACGTTAGTCAACCCGACCACCTCCCCGTCATCTTTATATGATGCCGCAAATCGTGTAAAGCTTAAAATCTGCACTATACTCGACAAGCATTTTTCTAAAAATCAATCCGCAGTTTTAAAGGCTACACTTTTGGGAATAAAGTCCGACTTTTCGTCCGACCTTAACACAACATTTATCAATTCGGGACTACGCAGATATTTTAATTCGCCGTATCTGTACATAATAATCATGTCGCTTATAAGTATGCTGCTGTTTAAATTATTTTGTATTCACCGAAAAGTTGTCGATATAATTGCATTTGTATTTTTCGCATTTCTAATGTGCATAAATCATAACTCACCAACCTTTGCAAAAATGACAATTATATTTTTGTGCTACAAAGTATACACCTACAAATACGGATATTTATATGTCCCCGACACACTATCCGCAGCAATATTCATATTACTGCTGTTTAATCCGTTATATGTGTTCAGTCCGACATTTATAATATCTGTAAGTGCAACCATTGTTTTGTTTGTATTTAAGGACAATATATCAAACCTGTTCCGCTTTATAAAACCGCATATGCTAAGACGATATGTCGCAGTAAATTTCATCATCACCATAATATTATTGCCCATTTCGGCATATTTATTCAACTCAATAACAATTTACAGTGCATTTTTCGGAATTATTATGATACCATTGCTTATAATAATTCTCATTTTGTCACCGCTTATGCTCGCCATGTTTGCACTGTTTAACTCCGCACCGGTCATAGGAATTGTTATTAAAGCAATAACATCATTTATCATAGGCTTGGCAATCTCGGCAGAAAAGATGCCGTTGTCGCATATAAGTCTGCCGTCACCGAATTTGACGGAGCTTATGTTATACATAACCATATTATGTATAATCAAACATTGTCTTGATAAAGATACAAAGTGTCTGAATTTCTCTTTACTGTCGGCTATGGCACTCACATTCTTTGTGATTATATGCGGAGATAAAATTTCTGCTGTCGGCAAGCTGAATATTGATATTGTAAATGTCGGTCAGGGTGACGCCGCTGTATTAAGCGTTCCGTATCGTGAAACAATTTTGATTGACGGCGGCGGAGGTTCTGTATATTCAAAGTACAACGTCGGCGATAATGTATTTGTCCCCTACCTCACCCGCCACGGATACAATAAAATCGACACCGCAATAGTAACTCATTACCACAAAGACCATGCCGAAGGAATTATTTCGGCAATTCAGCAAGTCAATGTAAAACAAGTTATTATCCCCGACTGCACTCCCGATAATGAATATCGTATTGCCATTGAGGAAAATGCAAAATTATATAATACAAAAGTAATCTATGCAAAGGTCGGAATGAACATAGCCTGCAAATCGGGACTTAACATACGCATACTATCCCCCGACGATACCGCAGTATTTTTAGCTGACGATGATTTAAACTGTACGTCTATTGTCGCAGATGTGACATACGGCAACTTTAATATGCTGTTTACTGGCGATATACCGTCAAACATTGAGCAAAGATTAATAAAAAAAGATTTACTAAAACAGTATAATGTGATAAAATTACCTCATCACGGTTCGGCGGCATCTTCATGTGATGAATTTCTGGACACTGTAAATCCCGAATACGCTGTTATATGCGTTGGCAAAGATAACGAATATAATTTTCCGACACAAGATGTATTAAACAGACTTTCAAGCCGCAGCATAGGTATACTCCGAACCGACAAGCTTAATGATATTCATATACAAACCACCAAAAATGGTATACACAAACTCACACATTACAAAGGCGGTGCATAATATTGGCAAAAAAAGCGGAACAGTCCGCAGCTGAAATTGCAAAACAACATATAAAAAACAATACTCCCTCACAGGCTTATCTGTTTTACGGCGAGGAAATTTTCTTAAAAAATATGTACATTCCAAAAATAAAGGCACTTGGATATGACGGTTCTTTCCCAGATTTTAATGATATACGGATTACTGCCGATAATACCATTGACGAAATTGACGCACTTTTTGAAAGCTATCCCGTAATGTCCGACAAAAAATTTATCTATGTTAAAGACAGCGGTATTTTCAAATCGGGCAAAAGTGCCGACAGTGTCCAGTCCGCCAAAACAGAATTTTGGGTTGAAAAACTAAAAAATATTCCCGATTTTCTGTTTATAATCTTTGACGAAAAAGAAGTGGACGCAAGAAGTGCCGCATACAAGGCTGTTGCCAAAGCGGGCACAATTCTGCAATTTAATTATTGGGACGAACACGAAACTCTTGCATGGGTACAAAGAGGGTTCAGCAAAGCGGGCAAAAAGATAGACAAAAGTGTTGCGGAATATTTTTTGAGCGTGTGCAACAAAGGTCTTGGAGAAATATCCAACGAAATGGACAAATTAATCAATTATTGTCCGACCGAAGTTCTGAAATCGGATATTGACAATGTTGTATCAAAATCGCTCGATGTACAGGTATTTTCCATTACAGACTATATTATCGCCGGCAATGTCAAGGGGGCAGTATCCGTATTATCGGATTTTAAAGCTCAGAATATGAAACCCATTGAAATATTTTTTCTCATTTTCGGTGCATTCGATAAAATGCTGCATACAATGTTAATGCTGAAAAACGGTGCTACTTATGACATGGTATGTTCCAAAATATTTCCTAAAAATCAGCCGTCAAAAATGACCTTTCTGATAAAAAAATATGCTCACGGTGCACAAATGCTCGGTGAAAAATTTTTGACAAAACAGGTAATCGACGCTGCGGAAATTAATCTGAACATACGTCAGGGCAATATTGACGACTGGACCGCACTTGAACAATACGTCACGGAATGTATTTATGCAAACAATTCTAAAAAAAATGCTAAAAAATATTAAAGTCTATTGTTTTTGTTACGATATTATATATAGAAAACTTATAAATATTATTATAGTAATGAGGTGATTTTATGTTTGACACAAGTTATTTATCTTTATTGCAAGACCGTTATACAACAAATTACAACACATTCCACAGTATCTCGGATATTTCGTCATTGCTTGCCAACAAGAAAACAGACACATCATCTTCTGACTATTCAAAAAAGATTGTTGACATTGCAGAGTCTGATGCTCAAACCGATATTAAGAACGGCAATACCAAGAGCTGGCAGAATTCCGAAAGCTATTTAAAGCTGAAAGATGAATATGTTGAAGGCTCGTCCGATAATTCGTACAGTAATTACAGCAGCTTGGCGTCTGCTTTTAACAAGTCGTTCAGTTGGTTCAATAACAGCAAGAATTCTATTTCTGACAGCTATTTGTCCACTATAAACAATCTTTGGGCAAGAGCCATGAATGAATCTGCTGCAAAACAAAATCGTGCAATACAGTTTGATTTCCGCTATAACCAAGCCTACAATGCTTATAAATCAAACAATGCTATTCAGGCACAAGCCAAAGCCGTTGAAACAACTGTTGATATTTCAGTTTGATTAACATTACAGATTAATATTCGGAGCTGTAAAAAACAGTACGTTTTTTACAGCCCTTTTTATATAAGGAGATTGGTATGACTCTTCAACAATTACGATATATAATAAAAATAGTGGAATGCGGTTCTATCACCGAGGCGGCAAAACAATTATTTATCACCCAGCCCAGTCTTTCAAATGCCGTGAAAGATTTGGAAAAGGAAATGAATATTGAAATTTTCAACCGCTCCGCAAAAGGTATTGCACTCACGGTTGACGGCAGCGAATTTCTGTCATATTCAAGGCAGGTAATCGAGCAGGCAGAGCTTTTGGAACAACGCTACAAAAACAAAAAGCCGTCCAAACAATTATGCTCCGTATCCACACAACACTATGCCTTTGCGGTAAATGCGTTTGTCGAGTTAATAAAAGAAAGCAATGCCGATGAATACGAATTTACTTTGCGTGAAACCAAAACGCATGATATTATTGAAGATGTCAAAAATATGCACAGTGAAGTAGGTATTTTATATATAAACGATTTTAATGAAAAGGTTATCCGAAAATTGTTAAAGGAAAGTCATTTGGAGTTTCACCCGTTATTTATCGCAACTCCTCATGTGTTTATAAGCTCGGCACATCCGCTTGCGAACAAGGACACTGTCACATTAGAAGATTTGGAGGACTATCCTTGTCTTTCATTTGAACAGGGCGAGTTTAACTCATTCTATTTTTCGGAAGAAATTTTAAGCACCGTATACCACAAAAAAAGTATTCATGTGAGTGACCGAGCCACATTATTCAATTTTGTAATCGGTCTTAACGGCTACACCATATGTACAGGTGTGCTAAATACCGACTTAAACGGCGAAAATATCATTGCACGTCCGCTCCAATCCGCCGAACAAATCAAAATCGGCTGGATTGTAAACTCTAAATCACGGCTCAGCAATGCAGCCTATCGCTATATTGAACATTTAAAAAAAATAATTTGTCAATACGGATTTGATGTGATAAACTAAAAAAACGGGATAATGTTTCTGACACATTATCCCGTTTTTTTAGTTATTTAATTCCCTTTTCATCGCAATATTTTTATCCTTTAATTCTTTCAAAATCGGTATTACGATAACCAGTGACAGAATAAATGTAAACACATCGGATATAGGCTGAGAAAGCTGTATACCCAATATATCCATAAATTTCGGCAATATCAATACTGCCGGTATAAAGAATAAACCCTGTCTGCCCATGGCTACTATCGACGCTCTAAATCCGTATCCGATTGACTGCGTAAGCATATTGACCATTATAATCCATGCCTGTATCGGCAATGTGCACAGCTGCAACCGCAATGCCAACAGACCTATTTTGATAACCTCCGCATCGTCCTTTTGGAACGAAACTATAATCTGATTGCTGAAAATTATGCTTATTATACCCAGCGTTGTAAGCAATACCACCGCAACTTTAACGCAAAACCAAAATGCTTCAAGCACCCTGTCATATCGTCCTGCACCGAAGTTAAATCCGCATACGGGCTGAAACCCCTGTCCGAAACCGATAAGTGCCGAGTTTACAAACATCATAAATCTTGAACAGATAGACATTGCCGCAATCGCCGCATCGCCGTAAGGGCCTGCCGCAACATTAAGAATAGTTGTCGCAACTGCCGCCAAACCCTGACGGCAAAGCGACGGCAAACCAGCATGGAGAATTGTCCCGTAAATTTTTGCGGTCGGAGTAAACTTTTTCGGCTTTATTTTCAGACAGTTTTCTCTAATCATGCACTGTGTGAACAATATCACAGCACTTATTATCTGGCTTACCATTGTTGCAATCGCCGCTCCCGATATACCCATATTGAACTTAAAAATAAGTATCGGGTCTAAAATCATATTTAATATACCGCCCGTTGTAATTCCGACCATTGCATATATCGCATTCCCCTGTGAACGCAGTATATTGTTAAGTACAAACGCACTTATCATAAACGGTGCCGCAAAGAATATATATCTTGCATAATCTATCGCATACGGAAGTATTGTCGGCGTTGCACCAAGCACCGTCACTATCTGAGATGTAAAGCATGAACCGAATATCAATATTATAACACCAATGCCCAAAGCCGTAAAAAATGCCGTGGACGCAGCCTTTTCCGCCTCATCTATTTTCTGAGTTCCGAGCGAACGTGATATGTAGTTTCCACTGCCCATTCCAAGCATAAAACCGATTGCCTGAATCATCGCCATCGCAGAAAACAATACTCCCACCGCACCCGTCGCACTTGTGTTTATTTTGCTTACAAAGAACGTATCCGCCATATTATATATGGACGTTGTGAGCATACTTATGATTGTCGGCACTGCCAAGCGTGGTATCAGCTGTTTTACAGGCGTTTCAATCATTTTTGAATAATTTGTCTTTTGCATTTTCCTATCTTCTTTCCTAAGTTATATCTCACTAATATTTTATCACTATAATAAAAATCTTGCAACAAGAAAAAATGTCATAGTTTAAAACTATGCAAAATTAATATAAATAACTGTTGTTATATATCAATAATTTGTGATATAATAATTTTATAATATGAAACGGATAATTTTATGAAAGGACTAATCAGAATGAAAACAAATACTATCTTTAAAGAAAAAACAGGTTTCTCTTTTGAGATTTTTCCGCCTAAAAAAACATCTTCGATAGATACAATATACAAAACCTTGGACGAGCTTCACAGTCTGTCGCCCGACTTTATCAGTGTTACATACGGTGCCGGCGGCAGTGAAAACAGTCACAAAACTATCGAAATAACATCGGCAATTCAAAACAAATACAAGCTTACAGGCGTTGCACATTTGCCTTGCGTAAACCTTACAAAGGACGATGTTTTAAAATTACTTGACGAATTGAAACAAAACAATATTGAAAATATACTTGCTCTACGGGGAGATATTGTTCCGGGACTTACTCCGAAAAATGATTTTAAATATGCAAGTGATTTGGTTGCATTTATCAAAGAGCACGGCGACTTTAACGTGCTTGGTGCTTGTTATCCGGAATGTCACACCGAGGCAAACAGTCTTGAAGAAGATATTGAACACCTGAAAATCAAAGTTGACGCCGGTGTCGGTCAGTTGGTATCGCAGTTATTTTTCAACAATGACGTATTTTACGATTTCCTTGACAAGGTAAGACAAAAGGGTATCAATCTTCCTATTGAAGCAGGTATTATGCCTGTTGTGAACAAGAGTCAGATTGAAAGAATGGTTACAATGTGCGGTGCAAGTCTTCCGCAGAAGTTTGTTAAAATCATGAGCAGATACGGCGATGACCCTATCGCTATGCGTGATGCCGGTATTGCATACGCTATCGACCAGATTGTTGATTTGATTGCAAACGGCGTGGACGGTATACACCTATACACAATGAACAATTCATATATTGCCAAGAAAATCACCGAGGCTACCGCAAGCCTGATTAAATAATCATAATTTTGAGAGTGCAAAAATTTACTTTTTACACTCTCTTTTTGTACCTTTTTATGTAAACCGTACATATTATATATCAATCAAAACTATTTTAAAGGAGGTTTTCAAGTTGCGTTGTTTAGTGCGGTTTACAAATAATACTTCTTCGCCCGTCATATCCGTTATCCTTGACGAACGCTGTATTTTTACCGATATAATATCGGAATGTACAAGTCCGTATATCGCCGTTTCTGCCGGCACCCGTGAAATGACGGTCTTGCAGAATAATGACAGAGTTTATTTAAAAGCCTGCATATCATTATCCGCCGACAATTATTTCACGGTCATTTTGAAAGATGACGAAATCATCGTACTTACCGAAAATACGTCTATAACTCCGCACAAAAATTCTTCCTGATACGTTCAAGCACCGCCTTTTCTATTCGTGACACCTGCACCTGCGACACCCCTACCATTTTCGATATTTCCGATTGGGTTTTGCCCTTAAAATATCGGAATATGATAATCTGCCGCTCTCTTGCACTCAGACTGTCCAAAATATTTTGTATAAGAACCCTGTCCACAACCGCCTCCTCGGTATCATCGGCAACCAGCCTGTCCGCAATACATACATTTTTCCCGCCGTCATCATATACGCTCGTATAAATCGATTCGGGCGGTGTAACCGCATCAAAAGCCTGCACCAATATATCCTCGTCCACCTCACATTCCGCCGCAATCTCGCTTATTGTCGGCTCTCTGCCGTATTTTCTGTACAATATTTCTCTTGCCGAAAATCCCTTTGCCGCCGCCTCTTTTAAACTTCGGCTTACCTTAATAACACCGTCATCACGCAGAAAGCGTTTAAGCTCCCCTAGAATCATGGGAACTGCATATGTAGAGAACTGCACTCCATAGCTTATATCAAACTTTTTAACCGCCTTTATAAGTCCTATAACGCCTATCTGTGATAAATCCTCCTTTTCATATCCACGCCCCAAAAATTTTTTTACTACACTCCACACCAAGCCCATATTGTCGTTAATAATCAATTCCTCAGATTTTTTATCTCCGTTCTGTGCCTTAATCAGCAATGCGGTATCAAGCATAGCATACAACCATTCCTTTCTAAACTCTGTTATGTAACTATCTTTCAGATAATGTCTTTTTCATCGTAACGGTTGTACCCTGTCCCACTATGCTTTCCACATAAATCTCGTCCATAAAAGCCTCCATAATGGTAAATCCCATGCCCGAACGCTCCATATCGGGCTTATCGGTATACATAGGCTCTCTCGCCTTATCAATGTCCGCAATTCCGCACCCGAAATCCTTTACCGCAAATTCCACACATCGCCCATGTATTCGCCCCTCCATTATCACATTCCCGATTTCTCCGTTATATCCATGTATAATCGCATTTGTCACCGCCTCGGATACTGCGGTTTTTATTTCTGTAAGTTCTTCGATAGTCGGGTCTAATATAGCTGTAAATGATGCCGCAACAGAACGTGCAAACCGTTCATTGCATGACATATTTATAAATTCCAGTTTCATCACATTGTCCATTTTTACACTCTTTCCTTTCCGATTTTATAACAGTTTTAACGCACTGTCCAAGCTGCTTGCCAATTTTATTATCTTGTGTATACCCGACATTTCAATAATTCTCCTCACCGCATTGGTCGGCGAAAATATTATCGTTTCGCCACCCAGAATTTTCGATACCTTATATCGTCCGATAATGACGCCTATTCCTGAGCTGTCCATAAAATTTAATTTCCGGAAATCAAAAATGATATTCTTTGCATTGCTGCGTTTGATTTCCGTATCAATCTTTTCTCTTACACTGTTTGCGGTGTGATGGTCCAATTCTCCCTCCAAACTTACCAACAAAGCGTGTTTCTCCGATATTAACCTTAGCTGCATAATTTATTACCTTTCTGACTTACAAAATATTTTCTTTCGTATTTACCGCAAGTCAAGCAAATAGAAAAAACCTTTCAATCTCTGTACAAAATTTCTATGATTTCAGGTCATATACTTTTTCGCTTTAAAGGTAAATAATTCCTTTAAAAAAGATTGAAAGGTTTTGTCAATATTCGGAAAGTTTATTTATTTTTTTGACAGCGTGTCCTCTTTGTTGACAACAACAATATGATTATACGGTATATCCACATTTTCCGCATCAAACGCATATTTTATACGCTTTAACAATTCACGTTCCACCGCAAACTGTTCGCCCGCAACACAATTTGCAAGCATTTTTAAATCAATTCCACTGCTGCCAAGTGCCGATACACCAAGCACCTGCGGCGGTCCGTTCAATGCCTCCATCTCACGGTCTGCCTTCTCGGCAACCTCTTTCATAATCCGTATAGCATTGTCTATATCCTCCTCATACGCAATGCTGACCACAACAAATACTCCCCTGTTGCCTCTCGAATGATTGGTCACTTTGGTAATCGAGCCGTTCGGGATTGTGAATACGTCCCCCTCGCAGTTTCGTATAATCGTGGTACGGAGAGTAAGCTCGCACACCGTCCCGTTAAATCCCTCAACAGTCACCAAATCGCCGACCGCAAACTGATTTTCTATCAATATAAAAAATCCCGAAATTACGTCCTTGACCAAGCTCTGTGCACCAAAGCCCAACGCAACACTGAATATCCCCGTTGCCGCAATCAGCGATGCCGGCTGTACATTAAACAATGTCTGCAATATCGAAAGAAATGCCATAAAATATATAAATGCCGATATTATTCTTGTTATCACACGGGTAATTGTTTCGGTGCGATTGCTCATGTCCTGTTTTTTTATCGTATGCCTTACAATGCGTTTAAGTATCTTAGACGCAATCACCGCAATTATAAAAATTATTACCGACTGCACCAATTTATTATCCAAAAAATTAGTTATATCTTCACTTACAAATTTCATAAAGTTATCCATATAAACTCCTTACATATACAATATATCTCCCGCAAGCATACACACTCTGTGCACAGAGAAAAATTCCGCTTTAAATCCGTCAATATATTTCTCCATAGCCGCAATAACCGTATCCGGTTTCAGATTATATTGGCTGCCCGCCGACAGACACATTGAAAATGTGACAATATTTCCGTCAGTCTTTTCTATCTTCAATTCGTGTATATGCTCACGAATATCCGCCTCTTTTTCACCGCTCTTGCTCTTTTTCATTACAAGCAAAGACTTGTTCGCCAAAAATTCCGCAACAGGCACTTCCATATTTTCCGCCAATTCCACATCAACAATATATTTTGCCCGGTCTATTTTTGCAAAATCCATCTGTTTGCCCGAAACTCTTTTAACGTCCAGTATTTTAAGTCCAATCGGGAGTACACTGTTTAGCTTTTCCTTTATATATTCCGGCTCTAAATTGTCGACAAATCTAATTCTGAGATATTCACCCTCGCTTGTCACACCTACCGACAACGGCATTGCAACCGTCAAAATAGGGTGCGGATTAAATCCCGATGAATACGCCATCTGCAAGCCCGAACGTCTTACCGCTCTGCCGAATGTACGCACAAAATCCAAATGCGATATATATTTTACCGTATCGCCCTTTGAATATTTCAATACATAATCATTTAAAATCTCATTCATAACAAACACCTCCGCCAAAAGATGCCGCTCCACAGCCCGAACATTTTTCACGGCAGTTAGGTGTAGTTGTTTCGGCATATGCTTTCTTACATTCATTGATAAAGAATTGCTTTGTCAAACCCACACTTATGTGGTCCCAAGGCAAAACCTCGGTGAATTCACGTTTTCTCGCATTGTAGAAATTCGGGTCTACTCCGCACACATCAAATACATTCATCCATCTTTCAAAACTGAAAAATTCTCCCCAGCCGTCAAATTTACAGCCTTGTTTGTGTGCCTCCAAAAGCACCTTACCCAAACGTCTGTCACCACGGGCAAACACACCTTCAAGATAGCTTGTCTTTGAATCGTGCCAGTTATAGCGTATTCTCTTAGACGGAATAGCGGCTTTCAATGCGTCCTGCTTTTTGATAAGCATTTCTCTTGTGTCCTGTGCCTCCCATTGGAATGCTGTAAACGGCTTCGGCACAAAACTCGATGTACTTACCGTAATATTAATATTTTTCGCTCGTTCCTCTTTCGGAATATCAAAATACACGTTAAGCACCTTCATAGCCAGGTCGGCAATACCCACAACATCGTCCATAGTTTCCGTCGGCAGACCAATCATAAAGTATAGCTTGATATTTGTCCAACCGCCGCCGAACACCATTTTTACCGATTTTAAAATATTTTCCTCTGTTATGTTCTTGTTGATAACGTCACGAAGTCTTTGCGTGCCTGCCTCCGGAGCAAACGTGATACCGCTCTTGCGGACTTTCTGCACTTTCTCCATAAGTTCAAGCGAGAAATTATCTATTCTCAGCGACGGCAAAGACAAACCGATTTTTTTCTTTTCGGTTATATCAATCAATTCATTTGTAAGCTGCGGCAGCTCACGATAGTCGCTTGTGCTGAGCGATGACAATGATATTTCATCATATCCGCTGCAATTTAGCAGGTTTTCCGCAAGTCCAAGCAAGGTTTCATGCTTACGCTCACGCACAGGACGATACACATATCCCGCCTGACAAAATCTGCACCCACGAATACAGCCTCTGAACACTTCAAGCATAACTCTGTCATGCACAATCTCGCCGAACGGCACAACAATCGTATTCGGAGCATATGTTTTGTCAAAGTCCTTCATAATACGTTTTCTTATAACAGGCTTTGCATTTTTATGGTTCGGAGTTACACTCTTAATTGTGTTATCGTCATTGTACTCCACGTCATAGAACATCGGAACATAAATACCCTCTATTTTTGCAATTTCGGATAAATATTCAACTCTGTCCCTGCTGCCGCTCTTTTTCCATTCATTGTATACGTCTACAATTTCGTTAATGCTTTCTTCGCCCTCACCCATCATGAAGAAATCCACAAAATCGGCAAGCGGTTCGGGATTATACGCACACGGACCGCCCGCACATACAAACGGATTGTCTATTGTACGGTCCTTCGACAACAGCGGTATATCCGCCAAATCAAGCATATTGATAATATTGCTGTAACTAAGCTCGTATTGCAGTGTAAAGCCAACAAAATCAAAATTTGTGATAGCGTCACCCGTTTCAAGTCCGAACAATTTTATGTCCCTTGCACGCATTTCCTCTTCCATATCAACCCACGGTGCAAATACACGTTCACAATATGTATCGTCACGCTCGTTAAGTATATGATACAATATTTTTATGCCCAAATGCGACATTGCTATTTCGTACACATCGGGAAAACACATTGCAAATCTGACATCTACACTTTTCGGGTCTTTCATAATCGAATTAAGTTCTCCGCCCGTATAGCGTGTAGGCTTTTGAACTTTCATCAAAATCTTATCTTTTTCAGTAAAACTCATTCTTTTTCTCCTGTTATTATTACTTCATTATTCTATGCTGATATTTATATTCCGACACAATCGCCCATAATTTTCGCAATTTTCCGCAAAAATAAATCATAGAATTCAACAATATGTATTATATCATTCTATGATTTATTTAACAATAGTTTATTTTAAAATTAAAAAGCTAACTGCAAAGCCTGATTTTTGTATATTAAATTCAATCCAATCAGTCGTCCAAATCAATCACATTAACTGTTTTTACATCATCGTCCTGCAATATATTTTCCTCGTCATCATCATCTTTATTTGAAAATACATCATTTACCTTATTAATCAATTCGGGAACTAAATCAATGATTTTTTCAATCGGTGATGATGAGCCGTCCATCGGCAAAAGTCTTACGCCATTGTTATTCACAACCAAAAACGCTGTCGGTTTGATTGATACTCCGCCGCCGCAGCCGCCTCCGAAACAAGCACCGCCCTCTGTCGGTGTACCTTTCTTTTCTCCGAACTCACTTCCGCCCGCACCAAAGCCAAATCCTACCGTTGACACAGGAATAATAATCGTACCGTCAGGCGAAGTAATCGGCTCTCCCACGATAGTATTTACATCAATCATTGTCTTTAAATTTTTCAGTGTGCTGTCCATAAACCCATGAATCGGATGTTCTGCCATAACCTTTCAACCCTTTCTTTTTAATTATCTATTTCATTTTCTTAATCTTAAAAAATATCTTTAATAACTTGATAAGTGCTATTATAATATGTGCACTTTTTATTCTTACTATACATTTTATCCCAATATCAAAACGTTCCTTGTTGAAGTCGGGACTAATATCAATTTTCCATTTATTTATCGTAATATTGTTGTGCAAAAATGCAAGTCCGTTATATGCCAAAGCATTGAAAACACCCGTTGTAATGCCCGTTGTAGGTGCATCGTCAAACCCGAAATTCAATCCGAACTCCAAATTTTTCACCTTAACGGCTTTTCGTGACAAAAATTTCAGAATGTCCGCTATATCGGCTTTAATCTTGCCGAACGTGCCCAAATTAAAATCCATATTTTTAAGCAATTCTTTCACATTCGGCTTTTCGGACGCTGTTTCCTCTTTCTCTGCCTTTTTTGCGTGTTTCGGCTTTTTTTTCGGAACAAGCACAATCGTTATCCACAAAATTTTCAGTTTAACTCTTGTCCTATTCTCAATCGCATTTTTTACATACTCCACATCAAAATAAAAAGGAATATACAAAAGTGTCACAATCAATAATATTATACACAATATTACTTTAAAAAACAACACTTTACTACACCCCATTACATTTATTTTTCTATAACGTCAGCTATCGTCTTTTCATCTTCCGATGATGTATCTGCCGTATCCGAAACCGCTATCTTGTTGCCGTCCTCGTCAATAATATCGTCTATTGTTATCTGTTCAAACTCGTCATATTCTTTTTTAAGCTTGGTATCGAGCGGCGGTAAATCGTTTAAAGTCTGCAATCCGAACGAACGCAGAAATACCTGCGTAGTGCCGTACAAAATCGGTCTGCCCGGTGCGTCAAGTCTGCCCGCCTCATCAATAAGTCCACGCTCCAACAGACGGTTTACCGCACCGTCACTGTTTACACCACGGATATTTTCGATTATCGTTCTTGTCACCGGCTGTTTATATGCGATTATCGCCAATGACTCCATCGCCGCATTAGACAATGCCTGCTTACGCCGTTCGCCGAACATCTCCTGTATATACATAAAATATGTAGGACGTGTGCACATCTGATAGCCGCCGTCAACATCAATAATCATAAACCCACGGTTTTCGTCATCATATTCCCTGCGGAGCACTTCCACTTTCTCGCATACGGTATTTACCCCAACGCTGAGCACTTCCGCCAGTTTCTCTTTTTTTACCGCCTCGCCCGTAGCAAATAATATGCTTTCTATAACATATTTTAAATCTTTGCCCTTCATATAAACTTACCTCTATCTTCCTGTAATTATAAAATCCTCTGTTTCGGAATCGTAATCGGCGGAAATTTTATTGAGCTTTATCATTTCAAGTATAGCCAAAAAAGTGGCAATTTTTTCAGGCTTGGAGTCCTCTTTTTTGAAAACTTTTTTAAACCGCACCCTTTTCATTTTGGCGAGAATTTTACAAACCTTTTCCACCATATCTTCAACCGCTACCTTTTCTCTGCCCACTATACCGTAAAACGAACGTTTCGGCGGTGCCGACTTACGTTCCTTCCGCTCCGATATATCCTTTAATGCAGATACCAATTCACTCGGTCTGTGCTTTCGGCTGTACTCCGGTATCGGAAATTTAATATTTTCCGCTTGCCGAAACACCATATACTGCGACCAAAATTCATTTTTTCTAAGTTCCTCCGCCGCCCGTTTAAACTTTTGATACTCCTCCAAAAGCCTTGCCAGTTCTTCTCTCGGGTCTTCCTCCTCCTCGACTTCGGGTTTTGGCAACAGCATTTTCGATTTTATATACAAAAGCTGTGCCGCCATAAGCAGAAATTCGCTCGTATATTCAAGCTCTATCTCGTCAATATCTATAATTGCCTCTAAATATTGGTCTGTAATTTCACAAATCGGAATATCATATATACTGACCTTGTTTTTTGAAATCAAATGCAGAAGCAAGTCCAAAGGTCCTTCAAAATTCTCCAATTTATACAACATCTGTTCCATTGAAAATCACCTTATATAAACAATCCGAATATCAAGCTGAATATAGTATTCATCAGTGACAAAACCGCATTTATACCGATACCCAAAATCCTGCTCAACACGCCCGAAAACGACAGTATAAATATCAATATAATCGAATATCTTTCATATTGGCTTATTTTGTAATATGTTTCCTCGCTCAAAAACAGGCTAAGTATTCTTGAACCGTCAAGCGGTGGTATAGGTATCAAATTAAACACCATAAGCGATATATTCGACATTGCAAACAACCTGAACCATTTTTGCAACAAATCTATTACAGTGCCCTGTATACCTGTTTTTATTTCTATCAAATATATCATATAATAGATAAAAATAGCTATGAATGCCATTATAAAATTTGCCAAAGGGCCTGCAAATGCCACGATTACCGTGCCCCATTTGCGGTTTTTGTAGTACATCGGATTTATTGCCACAGGTTTTGCCCAGCCAAATCCCGTAAACAGCATCAATAATGTACCGACCAAATCCAAATGTGCAAACGGATTTAACGATAGTCTGCCTTCATATTTCGGTGTAGGGTCACCCAATTTATACGAAACAAATCCATGTGCAAATTCATGTCCCGTCAGTGCAAATAATATAACCGGAATAAACAAAATTATATCTGTCAGACTCATTCCTCTAAATAACATAATAATTCTCCTCAATAAAATTAGTCTATATAATTATATTATTTTTTAGTCATATTGTAAAGCAAAATTTACCTACAAAATTCTATCTTTTTACAGAAAAAATGTAACTGTCAAATAATATATTTTTCGGCATTAATTCAATCCAATTTCAATTCACCGCTGTCAAGCATATTAATAACCGCCGCAACAGCACTTGAATTATTATCAACCGTAATAAAATCCGCAGCGTCTTTGAGCGGTTCTATCGCATTTGCCACCGCTATACCCGTTCCCGCCGACTTTATCATTGAAATATCATTTTCGTTGTCACCTATCGCAATAACTCTGTTTATCGGCACTTCCAAAATCTCCGCCAATTTTACAAGTGCGTTGCCCTTGCTCGCATTTTTCGGCAGCAGCTCGTAATACTGCGGACTGCTTTGTATAAAATCAAATTTTTCGGTAAATTCCGAATTCTGCAAACCGTTTCTCACTTCGTCGATTTGGTATGTTTCCTGCATAAACAACGCTTTTATCCACGGTTTCGGCACATCATGGTAGTCGGCATACAAATCCGCCAAGTCCTCATGCTTTTTATGCACTTCGACAATCATATTTACCTTGCAGAAATACAATTCTTTCTCCGTGCACACTTCCAATCCCGAATACGGAAAATTCTTATCGACAAATTCCATAACCTTTACCGCATCATCATCAAGTGCCATACGCCACAAAAGTTCATCTGTCCTGTGGTCAAATATCCCCGCTCCGTTAAAGCATACCATCGGAGCATTAGGCTCTATATATTTAAGCATCAGCTTTGCACCGTGCGGAATACGTCCCGTTGCAAAGGTAAACTTTCCGCCCTCTTTTTTAAAATATTCAATCATTCGCTTGTTATCATCGGAAATATGCTTATCCGTTGTTAAAAGTGTATCGTCCAAGTCGCTGCACAACAAAATTCCATCAAACTTTCCCATACCGATTTATTTATCCTTTCTGCAATCGTTTCTTTAAATCCCACAAAAGCGATTTTCGCAATATCAACTGCAAAAATCGCTTTATCATTATATACGTTTTGCCAATTTTTCGACATTTTCTTCTCTGAATTTCTGAAATCTGTCTTCTTCAATCGCAGTGCGTATCTGTTCCATCAAATTATTATAGAAATATAAATTATGCATTACAGCAAGACGCATACCAAGCATCTCTTTCGCTTTGAACAGATGTCTTATATACGCTCTCGAATAATGTCTGCAAGCCTCACACTGACAGCCTTCCTCAATAGGTGCGGTATCCGTTTCATACTTTGCATTCATCAAATTCATAGTACCGTTCATAGTATACAAATTTGCATGACGTGCGTTTCTGCTTGCAATTACGCAGTCAAAAAAGTCTATGCCCCTTGCCACCGACTCGATAATATTTGCCGGTGTACCCACACCCATCAAATATCTCGGCTTATTTTCGGGAGCGTGCGGCAATACAACGTCCAGAATATGATACATTTCTGCGTGCGACTCGCCGACTGCCAATCCGCCGACTGCATATCCCGGCAAATCCAATTTTGAAATTTCTTTCATATGCTGTATACGCAAATCGTCATATGTTCCGCCCTGATTTATGCCGAACAGCATTTGATTTTTATTTATTGTATCGTCAAGCGAATTAAGTCTGTTCATTTCCGCCTTGCATCTTTCAAGCCAGCGGTATGTTCTGTCGCATGACTTTTTCACATAATCATACGGTGCGGGATTTTCTATGCACTCGTCAAATGCCATTGCAATCGTAGACGCAAGATTTGACTGTATCTGCATACTTTCTTCCGGCCCCATGAATATCTTTCTGCCGTCAATATGCGAATTGAAATTAACGCCTTCCTCGGTAATTTTTCTGAGCGACGCAAGCGAAAATACCTGAAAACCGCCGCTGTCCGTCAAAATCGGTCTGTCCCAATTCATAAATTTGTGCAGACCGCCAAGCTGCTTTATAACCTTGTCACCCGGTCTTAGGTGCAGATGATAAGTATTTGAAAGCTCCACCTGACATTTAATATTCTTCAAATCCATAGTTGATACCGCACCTTTTATCGCTGCGGCAGTACCTACATTCATAAAAACGGGAGTCTGTATCACGCCGTGCACGGTATGAAATTCTCCTCGTCTTGCCAAACCTTCCCGGTGTAATAATTTAAACATTAACAATACCTCATAATCATTTGATATTCCCTTTTTCAAACCACATTTTATTTTTAAAACAAATCGCTGTGTGTACCTGTTCTTGCCAAATACAAAACAAGTTCATCGTCTATAATCTGATAGACCAACAGCCAATCGGGAGTTATATGACATTCCCGAAGTCCTTTATAATTCCCTGTCAACTCATGGTCTTTGTATTTCGGAGCAAGCTTTTCATTTGCCGCAAGCGTATTAACAACTTCCTCCATCAAATCCATTCTGTATCCTCGGCGTATAGCCAGTTTCAAATCTTTTTTAAACCTGTTTGATACAACTATATCAAGCATCGGACTCTACCTCTTTAAGCAATTCCGAAAAAGACGAATACTTTTTAAACATTTCCGGATGTTTTTTAAACTCCTCTATCTCTTTTATAGCTGCAACAGTGTCTGTATTCGGAGTTTCTCTCACTATGGCAAACGGGAATGCTCCCTCATAAACCATCTGCTTTAAGAAAATGTTTACAGCGGTGGATAAATCCATTCCGAACTCTTCCAATAAAACCTGTGCTTTCTGCTTTGTTTCCCTGTCAATGCTGACATTCGTAGATACTTTTGCCATAATTATCACCCTCCTCACTCATATTATATGTTTATTATGTGAATTTGTCAACATAATATGCGTACATTATGTTAAATTCTCAACGTATAAACATTGCATCGCCGAAACTGAAAAATCTATATTTTTCTTCCACAGCAACCCTGTATGCGTTCAATACATTTTCTCTGCCCGCCAACGCACTCACAAGCATAATCAATGTCGATTCGGGCAAATGGAAATTGGTAATCAACGCATCTATCGTGGTAAACTCACAGCCCGGATAAATAAATATATTTGTCCAGCCCGTATCGGCGGTCAGTTCCTTATTCTTTCTGCCCACCGTTTCAAGCACACGAGTGGCGGTAGTTCCGACAGAAATAACCCTCTTGCCGTTTTTCTTCGTTTCATTCACCAATTTCGCCGTTTCCTCCGGCAATATATAAAATTCCGAGTGCATTTTGTGGTCTAATATATCGTCCGCTTTTACAGGTCTGAATGTGCCCAATCCGACGTGCAGCGTCACATAGCCTATATTAACACCCTTTTGTTTTATCTTTTCCAATAATTCGGGTGTAAAATGCAATCCCGCAGTAGGTGCGGCTGCCGAACCCGAATATTTTGCATAAACCGTCTGATAACGGTCTTTATCTTCAAGCTTGTGTGTGATGTAGTGCGGCAGCGGCATTTCGCCCAATCTGTCCAATACGTCCTCAAACACACCGTCATAATAAAACTTTACTATTCTGTTTCCGTCATTGACAATATCCAAAATCTCCGCCGTCAATTCACCGTTTCCGAAAACAAATCTAGCACCAATCTTTGCTTTTCTGCCGGGCTTTAATATTACTTCCCATTCGTCCAATTTATGCTTATGCAAAAGCAAAAATTCAATCGCACCGCCCGTACCCTCTTTATGTCCGTACAAACGTGCCGGTATAACCTTGGTATCATTCAATATTAATGTATCGCCCTCGTTAAGATAGTCCGCAATATCATAAAAATGCTTATGTTCAATCCCGCCCGTGTTCTTATCCAAAAGCATCAGTCTTGATGAACTTCTGTCTTTAAGCGGTTCTTGTGCTATAAGTTCCTGCGGTAAATCATAATAAAAATCTGTTCTCTGCATTTTTAATTCTTCCTTATATATCAGTCTGTCATATATTCTATTCCGCTTGGCTGCTGAGGCATTGTCACGCTTTCAAGCGACTTCATAATTCCCCGTGCTATACCTTGTGCGGCTTTGTATTGGAAATCGGGATTTGCCAGATTATCCATTTCCGCCGTATTTGACATAAATCCAACCTCAACCAATGCGGCAGGCATTACACTGTTACGGCAAACAGACAAATTCTGCTGCTTTACACCCCTGTTTCTTGTGCCTATTGCGGCTATAAGTTCCTTATCTATATTTGTTGCCAGCTGCTGACTTGTTATGCCGTAACTATCCCCGTTATTCGACGCAGTATACAGCACTTCCGTTCCGCTTGCCGCCGCTGTCTCGCTTGAATTCAAATGTATACTTACAAACAGTGCCGCATTGTTCGCATTTGCTATGCCCGCTCTATCAGCAAGCTCGATAAATACATCGCTTTCCTTGGTTGCCAGCACATTAATTCCGTTTTGCTGCAATATTTCCTTTACATATAATTCAATCTGCAATGCCACATCTTTTTCATAATACGTTGTTCCGTCAGACGTCACACCGTGTGTACCGCCGTCATCACCGCCATGTCCCGCATCAAGCACAACCAGCTTTCCGTTGTTAGGTACATTTGTATTCGGCTGCTGTGCCGACGGTTCTGCATTTGTGGTAATATTAATCCACAGATAATTGCCGTCTGTCGTGATATAGAAATCACGTTTTTCTTTCATATCAATAACAATTCTCGAACTTGCCTCATGCTGACCCAAACGCACACGTTCAATGTACTTCTTTCCGTAATTGTATGTTGATGATACATTTGCTACACTTGCATTCTTTATATCCAAAACAATCTTAAACGGGTCGGTCATCGTGAACACTTGATAATCACTCAAACTTTTATCCGCCTCGACCGTTATAACCACACCCCAGTCCTTATCCACAAATTCAACCGATTTGATATTCGGATTTACAGCCGGTGCCGGAGCCGGTGACGACGCAATGCGTATTGCACCGTTATTGCCGTCAAACTCAACATTCAAGCCTATGCTTTCGGAAATAAATCTCACCGGAACCATAGTTTTCGCACTCTCGCCCACTCTGCCGATAAGCTTCGGCACAACCCCGTCCGGAATACTCACTTTCTTGCCGTTTACATATGCGTCATTGCTGTTAATCTGCAATTTCACCGTAACATCGCTCGACTGCACCGTAATTCCCTGTGTCGCACTGTCATAGTCGACCGTTGCTCCCAAAGCCTCAAAAACCTCTCTGATAGGCACTAACGCTCTGTCATTAAAAAGTATCGGCGGCAGCGGCACTTGAAGTGTCCGGTCTTTAACAATAAGTGTGTACTGTTCATCATTATAGTCATGCACTCCGCCGTCATACTGCAATTTCAGTGTTTCTGCGTGTGCTGCCGTCGGAATGATTATCGCAAACAGCATAATCATAAGCATCAATAATCTTTTCATGTATCAATATCCTTCCTTTCCCACATGAAAGCTACTCGCCATACGGTATATTAAAATGGTCATATGCCGTCTTTGTGACAATTCTGCCCCTCGGTGTACGGGCAATAAATCCAAGCCGTAACAAATATGGTTCGTAGACATCCTCAATAGTATTCGATTCTTCGCCGATAGTCGCCGCCAATGTATCAAGTCCGACAGGGCCGCCCCCAAAATTATTTATCATCGCCTTTATCATACGGCTGTCGATAATATCAAGTCCCTTTTTGTCAATCTCCATATGACAAAGTGCATCATCGGCTACCTCTTTTGTTATAACCCCGTCATACTTAACCTGTGCAAAATCACGCACACGTTTTAACAGACGATTGGCTATACGCGGTGTTCCTCTTGAACGGCACGCAATTTCCCTCGCTCCGTCTGACTGAATATCCACCCCAAGGATATTTGCCGAACGTGTTACAATGTCCATAAGTTCTTCCGTTTCATAAAGCTCCAATCTGCTTATCACGCCGAAACGGTCACGCAGCGGTGCGGTCAAAAGTCCCGCTCTTGTCGTTGCACCGATAAGCGTAAACTTCGGCAAGTCAAGCCGAATAGACTTCGCCGCCGGCCCTTTTCCTATAATTATATCCAGTGCATAATCCTCCATTGCCGGATACAAAATTTCCTCCACACTTCGGCTAAGTCTGTGTATCTCATCTATAAACAATATATCATGCTGTGACAAATTCGTCAGAATTGCCGCCAAATCCCCCGCCTTTTCAATAGCCGGTCCGCTTGTAATTCTTATATTCACGCCCATCTCATTTGCAATAATGCCCGCAAGCGTTGTTTTGCCGAGTCCCGGCGGTCCGTAAAGCAATACATGGTCAAGCGGTTCACGTCTGTCAAGAGCCGCTTTTATATAAATCTGTAAATTTTCCTTTGCTTTTGCCTGTCCTATATATTCCGACAGACTTCTCGGCCGAAGTCCGATTTCAATATCCTCGTCCTCGCCTTCTATGTAATCGCCTGTCACTATTCTTTCATTATCATCAAAAAGCAAAATTTTTCTCCTTCCTTTAATATTTAACTATTATTTCATCAATTTCTTCAATGCAAATTTTATTATTTCCTCAACACTGCCACAGCTGTCCGCACCGACAATGGCTTTTTTCGCCTCCTGCGGAGCATATCCGAGCACAACAAGTGCATTTACCGCCTCGCCCATGCTGTCACCGCTGTAATCCATATCATCATCAATATCCATAACAGCCGATATATCCTCATTTTTCAATCGGTCTTTCAGCTCCAAAATAACCCTCTGTGCCATTTTCGGGCCTACTCCCGATGCCTTTGTCAAAGTTTTTGTATCCCCCGTCACAACCGCAAGTGCAAATTTTTCGGGCGATGTAACCGACAATATGGAAAGTCCCGCTTTCGGACCTACCCCCGTAACCGAAATCAAATGTTCAAACATAGTAAGTTCTTCCTGCGTGGTAAATCCGTATAAATCCATAATATCCTCACGCAGATGAAGATGTGTAAAAAACTTAGCCTTTCCGCCCACTTCACCGCATCTGCCAATGCACGAAAGCGACGTATATATTTTATAACAAACACCGTTCACATCAACGGCAACAAAATTTTCACCTTTATGTGCTATTTCACCTTTTATATAATAAAACATCAAAAAACCCCTCATTTATATCTTATATGTAAAACAATATTCTGTCAATCAAATTAATGTTACATTTTTGTTACTGTTTTCATTAAATTATTGTATATTTTGTATTTTAATGCACTGTATATTCTGCATAAAATCAACTCATACCTGTAATATTATTCATTCTGTATGAATGTGCATGGCAAATTGCGGCGGCAAGTGCGTCGGCGGCATCATCGGGTTTTGGTATCGCATTTAACCCTAGCATCATTTTAACCATATTCTGCATTTGCTTTTTGTCCGCTCTGCCGTAGCCCGTCAGTGCCTGTTTTATCTGCAACGGGGTGTACTCATATATAGGTATATTACGGTTTGCCGCCGCAACCACCAATACTCCCCTTGCCTGTCCGACAGTGATGGCGGTCTTTGCATTGTTGTTAAAAAATAATTCTTCAATCGCAACCGCATCGGGCTTGTATGAATCCAAAACCTCGCTTATCTCACTGTATATTATTCTGAGCCGTTCGGGCGTGGGCATACCGGCAGGCGTTGTAATCGCCCCATACTCCGCTCCGACAAACTTATTCCCCCTGTAATCCACAGCCCCTACTCCAACTATGGCATATCCGGGGTCAATTCCTATAATACGCATTTTTTATTTACCTTTCCCAAAAAACATAGTATAAATATACACAAAATTGTATAAAACCGAAATATATAAAAAAGATAATATTTTGTCTTGCACAATTCGTTTTAATAGTATATAATAATCAATGTAAATATTTTATCATTAAATGAGTGGTAATTGCAAGTATAATTGCAAAAAATCACTTGCTTTTGAATGCGATTTTTTCGTATTCCCTGTTTTACAAAATACATAGCCATTTTATGGCGGATTGGAGAAATAATATGAGCAAAGAAAAAGTTGTATTAGCGTATTCAGGCGGTTTGGATACATCAATCATCATTCCTTGGTTGAAGGAAAACTATGATTATGATGTAATTGCGGTTTGCGGTGATGTTGGTCAGGGTAAGGAAACCGACGGTTTGGACGAACGTGCAAAAAAAGCGGGTGCATCTAAACTTTACATCGAAGACCTAAGAGATGAATATGTAAAAGATTATATTTTCCCTACACTAAAAGCAGGTGCTGTATACGAAGGCAAATACCTTCTTGGTACTTCGCACGCAAGACCTATCATCGCAAAGAGATTGGTTGAAATCGCACACAAGGAAGGTGCGGTTGCTATCTGTCACGGTGCTACCGGTAAAGGTAATGACCAGGTTCGTTTTGAATTGGGCATCAAAGCACTTGACCCGACACTTAAAATTATTGCTCCTTGGAGAATTTGGGATATTAAATCTCGTGAAGACGCTGTTGATTATGCAGAGGCTCACGGTATCGAAATTCCTGTTACAAAGAAAGATTTGTATTCTCGTGACAGAAACATCTGGCACATCAGCCACGAAGGTATGGATTTGGAAGACCCTGCTAACGAACCTCAGCTTGACAGCTTGTTGAAATTGGGTGTTTCTCCCGAAAAAGCTCCTGAAACTCCAAAATATATCACAATCGGTTTTGAAAAAGGCGAACCTGTATCTCTTGACGGTCAAAAGATGGACCCAAGACCTCTTGTTGAAGCTCTTAACAAAATCGGCGGCGAATACGGCGTTGGTATCGCAGACATCGTTGAGGACAGACTTGTCGGTATGAAATCAAGAGGTGTGTATGAAACTCCGGGCGGTACAATTCTTTACACAGCTATTCAGGAACTTGAATATCTTTGCCTTGACAGAGATACTCAAAGCTTTAAGCGTCAGTCAGCTGTTAAGTTTGCCGAACTTGTATATGACGGCAAATGGTTTACACCGCTTCGTGAATCAATGTCTGCTATGTTTGATGTTATGGACGAATATGTTACAGGCGAAGTCAGACTTAAACTTTACAAAGGCAGCGTAACTCCTGCCGGTGCAAAATCTCCGTATTCACTATACAATGAAGATATTGCAAGCTTTGGTGACAGCCATGAACTATACAGCCACAAAGATGCGGAAGGTTTCATCAACCTATACGGTCTGCCGCTGAAAGTTCGTGCTATGATGAAGAAAAAGAACGGTATTAAATAATTAATATAACTCTTTGAGGGGTGCAATAAGCACCCCTTTTTTAAAATAAACTGAAAGGATTGAACCACATATGAAATTATGGGGCGGACGTTTCCAAAAAGGAACAGCAAAAAATGTAGATGACTTCAACTCATCTATTCGTTTTGACCAAAGAATGTACAAGCAGGACATAAAAGGCAGTATCGCACACGCAACCATGCTTGGCAGACAGGGAATTATACCGCAGGAGGACGCAGACAAGATTGTTGCCGAACTAAAAAATATTCTTGCGGATATTGAAGCCGGCAAAATCGAATTTGAAATTGATGCGGAAGATATTCACATGAACATCGAAAAAATACTGATTGAGCGTATCGGCGACAGCGGCAAACGCTTACACACAGGCAGAAGCCGTAACGACCAAGTCGCACTTGACATAAGAATGTATCTTATGGACGAAACGGAAGTTATCCGTGATATGTTAAAGCACACTTTGCAAACTCTTGTAGACCTTGCAAGTAAGCACACCGAAACAATCATGCCGGGATACACTCATCTTCAAAAGGCACAGCCTATAACCTTTGCACATCATTTAATGGCATATTTTGAAATGTTCAAGCGTGATTATGAGCGTTTGGACGATTGCCGCAGACGTACCAATGTATTGCCTTTGGGCAGCGGTGCATTGGCAGGCACTACCTATCCTCTTGACAGAGAATTTGTAGCGGAGCAACTGGGTTTTGACGGCGTAACGCTTAATTCTCTTGACGGTGTAAGCGACAGGGATTTCGCCATTGAGCTTGCAAGCTGTCTGTCACTTGTTATGATGCACCTTAGCCGTTTCTCGGAGGAACTTATTTTGTGGAGCAGTCACGAATTTTCTTTTGTTGAAATGGACGATGCTTATTCAACAGGTTCGAGCATTATGCCGCAGAAGAAGAACCCTGACGTCGCCGAGCTTATCCGTGGCAAAACAGGACGTGTATACGGTCACTTGATGGGACTTTTAACCACTATGAAAGGTATTCCGCTTGCATACAATAAAGATATGCAGGAGGACAAAGAACCTATTTTTGACGCTATCGACACCGTAAAGCTTTGTCTGCCTGTATTCTGTGATATGATTTCAACCATGACAGTTAAAAAAGAAAATATGCTGCAAGGAGCAAAGGGCGGATTTACAAACGCTACCGACGTTGCGGATTATCTTGTTAAAAAAGGCTTGCCGTTCAGAGAGGCACACGCTGTTGTCGGCAAAATGGTATTCTATGCTCTTGAACACAACAAAGCTCTTGACGACCTTACAATGGAAGAGTACAAAGCTTGTTCGGATATGTTTGAGGACGATATATACGACGCAATCAGTATGACAACCTGTGTAAACGGAAGAAAGATTATCGGCGGGCCGGCAAAAGAAACTGTTGAAAAGGCTATCAATATTGCAAAGACTTATCTTGCATAGTTCGGAGTTGATATAATGAATATTGTAAATATTATCACAGGACCGATAATCGGTTCTGTAATCGGGTATTTTACTAATTTTCTTGCAGTTAAAATGCTTTTCAGACCATTAAAGCCTGTAAAAATCGGTAGTTTTACCCTACCCTTTACCCCGGGCATTATTCCAAAACGAAAAAATCAGCTTGCCAAAGCTTTGGGAGTTGCGATTGGCAGCAAACTTGTTACAAACGATGATTTGGAAAAAATATTTATGTCTAATGAAATAAAGGACAATATAATAAATAAAGTTCTGAATGTTCTAAATTCCGATAAGTCATTAAAGGAATATTTATCGGGTTATTTCAGCGAGGAGGACTATTCCGTTGAAAAAAACAATTTCGGTGATATGCTTTGCCGAAAAATCATATCCACTGCCGAGAAAATGAATATCGGCGACATTATTGCGACCGAGGGTTTAAATGCAGTTAAAAACAAAATTCAGGAAAATGTTATGCTTGCTCTTTTTGCGAACGATAAACTTCTCGATTCATTTGCAGAACCAATCGCCAATCATGTAAACCAATATGTGTCTGAGCACGGCTATGAAAAATTACTTCCGTTTATACGCGACGAAATAACTAAATCCGAAGAAAAATCCATTGCGCATATTTTTGCAAATTTTGAGCTTTCAAACGATAAAATTTCCGATATTTTATCAGATGTATATCAAAATTTGGTATCAAAAAATATAAACGATATAATGCATCAGGTGGACATTGCAACCATAGTTGAAAACAAGGTCAACGAAATGGACATAAAAGACATTGAAGATTTGGTGTTATCCGTAATGAAAAATGAATTGAATTCAATAGTCAATTTAGGTGCACTAATCGGTTTTTTAATCGGACTGATAAATATATTTATATAAACCGCCTGTGGGCATAGGAATAATGTAGCATTTTCGATTTTTCGTCATTGCATTTTCGCAAATTCCTACAAATTAAACAAAAAATCCGGAACTGCTGTTTTACAGCAATTCCGGATTTTTATCTATTTCCGCTTTATAAATATCTCTTGTGTTCTCGTCAAACAATACCCACACTATTCTGTCAAACACTCCGCTGTGTTTTTTCACATAATCACGCACCGTACCGACAGCAATTTTCGCCGCTCTTTCTGTCGGGAACGAGTATATTCCCGTCGATATGGACGGAAATGCAACAGTGCGGATTTTATTTTCCTCAGCTACTTTTAATGAATTATAATAGCAGCTTGCCAATAATTCATCTTCATTGCGTTTACCTCTGTGCCAAACAGGTCCTACTGTATGAATAATATATTTACAAGGCAGCTTATATGCCCCTGTTATTTTCGCTTCACCTGTCTTGCAACCTCCGAGTGTTATACATTCTTTAAGCAATTTCATACCTGCCGCACGATGGATTGCTCCGTCAACACCACCGCCGCCAAGCAGAGTATTATTTGCCGCATTTACTATTGCATCAACATCATTAACTTTTGTAATATCCCCTAGTATATATTCAATTTTTGTTTCACTGTTAATCATCATTCCATACCTCCTAAACCTTTTTTATCAAATTATTTTTCACACATATCGTAAGCGACAGCGTCTTGTCACCGCAGCGGACAAAATCTATAACCGCCGTATCATAATCCAGCTTTTTAATTGTCCCCTCACCAAATTTGGTATGCACTATTTTCGTTCCGACCGCATAATCTTTAATATCTATATGCACCGCCTTAACAGCAACTTTCTCAATCTCTTTAACCAATTTCTTTTTTGTTTCGGGTTTGTACATAACATATTTGACAAATCTGGATTTTCTGATTGCTTTGCCGTTTAACATTTTCGCCGTCAAAAATTCAAGTTCACTCTTTGCACGGGTCATTCCTACATAAAACAGCCGTACTTCCCCCTCATATGCCGACCTGTCATTTTCCTTGTCCAATAATCTGACGCTTTCCCTGTTTGGGAATTGTCCCTCCACTGCATCGATTATAACCACCTTATCAAATTCCAAGCCCTTGCTTGAATGTACCGTAGACAGCACAACCGCATTTTTATCCATTGCCGAATTAAGCATAATTTCTTCAAGTTTATTCAGCCTTTCCAAAAAATCCGTCAAAGTGCCTTGTTTAGCTGCAATGGTTTTCAGCACATTCATTTTCTGCAACAATATTTCCCGTGAATATCCGTTATTTGCAAGATTACGCAAATTAGTCGCATATCCCATTTCCGCCTCAATAAATTCTATCGCCGTACTCGGTTTCATATCAGCCAATTTTTTAAAACAATATTTAATATCTACAATTTTATCGTTGGTATATTCGGGCAAATCGGGATAATCAAGCAATGTTTCAAACACATTTTTTATATTTTTGCTCTTGATAAATTCTATCATTTTCTTTGTGATACCGCAATTCATTTTATAATATATCCGCTCAAATATATCAATATTGCCCATATCAAAAGCCAAATTTATAAAGCATTTAATATCATTCACAATGAAATGCGTAAAAAATGTAGGCACATTTTCACGAATAAAAAACGGTACATTTTCATGTTCAAACATATCGACTATCGGTACAGCCGAGTCATTATTTCGGTACAACACCGCAATGCTCTCATCGTGACTTTTATTCTTTGCCAAATTGCATATATATTCGTACTGTTCATTGCAGTCGTCAAACTCCGTTTCTTTTATCATACTTCCGACATCGTTTGTACAAAACATATTCTTTGCATATCTGTCCTTGTTCTGTCGGATAAATCTGTTTGCTTTGTCAACTATTCGTTTTGTCGAACGGTAATTTTGTTCCATCAGCAGCACTTTTGCATCTTTGTATGTATTTTTAAATTCAAGCAGTGCCTTCGGGAACGCCGCACGGAAACCGTATATACTCTGGTCCTCATCGCCCACCATGAATATATTATTGTTTTTGCTCACCAGCAATCTGATAATTTCATGCTGAATAAAAGACGTGTCCTGTGCCTCATCAACATTAAAATATCTGAATTTATTCTGATAATATCCCAATATTTCGGGGTATTTTCTCAATATTATCAGTGCATAATTCAGCATATCGTCATAATCCATAAGCCCGTTCCGGCGTTTATAATTTTCATATGCGTTATAAATATCGGCAAACTCACATTCGGGAATATCAATATCCGCCATTTGCTCTTTTGTAAACATCATATTCTTGCAATAGCTGATATTCTGCACTATTTCCTTTATTGTGTCCTCCCCAGCAAATTCCTTGTACAGATGCAGATATATTTGCTTAATTATCTTGGAATTATTCTCTATCACATCAAATGCACGGGTATTCATCGCACGTTCATACTGACGTATCACACCAAAACAAAAGCTGTGAATTGTTTTAAACTGCAATTCACCCGCAAATTCATCGCCGAATATGCCGACATATCTTTCACGCATATCCCTAGCCGCCGCAACGCTGAATGTGAGCGTCAAAATCTCGCTCGGCGGCACATTATGATTATATATCATATTGCCTATTCTCGCTATCACAACCGTAGTTTTGCCGCTGCCGGGCACAGCAAGCAGCAGTACCGCACCGTCAATCGTCTGTACCGCCTGTTGTTGCTGCGGATTAAGTATTATATTGTGGTTTTCTTTCAAATACTCAATAAAATTCATGGCTTGTTTGTTCCTTTGTGTAATAGTCTGAGGTAAAACAAAAGAGGGCCTTGCATAAGCAACGCCCTCTCAGCCTTACGGCATATTTTTTATTATGTGATAAAATAATCAAATTATTTTATAAGCTCAATAGTTTCTTAGCAGCCACGTTGATAGCTTTGCCATCAGCTCTGCCTTTAACCTTAGGCATAACAGCCGCCATGATTTTGCCCATATCCTTCATGGAAGATGCGCCTGTTGAGTTTATAGCCTCCGCAACAATCTTTTCAATCTCCTCAGGAGATAATTGCTCCGGCAAATATTGCATTAAAACATCCATTTCCGCCTTCAAATCGGCGATTAAATCGTCTCGGCCACTCTTTTCATAATCTGGGAGTACGTCCTTACGCTGTTTTAACTGCTTGGAAACGACTTCTATAATACCTTCATCATCAAGAGTTACCTTGTTATCTTTTTCCACTTGCAACACACCTGCACGAATCATTTGTATTGCATTCTTGCGGACAACATCTTTATCTTTCATTGCCGATTTTAAATCATCGGCCAATCTTTCTTTGAGCGACATAATAAGTTCCAATCCGCCGCATTGGGTATTGCGACAAAAAATTTAGCTTATCCTCTATCTTACCCATTTAAGATATTCACGCAAAGCGAACGGATAAAATCAATAAAAATATATTATTTAAATTTTCTCTTACGAGCAGCTTCAGATTTCTTTTTACGTCTTACGCTAGGCTTTTCATAATGCTCACGTTTTCTGATTTCTGACATTACCCCTGACTTGGCACATTGGCGTTTAAATCTACGAAGTGCACTATCTAATGTTTCATTTTCTTTAACTCTGATTTCAGACACTGTATTCCCCTCCCCTCGGCAAGTCAATTCTAGGATGTATGTGCAATATCTAAAACACAACAATATATATTATAACGTATAAACACGGTAATTGTCAAGAGATTTATTATTTTCTGTCAAATTTTTTATAAAAAAATTTATTAAAAAAATAATTTCTATCCATTTTGTTTTAATTTATTGCATTATTTTACAATTATATATTATCACACCGTCAGCTTTTTCACATAAATATGCACTCTGCGTGCATTGATTGACGTATACGCTTCCACCGACTGTCTTATTGCCTTTTGCACATTTCTGCTCACTTCAATAATATTAACTCCGTATTTCAGCCATGCAACAACGTCAATATGTGCACCGTGACCGCCGTTTCTCAAATTCACGCTTACTATCCTGTCCACGCCGTCAACCTGACTGCCCACATACGTTGCAATCTCACAAATAACATTGTCGGAGATTGTATAATCTCCCAAATAACTGAATGTCGGTCTTACAATAGATTTGTCATCGGTATAAACTTCATCGTTTGAATCAAGATTTCTCTGAAAAATTTTAAGCGGATGCAAAAAATATCCCGAAAAATCCTTGCGTATTTCAAAGGTCGGCACAGGTATAACGTGCTTTCCTTCCACCGTACGCATCTGTTTTGCCTTTTCCATTTCTTCTTCCGTTGCAACGTCTTCAATTCTTATAATCTTTTCAATCGGCGGCAATTTCAGCACCTTGGCAATCTTATTCACCATACCGTCCGACGTTCCGAGTAACATAACGCAGTTTAGATTATTTTCATAAATCGCCCTGCTGACATCTTCTGCATGAGTGCCGTCCATAAACAAAGCACATTTTACCGATGCAATCTTTGTTTCCGAACGTTTTGCCGATACCCCCGCAATAACCTTCGTTTCGGATATCAAAAGCCCGTCATCGATAATTGCATCTGCACCGTATTTTCTTGCAACCATCATAGCACGATGACTTTTTCCCGTTCCGCTCGGACCTACAAATGCAATAGTACGCATAACTTTCTCCCCTTGTAAATTTTATTCAAATTCTCTTTTTAATTTATACGACAAAGTCATCAGCGAATCCGAAAGATGAACATTCTCCACAGCAATATCCTTTGTGGTTTTAAGCTCTGCATATGAGAAATTCCACAATCCCTTTACTCCACATTCCACAAGCTTGTCCGCCATTTCTTCAATCGCCGACTTAGGAACGGTCAGTATGCCGATGTCCACTCGATTATTCTTTGTAAATTCTTCAAGTTCACTGACATTCATCACTTTAATGCCGTTAATTTCAGTGCCGATAACATTTTCATTATTATCAAAAATTCCGACCAGCTTAAACCCACGCTTTTCAAACGTACCGTGATTTGCCAATGCTCTGCCCAAATTACCCGCTCCGATAATAACGGTTGTATACCCGTCATACAAGCCCAAAATCTCGCCTATTTCACGATAAAGTATCTCGACATTATAACCGTAACCCTGTTGTCCGAAACCGCCGAAATAATTAAAATCCTGTCGTATCTGCGATGCGGTAACATTCATTTTCTCGCTGAGTGCGTTGGACGATATTCTAGTTATATCCTGCTTTAAAAGTTCTCCGAGATAACGGTAATATCTCGGCAATCGTTTTATAACAACCGCCGGAACTTTCTTTTCCATATTACTCAAAGTTCTACCTCCCAAAATAATACTATACACTTTATTATATCACATTTTCATAATTTAGGTCAAGACATCAATATCATTGTTCACAAACAAAATACAATTTAATAAAATTCATAAAAACGTTTTCTCTAATACCGATTTTTATTGCCATTATGTCATATTGAAAAAGATATACCCGTATGGTATAATAACCTCACGAGATAAAACGAAATCGGAGATTTCTGTATCTCGGAGAACATTGTATCATAATACTTCGGCGACATTCAGCCGCCTGCGTTGTTATGATATAATATCCTTATAGGAACTTACGCTCATTCGCCGCAGTCTACGTCATGCAAAATACGATTTTGCCTGTAAGAATAATTGGCGGCTGCGTAAAAATTCCCTTGCGAGCAAGCATTTTTACTTATGGTATAATTTCAGTAAATTATGCCACACTAATATTACTAATACTTTGGAGAATGATATAATGTTAAACTTTAAAAAAATAGAATTATCCGACCGCAGCTGGATAGATGAAAGATTGAAACAATCTGATTTTAAAAGCTGCGATTATTCATTTGTAAATAATTTTATTTGGAGCGAGCCGAACGGTATCGAATTTGCAAAATTCAATGATTTTTATTGCCTGAAAAATTCCGTTTCGTATACCTATCCTGCCGGCAGCGGCGATGTAAAGCCTGTTATCGAGGCACTTATTGCCGACGCAGCGGAACGTGGCGAAAAGTTCGTGCTCCGAGGAATGGTGAAAGAAAAGGCGGAACTTTTGGAAACATTATTTCCCGAAAAATTTGATATTTCCGCTCCCCGTGCCGAAAGCGACTATATCTATCTTGCCGAAAAATTAACCACCCTGTCGGGCAGAAAATTGCACGGCAAACGCAACCATATAGCCCGTTTCAAAGATAATTTCGATTGGGTTTATGAGGACATCACCCCCGATAATATAAAGGACTGTATCGCAATGAGCCGTAAATGGTGTGAGCTTTACCGTGAGGACAAGGACGACAGTCTGACCGATGAATTATGTGCCGTAAACAAAGCATTCAAATACTATTTTGAACTTGGTTTAAAAGGCGGACTGATTCGTGCGGACGGCAAAGTTGTTGCATTCACTATCGGCGAACCGCTTTCATCGGATACATTCGTTGTGCATATTGAAAAAGCATTTTCACACATACAGGGTGCATACCCTATTATAAATCAGCAGTTCGCAGAACACAACTGTTCGGATTTTACCTATGTAAACCGTGAGGAGGATATGGGCGAGGAGGGCTTGCGAAAAGCAAAATTATCCTATTATCCGGAAATAATTTTGGACAAGTACACCGCTGTTTTAAAAAATGATTGATACAAAGGAAAATATTTATGATTACTTATGCAAATGACGAAATTATCCCCGATTTAAAAAATATCTGGCACAAATGTTTCGGCGATGATGATAATTACATGGATATGTTTTTCGGCGGAAGATACAGACTAGGCAAATGCTTGGTATATTTTAAGGACAGCACCCCCGCCGGTATGCTTATTATGTATAACGGCAATATTTTTATGCCGAATACCAAAAAATCCGCCTGTTACATCTATGGTGTAGCTACTCACCCCGACTATCAAAAACAGGGAATATCCACAAAATTATTACAGAAAACCATTGAAATTGCAGATGAAAACAACCAAACCGCCACTCTTGCTCCCGCAACAGCCGATTTGATTAATTTTTATTCAAAGCGTGGATTTTATCCGAGTTTTCATATAAAACAGTTTGAATTTAAGGCGTCACCGAGCAAAATCAATGTTGAGATTCTGCCTTTAAATTCAGCCGAATACCAATCCATGCGTAACGAATACCTTGCCGGTACCGCACATTTTCACTGGGGCGATAATATTATCGGCTATGCCGTTTCGGAAAACATATTCTGCGGCGGCAATTCCATTAAAATACATTACAACGGCAAGGATTACGGAATATTATACTATGTTTCGGATAATACGCTTTATGTACAGGAATGTACACTGACCGATGATGTTCTGACAGACTGCCTTAATTATGTTGCACAAACCGAGCATTGCGAAAATATCTCCGTCCGTCTGCTCCCGACAAGCAAATTCGGACAGGACAGGACAATCGCTATGTCAAACGATATAAATTTAAAAGCATATATGAATATTTTATTCGATTAAAAAAGCTTCTGATAGAAGCACCGCCTGTGGGCGTAAGAATAAGGTAGCATTTTTGATTTTTCGTCATTGCGTGTTACGCAATTTCCTACAAATTAAAAAAAGTCCCCGAACTGTAACCGTTCGGGGACTTTTTCAGCTGATATTAACCGGCATATTGAAGCTGTATAACATACTTCTTTCCGTCTATTCTCGCATAATATCCGCTCAAATATCTGTCGCCTGTTTCCTCATCTGTCCAATATACAATTTTGTCAATGATAACAGGCGTACCTTTTTTAATTGTGTCAAGCGACTGCTCACCCTGCCATATATCCTCGTAATTTTCGGGATATTCGTCAACTTGGCGGTAGTCTGCGAACAAATCTCTGCCGAACACAAGCTCTTTTCCCTCAACCTCAGGGTTTAATTCCTCATATTCACCATCAACCGCAACAATTCCGTCACTTCCCGTAATCGTGTTCACATCAAACGCATACATCGGTTCGGTAAAGCCGATATAATTGTTCACTATATGACCGTTATTGTCACAGTAAACCGTACCTGTGCCATTGCCGTAATACGGATATGTCATTCCGCCGTAAGTCTTTGTGCACACAAGTCCGTATTGATTATAAGTAAATACAGTCGCACTGTAATCGTCGCTCACACCTCTGTCAACCGCAACAATTTCAAAGCCGTCGGCATTCGGGCTTAAATCACAGATACCCACATATTCCAAAGAATATATATCCGATATAGGATACTTCTTGCCATCGACAGTTATACTGCTCAATGAAATATTTTCACCGTCATCTTTCTGTGCGTCCTCCCACTCTTGTGTTTCAACGCTTACAATATCCGTTGCAACCGTATGCTTTGTTCCCTGATAAGTATACTCAGCGGTATCATGTGCACCCATGCGTACATCAAACAAATCGCCTATTGCATAAAAATCGCCATCAACGTTTGCAAATTTCACCGGCTCTGACTTTGGCTCTGTTATTGTGATAACCTGTTCCGCCTCATTCCAGTCAACCGTAAGTCCTATATTTTCCGATACAAAACGCAGCGGCAGCATAGTTCTGCCGTTGATTATCTTCGGAGCAACCGCCAGCTGTACACTCTTTTCTCCCTCAGCGTCATTCACTATCGCATCTTTTGAATTAATGGTTACAAAAACCGTACTGTCACGGCTCGCAATAATAACCTTTTGAGTATCTTCTTCCCAGCTTACCCAGCCGCCGAACGACTCGACAACTGTTCTGATAGGCACAAGCGTATAATCATCTTCTATAACAGGAACTGTTCCTCTGCCCTCGTCAACCTCTTTTACAATTCCGCACGAATTCATAAGCGGATTGCCGATTTGAAGCTTAACCTCATTTCCTTTACATTCGTCAATTCCCTCCGCAAATGCCGTTGATAACAGCATAGGAAACACCATAACAGCCGCAAACAATATTTTTTTCATAATATACACCTCCAAATAAATTCTTATTTTATGCACAAAAAGGCTCTGAACAATAATTCAGAACCTTTTTGTGCATTATATTATCACACCGGATGAGTCATATTTTCTCTGTCTACCATGTCAGGGTCAATTTTATACTTTTGAGCCTGTCTGTATTGGAAATACTTAACCGCAACCTGACCGAACAACGCATATGACAATACGTCCTCAGGCTGTTCAACCCACTCTGCACATTCTTTCTTCAATGTTTCAAGTTCAGGCTTTAACAAGTCAGCCGGACGGCAGGTAATTCTCTTTTCGTCACCGATAGTTTTCTTGATGATTTCATCAGAAATTTCAGCCGGGCACTTACCGTATTCGCCCTTAACAAGACCCTTTGTTTCCTTAGAAACCATCTTATATCTTTCGCCCATCAATACGTTAAGCACAGCCTGTGTACCAACGATTTGTGATGACGGAGTTACAAGCGGCGGATAACCAAGGTCTGCTCTTACACGAGGAACTTCTTTCAAAACCTCATCATAAGCGTCCTCTCTGCCCTGTTGTTTCAGCTGAGATACAAGGTTAGAAAGCATACCGCCCGGTACCTGATATTTAAGTGTGCTTACGTCAACACCCATAACCTTTGTATTCATCAAACCGCTCTTGATATATTTTTCTCTTAATGGCTTGAAGTAATCGCTGATTTCGATTAGCTTGTCAAGGTCATAGCCTGTATCGTAAGGTGTGCCTTGAAGTGCGGCTACCATCGGCTCTGTCGGAGGCTGAGATGTACCCATAGCCATCGGTGACATAGCACAGTCGATAACGTCAACACCTGCTTCAATAGCCTTCAAATATACCATTGAAGCCTCACCGCTTGTGTAGTGAGTATGCAGCTGAATAGGAATTTTAACAGTTTCCTTCATTGCCTTAACCAAGTCATATGTTGTGTAAGGTCTAAGCAAGCCTGCCATATCCTTGATACAGATTGAGTCTGCACCCATTTCTTCAAGCTGTTTAGCCATTTGAACGAATTTTTCGTTTGTGTGGAATTCACTTGTTGTGTAACAAACAGTAGCCTGAACGTGACCTTTTTCTTTCTTACAAGCATTGATTGCACATTCAAGATTACGAACGTCATTAAGTGCGTCGAAAATTCTAAGAATATCAACACCGTTTGCAATAGACTTTTGTACAAAATATTCAACTATATCATCGGCATAGTGTCTGTAACCCAAAATATTTTGTCCTCTGAAAAGCATCTGAATAGGTGTCTTTTTAGCTCTTGCTTTAATCTTTCTAAGTCTTTCCCATGGGTCTTCATTCAAAAATCTCAAACAAGCATCGAATGTAGCACCGCCCCATGCTTCCAATGAATGATAACCGATTTGGTCCATCTTTTCAACGATAGGAAGAATTTCTTCGGTTGTCATTCTTGTGGCGATAAGAGATTGGTGAGCATCTCTAAGTACAGTTTCGGTAATTTCAACCGGTTTTGCTTTTATCTCTGCCATCTATATTCACTCCTTATTTACAAATATTACTTAAACATTGATAGGAACACGCCTGCCGCAACCGCTGAACCGATAACACCGGCAACGTTCGGACCCATAGCGTGCATCAAAAGGAAGTTAGAAGGGTTTTCCTTCTGACCGACTACCTGTGAAACACGGGCAGCCATAGGAACGGCTGATACGCCCGCACTACCGATAAGCGGATTAACTTTGCCTTTTGTGAAGAAACACATAATATTACCAAGGATAAGACCGCCCATTGTTGAGAAACAGAATGCTAGCAAACCTAAAACAACAATACCGATTGTTTGTGCGTTTAGGAATCCGTCAGCAGTAGCTGTTGCACCAACGGTGATACCCAAGAAAATAGTAATAATGTTACACAATTCATTTTGAACAGTCTTTGACAATCTTTCAACAACACCTGTTTCCTTGAATAGGTTACCAAGCATAAGCATACCTACAAGTGAAAGTGCGTCCGGTACAATCAAAGCAACAACGATAGTTACAATTATAGGGAACACAATCTTCTCTGTCTGTGAAACTGTTCTCAGCTGTTCCATCTTGATTGAACGTGACTTTTTGGTTGTCATAAGCTTCATAATCGGCGGTTGGATAACCGGAATAAGCGCCATGTATGAATATGCGGCAATCGCAATAGCCGGAAGCAATGCCGGAGCAAGGGTCTTTGTAACGAAAATCGCAGTAGGACCGTCCGCACCGCCTATGATACCGATTGACGCAGCGTCATTTACGTCAAATCCGATACTAGGTACAGCAGCACCCAATACCAACGCCAAAAGGAATGCAGCGAATACACCCAGCTGTGCAGCCGCACCCAACAAAATACTCTTAGGGTTAGCGATAAGCGGACCGAAGTCTGTCATAGCGCCGATACCCAGGAAAATAACAGGAGGGTAAATACCCAATTTAACACCCAGATACAATAAATCCAGAAGTCCGCCTGTTGAAACAACATTTTGAATAATAATATGTTTGTTTGCGTCTAAGAACGAATCCGCAACATTTGGGTCTGTAAATCTGTCTGCGTGCATGACTAACTGGTCAGGCATCATCGGCAGATTAGTGATAAGCATACCAAATGCTATCGGCAATAGCAGCAATGGTTCGTATTTCTTAACTATTGCAAGATACAATAGTACACACGCAATAACAAGCATAATAATAGTTTTTAAAATATCAACAGGAGGCTGATTGAATAGACAAGCAACACCTGTACTGTTTAAAAAGTTGATAAAACTATCCATTAATTTTGTCACCACTTTCTGTAATTTAATTTATATGTGATTAATTATGCAATAGAAACAAGAATGTCACCGCTGTTTACCGATGCACCCTGTGCAGCAGAAACGCCTACTACCTTACCGTCCTTAGGAGCCATGATTTCATTTTCCATCTTCATAGCTTCAAGCACGCATAATACATCACCCGATTTAACCGTATCGCCGACGTTTACCTTTACAGAAACAACTGTACCCGGCATCGGAGCAGTTACATTTTCAGCACCCGCAACAGGAGCAGCCGGAGCGGCAGCCTTTGGAGCAGCGGCTTTCGGTGCGGCAGCAGGAGCAGCCTTTGGAGCAGGAGCAACATAATTTGCAGATGCACCGCCTACTTCTTCAACTTCAACTTCGTATGATTTACCATTTACATTAATATTAAACTTTCTCATTAAATTTTGCCTCCTTATAAATTTAGGTGGTATTCCTATAATATTTTATTATAAATTAAAATCTTGAATCAATAGTATCTCTCAAACCCGCTTGATTCCATGCAGGTGAACTGTTGCCGATTCTTCTGTAAGACTTAATCTGCAAATTATAAGTAGATGTGTTAAGACTTGCGGCTATTGCGGCAGTCAAAACCGCGATAAGCTCTTCATCGTCAATATCCTCCTCAGCAGCACTCTGCACAGGAGCAGCTTCAATAGGCTTAACCTCTTGTACAGCCGCCTGTTTCTTAGGCTCTTTTGCAAATATAACCTTCATAAGCATCAGCACTATCATCAATATAACAAGTACAGAAAATACGATTGTCAAACCGACTACCGTAACTTTAAGACCTTCCAATAACGCTTGTGTTACTGACATTAATATCTATCCCCTTTCTTAATGAAATTGTATTGTTTGATATTGTTTTATTTTTAACAAATACAGGCAAACCAAACCGGTTACGCCGCAGTTTTATCAAACAGGGATATTTCCGTGCTTTTTAGCCGGTCTTGTTTCTCTCTTGCTTGCAAGCATTTCAAGAGCGGCAATAATTCTAGGTCTTGTTGAATCAGGCTCGATAATATCATCAACATAACCACGTTTTGCAGCCTCATACGGACTTGCAAATTTATTTCTGTATTCAGCAATCTTTTCTTCACGAGTTGTAATAGGGTCGGCACTTTCGGCAATATCTTTCTTGAATATGATATTTGCGGCACCCTCAGGACCCATTACAGCGATTTCGGCTGTCGGCCAAGCGAATACAACGTCCGAACCAACGTGCTTAGAACTCATAGCTATGTACGCACCGCCGTATGCTTTTCTCAAAATAACATTAATCTTCGGTACAGTTGCCTCTGAATAAGCATAAAGCAATTTAGCACCGTGACGGATAATACCGTTGTGTTCTTGTTCTACACCTGGAAGGTAACCGGGAACATCTGTAAATGTAACAACAGGAATGTTGAAGCTGTCACAGAAACGGATAAATCTTGCAGCCTTATCCGACGAATTAACATCAAGAGAACCTGCCATTACATTAGGCTGATTAGCTACAACACCGATTGACATACCGTTCATTCTTGCAAAACCGATAACAATGTTCTTCGCAAATTCAGGCAAAATTTCCATAAAGTCGCCGTTATCAACGATTTCGGCAATAACGTCTTTTATATTATAAGCCTTGTTAGCCTCATCAGGAACGATTGTTGTAAGCTTTTCAGACAAACGATTGATTTCATCTGTCGGAATATCAGCCGGAGCTGTTTCCAGATTGTTTGAAGGCAAATAAGAAAGCAATCTCTTAATTTGTTCAATACATTCCTTATCGTCCTTAGCTGTGAAATGAGCAACACCGCTCTTTGATGCGTGTGATGCGGCACCGCCAAGTTCCTCGCTTGTTACGTCCTCGCCTGTTACAGCCTTAACAACCTGAGGTCCTGTAATAAACATTTGGCTTGTTTTCTCTACCATGAATATGAAGTCTGTGATAGCCGGCGAATATACCGCACCGCCCGCACAAGGACCCATGATAACCGAGATTTGAGGGATAACGCCCGAAGCCTGAGTATTTCTGTAAAAGATTTCGCCGAAGCCTGACAATGCGTCAATACCTTCCTGAATTCTCGCACCGCCCGAATCGTTCATGCCGATGATAGGTGCACCCATCTTCATAGCCATGTCCATAACCTTGCAGATTTTCTTTGCGTGCATTTCGCCCAAAGAACCGCCGATTACGGTAAAGTCCTGTGCATAAACGTAAACCAAACGTCCGTCCACTGTACCGTAGCCTGTTACAACGCCCTCACCCGGAGCTTTTGTGTCAGCCATGTTAAACTCGCTGCATCTGTGTTCAACAAATGCGTCAACCTCAACAAAACTGCCTTCGTCCATAAGAGCAAGAATTCTTTCACGAGCAGTCAATTTGCCTGCGTCATGCTGTTTCTTGATTTTTGCATTGCCGCCGCCAAGCTCGATATTGCTTCTGCGGTTTTGCAAATCAGTTAATTTATCAACTGTTCCCATTTTCTTACCTCCGTTTAGAAAATTTATGTTTATTGTCTTATGCCAATCATGCAGTTACCCCCAAAATCAACATAATAACAAATAAATTAATCGAAAAATCTCCGATTATATATATTGTACATTAAAAATTAACTTTTTTCAATCCAAAAATATTAATTTTTATAGTAGTACACCCACAAAAATTAGCATAATAATAGGGCAAGATTTATGCAACACGCACAAAATTTGCCCTATATATTATTTTGTATATTTTTAACAAAGTAATTTTTACGAATTCATCAAATAATTTACTTCGTGTGAAGTAAGATGACGCCATCTCCCGATAGGCAAATTGCCGAGTTCCACCTTTCCTATACTGATTCTCTGCAAATAAGCCACTTTGCAGCCTACCGCCTCGAACATCTTTCTCACCTGACGATTGTGTCCCTCATGAATTGTAATTTTAAAACTGGTTTTGCCGGCAACCGCATCAAGCATTTCGATTTCCGCCGGAGAGGTAACATAATTATCTATCTTTACACCTTTTCTCAGCTTGTTAAGCCCCGCAACGGTAATACCGCCCTTTATAACTGCGATATATGTTTTGTTCATATGAAATTTAGGGTGAGTAACCTTATAAGTAAACTCTCCGTCATTTGTCAATAACAGCAGTCCCTCCGTTTCATAATCCAGTCTGCCGACAGGGAACATTCTTGTTTTGATTTCCGTTTTAATCAAATCCATCACCGTCGGACGGTCAAACTGGTCATTCACGGTAGATACATATCCCGCCGGTTTATTAAGCATAATATAATATTTTTTGTGGACAGGCTTTATAATTTTGCCGTCAACCATAATTTTATCCGCACCGATTTCAACCTTCTCGCCCGGCTCGCTTATCTTTCTGCCGTTCACTTTTACTCTGCCCTCGCTAATCATGGTTTCCGCATTTCTTCTCGACGCCACACCGCACATTGCAATGTATTTTTGCAATCTTACTATTTCTCCCATATATTCTCCTCCTTCCGATAAACTCATACTTTATACAGTATACCATAAGTATGTGTATTTTTCAATCGAAATAATTGAAGATATACCGCAGTATTTTCTCATTCCGCACAAATTTTATCCTTAATCTTGTCAAATTTCTTCTGCCCTATTCCCGAAACTTTCATCAAATCCTCAATCGTATTAAACGGCTGTTTTGTTCTGTACTCGATAATTCTGTCCGCCATCTTGTCGCCGATACCGTCAAGCGTGACCAGAATATCTTTTTCGGCAGAATTGATATTTATTTTTCCGTCATCGGTAATTTCCGTTTCTGATACAGGAGCGATATAGTCCGCATTGTCAATCATTTCGGTATCTTTAATATCCTCCGATGTTATTTTTACGTTTCCGATATGTATAAAATAGCTCCCGAAAACAATACTCACCATGACCACGCACGCTATAATCACACTGCGTCCAAATGTTATTTTATTCATAATTATATACTTCCCGCCATTTCGTCCGCTGCACAGCCGTAATCAAAATTCCCGTATTTCTTGTTCTGACATACTGCTACCTCTTATTGTTAATTGTTCTGATTATGTTATATATTTTGCAGTACTATACTTTACATAAATTCAATATGATTAACTTCCAAATCCAAAGTATTCAATGTTCTGTTAAATACATCATTTCTGCATAAAATCGGACATTCCGAACAATCAATACTATCATAGACTTCCCTTATTCTTGCTGACCTAAATATATCCTCTAATGAACATTCCTTGCTTATTTCCCCTAAAAAATGTTTATCACTTTGTCTGTAATGCAAACACGCAAAAACTTTTGCATCTGCTGTAATTACCGTAGAAAAGAACATTCCTCTGCACTTGTTATATGTACGTTCTCCTTTACTTACCATTTCCCTATATTTTTGCATAGATGCATTAACTCTAAACGTATCACTATTATACTTTTCCTGTAACTCTTTTATTTTATCCGTCACATCAAGTACGTCACCGGTAAATGGTCTAAACTGTGCAAAATCCGCACCACACTCTTTTGCTATTATAACAAATTGTTCCATATCCTTAACAGTCATAGCACTTGTTAAAAAACCTATTCCAAAACTAGTCTGACTATCCGAGTTGTTTCTTATTCTTGAAAACATTTTGCAATTATCAATCACCTTAGTAAATGCCTTTTGCGGCATGCCGTGTGTTTTCATATACATATCTGAACTGCCTGCATCTAAACTTATGCGAAAATATTCACAGCTATCCGCAATTAATTCTGCCTTATCCTCCGTTAGTGCTAAACCGTTTGAATTTAACCCTAATTTCATTCCATTTTTTCTAAGTAGATTAACTGCATATTCAAAATGCGGACTGATTAACGGTTCACCGCCGCCTGACAATATTACACCTCTGTTCTCCATCGTTTTTAAACTGTCCGCTATCAATCTTATCTGTTCTTTACTTAACTCAGCACCATTTTCATTAATACCGCAGCAATTCGGGCACTTATTATTGCATTTATTTGTCAAATCCAATTCTGTTACAATTAATGTTTTATGCCCATTAAAAAAGTAATCCAATTTATCTAAGTGTTTTAATATCTTTTCATCTGCATTAAAATTATTTGTTTTAATCATTTTCTACTCCAATAACGACAAAATATATTTTCCATACTCTGTCATTTTTAAATTCTCACCAATATTTCTTAACTGCTCATCATCAATAAAACCTTGCCGCCACGCAATCTCCTCAATACACGCTATGTAAAATCCTTGTCTTGCCTGTATTGTTTCAACGTATTCGCTCGCTTTGAGCATTCCCTCCGGCGTTCCCGTATCAAGCCATGCCATACCTCGCCCCAGCAAAGATACTTTAAGCTTCTTTTGACTTAAATATTCGTTGTTTACCGCAGTAATTTCAAGTTCTCCACGTTCTGATGGTTTTATATTCTTTGCAATATCAATAACATTATTATCATAAAAATACAACCCCGGCACAGCAAAGTTTGACTTTGGCTTGCTCGGCTTTTCCTCTATCGAAATAACATTTCTGTTATCATCAAATTCAACAACTCCAAATGCCGTTGGATTTTTGACGGGATACCCGAAAATCATTGCCCCGTCAGCTATTTCGGTCGCATTTTTAAGCCGCTGCACCCAGTTTTGACCATAGAATATATTATCCCCCAAAATTAAACATACACTGTCTTTACCAATAAATTTTTCACCGATTATAAAAGCCTCCGCCAATCCGTTAGGTTCTTTCTGCACCGCATATTCTATCAATATACCCAATTTCGAACCGTCACCCAATAAATCCTTATAATTATTTATTGATGCCGGCGAAGAAATTATCAAGATTTCATTAATCCCTGCCAATAATAAAACCGACAAAGGATAATAAATCATCGGCTTATCGTATATCGGTAATAATTGTTTTGATACAGCTTTTGTAATCGGGTACAATCTTGTCCCGTTTCCTCCGGCTAATATTATGCCTTTCATGTTATACTACCTCGTAAAAAATGCTTTCACCTTTTCAATAACCTTATCCACATCGCTCTCTGCAATCCCATAATAAATAGGCAATCTTAGCAATCTGTCGCTCTCCGATGTTGTGTATATATCCTCACCGTTAAACACTCCGTATTTTTTTCCTGCAATCGCCGAATGTAGCGGAACATAATGGAAAGACGCAATTATTCCATTCTCTTTTAAATATGCCGCTAATTCTGTTCGCTCATTCAAATCCTTTGTTTTAATGTAAAACATATGTGCATTATGAATACATTCATTAGGTACAACCGGCAAATCCAATTTATCATTCAAACATTTCAAACCGTCATAATATCTGTTCCATACATTAAGTCTGAAATCATTAATTTTATCCGCACACTCCAACTGTGCATATAAATATGCCGCATTCATATCACTTGGCAAATATGATGACCCGCAGTCCACCCAAGTATATTTATCCACCTGTCCCCGCAAAAACTTTGACCGGTTTGTTCCTTTTTCACGAATTATTTCCGCTCTTTCTATATATTTATTATTATTAATAAATATTGCCCCGCCTTCGCCCATACTGTAATTTTTAGTTTCATGAAAACTGTAACATCCAAAATCACCGATAGTTCCGAGCGGTTTTCCCTTGTATGTACACATCATTCCCTGTGCCGCATCTTCAACGACAAACAGATTATATCTTTTTGCAATATCCATTATCCTATCCATTTCACACGCAACTCCGGCATAATGCACGGGTACAATAGCCTTTGTCTTTGGCGTAATTGCATCTTCAATCAGACTTTCGTTTATATTCATCGTATCGGGACGAACGTCTACAAAAACAATCTTCGCTCCCATTCTTACAAACGCCTGTGCAGTTGATACAAATGTGTATGACGGCATTATTACTTCATCGCCTGCCTGTATTCCGCAGAGCATCGCCGCCATCTCCAACGCATGAGTACATGAGGTTGTAAGCAATACTTTTTCTGCATTTGTTTTATTTTGCAGCCATTCACTGCATTTTTTCGTAAACTCTCCGTCACCGCATATTTTGTTATTTGCAATAGCCTGTGCTATATATTCCTGTTCTTTGCCCGTATAAGGCGGTATATTAAATGGTATCATGTTCTCTCCACCCCCAAATATAATACGGAGCATCATCTCCTGTATTAAAAAGCAAATCTAAAATAGTTACATTATGACAAAACGGCTCATGCAGCTGTTTATATTCGGGATAACCACTATAATCTTTCCAAATCAATTTTATATTTGCCTTTTTGTAGTCTTCTTCAATTATATAATCCTTTGCAGCCGGTCCGGATAAATACAAATCTGCCTGTGTAGATTTTACTAAACTCAATAATTTTTCATGTTTCACTCCATGTGACATAAAATCTCTGCTATCTGCAAATTTGGTATTTATGCCTAAAAAGTCTGATATTTTTTGTATCATATAACGATTTAATTCATACAAATATTCCCATTCCTTTTCTATGTATACATATTCCAAAAACTCTTTATATTTTTTAAAATACGGAGCTTTTGAATAATTGGTTTTCAAAGCATTATAATGTTGTTTCTGCCAATGTCGCCCATCTATTTTTGCTTCATAAATTAAAGACTTTCTATCTGCTTTTGTTGGCACGGTAAGCCATTGTAACCCATCTTTTGTTTGTATTTTGTTTCTATTTCTCCAATCTCTGATAGTATATTGAACTTCATCATAAAAAACAAACAAATCAACATCATTAATTATATCAAAATAACCTTTCCATGGAATATAATTTGACTGTAATACTGCTACTTTCTTCATAATTATTCCCCTTGTTTAGAAAAATCCTTTATCATATCCCCATATCCACGGAGCGTTTTTGTCTTATCGGACGGCCAAATTGTCAACCCTCTGTCCGGACATTCTGCACACACTGTATATTTTTCAAATTTATTTTCCAAATGTTCTTTTCGTAGTTGTTTGTATTCCGGTCCATTCCATATATCTCTTATTGTTGAAGTATTAAAATTATCACATATAACTGTATTATTAAACCATGATGTAGAACAAAATTCTACACTTCCATTTGGTTTTAACTCTAATCGTTCCCATGGGTACACGCACGGCTGTATTTTTACATTTTCTGATTTATGATATAAATAACCGCCTGCTGAATGGCATTTTCTTAAAACAACAAAATCAATACCTTGTTCTTCCCAATACTTTTTAAATTCATCTCGTTCCGCTATATTCTTTTCTTGCTCAACAAAACTAACAACAATTTTGGTTTTACTCCCTTTTTCTTTTCTTCTTTTTAATATATGTAATACATTTTCTCTCACAATTTTTAAATTGCCTTTACGCCGAATTTCTGCATAAGTATCATCATGAAATGCATCAAGACTAAAATCAATAAGCCCTATTTGCATATCCAATAAATCCTCTATCATTTGTTGCGTCATCAACGAACCATTTGTAGTTAATGATACAAATGTTTTTGAATTTTCTACCGCATATTTTAATATTTCAATCAACTTAGGATGCAGTAAGGGTTCACCTGCTGCTGTATATCGTATTTGTTGTGTTTTACCTATCCCATACATTGCAATTTCATCAACCATCTTCTTATTCATTTCTTCATCAAAATATGCTCCTGTAAATAACCCGCTTTTTTTAAATTCAACTTGCGGACAATGTATACACTCATAATTGCATACTTCACACAAATCAACAATAACCTGTGACGGAAAATCTTCTGTTAATCTATCATAAAATCCATACTTACTCATTATTCTCATTCCAACTTTCTATAAGCTTATCAACTTCCATTATAAAATTTATCGCTGTATTACTTTTTTCATCATTTACAATTTTTTTAACATCTTTACTTATGTTTTTATAATATTCTTTATCATTTTTTAATTTTAAAATAAATTCTACCATCTTATCATATCCGCCATGCACTGCATACTTTTCAAGGCAACGACTTACATCTCCGTATACCCTATTTGTTGCGGCTATTGGCAGTCCTTCTTTCATTGCCCACAAAATTGAGAAACCGCCGCCATTTCTATCAGGATTAACAAATACATCGCATATTCTGTATAATGCAACTAAATCATTCTCATATCCCCATAAAATCACTTTTTTATCTTTAATTAAGCTTTCATATTCTTTTTCTAAATATTCTATATTATTTGGACATACCACTATCCATTTAATATTACTGTTATATAAAATTCCACAAATAGTATCAATAAATTCATTACTTAATTCATATTTCAATCTATTTCCAACCGTAATTAACAGATAATCTTCTTTATTAAAGCCAAACTGCGTGCGTGTATATTGATTAACTGCTTTCGGAAACGGTATACATACATCTAAATCTAACATCTGTTCCGAACCAACAGAGTTGTATACTTTATTTATTTCAATACATTTTTCCTTATTTATTGCTATAAATTTATGAAAAAACAAACTTGATACATAACCTCTTGACGGAATACTTAGCATCGGAAAATGCTTGTACAATATATATGATAACACATTCGTTTCATCAGACATATCAATTATGCAATCGGGGTTGTACTCTGTTACACTATCCAGCAGTTTTTGCATTCTATCGCTTAACTGTTCTGTTTCGGTATTATCATCAGCATATTTCATATTAATGTTATTGTCTAAATTTGCACGATGATATTCTTTATAAATACGTGATTTTCCTATCGGCATTACCTGCGGTTTTATCGGTAAATCATTTTTTATATAAAAATCATTCGGAAATATTGTAACTTCATAGCCCGCCGAATTTAATATATTTGCATATAATATAACCATTTTTGTTACACTGCACGTTTCACCATACAATGTTCTTGTCATAATAGCTATTTTCTTTTTATTGTTTGCTCTGTCTTTTACATTTCCAATTTTCAAATTTAAGCTTTTGCATATATCTTTTAAAATTTCCCGTCTGTCTATATAATAATTATCATATAAATCCTGCGGACGTCTAAAAAGTAAAAAAGATATTTCAGTAGCCAGTAAGTATTTTAATTCTATATTGTCAATCTGCCTGATACATCTCATATACAGACTGCACATTTCTTTATCAAACAATGCTGTATCAAATAATGCTCTTAAAATAATTACATTGTGAATTACACTGTTATTTGTTTTTATATACTCCTTTATTTTCGGCAAAACATCTTCATTAAAGTTATAATTATTTATATCAGTTAATATAGGCTTAAAAAAACTAATATCACCATCTGCTCTTAGTATAAATTCATCTGTAACTTTTCTTATATTGCTTGAATTTTCAATTATGTCTTTTAAAGAATATTGTGTATGCTTTTCTATTTCACATACTCCTCTTACAATTTTTTCTTCACTTACTCCGATTTTCTTCAAGTCACACACAATCTTATCAGTAGTATTCTTATCAAATACCGCAATTACAACTTTATCATACTCATTGCTTTGTAAACTATCCAAACCCTTTACTTCATAATCAAAAAAATTTATATTTTTATAGTTCCTATCAACCGGAAATAATATTTTACAATATTCTAAATTTTTGATTTGTATATAGTAATCTCGTGCAACGTTTCCTGCCCCGTATATTACTATCTTATCATTTTTACTCACTTTATCAAAAGGAAACAAAAACAAACTCTATCCCCCATTTCATAATTAATTAAGTTCATTGTATATATATTTCCAAATCTTTTCCCCGCTTGTGCCATCAGCATTATCAACATACTTTGCAAATTGATTATTCTTTTGACTGCACACCTTCATATTACCGCTCGAAACTGCATTTATATATTTATCTATATCTATATTCTCACCATGATATATTTCATTTGCATTTTTCAGAGCCTCTCCGTAAATTTCATTATACCATTCTTCCGGCATAATACAAATATCCTCAAATGTAATTTCTTTTGTAAATATATTAATCTTTATAGCTTTATCTGCAAGTGCCGAATTAAGTATAATACAATCATCAACAATATTCGGTTCTGTAAACAAACCAAATTTCAGATATTGTTTATTATATAAAGTGATATTTTCGGAATAAAAATTTATATATTCCATTTTTTCATTTTGTGCATTAAAGCAAACCGCCTCAAATGTAGTTTTTGAAAAAATCCACATTTGATTATTCACATATATCATCTGAAAATATTCATTTATATTGCTGTTAAGTTTATAGCTTTTAAATTCTTTGTTTTGCTTGTCGTACTTTATAATTTCTCCGCTTAAATTAAGCAGCCATATATCTTTTTCTGTTACCAGAATATTTTTATACCCTGTATAATCGCCTATACTGAACATCTCTTTCTTTTTATTTTCCATATTGAATTTTATTATAAATTTGCTTGCCGCCGATACAACATATATATAATTTTCATCAACTGCAATATTGCTTATAATCAATTCTTTATCAAATAATGCCTTATCATTGCTGATTGTTTTATTATCAACATTAAACAATAATATATTGTCATTTAAATTCCACGGAATCATATATATTTCATTTTTATATATAGTTTTTGAAACATATCTGTCCCACTCTGACTTTCTTTCTATTTGATAATTAACTGACTTACCGCTGTCCATATCATATTCAATAATAGAATTTGCTGCCCATGGAAGTACATATATTTTATCGTTATTGACTAAAAATCTGTTTCCCAGCGAATTGCGTAATAATTTGCTTGTATCAAACATTCCGATTTTTTCAATTTTTCCCGTATTCAAATTGCAGCGAACTACCATATTTAAATTATTGGACGATATGTATACATAATCATTATAATAACAATATACATTGCCAAACAAAAAACGAAAGTTAGCACTGTTACACATTTCTATATCCTGTTCCTGTATAAATATCGGTTTCCCTGTGACACCAAACATCTGTACAAGAGAACTGTTGTCACCAATATAAGCATCTGCTATTGCCATTGCCCTTCCTACATCTTTCGTATCATCATATACACCAATGCCCATATTTTTATATTCTTCAATCATTCTTAAATAATCATTTAGAATATTTAATTTTCTGGATTTAATTGTTGCAATGCTAAGTGGGTGCGGACGCCATAAAAGTGCAATATCACTTCTTCCGACAAAACAATTAAATACTCTCCTCAATTTTTCAATGAGCTGTTCGGGATTATTAAGTATTCCGCTAAGATGAGTGTTGTATAAAAATATTTTTTTGCCGCCCAATATTTTCTCCCACTCTTTTGGTATTTCAGGTTTGTTTTTCTCCAATTTTATAATATTATCTATTTTCGGAGAACCTAATGCAACAATTTTATCTGCATTATTATACTTAATATAATTTTTACGCAAAGCCTCCGACTGCACAAATGTACGCCATGAATTTTTTACTCCCGGCAAAATATAAAAATCAGCATCTATATTATCCGAAAAAGACACAAAATACGGAATGTATACCAAATGCTCGGTATATTTTTTCAATTCCGAACTATAATATTTTTCCGGCAGACGTGTTACATTATTGTACTCATCATACGGATTATGAATAAAAATCACATCAGGTCTGTTTTCTTCAATGCTATACCTGTTATAATCGGTAAGCTGTATATCTATCGGAAATTCAAATCCGTCATATTTTGTATCAACTATTTCTCCGTTTGGTGTAATATTGTAATACGGCACCGGCATAACTGTCACATTGCAATTTTCTGCATTTTTGGCCGCTTCATATACACTCGCCAAAGCGTCCCACATGGTCACATTATATGGCATAAACAAAATTTCATATGTATTCGGAACATCGTTTTTTATACTATTTACAATATTGGTCAAACTTTGTCTTATATGCTTTACATCACTTTTAAATTTATCTTTATCACCGCATACCAAGCTTAAATTATATATTTCATCAATACAGTCTTCTATATAATGCACTGTTATAAAGTCTTCACCACACTCATCTTCAACAACCTGCCCTACATTTATTATTTCCTGCTGACACTGTCCTAACTCATCAACAACATTCATACTGTAAATTGACTTGTCCATAATAATACTAATTTGATTTATAATATTATATATTTGTTCTTTTACAAATTTTCTCATCTTGTCACCTTTAACTATTTTATTCTGCTATACATAAATTCCGCAAAATCAAAATCAATTTGATTATCAATATCAGTTGCTTCCACCTCATCAATCGCATATATATACGGATGATACCCCACAACATTTTTACATTCAATCATATTTTCTTTTGATATTATATTAATCGCAAAATTTAACGCATAAATATCCGGTAGGTCTTGACTGCGAGGCTGATGCCGTAAATCATAATTTATCGGCAAATTATCTTTAAATAAAAATTCTTTAATTGCGTGTGCCGAATTTAAAGAATCAAATTTATCTATGTTCTTTTTATACAGTTCAATAGCCTCATATAATGTTCCATCTTTTAATAATGGATTTGTTACATTCGCATAAACAATAATATCGCCGTTAAAATTCTCAGCCATATTCTTATATACATCGCTCATTGATACACTGTTAGACGCAAATATTTCATCACGTTTCACAATTTCGCATCCAAGTTCTCTTGCCATTTTTAGCATTTTATCATCATTTGAATTAACTATAACTCCGTCCAGATTTTTAATTGACTTTAATTGTCTAAGCTTTACTTCTAAAAGGCTGCTTCCGGCAAACGGACGTATATTTTTATTTTCCACACGCTGTGAACCCGACCTCACCGCTACTAATGCTTTTATGCTCATTTAATCCACCTTCTTATTGATTATTGAATATATATATCCTTCTTCACCAGCAAAAATCTTTTTATCACAATATTTGTTTTGACTTATAGGGTTTGTAATCCCATTTTCTTTTAACTTCTGTATAGATGTCATTCCATAACAATCAATAGCAAATTTAAATTCAACCAGCAATATCCATATAAGTATTTTTCCAATATCTAAATTTAATAATGGATATTTGGTTTTAATATTTTTAAATATGCTTGTTGGAATTGTTGATACTTCAATATTTTCATTTTTTATAACATTGTAAATATCATTTCTATATTCATCCCAATTAAATGCCATATGCAAATAGTCCTCAACAATTATTACATCATTACCTGTTCCATTTTTATAGAAATTCTGATTACCTGATAAGGCATAAATATTGCATTTTTCGCCATAATCATTTATATTTTTAATAAATTTATTCATTCTAATAACAATATCATGTTCATCGATTTCTTTTCCCACGTTACTATTTATTTCACACGGCGAATTTCCCACTAATGCTATACTTTTAAATTTTAATTTATTATATAATGAATCCAATAAATAATTATTATTAAATCCATCATAAATTTCTGCTGATTTCTTAATTTCTAAATTATTTATAGCCATTTTATCGCAAAACTTTGATACCAATAAATACTTTTCTATATCTTTTAATCCATAAAATTTACAATACTCTCCTAATACTTTTTCTGCCATCTTATTATCATCATTTTCTATCAAACAAGATAAATACACCAACCATGCCCTATTATTTGTACGTTCCCATGTGACAGGGTCAGTAAACACAGTTTCAAACATTGATAATATTTCCTCATTACTATTTGCCGTAGACCATATTGCTTGAACAATTTCATTGTTAAATTCATACATATTTATTTCTCCTATAACCTCAATAAATATTTTATAAACTCTGACTCACCATTCATATTATGATATATTCCCACCTGACGATATATTTCTTTAAATTGTTTTGATGTATTATTTTTATAATAATGAAAATCTTCTGTATTCTTTTTATTTAAAAAAGAATATCCGTATAAATCTATTTTTTTTACTAATCCATATTTTTTTAAATACCAAAATATTATCAATCCTGCCGTTGGCCATGATATTCTACTAGTTTTATATAATTCAAAAAAACTTTCTGATGGTATTCCTGTGATTATGATTCCTTTATTCGTATTTTCATTTATAAATTCTACAATGGATTCATTTAATTCAAAATGTCTGTAATCAACGCTTAAAACAACTTGACCAAAATCACTTACATTACTTCTTCTATTAATATCACTACCACCATTTCTCATCCATATATCTGTTTGTTTACCATAGTCTTCTTCATATCCTTGTAAAGAATAATTATTAAATCTTATTACAATATCATGATTGTCAATTTCTTTTCCTTGTTTTAATCCTATTCCAGATGGTGAATTTCCAACAATCGCAATGCTCTTATTTTTGGTATATTTATATAACAAATTATCTTGTATACTTGTTTCTAATATATTCATAGCTCTTGCCGACGCTTTTATTTTATCATTTGAATATCTCAATTTGTATGCCAACATTGATACAAGTCCATACTTTTCTATATCTTTTAATCCAAAATACTTTATATATTTTTTCAGTATTTTTTCTGCGTAATCATATTTAGTTAATTCATATAAAATAGATATATATATCAGCCAAAATTTATTATCACTAAATAACCAATTACATTCTTCCCGTGACATTTCATCATATTTTTTTAACAGCCCATCGTCTGCACCTTTTTGCATCCAAACAACTTTTGCACACTGATAATTAAAACATTCCATATTATTCACCTATTATATCTTTATAAATATTAATATTATTTTTCACACTATCTTCCCTGTCAAAATTAACAGAACTCAAGCCTCCATTCAAATGTACCTTATTTGCAAATACTTTTTTTACATAAAATCCTAACATTTCAACTGAATCGCACTGATATAAGTAACCATTTTCCTCATGTTTTATTAAATTGCTTATTCCGCCTACATATGAAGCAACAACAGGCACACCTAACATTAATGCCTCACCTACCGAGTTTGACGAATTTTCTATTGTAGATGCCGAAACAAATACATTTGATTTTAAATATTGTCTACACATATCCTTTTCATTTAACATTCCCAAAAAAGTTATATGTTTTTCCAAATTATATATGTTTATTAATTCACTTATATAATTTGCATACATATCTCTTTTATCAACATCTATAATATTTCTTCCACCTACATAAATATGTGTATTTGGAAATTCACTAAGTATATATGGCATCGCTCTAAGTAAAAAATGTAACCCTTTTATAGGATAGTCTGCTTGGCTTACAAAAATAGAATATCGCTCACAATTATTAATATTCCATTTTCTTATATTTTCATAAAATTCATTTCTTAAAATTTCATTACAAAAATGATATTTTACATTTTTATTTATACTATTTGTATAAGCCTTGTCCCAGTCTGTTCTTCCTATTACATGATGTACTTTTCTAATTACTTCACTTTCTAATTTTCCACGCTCTTTAAAATTTTCTTCTACATTTTTAAATTCATTAAATTCTTTTATGTTACTAGGTAATCCAAATGTGTAATATTTTGCACATATTGATATCAAACCTTGTATACTAACCACAACTTTATCCAACAACCCAACCTTTTCACAAGCCTTAACCATCGCTAATGAATGTGGAAATTCCGTCCCCCATATATGTATAACATCCGGTCTGTAATCATTTAAAATATCTATAAATTCTTGTATTTGTTTCTCGGTAACTTTAACAGGCTCAAAATGAAAAGAATAAAATTTATGTCCGCCATGTTCGCCATTTTTCATTCGACACTCATCAAATATCGGAAAACATAAACCAATATCTATATTTTTATACTTTTCTATTTTAGATAACATTCCTGTTATCCAACCACCAAATACTGTTCTCCTAATATTGAATTCCTCACAAAAATCCGGTAGCACAATATTATTTAACCAAAGTATTCTCATATTATCCTCCCTTCTACTTATCAATTATCTTATCAAAAAATATCTTTCCAATCCTTTTAGGATTTTTCTCATTATACACACCGTCATATATACGTTTAATATCCACCTCATCTTTTTCATACCTTAACAAACTCTCTAACAGTTCATACATAAAATAATACTTGTCCGTCTTTTTCGGTACTTCTTTTATAAACAGCTCTCTTAAAAAAGATAAAATTCTGCTTTCTAATTCTTCTTCACAATTTGATTTTCTCGCACATTCAACTATAAATTCATCTACATTTTCATCAATAACTTTACATATTTTCTCATCAATAGTTAATTTACAATTTTTATATTGCATTGCAAGCATTTCTGATGTATATAAACTCAATCTTGTTCTATACATTTTTTTCAGCAATGTCATATTCTTAATATTCCATTTATTAATTAATTTAATATATCCATTATATATCTCATTGTACATACTATGTTCATATCCATAATATTTTCCCACAGCTGTATTCATATTATCAAGATTATATATATAATGTTGATATACCTCTCCCGAATATACTATCGCTGAATTTAATTCATCTGCAATTTGAATATTATATAATGTATCCGCACCATATACATCATTTCTAAATTTATACTTTTTTAAAATATTAGCCGCATATAAATTTGCTTGGTCATCAAATAACAGTGTTTCTATAAGCCACCCAAAATTATCAATAATATCTTGTTTTTTTAATAAATATTTGTCTTCCGTTACCAAACTATTCCTGTTGCCACAATCATATTTAATAATATTCTGGTTTTCATCACATTCATTAACTGTTACTTTTGTGAAAATCACATCAGGTTTATACTCCATTGCCATATTTTCAAGTATCTTTAAACAGCCATCTACTAATGTATCATCTGAATTTAATATGTATATATACTCACCCTTTGCAATTTCAATACCATTATTAAAACTTGCAAAAATCCACTGATTTTCTTGATGTATAACTTTAATTCTGTTATCACTTTTAGCTAATTCATCAGCAATAATAGTTGTATTATCCGTTGAGCCATCATCTATTATTATAATTTCTATATCTTTAACGTCTTGTTTCAAAACACTATTCACCGCAAACGGCAAATATTTCTCATTATTATATACTGCAATAATAATTGAAATAAACGGTTTTTTCATCTGTTTCATTTTTTATCAATCCTTTAACCAATCCTCTGCTTTCACATTATCACCGCTTCTTTCCCATTTGTAATAAACAGGTTTGCCGCAATAATTACACAAAGAACATGGATTTAAAAAATATTTTTTTAATTTATCACTATTCATGCTTTCGTCATATAAGTCAACATAATCATATGGCAATTCTTTATTAAACTTTTTATTAAAAACACCTATATTAGCTTGCAAAATACACTTAAATATCTTACCATTTTCCATGCCGTGACAGGTCGACGATATGCACTCATGCATAGACTGCATAGGTGAATTTATAGGTTCTCCGCTAAATATTTTTCCGAACTCGTCTGCTAAATATCCCACACTGTGCCTTATTTCTTTTTCTTTTAAGTATGTAATAACATCATCAATCTTATATTTCATCACAGGATACAAAGTAATTATAATTTTGGAATTTGTTTGTCTTATTACATTCAAAGTTTCTTCGCATACATTTTTTATAATCAACGCATTAGATAATATTATAACATTTGCATTAGGGAACTCGGCTTTTACTGCATAAATAAACTCAGCTAAATTCTCATTTAAAAACGGCTCTCCGCCCAACAATTTAAATTCAACTATATCCTCCGTTTTTTTATGAAGTTCTTTTATATCTTTTTTAAATACATTTATATCTGCGTATTGCTCACAATCGAATAAGTTTGAAAAATGTGAACATCTTCTGCACTTTAAATTACATTGTTTCACTATTTCTATTTCCATGCTTGCAATAGACGGTAATATTTCCTTTTCTTTTTCAATCAGTTTTTCAAACTCACCTAAGCTCCGTGCATTTTTTTCAAAAATATTAATACTCGTATAATATATTAAATCAAAATAATCTATACCAATATTATATAATTGCTTATATATACTATTTAATGTTAAATTCAAAAGTTCAGGAAAGATTATTTTATCTATTTCTTTTTTATCAATCTTCTGTTTTAATGTATATACAGATATAACAGGAATTTTATCATTTAGATTTATTTTATCAAAATTATTATCTATATAACATACCACTTTATCATTTTTTAAATACTTTTCAACTATACCTGCACATTTAATTCCACGTTCACAATAACCCCATATAGCTAAATTCATTTATGTACTCCCTTCACCTATTCTTCGGTAATCATCCAATCACTTATTTTCGGTTGTAAACTCTGCTCCCAACAAAAAAACTCATGCTTATATTCCCCACAATAACTGCAAATTTCTTGTGGTGTATTATAAAGACAATCCAATATATTTTTTATATCACACACTTTATCTAATGAGATTCCGGTATTAATTTTATAATCTATCTTATAATATTCTTGAAATTTATACAAAAATGTTTCAAGCGGACATTGATATAATTTCCCGTTTCTTATATTAATACACCCTTGTGCATAACAATGTTCTAATGAATATTTAGGATTATTATTCTTGCTATACATTAAATTTTTAATAAATCCATCTACTTCTTCTGACATAATATAATGTATGCCGTATTTATTCAATATCTTTTCAATGTCTGCTTTAATTTTCGATGTCGGTCGATATTGCGATATAGTAACAGAAATATTATTATTTTTTAATGTAACAAAAAAATCTTCTTGCATTTTAGGAATTAATAATCCATTAGTTAATAACCTTATATCCGTTTTAGGTAATAATTTTCTCGCTTCTTCAATATATCTTATAACATTATCATTACATAACGGTTCTCCGCCCATAACAAAAAATCTCAATACAAACGCATTACTATTTACTAATTTTAAATCATTTATAAATGTATCCAATGGTACAATACTATTTTTATCAAACAAATTTGAAAAATGCGTACATCCTTTACAATTTAGATTACATGAATCTATAATATGTGTTTCCAACTGAGGTATAATATTGTTATACTTATCTAATTCAATAACATAATTATTAAACTCGCCATCATTACCTATTATATCCAGTTTAAAATCCAATACTTCTTTTGACACATAATAAATGTGGTTAATATGATTAGTTCTAAGCTGACTAATTACTTGATAAGTAGCTCTTGGATGTGCCATTGCTATTAATACATTATCAACAATATTAGCATAGTTCTCAACAAAATTTTCAACAGAAACAACTTCATAGCCGCATATTTTTGTATTTTGTATTGATTTATTATTATCAATAAAACATTTTACTTCAACTTTTTTTTCTAATATTTCTTTTATATATTGTCCAAATTTTCCTGCTCCAAATATTGCAACCTTAATCATTTATTCTCTCCGTCTTTAAATAAATTCAAAATATAGTTTAATTTTTCATCTTGGTTATCAAACACACTTTTATCCTTTGCCCATGAAGATGTAAATCTATGAATGGTATATGTATTATTCGTAATTCTAATTTCTTTTGTCAAAGGATTAATCGGGCAAAAAATTTCCATAGGATACATCACAAAATCATCAGTATCTGTATACCTGTTACATAGTTTTATATCATACTTATCTCTTGTCATTTGTGTTATTACCCTAACATTTGATGTCAAACCCATTTCCCCGTTTTCAACAAAATGCTTATTATCATAATAACTCAATAAATTTTCAATCCATTTATTACCTTTAATTCCACCCATAATACCTGTCGGAATAATATTATAGCTTTCAAATCCCGAAAAAGCATTATGACATAAAAATATATCCAGCGGTTTTAACACTTCAACATCAGCGTCCATATATATACCGCCATAATTATATATCGCCCACAGTCTAACGTAATCGGTAACAAATGCCCACTTTTTACATTCATACGCTTCTTTAACATATTGATTGCTGTTTATATCAAAATTATCCTCATTCCACTCTATTATCTCATAGTCAGGACAATATTTTTTCCAGCTTTCCACGCATTTTCTTTCTTTCTCCGGCAATGGATTTCTTCCAAACCAACACCAATGTATTACTTTCGGTATTTTCATCGTCAGCTTAGCGTTCTCGGATAGTATCCCGCATAATTCAGAACTGTCATCATATTTCCCCATCGCAAATACCCAAATATAGCACTCAATATTATCAAATTCTTTTATTTGATTTAATTGTTTAACCATCTCTGCATAATGCATAGATGTTATTATAATTATATGTTCGCTTGTTAATTGTTCTTTTATTTGTTCGACAGACGCAATTTTTAGAATTGCATTGTTAAAATTTATAGACGTATTCTGCTTTTCCTTTGAATTGTCCATCAGCATATGAATATATTTTTCTAAATGTTCTTCGTTGCACGTCCCTAACACATAATCAAAAAAAAACTCTCCAACACCAAAGCAAACTGCTTTTTTCCTTTTCATTTTATCAACCAATTCATTTATTGTACAATTTTTTAATATCATATAAAAATCCCTTTTTTCTTATTCATTTAATAATTTTAAAATTCTATCTTTAAAACTATCCGAAATCTCTTTATCGTCTACCCAAGACTGATTATAATGGTGTATTGAATACTTATCTTTGAAATCAACTATGTACTCTAATCCTACAACTTTACTTGCAAAATATTCAAACGGATAAATCGCTACATCATCTATTATCTGAAATTTATTATTCTTTTTAAATCCATATTTTTTTAATATATTGGTTTCATAGTTAGCATTCGGAATTGTTCTATACTTACCGTTTTCATTTAATATTTTTATATTATTGTACATATCCATCATTTCTTTTACAACAGGCATCCCTTTTTTCGCACCCATTCCGTTTCCCGAATTAACTCCGCCCGCCATCTCAATACTCATAAATGCATCATAGGTTAATAATTCATCTATATTTCTTACTACCTCAACATCTGTATCAAAATATATACCACCGTAATTATATAAAATATCCAGTCTTGCATAATCACTCAAAAAAGCCCATTTTTTATGTTTATATGCTTCTTGTGTATACCTGTTTTTTTCTATATCATAATTTTTTTCAGTCCATTCGATTATTTCATAATCCGGACAATACTTCTTCCAGCTTTCTATACACTTTTTATCAAATTCGGGCTTAGGATTTTTTCCGAACCAACAATAATGTATAATCTTGGGTATTTTTATTTCACCTTTCGGAGGATTAATTATCTCTGATGTCCTATTCTCCGAAATCACCATCAACGGATATATATAACACTCAATATTTTCAAACTCACTGTAACTTTCAAGCTGCCGTATTATTTGCGAATAATATGCACTGGCAATTATAATTACATCAATATTACTCTTTGCCGCCTGTTCAACCGAGATAACCGGTATTTTTTTACCATTTACCAAATATGTTTTTCCTTGTTTCAGCTCATCATTATCAATAAGGCATAAAAAATTTATATTTATCTCCTTATCCCGACACTCATCACATAATCCGTTAAAATAATTTCCAACACCGAAACAAGCTGTATTTTTCCCCGTATATTTCTCAAAAAAATCCTTTACAGCACAATTTTTTAATAACATTTTTATCCTCTCATTGAATTATAGCATACAAAACAGTATTTGCCGGAGTGTAACCATAGTGCCGCATATAAAGCTTATATTCCGGCACCAAAGAATTAATATACAACGGTATTTCAATTATGTCTTCCGGCTTATGATAAACACATATTGCCAACTTAGGTTTATCCCTTTGTATAATTTTTCTTGCTCCATGCAGTGCCTTTAATTCCGACCCCTCAATATCCATTTTTAGAAATGTAATCTTATCATCTTTAATAATACTATCCATAGCATCAACATTAATTGCTATATCACCTTTTTCATTGATATTAGACAACATTTCATTGCCGGCATTGAACCTTAAAATATCTTTCTTATCCCACAAACCACATTGTTTAATCTCTATATCTCTGATTTTCCTTTTTTTAATAGCTTTTCTGCACGTTTCTATATTATTAATGTCAGGTTCAAACGCTATAATTTTTTTATAATCGGGACATCTTTTTATAAACTCAATATCTGTACCGCAATCAAAACACCCGGCGTCCGCAAAAATTTCATTCTGACCAAATTTAATGATTTTATCATCAAAATATTGTCCCAATACAGTATCTAAATCAAACGGCAAATCTTTGTAAATATTATCCGCATTAAAATTATTTTCTATTAACGCATTATATATTTCTGTCTTATAATTCTGAGGAGTTATTATCACAATGCAATCTTGATATTTTTCTATCAAAGTCTTGAAATCAATTACATCAAATCCATAGAATTTATAATTTTGTTTTTCTGCCTTTTGGTCACAAAATGCCGCCACATCTGCATCTTTCATTATTCTACTAAACAAAATTGCATAGCAAAGTCCATTTGAACCCGCTCCATAAATTATAACTCTTCGTTTATTTATTAATTTATATAATCTATCAATATCTTTTCTATATATTTCTTTTCCCAGATTTCGCTCAATATCGCTTAACTTAATACATTCTTTAACCATTCTATCTACATACTTGCAATCCGATGTAATATTAAATAGCAATTTATTTAAAAATATCTGTTTCGACTCCTCATCTTGAAGTAAATCATAAACCTTTTTTTCATTTTCAAACATTTTTCTTTTCTCCAAAAATTCTCACTGTATTTTTCAGTCCGTCCCACATATTTGTTTTTGCCTTCCAACCCGGCTTTGTTACTTTATCATTATTCATAACAGCCTTTGTTGTTGAATATCCGCCTTTTTCAACGGTATCAGGTATTTTTATTTCACTTTTCAGCAAATTAATTATCTCTTTTGTAAATAATATACACTTGCAATTATAATTACACCAATATCAATCTTCATCGCCTATTTAATTAAAATGACACTCATTTTTTATCATTTATCAAATATATTTATCAAAAAAATCCTTTACCGCACAATTTTTTTAATAACATTTTTATCATCTCATTAAATTATAGCATACAAAACTGTTTCTGCCGAATCGATTGAATAGTGCCGCATATAAAACTTATATTCCGGCACCAAAGAATTAATATACAACGGTATTTCAATTATGTCTTCCGGCTTATGATAAACACATATTGCCAACTTAGGTTTATCCCTTTGTATAATTTTTCTTGCTCCATGCAGTGCCTTTAATTCTGACCCCTCAATATCCATTTTTAAAAATGTAATCTTATCATCTTTAATAATACTATCCATAGCATCAACATTAATTATTACATTTCCGTCATCACTAATTCTGGATAATTTACCATCTCCCGCAAAAAAACTCAAAGTCTCTTTTTTATCCCATAAACCATATTTTTTAATTTCTATATCTCTTATTTTCTCTCTCTTAATAATATTTTCACAAATTTCCACATTGCGTTCATCAGGTTCAAATGCTATAATTTTTTTATAATCGGGACATCTTTTTATAAATTCAATATCCGTACCGCAATCTAAACATCCCACATCCGCAAAAATCTCACCCGAATTAAATCTAATTATTTCTTCATTAAAATACTGCCCCAATACATTCTGCAAATCAAACGAAAAATCCATATATATGTTATCTTTTTTTATCCCGTTCTCTATTAATTCATTATATATTTCCGTTCTATATTTTATTGGGTTTATTATAATAACACAATCACTATATTTATTTACTAACATTCCAAAATCAATTACATCAAATCCATAAAACTTGTGCTTTTGTTTTTCCGGACTTTTATCACAAAAAGCCGCTACATCTACATCTTTCATTATCTTATTAAATAAAGCAGCACATATAATCCCATTCTGACCTGCACCGTATACTATAACTTTTTTATTTCCTATGAATTTATATAATCTATCAATATCTTTTCTGTGTATTTCTTTTCCCAGATTTCGCTCAATATCGCTTAACTTAATACATTCTCTAACCATTCTATCTACATACTTGCAATCCGATGTAACATTAAATAGTAATTTATTTAAAAATATCTGTTTCGACTCCTCATCTTGAAGTAAATCATAAACCTTTTTTTCATTTTCAAACATTTTTCTTTTCTCCAAAAATTCTCACTGTATTTTTCAGTCCGTCCCGCATATTTGTTTTTGCCTTCCAACCCAGCTTTGTTACTTTATCATTATTCATAACAGCCTTTGTTGCCATTGAATATCCGCTTTTTTCGACTGCATCAGGTACATCAAATATTACCTTTGTTTGAGATAAATCAGCTAATATTTTCGCCAAATCTTTTAGCCTTATCTCTGAATTATAATCAGCAATATTATATGCTCCGCCATTTTCTCCATACAGCATACAATATAAAATTCCCATAACCGCATCACCGACATACGCATACGAAAATAACTGTTCTCCGTCACTTTTCAAAACTATATCTTCTCTGTTGACCGCTTTATGTATAAACTGTGCTATTGCCTTGCTGTCGCTTTCAAGCATTGTAGGTCCGTACACACGGCTTAATCTCGGTATAACAATTTTCAAACCATATTTTTTTATATATGCCTGACAAAGTGCCTCGCCCGTTCTTTTGCTCTCAGGATACCCTGCTCTTAATGTGTTGCAGTTAATGTATCCGCAATAGTCTTCTATAAATTTGTCAACATCTCCCTTATTTTCACCGTATATCTCAACAGATGATAAAAATACAAATTTGCAGTTTTTTTGATTAACAGCAAAATCAAGCAGATTTTTTGTGCCTAAAATATTTGCCGTTATTGTTCCGACAGGGTCTGTCGCATAAGCTATCGGGTGAGTATTGCTTGCCGCATGAATGACGTAATCACATTCTTCGCTTACATTAATGCTGTCATTTATATCACATTCATAAAACTTAAAAAACTCCGATTTAAAATAATTCTCAAATCTGCTTTTTGCTTTTTCAATATTTCTCCCAAGCACAATTACTTTTATCGAATTATCAAATTTTATATTTCTATACATCACCAAATCCACAAAATACGAACCGATAAGACCCGTTCCGCCCGAAATAAGTATAGTCTTATTTTTAAGCATTCCCCATATATTTGTATCCTGTGCATACTTCTCCAAGTCTGATATGTATAATTTATTTTTCAGCAATTCCATTTTATTTCATCCATTCGTCACGCTTTGTATTATATAACGCCTTAAACATATCTATATCTTCAAGCGTTGTAATTTTCAAATTTTTATCCGACCCAAGCGAAAAATATACCGTTTCTCCCAAATCAACCATTATGGTATTGGTATACACTGCATCTGTTATTCCTCTTTCAAGTGCAGTTTTATGTGCCCAAAACAGCTTATCATATCTATACGCCTGCGGTGTCTGTACACGCATAATCTCCCAGCGATTAATATTTTCATTACCCTTTATTGCATCGGTGCTTCTTATAATCGTTTCCTGACATCTCATCGCCGCCAGTCCCGAACCAAATTTGCGGCATTTAACTATGCAGTCAGATATTATATCAGCCGACACCATAGGTCTTATTCCATCATGTATTATAATAATATCATCATCTTTGCAGACATCTTTCAACGCATACACGCCATTTCTTGCTGATGCCTGTCCGTTTTCACCGCCGTTGACAACCCATTTTAATTTATCTATATTAAATTGTCTTGCATATGCCCATAAAATTTCATGCCAGCCTTCAAGGCAGGAAACTATAATCGCATCAATATCCGGATGATTTTGAAATGCTTCCAAAGTGTATATAATAATCGGTTTATCATATACATTCAAAAATTGTTTTGGTATATCCTGCTGAGTCCTCTGACCCACTCCCCCTGCCATTATTAATGCAATATTCATTTTATCATTCCCCTAAACTATCTGTCTAATATATTTCTTTTATAAATTAAAAGCAATATATTAACCGTTTTACTTTCGTATGTCCCCAATTAGCTTAATGCAAAACTATTATACTAATAAGCGGCATATATTTATCCATAACATAAATCCTTCTGAAATCTCATTTTAAAACATACTAATTTATATTTCGTCATTTTAACCAAATTCTTTAACTTACTCTACAATCAAACTATAATATATTATACCATAACAACGCAGGCAGCTGAATGTTGCCGAAGTATTATGATAAAATGTTCTCCGAAACATAGAAATCTCTGATTTCGTCCTGTTTCGTGAGGTTATTATACCATAAACAAACCTTTTTGTTAAGTATTTTTCACATATTCCACAAAATTCTCGCCCATGCTTGACATACTCATTTCAACGTGCTATATTAATTGGTAGTACCAATTTGAAAGAAGGAAACGCAATGAAATACATTAAACAATTCGGAATTATATTGTTCATTTCTTTTATCGGCGAAATTCTGCACAAATTAATTCCGCTCCCTATTCCCGCAAGCATTTACGGAATTGTGCTTTTGTTTATCCTGCTTGAAACGAAAATAATTCCGCTTGCAAGCATAAAAGAAACAGGCACATTCTTAATCGAAACAATGCCGATTATGTTTATTCCGGCAGCGGTCGAACTTTTGGACTCATACACCGCACTTGGCTCGTCATGGCTTGAATATCTTATAATTACTGTTGTTTCAACATTTGTTGTAATGATAGTTTCGGGCAGAGTTACTCAGACGGTTTTAAAATATTTAGATAAAAAAGGAAGTAATAACAATGGCTGATTTTTTTGAAAACTCGGTTTTTTTCGGCGTATTTATAAGCCTTACATCATACGGGCTTGGTACGCTTTTAAAAAAGAAATTTAAACTTGCAATATTCAATCCGCTGCTTATAGCAATCATTTTGACCATGGCTGTACTGCTGATTTTCAATATCGATTATGAAAAATACAACAGCGGTGCTCAATATATAAGCTATCTTTTAACCCCCGCAACAATATGCCTTGCGATACCGCTTTACGAACAATTCGAGCTTTTGAAAAAGAATTATCAAGCCGTTCTTATCGGTATTCTGTCGGGTGTAATAACAAGCCTGTGCAGTATTCTGGCATTTGCATTGATATTCGGTTTTGACCACAAAGCATATGTAACACTGCTCCCGAAATCCATAACAACCGCCATAGGTATCGGCGTGACGGAGGAACTCGGCGGATACATTTCCATTGCCGTAGCCGTGATAATCCTTACAGGCATACTCGGCAATATCCTTGCTGAATTTATATGTAAAATATTCCGCATCACACACCCTATCGCAAAAGGTATCGCCATAGGAACATCGGCACACGCATTAGGTACGGCAAAAGCGATAGAACTCGGTGAAATCGAGGGTGCAATGAGCAGTCTTTCGATTGTCGTATCGGGTTTGCTGACGGTTGTGGGTGCAAGTATATTTGCACATTTTATATGAAAGGCGAAAAATAATGGCTGATAAATCTCGTGAATATCAAAAAGCGGTTGACTATTTATTCGGACTTATCACAAAAGGCGAACTTTCAATAGGTTCTCGCATACCGACCGAACGCAGTCTTTCCGAAACATTGTCAATAAGCAGAAATTCCACTCGTGAGGCAATCCGTATGCTTGAAAATATCGGGCTTATCGAAAGCAGACGAGGTTCGGGGAATTACATCACCGGCAATATTTCAAAAACCATTTCGGACGTCATCAATATAATGCTGCTTTTGAAAAAGACCAACAAAGCCGAGATATGCTCATTCAGACGCTGCATGGAAAAATCAATATGTATGTCGATAATCGAAAACAATACTTTCGGCAAACATCAACCCGATATTGAAAAAATACTTTTAAAAGAACAAACTTCCATGCCTGTCAGCAAACAAATCAACCTTGACCGGCAGTTTCACTATTCGCTGATAAACGCAACCGAAAATCAATTATTAATCAGTCTTTACAACGCTATCACATCGGTATACAATCAATGGATTGCAGATGTGCTCCGCCGGACGGATGTCGAAACAAAAAAACAAATTCAAAATTCGCATATGCAAATATTTGCCGCATTAAAAAACAACGATTGGAAGTCCTGCGAAAAGGCGATAAACAACCACTACAATATTGTAGACGCACAAATGAATACAAAGCAACCCGATGATGTATAAACACCGTCGGGTTGTTTTCATCTTATCATATTTTTCCCATAAGACTTTCATAGTTTGCGATTTTGTAGTCGAGCCGTTCAAGCGTTTTTTGCATATGTTCAACTTTCTCGGCAAGAAGCTTTCTCTGTTCAATCAGCAAATTTTTTCTCGTTTCGATTGTTTCATCGCCCTGACGGAAAAGCTCCACATATTCAATAAGAGCCTCAATCGGCAGTCCCGCTCCTCGCATACATTTGATAAATTCTATCCAGTTGCAGCTTTCCTCGTCATAATTACGCACACCGCTTTTATTTCTCGGCACGGGCGGCAATAAGCCGATACGCTCATAATACCTCAATGTATCCTGCGACAATTCATATTTTTGACTAACCTCTTTGATTGTCATACCGCACCTCTCTTTCCTATCAGCCTAATTTGTTGTATTCTTCATCGGAAACAGGCTCACACCACTCATTGCTGCAATCCTTCCCCGGACATTCCACTGCAATATGGCTGAACCAACTGTCCGCCTTCGCCCCGTGCCAGTGCTTTACGTTTGCCGGAATTGTTATAACCATACCCTCGCTAAGGCTTACCGCCTCTTTGCCTTCTTCCTGATACCATCCCTCGCCCGCCGTACAGACAAGTATCTGACCGCCGCCTTTTGACGCATGGTGAATATGCCAGTTATTTCTGCACTTCGGCGAAAAAGTTACGTTTGCAAGAAATACAGGACTTTCCTTTGTATTTACCAACGGATTTAAAAATGAATTTCCCACAAAATACTTTGCATATTCGTCATTGGGATTTCCTGTGCCGAATACATTTGCATCTTCAAAATCTTTTTGCTCATTATATTTCATTTTAATCTGCCTCCAAAATATTTTATATCTATATAATACTACTTGGAGTTCACTCCATGTCAAGATGTTTTTTATAATTGTTGTAAAGAATTAATTGTAATTAAATCCTATCTATGTTATAATCAATATATCAAATAATTATTTATAAGGAGGCAAAATCATGAAAAAATTTTTGGCATATGCTTGTGCAATAGCACTAATTCTAGGTTCATTGCAACTTCCGCACACAACAGCCTACGCTATAACGGTTGTGAGCGATGCGGAAACTGCGGTTGAAAAGAATATGGAATTATTTTTGCAAAAGCTTGATGAAACCACCGTTGATGCAAATTTCACGAAAGATGATTTGGAAAATCTATTGTTTGAGGCTTGCGAGTATTCGGCAGATAAGTATACAGGTACGGGATTTTTTGTTGAAAAATTCAAGCTTGTAAGTCCTACCTCAACAAAATCCGGATATATGAGTGCGGAAGTAAGTATATTCCAGGACGATGCCGAAGAAGCATTTGAAGTAAAAAAGGAAATTTCACTATCGGGTGAAAACGGCAGTATCAGTCTTGATGACGGAAACAATACATCAAACTACGACAATTCAAATACAGCAGATACAACAGATGCGAAAAAGGACATCGCCGCCGCAAAACACGCTATAAGCCAAGCAATTTGGGATTTTGACGTTTCAAACGATACCACTGCAAATGATATTCTTAACATGGCAAAGACGGCAGTCGGCAGCAGCAATGTCACCGTTACGCTCGATGACGGCAATTTTACACTTATAAAAGCGTCAACAACGGTTGGGGGCAGTCTTTCGGCAACGCTTAGTCTTGCCTGCGGAGGCGTTGAGGACGCTGTTTCCGTCGGAAAAACCGTTCCGCTTGCAGTGACGGCAAATTCCATAGCAATAGACGAGGACAGGCATCTTGTCAGTGAAGCTATCAGCGATATAATATTCACCAACCGAACAACCGAGGAAGATGTTCTTGCAGTAATTAAAAATGCTGTCAAAAACGGTTCGGAAGTATCCATAAAAAGTTTTAATAAAACAAAAGCCACATTTAATGAGAACGGTGACGTTATAATGTATGTAACCATGACCTTAGCCGAGGAAAGCCGTGAAATACGCTCTCAGGACAAAATAGATATGCTTGTGAGAAATATTCCGTCGGACAAAATCTCGGTAAACAAAGAGGAGTGGGAAATTATCAGAATTACAAATGTTGAGCGTAATAAAATCGGCAGACATCTGCTTACTATGATTGAACCGCTTCAACAAGCGTGCAATATTCGTGAAGTTGAACTTGCGGAATCATTCTCGCATACAAGACCTAACGGTAAAAATCCGTTCTCTGCAATAGAGAATTTTCAGTATTCAACAGGCGGCGAAAATATTTATAGGTGTGACTCCCGGACAAGGGCTGTTTCGGGCGAACGTGCAATGACCTCATGGATGAACAGTGACGGTCACCGTGAAAATCTTTTGAAACCGGGATATACATATATCGGAACAGGTGCATATGACAACGAAGTAACCGGTACCGCATTACAGCTTTTTGCCGGTGTTCCGTATTATATAACATCAATAGTTACTGCTTCGGGCAAAACAAATTATATTGATGAAGATGAAATGCAGAAGGATTATCTTATCTGCTCAACAGAAAACGGTCTTACGTCATATGTTCCGCTTGACATTTCTTACATGACAAAGACAGACATGGGATATACTCTCGACCTGTATGCGACAAACCCGATTTACCTTACAGTTGACGGCAACAATACTGCCGACCAAGCTCCGCAGACAAAAGTCGGTTCTTTCAGTGACGTACATTCAACCGATTATTTTGCCGATGCGGTTAAATGGGCGGTCGACAGGAGTATCACACAAGGTACGAGTGCAACTACATTCTCGCCTGACGAAAACTGTACAAGAGCACAAATTCTGACTTTCCTATGGCGTGCGGTAGGCTCTCCTAAGGCAGACACTGCAAATCCGTTTGCCGATGTAAGCACGAACGATTATTACTATGACGCAGCAATCTGGGCATATCAAAAAGGTATGGTTTCGGGCGGCAGCTTTGACGGCGACACACCTTGCACAAGAGCGTCAACAGTCATGTATTTATGGAAAAATGCAGATTCGCCCGCATATGACAACACAGGCAAATTCACCGATGTTTCCGCAAATTCCGAATATAGCACTGCTGTTGCATGGGCGGTTGCAAACGGCGTCACAAGCGGTGTTTCGGACACTGAGTTTGCTCCCGATGAAATTTGTTCACGAGGTCAGATTGTGACATTCCTAAAACGGGCACTTGATTAAAATTTAACATATAAAAGACGGACAAATACTAAAAATTTGTCCGTCTTTTGTTTTTTTTATTTGTAGGAAATTGCGAAAAACGCAATGACGAAAAATCAAAAACGTTGCCTTATTTCCACGCCCGCAGGCGGTGCTTCTATCAAAAGCTTTTTCATTCATCAGCTTTTATACTTTTTATTTTGCGTTTTATTATTATAAAATATGCAATCATCAGCCAAGCTGTCGCACCAATCCATGCCACCGGCGATGCAATACATACCGCCGCAAACTTCAAATATGCCACAAGCACAAATGCAACCAATGAACGCATAACAAGCTCCCAAACTCCGCCGAAAAAGGCAATCATACTGCTGCCTATACCTTGAAGTGCGTTTCTGTACACAAACAACAGTCCGAGTATCACATAGAATATGCCGTTTAGTACAAGATATTCTTTTGAAAGTGCCATAACTTCATCTTGACCGCTGCCCACAAACATTGCCACGAGCGGTTTTGCAAACGTGATAACAATAAATGCACCGACAACTCCGCACACACACGCAATCAATGTAGAGCACTTCACACCTTTTTTAATTCTGTCAAATCTGCCCGCACCGTAATTTTGTGCAGTGTATGTTGCAACTGCTACCCCAAGCGACATAAGCGGCTGAGTGGCGAATTGGTCTATTTTCGAGCCTGCCGTAAATGCCGCAACAGCGGTTGAACCCAATAAATTAAGTGCCGATTGAATAACCATTGTACCTATTGCCGTTATCGAAAACTGAAATGCCATAGGCAATCCTACCGCAAGGTGCTGCCATGCAAATCTCTGTGAAAATTTCCAGTCATGCCGTGAAAGGCGAATGATAGGAAACTTTTTCAGACTGTACACAAAGCATAATATACCCGATATAAATTGAGCTATTACGGTTGCCCAGCCAGCACCGGCCACACCCATTTTAAACGTAAGTATAAACACAAAATCGAGTATAATATTGATTACACTTGCTATTATCAAAAACACAAGCGGTGTTTTGCTGTCGCCGAGCGAACGAAGTATACTCGAAAATAAATTGAAGAATACCGCCGCTGCTATACCCTCAAAAATTACCACTATATAATTGTATGAATTATCGATAATATCCGACGGTGTCTGCATAATTTCAAGCAATGGTCTTGCTGCAATAACACTTAACGCAGTCATTATTACAGTTACCGCAATACCCAGTATTATACTTGTCGCAACCGAACGTCTTACCTCATTTTCATTGCCCGCACCGAAACGCTGTGCCGTTATAACGGCAAATCCGCTTGTAATTCCCTGTACAAAGCCTATAATCAAAAATGAAATCGAACCGGTTGCCCCGACCGCCGCCAACGCATCAACACCGATTGTTCTCCCCACAATAATTGTGTCAGCCATATTATAAAGCTGCTGAAATATATTTCCGATAAGCAGCGGTATCATAAATGTTAAAAGCAATTTTGTAGGACTGCCTTTTGTCATATCATTTGTCATAATAAAATTCCTTTCCGTAAAGTATGTAAATATAATCGTATGCACGGACTATTATTATAGCATATTTTTTTAAATTTTCAATGCTTTTTTACATAAATATTTTATTATGTTTTTATCTCGCCAACAAACTATTGCAGAATGTGACACATCTGTTGTAAGCCTGCAAGAGATATAACAGAATAATTATTGTATGTGTTGACAAAATAATTTATGTACAGTATAATGTACATAGGAGGTGAATGTATTATGACAAATACAAATATAACCAATTTGAGAAATCATTTGTTTGATTATATAAATCAAGCGGTTGAGTATAATGATGTAATCAATGTCAGTACAAAAAGCGGAAATGCAGTGATAATCAGTGAGGAAGATTATAACGGATTGATGGAAACATTATATCTTTCGGCGAACAGAAAAAATCATGACGAGATTGTGGAAGGCTTGAATATGACACTTGATGAATGTATTCCCGAAACGGGTGATGAATGGTAATGTACAGTATATTTTATACTCCGAAAGCGAAAAAAGCCATTCCAATGCTTAAAGCGGCACACTTGGGAGAAAAAGCAAAGAAATTAATCGACATAATCAGGGAAAATCCGTATAAAAATCCGCCGCCGTATGAAAAACTTGTGGGGGATTTGAGCGGAGCGTATTCAAGACGTATTAACATTAAACATAGATTAGTGTATGAAGTCTATGAAGATGAAAAGAAAATCAAAATTATCAGTTTGTGGACACATTATGAATAACCAACAGCACTTGCTTTAAACTCGAAAAAATAATTTTAATTTTCCATATTGAATAAATGAACAACTTATAATATATTATATTTAAGGAATGGGGTTCTCCCCTGTACCTTATGTAAATATTTCGGTTGGACTTTTTGACCTGCTATGGATATAAGTCTAATCAAAAGCTTTTCGACTACCGTTAATAGTTTGAAAAGCTTTTTTATTTATTAAAATTACACACCTATATCCAAACCAATACAAAAATACCGCAATACAGTTCTCACCATATTGCGGTATCTCTATCAAAACCACCTGTTTAATTATATCAATTATGCAAGATTGAACTTGTCGTGAATAGCCACAACAGCCTTTTCCGCATTCTTTTGGTCTACCAATACAGAAATCTTAATTTCAGATGTAGCAATCATGTGAATATTGATGTTTGCATCATACAGTGCCTCAAACATTGTTGATGCAACGCCCGAGTTGTTGACCATACCTGCACCCACGATAGATACCTTCGATACGTCCTTTGTATACTTAACTTCCTTCGCACCGAACTTGTTGTTTTCTTCGATAACTGCAAGTGCGTCGTCCAAATTACCTTCCGATACTGTAAAGCTGATGTCCTTTGTGTGTTCCTTACCGATTGATTGGATAATCAAATCCACGCTTATATCCTTTTTAGCAAGGCTTGAAAATACCTGGAATGCTTTACCCGGATTATCATCTACATCGCAAAGTGCAATTCTTGCAACATCATTATCTCTTGTAACACCTCTAACCAACATCTTTTCCACTTGACTAACCTCCTTAACGTAAGTACCTTCAACTTTATTCAAACTAGATTTAACTGCCAATTTAACATTGTATTTCTTAGCCATTTCAACCGAACGGTTATGCAATACATTTGCACCCAAGCTTGCAAGTTCCAACATTTCATCATATGAAATATCGTCAAGCTTTTTCGCATTCTTAACAATTCTAGGGTCTGTGGTGTATACACCGTCAACGTCTGTGTAAATTTCGCACACATCAGCGTGAAGTGCCGCTGCCAATGCAACCGCAGATGTATCAGAACCGCCTCTGCCCAATGTTGTTATATCATCATACTTATTGATACCCTGGAAACCTGCCACAATGACAATTCTTCTCTTATCCAATTCATTTTGAATTCTTTCCGTATCAATTTTACGAATTCTTGCAGCACCGTAATTTGAGTTTGTTCTGACTCCTGCCTGCCAGCCTGTCATTGAAATAACCGGACGTCCAATCTTTTCAATAGCCATTGCCAGCAACGAAATAGAAATTTGCTCACCTGTTGCCAACAGCATATCCATTTCTCTCTTTGACGCATTCGGATTGATTTCCTTTGCTTTTTCAATCAGGTCATCTGTTGTATCGCCCTGTGCCGAAACAGCCACAACGACATTATTGCCCTTGTCATACTCCTCAACAATACGGTTTGCAACATTCATAACTCTTTCTGCATCTTTAACAGAAGTACCGCCATATTTTTGTACTACTAAACCCACTTTAATTTCCTCCTATTTATATCTGAAATTATTTTTACCAAATTTATTATTGTTGGTCTTGACAATCGCCCCCACATTATCCACACTCAATATCTTACAGGCACACTGCTTATTCTTCTCTTTAAAATATTTCTGCATACCCATCTGAAACTGTGAATAATTATCGTTCAGCACCGCCATAATCGTAGGGCCCGAACCGCTCAGATAAACGGCTTTCGCACCCAATTTATACGACTGTTCAAATATGCCCTCCATATCGTCGATATACACCGACCGATACTGCTGGTGCATTTTATCCTGAACCGCTAAATGCAAATCGTCAAGATTTCCGCTTGCAAACAATGTCGCAAACATTGCCGCATGAGATATATTAAAGACAGCGTCCCTATACCCTATTGTGTCGGGCAGAACACGTCTTGATTTCTTTGTCGGCACAAAAAAGTTCGGTATCATCGCCGCAAACTTAATATCGGAATTTATCTTTATGCTTTTTGTAATAGCTTTCCCGTCATTCATCATCGACACGCAAAATCCGCCGTATAATGCCGGTGCAAGATTATCGGGATGTCCCTCTAACCGCAAAGCCACATTCAAAATCTCGTCATACTTCAATTTTCTGCCCGATATTACATTCGCCGCAAGCATACCCCCTATTATACACGCACTGCTGCTGCCCAGTCCCCGTGTTACGGGAATATCGCTTTTCTGCACTATTCTAAGACCGCTCGGCTCATATCCGACTTCATCGAATACCTCCATCATAGCCCTGTATATTAAATTCTTTTCATCTTTCGGGATATAATCCGCCGCATTAACGCTCCTAATATCCAATCCGCTCGGTATTTCCTCCGCACTCACGGTATTATACAAACCCACGCCAACGCCCAGCGTATCAAACCCCGACCCCATATTCGCACTCGATGCCGGAACTCTGACTGTAACCATATTATTCTCCAAGCACTCTGATTGCCGAAATAACTCCGCCGATTTCATCAAGCTTAGCCTTAATTTCGCCTTCCTTAGCAGCCGATGTAACAAACGCTGTTTCGCCTTTTACAATGTCGCTGTCAACAAAATTAACATCAGGCAATACATTTGTAACCTCGTCCTTGCCTGCGGTAGTTCTCACAAAATATTCAACAACCGCATCATCTGCATTAATCAGGAAGTCCTCATTTGAATCTTTCCATACAATGTGCTTGTTTGTATTGATGTGCTTAACCGAGTCGATAACGTCGGCAACAACCGCACTTGCGGTAGGAAGCTTACCCGCACCTCTGCCGTAGAACATTACATCGCCCACGCAGTCGCCCTTAATCATAATCGCATTGAATACGTCCTCAACGCTTGCAAGAGGGCTTTCGTTAGGAATAAACATCGGGCTTACTCTTGCGAATACCTTGCCGTCATTGTTCAATTCCGCATATCCAATCAATTTGATTACATATCCCATCTGAGCCGCATATTTAACGTCCTCCAATGTGATTTTTGTAATACCCTCTGTCAGGATTTTGCTGTAATCAACAGTTTTTCCCGATGCCAAAGACGCCAAAATAGCAATCTTACGGCAAGCGTCATGTCCCTCAACGTCCGCAGCGGGATTTCTTTCGGCATAACCTTTTGCCTGTGCGTCCGAAAGAGCCTCCTCAAATGATTTTCCGGCTTTAATCATTTGAGTTAAGATATAGTTTGTAGTACCGTTTAAGATACCCAAAATCTTGTTTACTTCATTTGCCGTCAAGCATTGGTGAAGCGGACGAATAACAGGAATACCGCCGCCCACGCTTGCCTCAAACATATAGTTTACGTTATTTTCTTCGGCAATCTTCAAAAGTTCCGCACCGTATGTTGCAACCAATTCCTTGTTTGACGTTACAACGTTCTTGCCTTTTTCCAAAAGTGATTTGGTAAATTCATATGCAGGGTGAAGTCCGCCCATAACCTCGGCAACCACACCAACCTCGTCATCATTCAGAATATCATTAAAATCCTTTGTGAAAAGATTTTTTTCAGGGTGGTCGTCAAAATCACGAATATCAAGAATATACTTAATATCAATTTCCTGATTTGCTTTCTTTGCAATGCTCTTTGCATTTTTTCTCAATATTTCGTACACACCGCTTCCGACTGTACCAAAACCCATTATTGCTACCTTAACCATGTCTTTAACCTCTCTGTTCTTCCTTAAAATATTTTAAATACATTTTACTCCATTGCCAAAAGTTCAATCTTGCTGATACCGTTTATTTTTTTAAGTTCGCCAATCATATTGTTTATGCTGTATTCAATCTGGTCGGTTCTTAAAGAAATAGTGATATTTGCAATACCGTTTATCGGTATATTCTGATTAATCGTAAGCACATTCATATTATGTACCGCAAGCACATTCAGAATATCCGACAATATCCCCGTAACATCTTCAAGCGTAAAGAATAATGTCACAATCTTTTCTCTTCCCGTTTCGTTATAGGAAAATACGCTGTCCTTGTACTTGTAAAAAGCACTCCGGCTGATATTTACCTTTTCTATCGCCTCGCCGATAGTCTTGCATTTTCCCGATGTAAGCAAACGTTTCGCCTCGACAACCTTAACAAAGGTTTCGGGTGCTACATCATTAGCCACCAAAAGATATGAATAAGTTTTCTCCATACTCCGACACCTTTACTGTTTATTAAAATGTCCACGCTACGCAAACATCTATACTTTCATTTTAGTATAATACCATATTAATCACACTATGTCAATACCAAACCGCACTTTATTATGTTAAAATCCCTTCAAAAACGGTATTTCATTAATTATACACATATTGCACTAAACTGTTTTTGATAATTTAGTAATTATGTACAAAAAACTGTCAGTCAAATTGACCGACAGTTTTCCCTATCCCAAGAATTTTTTTACACCCGCACCCAATGCAAGTCCGGCAAAGGATATAACCCAATAGGTAATTGCATACACCAATGCCGTCCAATCATAGAAAATGAATATATTCGGGATAAATATCAGTGCAAGTATAAACGGGAACTTCCAGTTTATGCCCACTTTAACCGTATACATAACCGTAACCAGAAAAATTACAATCGGATTAAGTGCCAAAAGCTGCATATCCGAAAAAGCCTTTCCGTTCTCGCCCATAAATTTAAACACAATAGGCAATGTGTAATAAAGGAAAATCACAATTATAAGATATGTCCGCATTGTATCAATGCCGAACTCTTTTTTATCATTTAACTTTTTCACAAAAATTCCTTTCTGCACTATCGCACGCTGATACCGTTTTCTTTAAGGTATTTTTTCAAATCGCATATTTCAATTTCTTTAAAGTGGAACAGCGATGCCGCCAAAACCGCATCTGCTCTGCCCTTTTCAAATGCGTCCAGAAAATGCTCCATAGTACCGGCACCGCCCGACGCAATAACGGGAATTTCCACCTTTTCGGATATAGCCTTTGTAAGTTCCAAATCATATCCGGCTTTTGTGCCGTCACAGTCCATGCTTGTAAGCAAAATCTCGCCCGCACCCAATTTCCAAGCCTTAACGCCCCATTCGACCGCGTCAATGCCCGTATTCACACGTCCGCCGTTAAGATATACTTCCCAGCCTCCGCCGTTTTCACGTCTTTTTGCGTCAATCGCACACACAACGCACTGCGAACCGAATTTTTCCGCCGCCTCGCTTATCAGTTCCGGACGCTTGATAGCCGCCGAATTTACCGCCACTTTATCCGCACCGGCATTAAGCATACTGCGGAAATCCTCAACCGTTCTTATTCCTCCGCCCACTGTGAACGGAATAAACACTTTCTCAGCCACTTTTCTGACCATGTCGATTACGGTTGCACGTCCGTCGCTCGACGCTGTAATATCCAAAAATACAAGTTCGTCCGCACCTGCCTTGTCATATACCGACGCACATTCCACAGGGTCGCCCGCATCGACAAGATTTACAAAATTAACACCTTTAACCACACGTCCGTTATTCACGTCAAGACATGGTATAATTCTTTTTGCAAACATTATTCCGTCCCCCCTTAAAACTCTATAAAGTTTTTAAGTATCTGCATACCTATTTTCCCGCTCTTTTCGGGGTGGAACTGAGTTGCAAATATATTGTCCTTTTCAATCGCCACGCCAAGCTTTGAACCGTACTCGGTGTATGCCGAAATCAGACCTTCGTCCTCAGGCTTGATATAGTACGAATGAACAAAATAAACAAACGGTTCATCGCCGATATTTTTCAGAATTTTGCTCTCTTTCGGTAATTCCAATGAGTTCCAGCCCATGTGAGGTATTTTCAATTTGTCCTTCTTAGGTATTTTCACCACATTTCCCTTAAAAATACCCAATCCTTTAACATTCGGAGTTTCCTCGCTGCCCTCAAACAATAAATGCAGTCCAAGACAAATCCCCAAAAACGGCTTTCCGCTTTCCGCCGCTTTTTTGACGGTATCCTCCAAACCGTTTCTGCGAAGATTATCCATCGCATCTCCGAACGAGCCGACGCCCGGCAGTATCACCTTGTCGGCACTCAAAATTGTCTGCCGCTCTTTGGTGACACAGTTTTCCGCACCCAAAAAATCAAGTGCATTTTTCACGCTGTGCAAATTTCCCGCACCGTAATCTATTATCGCAATCATAAATTGTTCCCTTTCCGAAATTATTCACCGTATACGCAGTTTTTCGTGCACTTATGCCCCGAAATCACTCAATTCTTCACCGCCGAGCATATGGAAGTGAATGTGAAATACTGTTTGACCGGCATCTTTTCCGCAGTTATTCACAATTCTGTAACCGCTTTCGTCAATACCGCACGCTTTTGCAATATCCTTTGCCACAGTGAATATATGCGTAACATACTTTGCATTGTCCGCATTTATATCGTTTGCCGATGCAAAATGTTCCTTCGGCACAATAACAACGTGTTCTTTCGCCATAGGACTGATGTCCTTAAATGCGTAACACATATCATCTTCAAATACTTTTGCTGACGGAATTTCACCCTTTATAATTTTACAGAACAGACAATCGTTCATTTTCATTTCCTCCAAACATTACATAAAGTTTAGGGGCTACGCCAAAAACGCAACCCCCACATCATTGTGAATTATATTATTCCTTTACCTGCTGTTCAACCATATCGTCAACAACAGCCAAAGCATCGTCAATCTTGTTAGCCAGCTTACCGCCGCCCTGTGCCATGTCAGGCTTGCCGCCGCCCGAACCGCCGGCAATCTTGGTCACTTCACGAATAATATTGCCTGCGTGAACACCTTTCTTAACAGCGTCCTTGGTAGCCATAGCCATGAACATGATTTTGCCGTCCGTATTGCTTGCCAATACGATAACCGCACATTCCGACTTAGCCTTGATATTGTCGCCCATATTTCTCATATCGTTTACAGCCATACCGTCAACCTGTGCACAGAATACGTCCACGCCTTTAACGTGCTTTCTGCTGCCCATAACATCGGCTGCCTTACCGCTTGCCATACGAGCCTTCATAGCCTCCAAGCCTTTCTTGAACTCTTTCAAATCGTTCATCAGACTTTCAGCCTTTTTATCTACATCATGTACATTTGATTTTAGTATATCAGCAGTGCTTTCTATCAATTCGTCACGCTGATTGATGTAGTTAAGCATACCCTGACCTGTCACCGCCTCGATACGTCTTACACCGGCAGCTACACCGCTTTCGGAAATAATCTTGAACAATCCGCACTGTGCCGAATTTGTAAGGTGAGTACCGCCGCAGAATTCAACGCTGTAATCTCCGACAGAAACCACTCTTACCAAATCGCCGTACTTTTCGCCGAACAACGCAATCGCACCAAGCTTTTTAGCCTCGTCAATAGGAAGTTCACGAACAGTTACGGGGATTGATTCCAAAATCTTTTCGTTTACAATCTTTTCAACTTTCTTAATTTGTTCAACGGTCATTGCCTCAAAATGCGAGAAGTCGAAACGAAGTCTGTCAGCCTCAACCAAAGAACCGGCTTGTGCAACGTGCGAACCCAAGACGTCACGAAGCGCCCTATCCAAAATGTGCGTAGCGGTATGGTTACGGCATACAGACATTCTGTTTTTCTTGTCAACCGACAATGTAACGGTGTCGCCCAATCTGATAGGACATTCCGAAACTTCTGTTTCGTGAAGATAATATCCCTCTGCCGTCTTTGTTGTGTTGATAACCTTTGCAGTCTTGCCGTTTAGTACGATTGTACCCATATCGCCGACCTGACCGCCCATTTCCGCATAGAACGGAGTTTTGTCGGTTACGATAAAGCCTTTTTGATTTTCTATGATAATATCGCTTACGCCCTCGCCTTCAACAACAATTCCGACAACCTTTGCGTCAGCGTCAAGATTGTCATAGCCGACAAATTCGGTAGGCTGGGCATCTTTAAATTCATGTATTGTATCACTGTCCCATGATGAACTGTTATCTCGAGCAATTCTTCCTTTTTGCTTTTGCTCCTGCATTGCGGCATTAAATCCGTCAATGTCAACTTCCAAGCCTTGTTCCTCCGCCATTTCGATTGTCAGGTCAAGAGGGAAACCGTATGTGTCGTGAAGCTTGAATGTTTCTTCGCCTGTAAGCTTTTTTCTGCCGTTTTTCTTTGCGTCCTCAATATATCCGTTAAGAACGATAAGACCGTTGTCGATAGTAGCGTCAAAACGTTCTTCTTCTTTCTTGATGATATTCTTGATATACTCTCTCTTTTCGTCAAGCTCATTGTATTCTGACATTGAGCAGTTGATTACAGTGTCTGCAACTTCATATAGGAACTGACGGTTGATGTTCAATAATTTGCCGTGACGAGCCGCACGTCTTAGCAAACGGCGAAGAACGTATCCACGTCCCTCGTTTGTCGGGATAACACCGTCCGAAACCATCATAACCGTACTTCTGATATGGTCGGCAATTACTCTCAGTGATACGTCAGCCTTAGCATTTTCCTTGTACGAAACATTTGCAATTTTTGAAATATGCTTGATAACGTCCTGTACAGTGTCAACCTCAAAAAGATTGTCCACACCCTGCATAACAACCGCAAGTCTTTCAAGACCCATGCCTGTATCAATGTTAGGATTCGGCAGCGGATTATACTTGCCCTCGTCATCCTTATCGAATTGAGTGAATACCAAATTCCATACTTCCATGAAACGGTCACATTCGCAGCCCACACCGCAGTCCGGCTTGCCGCAGCCGTATTTTTCGCCACGGTCGAAATATATTTCCGAGCACGGGCCGCAAGGACCTGTACCATGTTCCCAGAAATTATCCTCTTTACCCAATTTAACTATTCTGTCAGCGTCCACACCGACTTCATTCACCCATATATCACGAGCCTCATCGTCATTTTCATATACAGAAATCCAAAGTTTGTCTTTCGGAATTTCCATAACCTTGGTGAAAAATTCCCATGCCCATGCGGTAGCCTCATGCTTGAAATAGTCACCGAACGAGAAATTGCCGAGCATTTCAAAGTAAGTACCGTGACGTGCAGTCTTACCCACGTTTTCAATATCACCTGTTCTTATACATTTCTGACAAGTGGTAACACGTCTTTTAGGGGCTGTTTCAGGGTTTTGGAACCATGACTTCATCGGAGCCATACCCGAATTGATAAGCAAAAGACTTGCATCGTTTTTCGGCACAAGCGAAAAGCTTGGAAGTCTTAGGCAGCCCTTTGATTCAAAGAATGTTAAGAATTTTTCACGAATTTCATTTACACCTAATTTTTGCATTACAATATTCCTCTCCAAATAACACCTATGGCATTATATTCTATTATATGTTGTTATTATATAAAATTTCATTTTTCTTGTCAAGGTTATAAGCAGTTTTTAAATGAATAATTTGCGATGTAAATAAATCCTTGACATTATCCTAATTTTTGATATAATAAAAATAGCAAAAGGATTTACTGCTTTAAAGGCAGTCGGTCCAAATTGATTTAATTATTTTTCAAAAAATAACTGTCACCATTGGTCCGGGGCAGTTATTTTTTTATGTATTTTACTATTTCCAATACACAAAATACTGTAAGGAAGATAAAAATATATTCCATACACATCACCCCCTTTTCAGGAAGTGACCGACTGCCCTTAACAATCCTTTTGCTATTAGGTATTAATCTACAAGATTAAAAACCCAACGCATATTATATCTTATTATCCGTTATTTTGTCAATATATTCAGTCATAAAATTCAACTCTATTAAAAAACTGCCGACATTTTCACCGCTGTGACAGTTTTTTTTGCACATAAAAAGGGCTGAAAAACAGCCCTTCTATTTTTTGGGGGTCCCGCCGATTACTCGGCGGGAAATTATGAAAAAAAGGATGGTTTATCTTTGCTGATTGTGCAAAGATAGGGGTGATTTTATATCAATTAAAAACTCATAAACTTATTTTGTAGCACTCGAATTTGCATCAGGAGTGGCTGTACTTTCAGGTGTTTCCTCTGTCAATTCAATCTTTACGTCCATGATTTCACCGTTACGCATAATTGTAAATGTCAATGTATCGCCCGGCTTTTTCTGGTCACGGATTTTATTCAATTCATCTGCTGATTTTACAAATGTACCGTCAACTTTGGCAATCAAATCGCCTACCTGCAAGCCCGCTTTTTCAGCACCGCTGCCCGATTGTACTCCCGCAACTACCAAGCCTTGCTGTGACGAAGATACCGAAATACCTACAAGCGGTCTGCCCGATACATATCCTTTTTGTGTTAATTGTTCCAGAATAGGTTTTGCCTCTGAAATTGCAATCGCAAAACCGATACCCTCAACACCTGTTGTTGATAATTTAATTGTATTAATACCGATAACCTCGCCGTACTGATTTACCAATGCACCGCCCGAATTACCCGGATTAATCGCAGCGTCTGTCTGAATCAGATTGTATGTCTTGCCGTCAACCGTCATTGTTCTGTTTACGGCACTTACCACACCGGCGGTTACCGTACCGGCAAATTCCTGTCCAAGCGGATTACCGATAGCCACTGCAAGTTCGCCCACCTGAACTGTGGTAGAGTCGCCCAAAGTAGCAGCCGGCAAACCGTCTTTATCAATCTTCAATACCGCAAGGTCTGTCTTTGTATCTTTACCTACCAATTTAGCGGTATATTCATCACCTGTATTTAAAATAACAGTAATTTCCGTAGCACCGTCAATAACGTGCTCATTTGTTACGATATAACCGTCAGAACTGATTATGATACCCGAACCGCTTCCCTGCTGAACTGTTTCGTCGCTGTTAGGGTCGCTCGAATAATATGTTTTACCCGTGAACGGATTAAAATATTTCTGCGGTTCAACCTTCGCCTTATTGATTACACCTACAACGCTCGGACCTACCTTTGCGGCAATCTCTGTTGTTGACAATGCCTGCTGACCGTTGTTGTTCACAACCTGTGTAAGATTAGATGCAACCGAGGTTGTCTGCACCGGCTGACTGCCTGTACTGCTGTTCGGCTTATTATAATATACAACTCCCGTGCACACCGCACCTGTCAAAACGCTCGCAATCAATGCCGAGCTTAAACAAGCAACCCATGTTCTGTTCTTTTTCTTCTTCGTCTTAGGAGTTCCTTCGTAAACAATCATATCTGTCGAATCTGTATATGGATATTGTTTCATTTCAAATCATTCCTTTCTGAGAACAAAGCGTGTAACATTTACAATTTATATTTTTATCTTCTCTTGCTTTGCCTAATTTTATTATGAGCAAATATCCCATGTAGTCATGTCCTTTGCTTGACTATGGTTATATAATAAACCTTTAATTTGTCATTCGTATGAATAAATAATTAAATATTTGTTCATAATTTATGAATAAACTGTGAACAAGTGTAATTATTAATCATAAAAATGTATATTAATTCTCTTATTTTAGATAAACACTGTATTTTTTAATTAAAAAAATGTATAATTACTTATAATTTGTTTATAATTATAAACAAAAAAAATCCCCGAAGCAAAACTTCGAGGATAAATAAACTTTAATTAAAAATTAAAGAGCAGCTTTTGCCTTTTCAACAAGTTGTGTGAAAGCAGCAGCATCAGCGATAGCAATTTCAGAAAGCATTTTTCTGTTCATTTCTATGCCTGATTTTTTAAGACCGTTCATGAATGTGCTGTAATTCATGCCGTTCATCTTTGCAGCGGCACTGATTCTTGCAATCCATAGTCTTCTGAAATCACGTTTTCTGCGTTTTCTGCCAACATAAGCGTTTTGCATTGAACGCATAACAGCTTGATTAGCAACTCTATATAATCTGCTCTCGCCGCCTCTGAAACCTTTAGCGAGTTTTAAAACTTTTTTATGATGTTTTCTGGTGTTAATAGCACCCTTTACTCTTGCCATATTCGGGATACCTCTCTTTCAAAATTATTTATAAGGAATAAGTTTCTTAATTACAGATGCGTTAGCCATGCTGCAATATGCTTGTTTTCTCAAATGTCTTTTTCTCTTTGTGGTTTTCTTATTTAGGATATGTCTTCTGTTAGACTTATTCATTTTAACTTTACCGTTTTTAGTAAGAGAGAATCTCTTTGCAGCGCCTCTATGTGTTTTAATTTTAGGCATTATAATACACTCCTTCCGAAATTTAAATATGAAAACCTCCGCTTTGACTTAAACAAAATTATTGTGCGATTGGAGCAAGGAACATAGTCATGTTTCTTCCTTCAAGCTTAGCAGGTCTTTCTACTGTACCCAACTCTTTAACGTTTTCTGCAAAACGCTCTAAAAGGATTTCGCCCATTTTGGAATGGCTAACTTCACGTCCACGAAAACGTACAGTTACCTTAACTTTATCACCGTTCTTCAAGAACTTTTTCGCATGATTACATTTTGTATTGAAATCATTAGTATCAATAGATGGTGAAAGCTGAACTTCTTTAATATTGATAACTCTTTGGTTTTTGCGGTTTTCTTTTTCTTTTTTGGAAAGCTCAAACTTGTATTTGCCGTAATCCATAACCTTGCATACAGGCGGTACGGCTTGCGGAGCTATCTTGACCAAGTCAAGACCCTTATCATTTGCAAGTGCCTGAGCCTTTTTTGCGTCCATAACGCCAAGCTGTGCACCGTCAGCACCGATTACTCGAACTTCCTTATCTCGAATTTCCTCGTTGATTTGCAATTCCTTATTATTGATACGAATCCCTCCCATATCTTTACTTAAAAATAAATTTGTTTATTAAATCAAAAAAACGGACAGCACAGCCATCCGTCAACAATACACAAAAATAGAACATTTAATGTATTTACCGCAAAATATCTCAATCGTACGGTGAGAACGGATACGCTCTGCTTGTTTTTACCTTTATCAATTATAACAGCGGCGAAACGTTTTGTCAAGCAAAATTTTCAAAAAAAATTAATTTTTTTAACCGCCTATCTTCTCTTGTTCGATTTATGCGACAAATATCGTTTTTCGCCTTCCTTATACAGCTTTTTATCATACTGGCTTAAATTTTCGGGGTCAAGCGGAGGAACTCTTGCCGGTACGCCGTTTTCGTCAAGCGACACCATAGTAAAAAATGCGGTAAGTGCGATTTTAATATCATCGGGTTTTGACAAATCCTCCGACTCCACCGTCACAAACACTTCCATAGACGAATTACCCGTATAGATAACCTGTGCCTTGCAGGTGACAAGATTGCCCACAAATACGGGCTGTCGAAAACGCAGTTCATCGACACGAGCGGTTACAACGTTTGTGCGTGCATATTTTTGTGCGGCAACTCCCGCAGCGGAATCCATCATCTTCATTATTTCTCCGCCGTGCACATTCCCAGCCGGATTTGCCTGATACGGCAGCACCATCTCCGCCAAAGTGACCGTCCTGTTATCCATGCAAATACCTCCCTAACATCTGATTAATTCCATTACATAGTTTGTAATTTTTTCGGCAGTCATCAGACTTATATTTTCTCAAAATCATTTATTTCACCGAATTTCTATTATTTTATACAGTATAACACATTTATATTGAAAATACAATTTTTACTTATAATATTATTATCCGCAAAGACAAAAATATTTATTGAAAGGAATGTTCATTATGTTTAAAATAAAATATTTAATTATAGTAATTATTCTGATTTCAATATTATATTCATGCGGTTATCAAAACGAAAATAATTCAAAAAACGAAACCGTAACCCCCTCCCCGACCGAAAATACACCCTCGCCCACTCCGACGCAATCTCCCGTTCTTGCCGAATTTTCAACCGAAATAATCGACAAGGAAGAAGAACGGGTATCTAATATAAAACTTGCGTCCGACACGATAAACGGTACTGTGATAAAAAGCGGAGAAACTTTTTCGTTTAACAAAATTGTCGGCAAAAGAACCGCCGAAAAGGGTTACAAAAATGCAACTGTCATGGTTGGAAAGGAGAAAAGCAAAGGTTTGGGCGGCGGTGTGTGTCAGGTAAGCACCACAATATACAACGTCGCCGCAAAATGCGGATTGGAGATTTCAGAGCGTCACCGCCACGAAATTACCGTATCATACGCCCCCGACGGCAACGATGCAAGCGTGAATTACGGCAGCCTAGATTTGAAATTCAAAAACAATCTTGACTGCGATATTATACTTTTTGTACACTCCGACGGGGACACTGTGTATGCAAAAATAGAAAAATATAACTAAAATTTTGATTTTTGATATGAAAAATGCAATAAACCTCTTGACAATTTTGCATTTTACGGATATAATTATTGCGGTGTCTAATTTTCGGACGCTTGATTTAGATTAAATCGAGCAAAAATATAGACGTAAAGTATTAATTATTCGGGAGGTGTTTAACAATGCTAAGAACATATCAACCTAAGAAACGCCAAAGAAAAAAAGAACATGGCTTCAGAAAAAGAATGAGAAATGCATCAGGCAGAAAAGTTTTGGCTAACAGAAGAAGAAAGGGCAGAAAAAAATTGTCTGCTTAATTTTTGAACTTATTTTCTGTAAATTTAATATTTGCCGTTCTGTGATGAAGGCGAATATGATGTAAAAAAGGCAAGGAGTGACGGGGCAGCTGGTCCTTCGCTTTTTGCCTTTTGTATTATACGGAATTATTACCGATTTGGGTGTTATTATAAAGGTTAATGGTGAGGAATTGAAAAGTACGGTATCTTTAAAACTGAATAAGGATTTCAGACGTCTTTATAATCGTGGCAAGCATTTCGCCGGCGGTTATATTGTTGTGTATGCCATGAAAAACCGTCTTGGCACTAACAGAATAGGTCTGACGGCGGGCAAGGCTGTCGGCAATGCCGTAAAACGCAACCGTGCAAAACGTCTTATTCGTGAAAGCTATCGTTTCCTGGAACATGATATTAAACAGGGTTATGATTTTGTTATCGTTGCACGAGGCAGATGCGTTGGAAAATCTTTGCAGCAAATCAGCAAGGATATGGAATATGCTATGCGTAAGCTGGAACTTATGATTTAAAATGATGAAAAAAATAATTATTGCTTTAATAAAATTTTACCAAAAAAATATATCACCCCTAAAACCGGTATCGTCCTGCCGATTTATACCGACTTGCTCCGAATATGCAAGACAGGCTGTTGAAAAATACGGTGCGGTAAAGGGAAGTTATCTCGCTGTAAGGCGATTATTAAAATGTCACCCGTTCCACAAGGGCGGATACGACCCGCTAAAATAAAAGGCAGTAAAATAAATACAGACGCAATACGGAGGAAAACATGGATTTATTTTCATTAGTTATTACTACACCGCTTGGATATTTGATTGAACTTATCTACAAGCTGGTACAAAATTACGGTTTGGCTATTATACTTTTTACTATTATAATCAAGCTTATCCTTCTGCCGCTTACAATCAAGTCGCAGAAATCTATGAAAAAGCAGCAGAAATTACAGCCGGTTTTGGCAGAACTTCAAAAAAAATATGCCAATGACCAGCAAAAATTGCAGACTGAAATGATGAAATTATACAAGGATAATGACGTCAGTATGGCGGGCGGTTGCTTGCCGTTGTTTATACAGATGCCTATTCTTATCGGTTTGTATCAGGTAATTCAAAAACCGATTTCATTTCTTATAAGAGCCGATTTTAATTCGGAGGCGGCTATAAATAAGGTTATTGAAATTCAGCGTTTGATGACGGAACGTTTTCCCGAAAAAATCGGAAAATTGAGCACAAGTTCAATGGAACAGCTTGCAAACACCGCACAGATACAACTATCCGAGTGGAGCAAGACATTGTTCGGCGAAAATGACGCATGGAGTTTGAATTTCAATTTCTTAGGTATGAACCTGTCGAGTACGCCGAGCACCGCTATTTCACAATTACTAAGCGGTAATTTCAGCGATATAAGCACATTGTCATTGCTGCTTATCCCTGCTTTGGCGGTATTTACAACATGGGTTTCAATGAAACTTTCACAGGCTCAGACGCAGTCTAAAACCGACAACAAGGACGGCAAAGAACTTGACAGTGCGGCTCAGATGAATAAATCAATGAATTTGATGATGCCTATTATGACATTGTTCTGTACAATTACTTTCCCGTCAGGTTTGGGATTATATTGGATAATCAGTAACGTAATGCAGATTGCTCAGCAGTTTGCTATTAATAAGTATTTTGATGACAAGGAGGATGAAATCAGTGTCAAAGTTCCGGAAAGAAGCAATAAAAAACGCAAAAAACATTGATGATGCAAAGGCACTTGCATTGGCAGAATTGGGTGTAAGTGAAGAAGACGTGGATTTTGAAATTTTGGAAGAAGGTTCAAAAGGATTTTTGGGATTGGGTTCAAAAGACGCCAAGGTTAAAGCTACTATGAAAGATATTCCTTCATTCGCCGCAAAACAATTCCTAAATGATGTTTTCGGTGCTATGAAGCTTGACGTAGACGTTAATATGTCAAAAACAGATGACGGTTTGGATATAGACCTGAAAGGCGACAACATGGGTATTGTAATCGGCAAGCGTGGTGATACTCTTGACGCAATTCAATACTTGACATCATTGATTGTAAATCATGAATCGGACGATTACATCAAAGTATCAATAGATACTGAAAATTATCGTGAAAAACGTACCGAATCTTTGATTGCATTATCACAGAGAATTGCTGAAAAGGTTATCAGAAACGGCAAGAAATTTACTCTTGAACCGATGAATCCGTATGAAAGACGTGTAATCCATGCCAACTTGCAGGATAATGCGTCGGTTACTACATACAGCGTCGGTGATGAACCGTACAGAAAAGTTGTAATCGCACCTAAAAATGCAAAGCCGTATTATAAAAAGTCTTACAACAGAGGCGGTTATAACAAAGGCGACCGCAAAAAGCCATACAAGAATATTGACGAGATGGCTGCAAGTGAAAGTGATGAATAATATTGATTTTGCCTGCGTGTAATTTATCGAAAGTTACTACAAGTGAAATTTGATAAAAAAATATAAAAATTATTGTTGCAAAATCGGTAAAGGTGTGTTATAATAATTAACGGTGTTTTAACATATAGCGAAGGAGGCGAATGTGTAATGAAAGAAGGAATTCATCCTGATTACAAGCAAACAACTATTAAATGTGCTTGTGGTGCTGTAATTGAAACAGGTTCTACAAAGGAAAATATCAACGTAGAAATTTGTTCAAACTGTCACCCATTCTACACAGGTAAGCAAAAACTTGTTGACACAGGCGGTCGTGTTGAAAAATTCAACAGACGTTTCAATCGTCAAACAAACAACAAGTAATTGTTCTATTACGACAGTTTATTTTTTCAACCTATTGCTTAGTATACCGAATCACCAACGGTAACTCAGCATATGGGGGTAGTTAAAATTATAGGAGGTGAAAGCATTGACTAAGGAAGTTAAGCAAAACATTATTGAAACTTACAAGACTCACGAAGGTGACACAGGTTCTCCGGAAGTACAAATCGCTCTTTTGACAGAACGTATCAACCACCTAAACGAGCATCTTAAAATTCACCACAAAGACCACCATTCAAGACGTGGACTTTTGATGATGGTAGGTAAAAGACGTGGTCTTTTGAACTACTTGATGAGCCAGGATATCGAAAGATACCGTGCAATCATCGCAAAATTGAATTTAAGAAAGTAATTATAACAGCAAACAGGTATTTATTTTATGCCTGTTTGCTTTGTTTTAATAAATATTTTACACATATTTTATAAAAAACTATTTAAACTAAATAAGAACGCTGATATGTAGTTAGCAAATAAGCAGAGTATCCGATTTTGTCGGGTGTTGTGCCTATCTGCTAACATATTATCGGTTCTTACGGAAACAAAGGAGAAAATTTATGTTCAGAACATTTGAAACAACACTTGCGGGCAGACCGCTTGTTATTGAAACAGGTAAAATGGCAGAACTTGCTAATGCAAACTGTCTTGTAAGATACGGCGATACTGTTGTTATGGTAAACGTTACCGCTTCCCGTACACCGAGAGAGGGCGTTGACTTCTTCCCTCTAAGCGTTGACTATGAAGAAAAGCTATATTCGGTAGGTAAAATTCCGGGCGGATATATCAAGCGTGAGGGCAAGCCGAGCGAAAAGGCTATTTTGACAAGCCGTGTTATCGACCGTCCTATAAGACCTCTGTTCCCTGCCGACCTTAGAAACGATGTTTCTGTTGTTGCGACAGTGCTTTCTGTTGAACAGGACAATCCGCCGGAAGTTGCGGCTATGATTGGTACTTCTATCGCAATTTCTATTTCGGATATTCCATGGAACGGTCCTATCGGTGCTGTATGGCTTGGTTTGGTTGACGGCGAATATGTAATCAATCCTACTGTTGCTCAAAGAGAAAAGAGCCAAATGCACGTTACTGTTGCGGCTACAAAAGAAAAAGTAGTCATGATTGAGGCCGGTGCAAATGAAGTTGAAGAAAGCGTTATGATTGAAGGTATCAAATTCGCTCATAAGACTTGTAAGGAATTGTGCGACTTTATCGAAGGTATCAAGGCTGAAATCGGCAAACCGAAATTCGAGTATGAGGCACATACTGTAAATCAGGAAATCTGGGATAAGATTAAAGAAAAACACTACGAAGAAATCAAGTATGCTTTGGATACGGACGATAAGAACGTTCGTGACGAAAGAATGGGCGTTATCACAGACGCTATCATGGAAGAATTGGGCGAAGAATATCCGGAGCTTGCCGAAACTTTGGGTGAAATCATGTACAAAATGCAAAAGGAAATCGTTCGTGCATGGCTTGTACAGGGCAGACGTGTTGACGGCAGACAGCTTAACGAAATCAGACCTTTGTCGGCTGAGGTAGGCTTGCTACCTAGAACTCACGGTTCGGGTCTGTTCAAGCGTGGTCAAACACAGGTGTTGTCAGTTGCTACACTTGCTCCGCTAAGCGAAATTCAAAAGCTTGACGGTATTGATGAAGAAACCACAAAGAGATACATTCACCACTATAATTTCCCTTCATATTCGGTTGGTGAAACAAGACCTTCAAGAGGTCCGGGCAGACGTGAAATCGGTCACGGTGCTTTGGCTGAACGTTCACTTGTGCCTGTATTGCCGTCTGAGGAAGAATTCCCGTATGCAATCCGTGTAGTATCGGAAGTATTGAGTTCTAACGGTTCTACATCACAAGGCAGTGTGTGCGGTTCTACTTTGGCACTTATGGACGCAGGTGTGCCTATAAAAGCCCCTGTTGCCGGTATTTCATGCGGTTTGATTACAACTGATGACGGTTTCACAACAATGGTAGATATTCAAGGTCTTGAAGATTTCTACGGCGAAATGGACTTCAAGGTTGCCGGTACTAAAAAAGGTATCACATCTATCCAAGTGGATATTAAGAATGACGGCTTGTCATACGAAGTAATCGAAGAAGCTATCATGAAAACAAGAGATGCAAGATACCACATCATTGACGATGTATTGCTTAAAGCTATTCCTAGCGTAAGAGACCACTTGTCTGCTTATGCACCTAAAGTTACCTGCATGAAGATTAATCCTGATAAAATCCGTGAAGTTATCGGTCAGGGCGGTAAGGTAATTCAAAAAATCGTTGCCGATACAAATGCTAAGATTGACATTGAGGACGACGGCACAATCCACATCTTTGCTGCCGACCAGGCATCGGGTGACGCTGCAAGAGCGGCTATTGAGGCTATTGTCAAAGAACCTGAAATCGGTGAAATCTACAACGGTGTTGTAAAGACAATCACAGCTTTCGGTGCTTTCGTTGAAATTCTGCCGGGCAAGGACGGTCTTGTGCATATTTCAAAGCTTGCAAACAAGAGAGTTGAAAAGGTTGAGGACGTTGTTAATGTCGGCGAGCACCTTTTGGTTAAGGTTACGGATATTGACGCTAAGACAGGCAAAATCAGTCTTTCACACAAAGACGCTGTTGCTGAATAATCTTTATATTAATAAATAAATAGGAGGACTGCTATAACAGACGGAATACATTATTTCTGATGTTTATAGCAGTCTTTTGTGTTTTACAATAAGAAAGGAAAATTTTATGTATCAAATTAGAAATTTATCTAATGGTATAAGAGTAATAAGCGAGAAAATCGGTCATGTGCGGTCTATCTCCATCGGTGTGTGGGTCGGCAACGGTTCACGATACGAAAATAAAGCTGTGGGCGGTATATCGCATTATATCGAGCATATGCTGTTCAAGGGCACAAGCAAGCGAAGTGCATACAAAATTGCGTGGGATATGGACTCTGTCGGTGGTGTGATAAACGCATTTACGGGACGTGAGGAAACTTGTTTCTACACGCAGACCTTGGATACACACGCAAATCTGGCGATAGATATTCTGTCGGATATGCTGCAAAATTCGCTTATGAGCGACGAGCTTATAAACCTTGAACGGCAGGTTATACTGGAAGAAATGAATATGTATAACGATGACCCGGAGGAAGTGGTGCATGACCTTATTATGGAGGCTTGCTGGGGCGACAGTGCGTTGGGCAAACCTGTTTTGGGCACTTCCGCCACGCTTGAAAATATCAATTCGGACATTATGCACAAATATCTGCACGAGCATTACACGACGGGCAACATCGTTATTGCTGTATCGGGCAATTTTGATGACGTTCTGTTTGATGAATTGGAGAAAAAGTTCGGCAATGGTAATTTTATGCACGGCAAAGTAGATATGCCGAAAGCGGAATACCACGCAAACACTATTGTGCAGACAAGGGATATAGGACAAGTGCAGATTATAGCGGGTTTCAAGGGATTGGACACGCACAGCGATGATATATACAGTATGCTTGCGGTTAATAACATTTTCGGCAATGGTATGTCGAGCCGACTGTTCCAAAATATTCGTGAAAAGACGGGATTGGTTTATTCAGTATACTCAAACGGTCTGACATATACGGGAACAGGTATGTTCGGCATTTCAGCCGGCACAAGTGCGGATAATTTGGAGCAGGTGTGCCGCATGATAACCGATGAAGTAAAGACATTAAAGCGTGACAAACTGACCAAAAACGAGCTTGACATGGTAAAAGAGCAATTAAAGGGAACATATATATTAAGCCGTGAAAGCACGGGAGCAAGAATGCAGAGTGCGGGACGAAATCTGCTGCTTGGCAAGAAATTATACACGGAAGATGAAGTATTGGCGAGAATTGATAACATCTCATTGCAGTCAACCGCCGATGTAATAGACAAAGTATTTGACACAAGCACACTCTCCGTTGCGGCGGTCGGTGCGATTGACAGTGCGGATAATCTGTTTGATTTTTAATTTGGTACTATCTCCCCTACCCAAATTTAATTTCCTACAAATAAAAAAGCTTCTGATAGAAGCACCGCCTGCGGGCGGAGGAATAATGTAGCATTTTTGATTTTCCGTCATTGTGTGTTACGCAATTTCCTACAAATTAAAAAAGCTTCTGATAGAAGCACCGCCTGCGGGCGGAGGAATAATGTAGCATTTTTGATTTTCCGTCATTGTGTGTTACGCAATTTCCTACAAATTAAAAAAGCTTCTGATAGAAGCACCGCCTGCGGGCGGAGGAATAATGTAGCATTTTTGATTTTCCGTCATTGCGTGTTACGCAATTTCCTACAAATTAAAAAAAAGTTCATGATAGAAAGCGTAGGCATATGGCAGCATTTTTGATTTTTTGTCATTGCATTTTACGCAATTTCCTACAAACAAAAAACAGGTATGATTTTATCATACCTGTTTTTATAAACAATCTTATTGAGCTTGTTTAATAACCTCTTTACCTTTGTAATAGCCACAAGCTTTACAAACCTTGTGAGGCAATTTATATTCGTGGCATTGTGGACACTCTACGATATTAGGAGTTTCCAATTTCCAGTTTGCACGTCTTTTATCTCTTCTTGAACGAGATACTTTTCCCTTAGGTACTGCCATTTGCTACACCTCCTTATAAGATTAGCTACTCATTTGTAGACCTGTTCATAATATCCGCAAGTGCTGCCCATCTTGGGTCAATATCGTCATTTTTACAACCGCAATCGCCCAAATTCAAATCCGCACCGCATTTAGGACATAATCCCTTGCAGTCCTCCGAGCATAAATACTTGCCTGATACGTTCATCAAAAAATGATTAACGACAATATCTTTGACATCAATATTGTAGCCTTCAAAGAAAACCACATCTTCGTCATCATCATCATTTTCACCGTCAGACTGTACAAAAAACTCTTTCACCTTGAAATTAACATCTTGGTCAAGCTCTTTCATACATCTTGCACAATGCACCTTAACAACGCCCGTGCACACGGCATTAAGCTCCAACGCTTTACCGTTGTTTACGATATTACCTTTAATATGCAAAGGAGTTTCAAATACGAAATCCTCGCCTAAAAAATTAATATCGGACAGTGAAATATCGCCGTCAACACTTATTTCACCACCATAAACCTTTAAAATTTCAGATATATTAATAATCATATCTACACCTCATAAAATGCTACGTTACAATTATTATACAGCAACATAAATTGCTTGTCAACCTAAAAATAATGGATAGATGGTTACTGTGAAAAAACCGACTGCATACAGTCAGTCGGTTTTAATAAAGTCAAATTATTTAACTTCTACCTTAGCACCTGCAGCTTCAAGCTTTTCTTTAATAGAATCAGCTTCGTCCTTAGCAACAGCTTCTTTGATTGGCTTTGGAGCTTCGTCAACAAGAGCTTTTGCTTCTTTAAGACCAAGACCTGTGATTTCTCTAACAACCTTGATTACGCCAAGTTTGCTTGCACCGGCGTCAGCAAGGATAACATCATATTCGCTCTTTTCAGCGCCGGCAGCAGCACCGTCACCGGCAACGCCTGCAACCATAACAGGAGCAGCGGCACTAACACCGAATTCTTCTTCCATCATTTTAACAAGTTCTGCAACTTCTAGTAGTTTCAATTCTTTAATTTCGTCTAAAATTTGTTGTACGTTAGCCATTATATATTTCCTCCTATTTATTACAAAATATCAAATTTAATTATTCAGCAGGAGTTTCTTCTGCCGGTGCAGCGTCAGCTGCCTTCTTTGCGATAAGGTCAGCAATTTCTTCGCCGCCTTCTGCGATTGTGTTAAGCAATCTTACAAGGTTTGATACAGGAGCGTTCAAGCTGCCCATAATTTTTGCAACAAGAGTTTCCTTAGAAGGAGTAGCTGCAAGAACCTTAACTTCATCAATAGACATAACCTTGCCGTCCATGAAACCTGATTTAAGTTCAAGAGTTTCATTTTCCTTAGCAAAATTAGCCAAAACCTTTGCAGGAGCAACAGGGTCGCTGTCAGATATAGCAAGTGCTGTCGGTCCGTGAAGAATATCATCTAAATCGCTCAAACCTGCTTCATTAGCAGCACGGCGAAGAAGTGTATTCTTAACAACAAAGTACTTAACGTTTTCTTTTCTCAATTCATTTCTAAGCTTAGTGTCTTCTTCAACTGTAAGACCTCTGTGGTCAACCAAAACACCTGCTTGAGCTGATTTAAGAGTTTCAATTAACTCAGCAACAGCTTGTTGCTTTTGTTCCAATATAGCTTGACTTGGCATTAATTTTCACCTCCACAGTATTCTATCAACAAGAAATAAGAATGTTCTTGTATAAAAAAGACTCTTTGCCGTAGACGAGCAAAGAGTCACTAGTAATCAAAATAATAAAATCACTAAATCATCCTCGGCAGGACTTACGGTTGCCTGCTGTCTACGGAATGTCTCAACCATTATATGATACCACAATATCACACGGTTGTCAATATAATTTTTAAAAATTATTCAGAAATTTTTGCACTGTTTACCTTAATGCCAGGGCCCATTGTAGAAGCAACTACTACGCTTCTCAAATATTGACCTTTTGCAGCAGCCGGTTTTGCCTTAATGATGGCACTCATAAGAGTATTGAAGTTCTCTGTAAGCTTTTCAGCACCGAAAGAAACTTTACCGACAGGGCAGTGGATAATGTTTGTCTTATCCAATTTATATTCAATCTTACCGGCTTTAATTTCAGCAACAGCCTTAGCGACGTCCATAGTAACCGTACCTGCCTTTGGACTTGGCATCAATCCCTTAGGACCAAGAACCTTACCCAAACGACCTACAACACCCATCATATCAGGTGTAGCAACTACAACGTCAAAATCAAACCAGTTTTCGCCTGTGATTTTAGCAACCAATTCTTCACCGCCGTAGTAATCAGCACCGGCTTCTTTTGCAATATCAAGCTTGTCGCCCTTAGCAAATACCAAAACTTTAACTGATTTACCTGTACCGTGCGGAAGAACGATAGCACCTCTGACTTGTTGGTCAGCGTGTCTTGAGTCAACGCCCAATTTGATATGAGCTTCAACAGTTTCGTCAAATTTAGCTGTTGCAGTCTTAACAACAACGTTCATAGCTTCAGCTGAATCATAAGCTACTGACTTATCATATTGCTTTACGCTTTCACGATATTTTTTTCCTCTAAACATCTTTTTTCCTCCTTATGTGGTCAAACAAAGCCTAATGCAGGTTTCTCCCACTAATCTGTTCTCCCCCGCTGTGCGAAGTCGAATAATCTTACATCGTCCGTTAAAAATTAGTCACCAACAACAATGCCCATGCTTCTTGCAGTACCTGCAATCATGCTCATAGCTGCTTCAACAGAAGCTGCGTTTAGGTCAGGCATTTTTTGTTCTGCGATTGCTTGAAGGTCAGCCTTGCTGATTGTAGCAACCTTAGTTTTGTTAGGAACTCCCGAACCGCTTTGGATTTTGCAAGCTTTTTTCAAAAGAACAGCAGCCGGCGGAGTCTTTGTAATGAATGAGAAAGAACGGTCCGCATAAACAGTAATAACAACAGGGATAATCAAACCTGCGTCTTTTGCTGTCTTTTCATTGAATTCCTTTGTAAATTGCATGATGTTTACACCATGTTGACCAAGAGCCGGACCAACCGGTGGAGCCGGTGTAGCTTTGCCGGCAGGAATTTGTAATTTAATATAACCTACTACTTTTTGAGCCATAAATGGCACCTCCTTAAAACCTTATGTGGTAATTACGGGCTTACAAGCCCTCCCACTTACACACAAAACAGCCGTCTTGTGCAGAGGGATAACAACAACGTATGCTTTTTGCATACTATCGGCAATCTGCCGAATATATTACAAGCGAAAACGCTTATAAACTTAATCTAAACGTGCAACTTGGTTATAGTCAACCGTTACAGGTGTTTCACGACCAAACATCGATGCTCTCAATGTAACCTGACGTGTTTGTGTATCAATCTTTTCAACGATACCCGTAAAGCCTTCCATCTGACCCGACGTAATACTTACGTTATCGCCGACAGCTATGTCCAAATCAGCCATTCTGATTTTTTCAACACCCATTCTGTCCGCCTCTTCTTCCGACAGCGGCACAGGCTTCGAGCCGGGTCCTACAAACCCTGTCACACCACGGGTATTTCTTACAACATACCAGCTTTCGTCAGTCATTACCATCTTGATAACAACATATCCGGGAAAAATCTTATGCTCTACGATTTTTTCTTTATCACCATTTTTCTCAACAACCTGTTCGACAGGAACTTTTACATCTTGAATTAAATGTTGTATGCCGCGATTTTCCACTGATTTTTCGATATTTGCTTTTACTTTGTTTTCGTAACCCGAATAGGTATGTGCAACATACCATTTTGCTTCGTTTTCAGACATACAAACTCTCCTTTTCTGTCACATTAAGGAATTAACAATTTAATCAACTCATTAAATCCGAAATCAAGTAAAGAAAGTATGATACAGATAATAACGATAAAAGCAAGGATAATACCTGTGTTATGAACAAGCTGTTCCTTTGTCGGCCATGTAACTTTTTTCAGTTCTGCCTTGGTTTCCTTAAAAAATCTAACGAAACCGAATTTTGACTTTCCAGCCTTTGCATTGTTTGTATCTGCCATGTTACTTCATTCCTTTCGTTAAGCACTAATCATGCAAAACTCAATAATGTGGTCATACCGCAATTACTTAGTTTCTTTATGAAGTGTATGCTTTCTGCAAAACTTACAGTATTTGTTCATTTCCAATCTGTCCGGGTCATTCTTTTTGTTCTTCATTGTATTGTAATTTCTTTGTTTACATTCAGAACAAGCCAATGTGATTTTTACTCTCATGTCTAGCACCTCCGTGTATTTAACGTTTATTATGGACTCCCTTTCCGATGCCGTATAAAGCAAGCATAAAAAAAAGGCTATCCCTAGCGAATACAATTATATCATTATATCAATAGCAAGTCAAGCCTTTTTTTAATTTTATACAATTTATTTTAAAAATAAGTATATTTTAATTAAATTCTGCAACAAATTGTCAATTAAAATACACAGTATTTGCTCATATATGCCTCCATTTTCGGCAGCATATCGGCAAATTTTCCGCTTTCCTTCAAATAATCATAAATATCTTTTACGGTTACTATCGAATGTACGTTAAGACCGAATTCCTCCTTAACCTCCATGATAGCCGTCTTGCCCTCTGTCTGACCCACTTCGCAGCGGTTTACTGAAATGAACATATCATTCACCTTAACCTTTGCCGCTCCGTAAAGAATAGGCATTGTTTCACGGATAGCAGTACCGGCAGTGATAACGTCCTCGATAATGATAACTCTGTCGCCGTCAACAGGCTTGTAGCCTACGATACTTCCGCCCTCGCCGTGGTCCTTTACTTCTTTTCTGTTGAAGAAATACGGCTTGTCGATGTCATACTTGTCAGCCAAAACCGCAGATGTAACCGCCGCAAGAGGAATACCCTTGTATGCCGGACCGAACATAGCGTCATATTCGCTTCCGCAGGTTTCCTTAATAAGATTTGCATAGAAATTACCCAATGTGGCAATCTGCTTGCCTGTCTTATAATTACCCGTATTGATAAAGTAAGGAGTGTTTCTTCCGCTCTTTGTGACAAAATCGCCAAATCTAAGCACGTCCGCACTCATCATAAACTCAATAAAACCTTTTTTAAATTCTGATAACATTTCTAAACTTCCCTTCCGACATTTAGTCTTTAAAATACATATTTTTAAATTGCTCTAAAATCTTTCTTTCCATTCTCGATACATACATCTGAGATACACCCCATATCTGTGCGATTTCCTTCTGGCTCTTTTCCTCGTAATATCTGAGCTTTACAAACTCTTTTTCTCTGTCTTTCAGAGTTTCCATGCACTTCATAATAAAATCGTGATTTTCAATCATCACAAAATTATTGTCCTCGCACGCCAAAAAATTGCTGAACGTCACCCCGCCGTCGGCACAAGCCTCGTATTCAAGCGACTTGATAAATGCCACGTCGCCTACATGATATGCCTTTTTCACTTCTTTTTCGGGCAAATCCAACATTCTCGACAATTCCTCCGTCGATATATTTCCACCCTCATTTGCACGTCTTATCTTCTCGGCTTTGTAGAATATCTCATACAATTTTCTCGGCACTCTTATAAAGTTACCTTTGTCACGGAAATATCTTCGTATCTCACCCAATACCGTCGGTGTTGCATATGTAGCAAATTTAACCCCCTTGTCGGGATTAAAACGCTCCACAGCATACAGAATACCCATACAGGCAACCTGAAAAATATCGTCATACTCAATTCCTCGGTTTACGAATTTGCGTGACAATATTTCGGCGATATAAATGTAGTTTTGTACAATATCATCTCTTATTTTTTTATCCTTTGTTTCCCTGTATTTGTGAAACATTTCATACTCGGTAGAATTAGCGTTTTCCTTCATAACAGCCATATTCGTACCTCCTGTTTTCTCTTTTTTTAATTTGTAGGAAATTGCGTAAAATACAATGACGAAAAATCAAAAATGCTGCCTTATTCCCATGCCCACAGGCGGTGTTTCGGTCAGAAGCTTTTTTAATTATCGTATTCCAATATTGTGTTTGCGGTCTTTACGGCATTATTGTGAGCAATTTTTTCTTTCTCGTCATTCTCGTCCTTCTCTCTCACACGGCGGATAAGCATATACACATCTTCATTAAAAAATCCGTTGTCGGCAAGGAACTTGTTTCCGGATATATTCACCGCATACGGCACTCCGTCTTTGTATACCAACCTATCCTCAGGGATTTGCTTTGTGATTATAGCGGACATATTTTCAAACACATTTGCCGCACCGTCCTGACTTAAAATTCTGTCGGTTTCCTGTTTGTTCATAATGAACATATACGTTTCGCCCGCATGAATTTCAACCGCCTCTTTTGACATCATCGCACTGTTGTACTCACTGCCCACATTCGGACTGTCGGCGTCCGCCACATTCATCTGCACCACCTGCACATATTTCTTTCCGTCGCCGTTTTTATCGTCAATAATCGGCACAAGTGCGTCGGTAAATGTTTTCAGATTTTGTTCGTAATAATAATTGCTCCCGACATATGAAATTTTCATATCATAATCTATACGCATTGCACACTGTGTGCACGTTATCGCCAAAAAAATAACCGCTACCAAAATGAATATAACACGCCACTTGTAATAATACCAAAAATAGTCCCACCATTCCTTAGTAAAACGCTTGGGTATCGTTCCGTATCTCTCCATTAAGGTATCGTCCTTTCATACTGTAAACATTATAATTTATTATTTGTACAAAAAAAGAACTTGGGTTTGCACTCAATTCCTCTTTCCTCTATTTTTGACATAATGCCGTATCAAAATACAAAAATCATTCAAATGTATTATACTACATTCGGAAAAAATAATCAAGATATTTTATCTTTCGGAAAATACGATTTTACAAAACAAAAGACATACCATGCAACTATGATATGCCTCTTGTTCTGTCTATTATAATATCTCGCCGTTTATACCGATTGTAACCACATTAAAGTCCAAATTCTTTCCGCTGTTTTGAACCGCCTTTTCCGCCGCATATTCAATACCTCCGCAGCACGGAACTTCCATTCTCACAACCGTTATGCTCTTTATATCGTTTTCTTTTATAATCTCGGTCAGTTTTTCCGAATAATCAACGCTGTCAAGTTTCGGACAGCCTACCGCTGCAACTCTGTCCCTGATAAAATCGTTGTGGAAATTGCCGTATGCGTATGCCGTACAATCCGCCGCAATCAGCAAATCCGCATTGTTGAAATACGGTGCATTAATCGGTAATAACTTAATCTGTACAGGCCATTGTCTTAGCCGGCTCTGCACCTTTACATTGTCGGATATGCTTTGTGTATGCTCTATTGTTCTCGGCTGAGAACCGGGACAGCCGCACGGACTTTCCGCCTTTTTCTTCAACTGATTTTGCTTAACCGCCTGCTCGTCATACTCCAACGCTTCCCTCTCGACAAACTTAATCGCATTTGTCGGACAAGTCGGCAGACAATCGCCCAATCCGTCGCAGTAATCATCTCTCAACAGCTTAGCCTTGCCGTCAATAATGCCGATAGCACCCTCATGGCACGCATTCGCACACGCACCGCAGCCGTTGCATTTTTCTTCGTTTATTTCAATTATTCTTCTTATCATTTTAATTTTCCTTTCTTAATTTATTGCACTTGCCTGTTATGTCATTTATTTTTACTTTCCATATTGCGGTATGAGATAAACTGCGTTTTATTTCAGCGTCAAAAATGTTCATACCTCCTTGACTTTACAACCGTATTATACTACAATTATTTTATTAAATCTGTTGTTTTTACAACAAAAGGAGTTATTTATGGAACAATATTATACAATTCTCCAAGCCTGTCCGCTGTTTAAGGGGATAAATCAAAGTGATATACAGTCTATTTTAGGCTGTCTTAACGCTTGTGTGAAAAAATATTCAAAAAATCAGCCTATATGGACGGCAAGCGATAAAATATATCAGGTCGGGATTGTGCTTTCGGGGTCTGTATCAGTTGAAAATGAGGACTATTGGGGCAACAGAACGATAATATCAAAGCTGTCATCGGGCGACTTGTTCGGCGAGGCTTTTTCGTGTGCCGAAACCGAGCATCTGCCGATAAACGTGATAAGTCTTAACAATACCGAGATAATGTTTTTGGAGTACAACAAAATCATCACGGGCTGTCCGACAACCTGTACATTTCATATGAGTCTGATACACAACATGATAAAAATACTGTCGCAGAAAAACATACTTCTCACAAACAAAATGGAGTATATAACCAAGCGTAAAACAAAGGATAAAATACTTGCATATTTATCTTCTCAGGCGGTGCATTTTGGCAGCAGCACTTTTGATATACCCTTTAACCGTCAGGAGCTTGCCGACTTTCTTTCGGTAGACCGCAGTGCAATGTCAAATGAGCTTTGCAAACTTCGTGACAAAGGAATAATCGCATTTAACAAAAATCACTTTACACTTATCGCAAATCCCGAAAATATCGGGTAACAAAATTTTGCACCGCAGCATATATTGTTTATATAAAAAAGCTTTTGAAGATAGCGTTTTTGATTTTTCGTCATTGCGTTTACGCAATTTCCTACAAATTAAAATATATGCGAGGTGCTGACAATGGAAATTATACTGTTTATCATTCTGCTGTTTTTTGCTTTTTACGGTTTCATAGATATTATTCTGGGCTGTGCAATATCGCATGACCGCAAATACAAACAATGTATGGTTATACAATGTGATAATGACGACAATTCGCTTGAATGTGATATACGCACCATGCTGAAAAAATATCCCGAATGTGACATATTTATAGTAACCGAGTGCAGCGACAACTGTGATATAAATAAAATTCTTGAAAATTTCGATAAAGATTATCCGCAGATACATATTTTAAAAAAGACCGAGCTTCCAAGCATATTTGACTAGCACATATTTTGAAATTTTGTATATACTATTGTATAGGAGGTTCGATATGTTCAGAGGATTTAAAGCGTTCGGGCTTGCGGCGTTCTCGTTTTGCATAGGAATTATCGCAGGATTGATACTGCCGATATATTTTGTCGCAATCGTCGAGGCGGTGCTTATTATACTAATCGGTTATTTTTGTTTGTTCTGTAATTAAATTATTATATAAGGAGTTGTGTTTTTATGAAAATCGTAGTTATGAAAATGCCGAAATGTCTTGCCGGGATTGTGCGTGCGGTGTTTAAGATGAAATGATGAATATACATAATGTGATGGGGCTGAATATAAGCCCCGTTTTTTTTGCGCAATTTGACCAAAATTAAATGCCGAATTTATTTACTAAATGTTTGCATTTTACAATATATTATGATATACTGACTCTAACGTGGGTTAGGATTTTAAGGGGAGGTGAATATATTATGCAATATGGTGTAGCATGGCTTGTTGCCATTATAGCTTTTACAATATTGGAGGGTCTTACTTATCAGATTATAAGTATCTGGTTTGCCGTAGGAGCTGTCGGAGCATTAATCGCCGTACTTTTTCATGCAAGTCTGCCGATACAGCTTGCAGTATTTGTCGTCATATCGGTACTGTGTATTGTTTTCACACGCCCGCTGTTTAAGAAAATAATCGCAGGACGGATAGAAAAAACTAATGTTGACGCAATCATAGGCAAAACCGCCTTGGTTACAGCCGATATTGATAATATCGCCGGAGAAGGCAGTGTAAAAATCAACGGGCTTGAATGGTCGGCACGCACAGCTGACAATTCAAAAATGTCTATCGGCGAAAAAGTAATTGTGGAAAAAGTAGACGGTGTAAAACTAATAGTAAAAAAATCGGAGGAATAAAAAATGGGACTTTTAGTATTAATTTTAATTATTTTCTTAATACTTGTGGTAGTATCAAACATCAAGGTAGTACCTCAGGCACACGCATATATTATCGAGCGTTTTGGTGCATATCTTACAACATGGTCGGTAGGTTTGCACCTTAAAATTCCTTTTATCGACAGAGTTGCGAAAAAGGTTAATATGAAAGAACACGTTGCGGACTTCCCTCCTCAGCCTGTTATTACAAAGGATAATGTAACAATGCAGATTGATACTGTTGTATATTATCAAATCACAGACCCGAAGCTGTTCACATACGGTGTTGAGCGTCCTATGATGGCGATTGAAAATCTCACTGCGACAACACTTCGTAACATCATCGGTGATTTGGAGCTTGACCAGACTCTTACCTCTCGTGATACAATCAATACAAAAATGCGTTCAATCCTTGATGAGGCAACCGACCCATGGGGTATCAAAATCAATCGTGTGGAACTTAAAAACATTATTCCGCCTCGTGAAATTCAGGATTCAATGGAAAAGCAAATGAAAGCGGAACGTGAACGCCGTGAGGCTATTCTTCGTGCCGAGGGTGAAAAGACAGCCGCTATTTTGGTAGCGGAGGGCGAAAAGGAGTCTGCAATTCTTCGTGCAGAGGCTAAGAAAGAAGCCGCAATCAAAGAGGCAGAGGGTGAGGCACAGGCTATCCTTGCCGTACAGACCGCCGTTGCGGAAGGTATCAAGAAAGTGAACGAGTCAAATCCGACAGAAATGGTTATTGCAATTAAGGCACTTGAAAGTCTTGAAAAAGTTGCCGACGGCAAAGCAACAAAGATTATCATTCCGTCACAGCTGCAAGGCTTGGCAGGCTTGGCTACATCTGTTAAAGAATTGATGTCAAACGATACACCGAAAATAAATAAGTAAGATAATGAAATCGGCAGTTTTACAGCTGCCGATTTTTTTGTTAATTTATAGGAAATTGCGTAAAACGCAATGCCGAAAAATCAAAAACGCTACCTTAGTCCTCCGCCCGCAGGCGGTGTTTCTATCAGAAGCTTTTTTTATTTTCTGATGAAAATGATAATTCTGTATTGAATAATCAAATTAATATGTTATAATGAAAAACCCAAAAATACAGCAATAAAAAGAGGAGAACATACAATTCTTGAAAAACGCAAAATTTGAGCCATAATAAGCAAAAAAAACGCATGAACACTAAGTATTCATGCGTCTTGGTGCAGATGAAGGGACTTGAACCCCCACGTCGGTGACACTAGATCCTAAGTCTAGCGCGTCTGCCAATTCCGCCACATCTGCAAACAACATAGCTAATTATAGCAGACATTTTGCATTTTGTCAATAGTTTTCCGAAAAAAAATTAAAATATAGTGTTGTGTGTACTTGCACAAAATATATTGATATGTTATAATTATAATACAAAATCGAATTTTACATAATTAATTATATTTTGAGGGAAGGCACACAAATGGTTATAGATTTTCATACACATATTTTCCCCGATAAAATTGCGGAGAGAACCATAAAAGCATTGGAACAAAATATTCTGGATATACAAGGCGTATCAAGCTATGCATATCTTGACGGCACATTGTCGGGACTGAAAAAATCTATGAAAATCAACAATATAGATTATTCTGTGGTTATGCCTATTGCCACCAAGGTAACTCAGTCAACCACTATCAATAATTTCGCACAATCCATAAACGGCAAGGATAATATTTTCTCTTTCGGCAGCGTACATCCTTTGCAGAGCGATGCCATGGAAGAATTGGAACGTGTGAAGGAGCTTGGTCTTTTGGGTATAAAACTGCACCCCGAATACCAAAATTTCTACATTGACAGTGACGAAAGTATGCGTGTTTTAAAAAAAGCGGAACAGCTCGGATTGTTCGTTGTTCTTCATACCGGCAAGGACATAGGAATCAAACCGCCTGTCCACTGCTCTCCCGACAGACTTCGCATTGCCGTCGAAAAACTCGGCAAAGGCGGTGCGAATATCATCGCCGCACACATGGGCGGCTGGCGTGAATGGGACATGGTATACGATTATCTTGCCGGCAGCGAAGTTATGCTTGACACAAGCTATTCTATCCCCATGATGGGACAGGACTTATTTGAGAAAATTTTTGCAAAGCACGGAGCAGACAAAATTTTATTCGGTACTGATTCACCGTGGCAGTCACAGGGCGAGTCGGTCGAAAATATCAAAAAACTCGGTCTGTCCGACATCGACTGCAATAAAATATTGTCGGGCAATGCCGTGAATTTATTGGGACTAAATAATTAAATCGGAGGATATTACAAATGAAAATGTTTTCTAATGACATTGGTATAGATTTGGGTACAGCCACTGTACTTGTATATGTGAAAGGCAAAGGTATAGTTTTGAAAGAGCCGTCTGTCGTTGCGGTTGACACCTATACAGGCAAGATTTATGCCGTTGGTGAGGAGGCAAGACGTATGCTCGGCAGAACTCCCGACTCGATACAGGCTATCAGACCGCTTGCCGACGGTGTTATTTCCGACTATGACCTGACCGAACAGATGATTAGAGCATTCATCAACAAGGTATGCAAAAAAAGACTGTTCAAGCCTCGTATCATGATTTGCGTACCGAGCGGTGTAACCGACGTTGAACAAAGAGCGGTTATCGACGCTGCACATCAGGCAGGCGCAAGAAAGGTATACATCATCGAAGAACCTATCGCAGCCGCTATCGGTGCGGGTATTGATATATCAAGACCTCGTGGTATGATGATTGTCGACATCGGCGGCGGCACTGCCGATATTGCGGTTATTTCGCTTGGCTCGATAGTATACAGCCGTTCAATCAAAACCGCAGGCGACGAATTTGACGAAGCCGTTATCAAATATATCCGCAAAAAATACAGTCTTAACATCGGTGCGAGAACTGCCGAAGAAGTTAAAATCAGTATCGGCTGCGTATATCCGAGAGAAAGAAATATATCAATAAAAATCCGAGGCGGAAGTCTGCTTACGGGTCTGCCCGAAACCGTTGAAGTCACTTCGGAAGAAATCAGAGAGGCTTTTGAAGATGTGGCTGACGAAATCATGGAAGCTGTAAAGGACGTACTGGAAAATACTCCGCCGGAGCTTGTCGGCGATATTTTGGAGGACGGTATTCTGCTTACGGGCGGCGGTTCTTTGATATACGGTCTTGACAAGAGAATTACAAAGGAAACAGGTATTAACGCTGTGCTGGCGGACGATATAGTATCATGTGTCGCAAAAGGCTCGGGAGCTGCTTTGGACCACATTGACGCTATGTCTGACCCTACTCATACATATTATAAAAGATAAATTTTAAAGGAGAAAAAAATATGCTTTCTAACATTGATATTCAAAAAATTTTACCACACAGATACCCATTTTTACTTATCGACAAGGTTATTGAAATGAACGAAAACAGTATTGTCGCAGTCAAAAACGTTACCATCAACGAGCCGTTCTTTCAAGGACATTTTCCGGGCAACCCTATCATGCCGGGTGTATTGATTACCGAGGCACTGGCACAGGTCGGTGCGGTTATGCTTTTGTCTATGGACGAAAACAGAGGCAAACTGGGCGTATTCACAGGCATTGACGGATTTAAGTTCAGACGTCAGGTAGTTCCGGGCGATACTTTGCGTTTGGAAGCGGAACTTATCAAATACCGTCACGGCATGGGTAAGGCTAATGTAAAGGCTACTGTTGACGGCGAAGTTGCGGCTATGGGCGAAATCAGCTTTGCAGTGGTTGAAAATGTCGCAAACAAGGAATAATTTATGATTTATATGCACGATGATGAACAAACGGACGATTTGCTTGTCAAGAACCTGAAAATTCTGCAAAAGAAAAACGGTTTCCGCTATGGCACAGATGCGGTGTTATTATCGGATTTTGTCGGCAGAAATATAAAAGGCAGTGTGCTTGATTTATGCAGCGGTACGGCAATAGTACCGCTGCTTTTGTCGGTACGGGAAAATATATCGAAAATTTCCGCTTTGGAGATACAGCCGGATATTGCCGACATGGCAAAGCGTTCCGTTATGCTGAACAAACTTAAACATAAAATAGATATGGTCTGCGGTGACCTGAAAAATGCCGACAGTATATTCGCAAAAAAAAGTTTTGACGCTGTAACGTGCAATCCGCCGTATATGAAAGTCGGCGGTGCGGTAACGAATTCGAGCGACACGAAAATTATATCACGGCACGAAGTCTGCTGTACGCTTGATGATGTCATTGCCGTAAGCCGAAAAATGCTTAAAAATCAGGGCAGATTATTCATGGTTCACAAACCGAACCGTCTTGCCGAGATTATACACACAATGTGTATTCATCATATAGAGCCGAAACATATGCGTTTGGTTTATGCACACAAAGGCAAAGAACCGAGCCTTGTTTTGATAGAGGGACTGTCGGGCGGCAAAAGCGAAATGCGTATCGACCCGCCGTTATATATTTTCGGCGAAAACGGCAAATACAGCGAAGAATTGAAAAAGATTTATCATATGCAGTGAGAAAGGATTTATTTATGAGCGGTACTTTATATTTATGTGCGACACCTATCGGTAATCTCGGCGATGTATCAATGCGTTGTCTGGAAGTATTCAATATGGTGGATTTGATTGCGGCGGAGGATACCCGAAGAACAATTCAATTACTTAACCATTTTGAAATATCAAAACCGCTTACAAGCTATCATGAACACAACAAGCGTGAAAAAGGCGAATACATCACCAATCTTTTGGCAGAGGGCAAAAATGTAGCGTTGGTATCCGATGCCGGTACGCCCGCAATCTCAGACCCCGGTGAAGATTTGGTTAAAATGTGTATAGAAAAAGGTTTGAACGTGACAACAATCCCCGGTCCCGTTGCGGCGATAAATGCGTTGATTTTGTCGGGACTTAATGCCACAAGATTTGCATTTGAGGGATTTTTATCGGTGAACAAGCGTCACAGAAAACTGCACCTTGAAAGCGTCAAAAACGATACCCATACATTGATTTTCTACGAAGCACCTCACAAACTGCGTTATACGCTAAACGATATGAAAGACACATTCGGCGGTGACCGGCGTATTGCCATGGTGCGTGAGCTTACGAAAATACACGAGGAAGTAATAAGATGCACCATTGATGAGGCAATCGCATTGTATGCTGAGAATAATCCACGGGGCGAATATGTGGTTGTTGTCGAGGGTGCAAAAGAGAATTCAAACGAGGAAAATTGGTGGGACGAAATGTCCGCAATCGACCATGTGAACGAATACATCAGCCGTGGTATGAGCGAAAAGGACGCTATAAAACAAGCGGCAAAGGACAGAAATGTTCCCAAGCGTGAGATTTATAACGAATATGTGAACAGATAAAAGCGGGCTGTCAGAAGCTTTTTACATTCATAAAATCACTGAAAGTATTATATATTTTAATAACCACAAATTTTGTAAGGAGTGATTTTATGCCGAATTATCTAATTCCGCAGACAAATTCGATTGACCATATTTTCTATAATCAGCACGGCGGTATATGCAAGCGTCAGTTCACAGCGGGACGTTTTGGAACTGCACAGACGATATACAAAGACGGTACGGACGGATTTTGTGCATATGCGGATTTTAACAATAATCTGAATGTCATATGCTCAAACCGAAACGGCGATTTGCTCTACTTTATTGAAAAGGACAACACCTACCGCAAATATACCCTAATCAAGGGCAATGAGAAAATCTATCCGAAAAATATTCGTGTGTATGTGCATAACAGCCGTGTAAACCTATTATATACCGCCTCATACGGCGAGGAAACACTGCTTATCTACTGCATACTCGGAATAAGCTCCAAACCGCTCCAAATCGACACCCTCTCCCCTGACCACCAAAATTTTGCCGTATACAACAACAAAGTATACTACACCAATAAAAACAATGTGCTCGGATATATGGATTTTTCCGACGGCAAGCCCGACACGTTTATCCCCGTCAGTGAAAATGCCTGTATGCCGTATCTTATAAATCACAACGGCAAAGATATGCTCATATACAAATCGGGCGACAATATAATGTGCGGTGACCGGAAATTGTTCGAGGATAAATATGCGGTAAATCCGATTATGTGCGTAAGCGACGACAAGCTTCTTCTGCTGTGGAACAGCGTAAATTTTATCAAATATTCTTCAAGCATGAATAACGGTGCGGATTGGTCATCGCCTATGCGGTTTGTTGCATCGCCAAACTCCGCATCAATGTATTATGTGCAGAGCGACAATAATTTCATTGCATACTACGGCACTCTTTCGTCAAATGAACTGCATTTGATAGGTGCAAACCGATTTTTCTCGTTAAAGAAAGCGGAATATGTTCCGCAGCCGAAAAATATCCAAAGTGAATATCCGGAACTTCGCACGAATATATCCGCTCTGACTCGTGAACTCGGCGAGATAAAAAAACAGCTTGCGGAACTTTCCGATATTTTCTCTGACAATAATAACTGATATTTCAAAAAAATTCTCCGATAATTATGTTGTCTTAATCGCCGATATGTGCTATACTGTAAATATATTATGATTAAAAACGAATGGAGAATTTTTTATGCCTGAGATAAATAATCTTAAAGAAATCAAAAACGAAAAATTGGTTGAGGCTATTCAGCTTATGAAAAAGCGTGATATTCCTCTTACAAGAAGTGAAATGCTTACACAGCTTGTTGCGTCGCAGCTGCTTGCTCCGGCAATCATCGAAGATGACGGTGATGTTAAGCTTGACGAAAACAACAACAGAATTTTGTCACAAAACTCAAAAGTAAAATTCCATGTGTTGCAAGACCAAAACGGCAACAAGTATCTTCCGGCTTTCACATCGGACAGCGAATTCAAAAAATGGAAGGATAAACAGCAAAATACCGATGAGGTCAAGAGTCAGGTTATCCTAATGAGATTTGAGGACTATGCCAATATTATCGCAAATGCAAATCCGCACTTTGCCGGTTTCACCGTTGACCCGTTCGGCGTGAACATGATTTTCCCTACACAGGCAATCATGGCTCTTAAACAGCAAAAGGACGCCTTGCAGACAATCAAGAACAAGAACCATGCCGATGAGGCAATGGCAAACGGTCTTGGCAGATACAATATTAAAAAGGGCACAAAAGTTGTTTTGGGCGAACCGAAGGAATTCCCTCAGGAGCTTGCAGACGCAGTCAAGGAGCATTTGTCGGCAAACGAAAGCTCGGTTAAGCGTGCATACTTGCAGCTGATGACACAGGACGATAAGCGTCAGAGTTATCTGTTGGTGTTGGATACCGAAAGTCCGCTTCCGCCGATATTCGAGAGAATTGCGGCAGTCGCAAAACCGCATTTGAAGAAACTTAATCTTGACATTATGCCTGCCAATTCGGAGCTTGGCAAAACTGTTGTGGAACACGCAAAGCCATTTTATGAAAAGAACTAATGAAATTATGTACCGCTTGCTTATGCAGGCGGTATTTTTTGCAAAAAAGCATACCGAGGGCAGCGGGGGCAGAATAACCCCTGCCGCTCTTTTTTTAATTTGTAGGAAATTGCGTAAAACGCAATAACGAAAAATCAAAAATGCTACCTTAGTCCTCTGCCCGCAGGCGGTGCTTCTATCAGAAGCTTTTTTATCAAAAACTTTTTCACACAATCTTTTCTATATTATATATCCCGTTAAGCACAAGCCAATTTTGGTCAAACGGACGCATAATGTTCCAATACCCCGCACCCAAAAGTCCGTATTCGTCAATCAATCTTAATTTTGCGTCAATGCTCCTTGCGTCCTCGAACCATACCTCATGCTGTCTGCCGAATTGGTCGGTATAATTGAAATACGGCGACTGTGCACGCTCGTCAAATTGTATGCTTGCGTTGTTCTGTGCCGCAATCCGCACCGCCTCGTCATTGCCTATCACCGTTGCCGCCGTACCTTTCACATACGGCAAGTTCCAGTCATATCCGTAGTTCGGCACACCCATATATATTTTTTTCGGCTCAATCACGCTCACCCCGAAATCCAGCACACGCCGCACTTCGGGTATCGGTGCTACCGCTTTCGGCTCGGAATACATATACCCCCATTCATATGTCATAAGCAGCACCGTATCAGCGATACCGCCAATCGCCTCATAATCGTGTGCCTCGTATAACAGCCCCGGCTGGTCGGCGGATACTTTCGGTGCTAAATCCACATTCACCGTGTACCCCTCGGCATTCAGCCTTGCGGTGACATTCCTCAAAAATTCCTGATATACCAACCTGTCGTCAGGCTCTATAAATTCAAAATCCACATCAAGCCCCACATACCCTTTTTGTTTCATTGTACTCAAAATATTGTCTATCAGATTATCCTGTGCCGCCTCATTTCTGAATACCTCGCTTGCTATGTAGCTGTTGAACACGCCGTTTGCGTCCATAGACGAAATCAGCATAATCGGTGCGGCGGAATAATCATACGCAAGCCGTATCACCTCATCATCATTCACCCTCGGCGGATACAATTCGCCCTCCGTATCAAATCCGTACCCAAACACCGTAACCGTAGTCAGGTACGGCAGTACCATTTGGAGCACGCTCGTATTTATAAACGGATACGCATACCCGTTCACACGCACATTACCTATCTTTTCACCCTCATAATCAATCACAACTTCTTCGCCTATTTGCAGTTCCCTGTTCAGTATCAAATACGGATTATTCTGCAAAAGCTGAATAACCGTTTTGCCGTACATTCGGGCAATGGAATAGAGCGTGTCGCCCGCCTTTACAATATGTACTGTCCTCGGTATCTGAATTACCAAAGTCTGACCCACAACCAATTTTTCGGGATTTAACAATCCGTTATTCTGTATTATCCGCTCCGCCGTCACTCCGAACATATCCGCTATCGAATAGACCGTATCTCCTGCCCTTACCACATAAATCTCCATACCGCTCACCTCAATATCCGCTAATCATATACATCAGCCTGTGTGCGTGGATATTCTCATCATCGGCAAATGCTTCAAACTGCAATTTCATATTTTCGTCATCGGCATTTCGTGCCGCACTCATGTATTTTCCGTAGTCATAGCTTTCGTCAAGCATACGTTTTCGGAGCGTTTCAAAAAACGAATTGACAATAATCGGTTCTGCCGTATTCGGACTGTACCCCTTCCCCGTCATTTTCTGAAACATCTCGGTCAATTTGTCCGCATGGCGTTTCTCGTCCTCCGAAAAATCCATGAGCAAAATCCTGTATTCCTCATTCGGAGCAATCTCCGCAAGTTTTGCATACAGTCTGCTGTCGCCAAGCTCCGCATTTATGTACTTTTTTATGTCCTGCGATGTAACCATACCAATTCCCCCTTTTCTAAATAATATCAATATATGCCGCCCGCCGTAAATATTACACAAAACATTAACTCATTAATACATTTTAATTGTACACTGTTATTCCCCTCGGCGAAATTTTTTAACATAATTATGCTTTATCCGCAAAATTCCGCAAATAAATATTGATTTTAACTTGATACTGTAATATAATAAAGGTGTGTGCCGAATGATAAATTTTCATTTGGATTAATACTAATCTTAAATTTCAGAATGATTAATTCTCTGAAACAAAATGAAAGGAACAGGTAGAATAATGGAAAAGAAAGAAATGCTTTATGAAGGCAAAGCAAAGAAAGTTTACAAAACAGATGACGAAAACCTATACATCGTAGACTACAAAGACGATGCAACAGCATTCAACGGTCTGAAAAAAGGTCAAATCTCAGGTAAGGGCGTTATAAACAACAAGATGTCAAACTTCCTTATGAAGATAATGGAGAAAAACGGAATTCCTACACATTTTGTTGAAGAATTAAGCGACAGAGAAACTCTTGTTAAAAAGGTATCAATCGTTCCTTTGGAAGTAATCGTAAGAAATATCGCAGCCGGCAGTTTTTCAAAGCGTTTGGGCGTTGAAGAAGGCTCGGCACTTAAAACAACAATTCTTGAATACTGCTACAAAGACGATGCTCTTGGTGACCCGCTAATCAACGATTACCACGCACTTGCACTCGGCATTGCAACAAAAGAGGATTTGGATACAATCTCATCAATGACATTTAAGATTAACGACATTCTGAAAGCATATTTCAAGAGTATCAATATAGAACTTGTTGACTTCAAGATTGAGTTCGGACGTACTCCTGACGGTCAAATCATTCTTGCGGACGAAATCTCGCCTGACACCTGCCGTCTATGGGACGCAGATACTCACGAAAAATTGGATAAAGACCGTTTCCGCCGTGACCTTGGCAACGTTGAGGACGCTTATCAGGAAGTGTTCAAGAGATTGGGTCTTAACTAATCAAAACGGTTTTATCAAAACTGATGAAAGGAATGGATATTATATTGAATAACACATATGAAAGTCCGCTGACTTCAAGATATGCAAGCAAAGAGATGCAGTTTTTGTTCTCGCCGGACAAAAAGTTCACCACATGGCGTAAACTTTGGATTGCACTTGCAGAAGCGGAGCAGGAATTGGGTCTTGACATAACAGACGAACAAATCGCCGAACTGAAAGCTCACGTTGACGATATTAACTATGACGTTGCAAAGGCAAGAGAAAAGGAAGTCCGCCATGACGTAATGTCACACGTTTACGCATACGGCGTACTTTGCCCGACCGCAAAGCCAATCATTCACCTGGGAGCTACAAGCTGCTATGTGGGTGATAACACTGATATTATCATCATGACCGAGGCACTTGCCCTTGTTAAGAAAAAACTTGTAAACCTTATTAACGAGCTTTCAAAGTTTGCCGACGCAAACAAGGATTTGCCGACACTTGCGTTCACACACTTCCAGCCGGCACAGCCTACAACGGTGGGTAAGCGTGCAAGTTTGTGGCTTGAAGATTTGCTTATGGATTTGGAAGATGTCGAACATCAGCTTTCAAAGGCAAAATTGCTTGGCTGTAAGGGTACAACAGGTACACAGGCAAGCTTTATGGAACTGTTTGACGGCGACCATGAAAAATGCCGTCAGCTTGATAAGAAGATTGCCGAGAAGATGGGTTATGACTCATGTTTCCCTGTAAGCGGTCAGACTTATCCGAGAAAGCTTGACTCACAAATGCTTAATATCCTGAGCGGTATTGCACAAAGTGCGTATAAGTTCTCTAACGACATCAGACTTTTGCAGCACATGAAACAAATCGAAGAACCGTTCGAGAAAAAGCAAATCGGTTCATCGGCAATGGCATATAAGAGAAACCCAATGCGCAGCGAGAGAATAGGTTCACTTGCAAGATACGTTATCGTAGACGCACTAAACCCTGCAATCACTGCCGCTACACAATGGTTTGAACGTACATTGGACGACTCTGCAAACAAGAGAATAAGCGTACCTGAGGCATTTTTGGCAGTTGACGCTATTTTGAGCCTGTATATAAATGTGGTTGACGGTCTTGTTGTATATCCGAAGGTAATATATCAGCAGTTCATGAAGGAAATTCCGTTCATGGCTACCGAAAATATCATGATGGACGCCGTTAAGAAAGGCGGCGACAGACAGGAACTTCACGAAAAAATCCGTGTACATTCAATGGAAGCGGGTAAGATGGTTAAGGTTGAGGGCAAGGATAATGACCTTCCTCAAAGAATTGCCAATGACCCAAGTTTCGGCTTGACGCTTGATGAAATCATGGCTATTATGAAGCCTGAAAACTTTGTCGGACGTGCTCCGAAACAAGTGGAAGAATTTCTTGAAAACTGTGTAAAGCCTGTTCTTGAAAAGAATAAGGATTTGCTTGGCGTTGAAGTTGAAATTAACGTATAATAATAAATTTTAATTAAAAAGGTTGTGAAAACATGGTTAAAGCTATCGTAGGTGCTAACTGGGGCGACGAGGGTAAAGGTAAGATTACCGATATGCTTGCCGCAGAATCAGATATAGTAATCCGTTTTCAGGGCGGTGCAAACGCAGGACATACTATCATCAACAATTACGGTAAATTCGCACTGCACTTGCTGCCGTCAGGTTCATTTAACCAAAATGTGGTTAATATGATTGGCAACGGTGTTGCATTAAACATTCCGGAACTTATGAAAGAGATGGACGAGATTATCGCTCGTGGAGTGCCGAAGCCAAATCTGCTTATTTCGGAACGTGCACAGGTGCTTATGCCTTATCATATTTTGTTTGATAAATATGAAGAAGAACGTTTGAGCGATAAGCAGTTCGGTTCTACAAAATCGGGTATTGCTCCGTTCTATTCGGATAAATTTGCGAAAATCGGTTTCCAGGTATGGGAATTGTTCGACGAAAATTTGAAAGATAAATTAAAATCAGTAGTTGAAGTTAAAAACCTATTATTGGAACACGTTTACCACAAACCGCTTATCGATATAGATGAACTTTACAACACATTGCAGGAATATGCAAAGATGGTTAAGCCATATGTTGTAAACTCGGTTGAATATATGCACAATGCTATAAAAGAGGGCAAGAAGATATTGCTTGAAGGTCAGCTTGGCTCATTGAAAGACCCTGACTTCGGTATTTATCCGTTCACCACATCATCATCAACAGTAGCCGGTTACGGTGCGGTAGGTGCTTGTATTCCTCCGTATGAAATCAAGGAAATCATCACTGTTGTAAAGGCATATTCAAGTGCTGTCGGTGCGGGTGCGTTCGTAAGCGAAATCTTCGGTGAAAAGGCAGACGAACTAAGACGCAGAGGCGGTGACGGCGGTGAATTCGGTGCTACAACGGGACGTCCTCGCCGTATGGGCTGGTTTGACGCAGTTGCCACACGTTACGGCTGTATCGTACAAGGTACAACGCAGGTTGCATTCACTGTACTTGACGTATTGGGTTACCTTGACGAAATCCCTGTATGCGTAGGCTATGAAGTTGACGGCGAAGTTTCAAACGTATTCCCTACAACAGATAAGCTAAACAGAGCAAAACCTGTTTTGGAAGTATTGCCGGGCTGGAAATCAGACATTCGAGGTATCAAGAAATACGAGGACTTGCCTGAAAACTGCCGTAATTACATTGAATTTGTTGAAAAGCAAATCGGTGTACCTATCACTATCGTTTCAAACGGTCCTAGCAGAGAAGATATTATTTACAGATAATTATAGTTTAAAAGCCTGTCCGACATTGTCGGATAGGCTTTTTTTGCGGGGAAATACAATATAATTTTTTTAATTTATTATTGACTGTACGTGTTTACACGTGTTATAATATATATAGAAAGTGGGGAGACAATATGAAATTCAGCGAATTAAAGAAACTTTTAAAAAAGAATGGCTGTAAATTTGACCATGACGGCAAAAAGCATGAAATATGGTATAGTCCGATAACAGGAAATTATTTTACAGTCGGCAGACATAATTCACAAGATGTTGCCTCGGGCACTTTCAAAGCAATTATGGAACAGGCGGGAATTAAATAAAATTCCCGTTTGTGCAGAAAATAAATATACTATAACATGGGAGGTTTTTTATATGGCAAAATACGTTTATCCTGCAATCTTTACAAAAGAAGATAATATGTTTTCGATACAATTTTATGACTTGCCTAATTGTATAACACAGGGAGAAGATTTGGCTGATGGTTTGGAAAATGCAAATGACGCACTATGCTTAACATTGTATCATATGGAACAGCGAGGAGAAAAAATTCCGCCGGCAACAAATCCTATGGATATAAAAACAGGAAAAAATCAATTTGTTACACTTATAAATTGCGATACAGTTGAATATGAAAAATTTTATAAGAATAAATCCGTTAAAAAAACTCTTACAATTCCCGAATGGCTAAATGATATGGCAATAAAGGAAAATATAAATTTTTCAAATGTACTGCAAAATGCGTTAATTGAAAAATTGGGGCTTATAAAAAAATAAATATCTGCAAAAACACGTTTTGGTATACCGGATATATTCTTACGGTACTTTCAGACGTGTTTTTTATATAAGAATTTTGGTACGGCATACCCTCTGTGCCCACTGAATATAGATATACGCTTTTTGCGTGTCCTGTGGGTAAGTTTTGTGGGAAAGTGCAAGCGTAGATATGAATGAAAGTTTAGTGCGACTGACGTTGTCTGAGTTTAGTTGGCAAGGGTGAGTTTGGGAGCAATGCGAGTATAGTGCATTTATTGTGTACATCACCCCTACAACTCATAATTTATCACATAAAACCGATATACTAATTGCATTTTCTTTACTATTGTGTTAATATAGTAATATCTTAATTAATTGCTCGAAAGGAATGTTATATATGAGTATATCAAAAACGGATTTCGGTACAATGCCGAACGGCGAAAAAGCGTATCTTTTCACGCTTGATAACGGCAACGGTCTTAAAGCAGAAATTACCAACTACGGCGGTATTGTCAAGTCTTTGTTCGTGAACGACAAAAACGGTAACCCGACAGACGTAGTGCTTGGCAGAGATAGTCTTGATGAATACTTGAATAATTTCGGATTTTACGGTGCGGCTATCGGCAGACACGCTAACAGAATTGCAAACTCCGAATTTGTATTAAACGGTACTGTCTACAAAGTCGGTGCAAATGAGGGCAAAAACAGTCTGCACGGCGGTATTGTCGGCTTTGACAAAAAGCTTTGGTCTGCCGAAACTGTTGACGGCAGCGAACCGTCACTTATTCTGTCATTGGTAAGTCCCGATATGGAGGAGGGCTTTCCGGGTACGCTGAACGTGAAAATTACATATACGCTTACAAAAGATAATGCTCTTAAAATCAATTACAACGCAGTAAGCGACAAGGATACCGTTGTCAACCTTACCAACCACAGCTATTTCAATCTTGCAGGGCACGCAAGCGGTGAAATGACCGAACAGGTTCTTCAAATCAATTCGTCATTCTACACACCAAACTGCAAAGAATGTATGCCGACAGGCGAAGTTTTATCGGTTATGGGCACACCGTTCGACTTCCGTGTACCTAAGCCTATCGGACAGGACATCGACGCTGATTTTGAGCAAATTCAGATGTTCGGCGGCTATGACCACAATTTCGTGCTTGACGGCAGAGGTTACCGTCTGGGTGCGGTTGCAAACTGCCCGTCAAACGGCATTACAATGAAAATGTATACCGACAAACCGGCTGTTCAGCTTTACACAACCAACGGTGTCGAGGACGGCAGAGTATGCAAGGACAACACAATTTACAAGGTACATCAGGCGTTCTGTCTTGAAACGCAATATTTCCCTAATTCAATGAAGTTCAGCCACTATCCGTCACCTATTCTTAAAAAGGGTGATACATATGATTTCACAACTTCATACCAATTTATTACGGAGTAAACGACTATGAATTATTTAGAAACCGAACGATTAATTCTTCGCAATATCACCTCAGATGATGCGAACGATATTTTTGAATATTCGCAAAATCCGAATGTCGGTTTAAATGCCGGCTGGAAACCGCATGAAACCATCTTGGAAACACGTCAGATTATGAATACAATCTTCATTGGTCAGCCGAATATATTCGGTATCGTGTTGAAGTCAAATATGCGTGTAATCGGCTCTATCGGACTTATCCCCGACCCTAAGCGGAGCAATCCCGACATAAAAATGCTCGGCTATGCACTCGGCGAACCGTACTGGGGCAACGGCTACATGACAGAATGTGTCAAAATGATTATCGAGTACGGATTTGATATGCTTAACCTGTCGCACATATCCGCATACACTTATCCGCACAACACACGTTCGCAGAATATACTGAAAAAATGCGGATTTATACTTGAAGGCACACTTACACAATCCGAAAAACTGTTTAACGGCAAAATTTACGATGAACGCTGTTATATACTTTCCAAATAGATATTTTCGATTGCAACACACCTTTCGGTCACGTCAGTGCACTTGTTTGGTGTGTTTTTTCGTTTGCATATTCAATCAATGCCAAAACCTATTTTTTGCACAAAATTTACTCACTATATTGTGCAAAATACATAAAAAATATATATTGATTTTTTGTGCAATTAATGATAAAATAATTAATTTGACTTTTTATGCTTTTTATGATATACTTATCTCGTAAGTTAAAAAAAATTGTGTTTATAAGATGGGGGAAGTATCATGTATCATATCGGTGACAAGATTGTTTATCCCATGCACGGTGCCGGAATAATCGAGGCCATTGAGGAAAAAGAAATTTTAGGCAAAAAACAAGGCTACTACATTATGCACATAGCGTCCGGGGATATGACGGTTATGATACCTATGTCAAAATGCGATGAGATAGGTGTCCGTAATATTATTAACAAGACCGAGGGTTTGAAAGTGTTGGAGGCTTTTCGTACATCGCCTATCCCTGCCGACTCAAACTGGAACAAGCGTCACAGAGAAAATATGGTTAAAATCAAGTCGGGCGATATTTATCAGGTTTTGGCTGTCGTCAAGGATTTGATGTATCGTGATAAAATAAAAGGTCTTTCCACAAGCGAACGTAAAATGCTTAACAATGCAAAGCAGATTGTTGTCAGCGAACTTGTGCTGTCCGACACTGCCGAGCGTGAAGATATTGAAAGTATCATGTGCGATACTGTAAACGAATTATTGCAATAGAAAATCAGGGACTTTACGAGTGTCCCTTTTTTGTTTGGAGGTACTAATATGTCACAGGAATTAAAAGAAATAATCGCAAATTCAGATAATATTGTATTCTTCGGCGGTGCCGGTGTATCCACCGAAAGCGGTATCCCCGATTTCCGCAGTGTTGACGGACTTTACAATCAAACCTACGATTATCCGCCCGAAACTATCCTGAGCCATACTTTTTTCATGGACAAAACCGATGAATTTTATAAATTCTACAAAAACAAAATGCTTTTCGAGAATATCGAACCGAACAAGGCTCATATTGCACTTGCGAAACTTGAAAGCATGGGCAAGCTTAAAGCCGTAATCACGCAGAATATAGACGGTCTGCACCAAAAAGCCGGCAGCAAAAACGTATACGAGTTACATGGCTCGGTATTGCGTAACTATTGCATGAAATGCCGCAAGTTCTATGATGTTGACGCTATCATACATTCTGACGGTATTCCGCACTGTGACTGCGGCGGTATTATCAAACCCGATGTTGTACTTTATGAGGAATCGCTCGACAATGATACTCTTGAAAATTCGATTATCGCCATACAAAACGCAGATGTGCTTATAATCGGCGGTACATCGCTGAATGTCTATCCGGCGGCAGGACTTATACAATACTTTAACGGCAGCAAACTGGTGCTTATAAACAAATCTCAGACACAATACGACCGCAAGGCAGACTTGGTAATACACGAGTCTATCGGCGAGGTTTTGGGCTTAGCGGTGGGTGTATAGGAATAAGGCTGCATTTTTGATTTTTCGTCATTGCGTTTTACGCAATTTCCTACAAATTAAAAAAATCCGTCTATAATATAATTTTTATTACATTATAGACGGAAATTTTATTTCAGATAATATTTTATAATTCATAATAATCACTTATGCCAATACATCAAGTTTGTTAAAGAAACGACCTTTGTATTTGTTCTCTTCCCTATCAAAACCCAATAGTATGCTAACATTCTTCTCCAATTTTTCTCTGCTTCTTATGCTGTCAATAGTAATACCGCTTTTCGGAGGATACTGCATATTCTTAACGTCCTCTATATTCAAGCCACGGATTTCGCTCTGAATAGAAGTAATCTCGCTCATAATCTGCTGTACCTTGCTGTTTCTCTCCTGAGCGTCAATATTAGTCGAAGTATTAACCTCTCGAAGTTCTCTTTGGAGTTTTCTTTTTTCCTTGTCGAGCTTGCGTTTTTTCTCTACCTGCTCAACATTTGTTTTTACCTTATTGTATTCCTCGGTATCTGCCTGTGCAAGATTTTGAATTTTTCCCGAGATAGTGTTAAGCTTTGTCGAGATAGACTGCATTTTAATTTTCTTTTCAGCCGAATTCATTGTACTGTCCGTTCTGACTTCCGAAAGCTCCTGCTGCAATCTTTCTTTTTCTCTCTGCAAAGACGTAATCTCTTTACTGTTGTCGCCGCCACTTCCCGTAAATCCGACAGACGATAAACCCGATATTCTTTTCATACTCATACCGAGCAACCCCTTTCCACACTTACGATATTGTTTAAATTATATATTTAAACCTTCCTCTATAAACATTCTATGCCCCGTTAATAAAATGTTCACTGCCTTTATTTTATATATCGACATTTTATAAGATTAATTAAACTAATTTAACTAAAAAAAATTAACTTTGGATAATATATACAAACACACCAATCTTAAAAATCATTTACATGGTAATTTTGACTATTACTATCATCAAAAAAACAGGCAAACCAACCTATAAATCGCCGTTGATTTGCCTGTAACACCATTAATGTTCTTTTTTGATAATCTTCAAACGTGTATGTTCTTCACGTTCCTTTTCTTCCAACGCATTTTGAATATCCTTGGTCAGCTTTTCATAAAGCGGAATAGTGATATTTTTAAGAGCATTGGCACGTTTTTGAGTTTTCTTGATGTTCATTGCCAAACGATATACTGCATTTTCTATCTCGGCAAGCTGAACTGTAAACTGTTTCACCTGACCAAACTTTACATATGCCTCATCAAGTGCCGAAGCCGTACTGAAAAATCCGTATTTCGGTGTTTTTTGCTGTTCGTCGATACTCACAACGGGAATTTCAACGCCCATAACCCCACGAAGCTTAACGTTTACGCTGTCCTCAACAACGATAGAGTGCATAAACTCCTTAACCTCATCGACACCCATCATAATGTTCGCACGTTCAAGTGCATGATAAGCCTCGGCAAAAGTATTCTCGATACCCGTTTGTACATCTTTCGCCTGTTCAATCAGAAGCATCATTTCTCGAATAAGTATATTACGTTTTTTGTCAAGCATTTCATACCCTTGCTTGGATAATCTGAGTGTGTTTTTGGCAGACATAAGATTACCCTTGGTAGGTGCCATATTTTTATCCATTCTGTATCTTCCTTTCTGATACAAATTTTAGGAAAAACTTAGTTTTCCTCCGCATTATACGGTTTATAATACTTATCCAATATATCATCGCTTACACGGTCAAGTTCGCTCTTAGGAAGCATACCCAACAACTGCCAGCCCAAATCCAATGTAGCGTCAATACTTCTGTTTTCAAATTTGCCCTGCATAAGGAACTTTTCCTCAAATGCCTTACCGAATGCCATATATTTCTTGTCTATATCCGACAATTCGTCCTCACCGATAACAGATGCCAGAGAACGTGCGTCCTCAACCTTTGAATACGCCGCAAATAATTGGTTTGACAACGCAGGGTGGTCTGCACGGGTAAAGCCTTCACCGATACCGTCCTTCATAAGACGTGACAGTGACGGCAAAATCGACACGGGCGGATATATGCTCTTCAAGCTCAAATTTCTGTCAAGAACAATCTGTCCCTCTGTGATGTAACCCGTCAAATCGGGTACAGGGTGTGTAATATCATCGTTAGGCATTGTAAGGATAGGTACTTGTGTAACAGAACCCTTTGAATCCTTAACTATACCGGCACGTTCATAAAGCGAGGCAAGGTCACTGTATAAGTAACCGGGGAAACCTTTACGGCTTGGGATTTCACCCTTTGATGATGAAACCTCACGCAGTGCCTCGGCATATGATGTCATATCCGTCAAAATAACAAGAACGTGCATATTGTGCTTAAATGCAAGATATTCAGCCGCAGTCAACGCACATCTCGGTGTGATAATACGTTCAACAACCGGGTCGTTTGAAAGGTTTAGGAACATTACAACCTTCTGCAATACACCGCTTTCCTCAAACGAACGCTTGAAGTAAGCCGCAACGTCATGCTTTACACCCATTGCAGCGAACACAATCGCAAAGTTATCCCCGTTCTCATCGCTGTCATCGGTGATTTTTGCCTGTCTTGCAATTTGCACCGCCAAATTATCGTGCGGCATACCATCGCCCGAAAAAATCGGCAATTTTTGTCCACGGATAAGTGTGGATAAACAGTCGATTGATGAAATACCCGTTTGTATAAAGTTGTTGGGATATTCACGGGAAACGGGATTTATCGGTTTACCGTTTACATCACGTTTTTCATCGGCAAAATAATCGCCCAAACCGTCGATAGGTCTGCCGATACCGTCCAATGTACGTCCCAGCATTTCTTTTGAAAGGGCAAGCTCCATAGGTCTGCCCATCATTTTAGTTTTTGTATTTGTAAGAGAAAGTCCGACCGTACCCTCAAACACCTGCACAACCGCCTTATCGCCGTGAATTTCAATTATACGGCCGATACGCTTTGAGCCGTCATCAAGAGTAATAGTGACCATTTCTTCGTAAGATGCACCTTCTACACCTTCGATTACAGCCAAAGGGCCTTCTATATTTTTCAAACCCAAATATTCAATAGCCAATTTTATTCCCTCCTAGCTGTTTTCTTTGACAACTTTATCAAATACATCGTCAATTTTGCGTTTCAAATCATCAAACGGAGTCATGTCCTCATTTCCGATATTATACTTAACTCTTATAACATCTTCCATGATACCTGTTTTTCTCACCGCACTGATAAGAATACCCTGACTGACAATATATTCAACCTTATCGAACAGATAAAGTATCAAATCCATCATTTTATACTGTTTCATAAGCGGTACATAAGTATCGTCCTTATGGTAAGCATTCTGCTGCAAGAAACCAAGACGGATAACCTTTGCAATTTCCAAAACCGCCTTTTGTTCATCGGGAAGAACGTCCTCACCGATAAGCTTAACAATTTCCATCAATTTGCTTTCTTCCTGCAATATGTTCATAATTTTGGCACGAGCCTTCACATAGTTCTTGTCGATATTTTCAGAATACCAATCCGACAAGTCATCGACATATTCCGAATAGCTTGTAAGCCAAGCGATAGCCGGATAGTGACGTGCATATGCAAGACTCTTGTCCAAAGCCCAGAAACATCTGATAAAACGTTTTGTGTTCTGGGTAACCGGTTCTGAGAAGTCAGCACCCTGCGGAGATACCGCACCGATGATTGTCACAGAGCCCTCTGTACCGTTTTGGTTATCTACATAACCCGCACGTTCATAGAATCCCGATAATCGTGATGCAAGGTAAGCCGGAAAACCTTCTTCCGCCGGCATTTCCTCCAAACGTCCCGATATTTCACGAAGTGCCTCCGCCCAACGTGAAGTTGAGTCAGCCATGATAGCTACATGGTATCCCATGTCACGGTAATATTCCGCAAGTGTGATACCCGTATAAATACTAGCCTCACGAGCCGCAACCGGCATATTTGAGGTATTTGCTATAAGCACCGTTCTGTCAAGCAGCGGTCTGTTCGACTTAGGGTCAAGCAATTCCGAAAATTCTTCCAAAACCTGCGTCATTTCGTTACCACGTTCACCGCAACCGATATATACTATAATATCGGCGTCAGACCATTTTGCAAGCTGGTGCTGAGTCATTGTCTTACCTGTACCGAAACCGCCCGGTATGGCAGCCGCACCGCCCTTGGCGATTGGGAACATTGCGTCAATAACTCTCTGACCTGTGATAAGCGGACGGTCGATAGGACGGCGTTCGACATACGGACGCTGTACTCTGATAGGCCATTCCTGTTTCATGCACAACTCTTTTTCACCTTTTGATGTTTTTATCTTAACCAAACATTCGCTTATGGTATAGCTGCCGTTTGGAGCAACCCAAGTTACAGTACCGCTCACATCGGGCGGAAGCATAACCTTGTGCAAAATAAGTGATGTTTCCTGAACCTCGGCAATAATGCTGCCGCCCTTTAATTCATCACCGACTTTTGCGGTAACAACGGTATCCCACTTTTTCTCCTCGTCAAGCGAGCTGATTGAGATACCACGATTGATAAACGCACCCGACAATTCTCTTATATTTTTAAGCGGTCTTTCAATACCGTCAAAAATATTTCCCAATATACCGGGAGCAAGCGTTACGGAAAACGGCTTACCCATTGATATAACAGGCTCGTTAGGTTTAAGACCCGTTGTTTCTTCGTAAACCTGAACAATAGTGGTATCACCCGTAATTCCGATAACTTCACCGATTAATTTTTCATTTCCGACCAGCACCATCTCCTGCATTTTAAAGGAATCATTTCCCTTTGCCTCAACGACCGGTCCGTTTATTCCATAAATATATCCATTAACTTGTTCGTTCACTAAATTTCACCGCCAATTCTAAATTTGACTAAACACGTTCTTAATTAATTGTAAGACCGCTGGTTTGTAGGAATAAATGTCTTTGTTCGTCCAAAAGCTGTTTAAGCGTATAATCCGCAAACACTTTTCTGTCAACGTTGTAAACAGTCGCACCGCCGATAATATCTTCATCATCGCACTTTGCAACGTCAATCATATCAATCTTGCTTTCCAAATCAGCCTTATATTTCAAATCCTTTTCGCTGACGAACACATTTTTCTTGCCTCTGCCGACTTCCTTGCAAGCCTTTTCGATTTTCTTTTCAAGCCAAATCTTGTATTCATCGGTTTGTGTAAAGGCTGATAATTTATCCTCAACCGCCTTGAATACCTCATCAATTATTTCTTCACGTCTTAGCAGAAGATTTTTTTTCAGTCCCATTTCAAATTTCAGCACACGTTCATTGCCTTCCTTGCTGTATTTTGAAACGGCTCTCTGAATTTCCGCATATGCGTCTTCAAGATATTCGTTTTCTTTATTTTCAATAGCTTTTTTCTTTTTCATCTCTGATTCTTTAACCAGTTTTTCCTTTTGCTTTTCCGCCTCTGCAAGCACAACATTTGAAAAAACGGCTAATTTATCTTCAATACCTGCCATAAAAAACGCCTCCAAATCTACATTATTTATTGCGTTTGTACATTACAATTTAAGACCGATAGCCTCACGCACATGACGATTAATACTATCCGCAATATCACGGCTGCCGTGCCTGTCGGGGATTTCCACAATAAGCGGAGTCGGCAGTCTGAGTTTCAAATCTCTGATATAGTCGGGAACTAATTTCCCAAGCTTTTCGGTCAAAAGCACTATTGCCACATCGTCACGTTTAATAACAGCCTCCAATTCACGATGTACCTCGTCAGCCTCGTGAACCACGCAGCCCTCAATTCCGGCAAGTCGCATACCGATTTGTGTATCAACATTATCGCTTATTAAATACATTTTCATTGCCGTAACCTCATTTTCATCAGGGTATGACATCTCTGTCACACCCCGTATTTTATCTAACCAAAAACCAAATTTTAAAATTATGAGTTCAAAATCAAGAATGAGATAACCAAACCGTAAAGAGCGATACCTTCCGCCATAGCAACGAAGATAAGAGTTTTACCCATGATTTTTTCATTTTCACTCATAGCACCGATAGCAGCACTTGCAGAACTTGCAACCGCAACACCGCCGCCGATACCCGAAAGACCTGTTGACAGTGCAGCACCGATGAATTTCAAACCGTCGCCTGTTGACAATACGTTAGCGGCTTCACTTGCAGCCAAAGCACTTGCACCGTTGGCAAGCATAGCGATTGCAGCCACGCCGACAATACCGAAAAATGCAACAATATTCATAATCAGGCATTGTTTGCCGTTCTTTTTGCCTGTTTTATAAAACAAGCTAACAGGGATAATAACGCTCAAAGCAACCAAAACAAATAAAATAGTCATTAACATAATAATCTACCTTCCTTATATAAGTTTTTCCAAAAAATTAAGTTTGTATATTATTTAACCGAAAGCTTGACAAATTCCTTGCCGCCGCCTTCAAAGTATCTGCTGAACATCTCGTAATATTCAAGACGAAGAACCTGAATACCGACAATAAGTCCTTCAAGACCCATAACAAGAATATTACCGAGTATAGTAACGATAATGCTTCCGCCGCCTGCCGATTTTGCAAGTACGCCCACAACCATCATCATTCCGACGTGGATAATGGCGAATGCACCGACTCTGACGAATGAAATTGTATTCGACATAAAGCTTAGAAGTACGTCGAACATTTCAAAGAAACTTTCAACGAAGAATATACCGCCCTCAGGCTTCCAATTCTTTTTCTTTGCAACCAATTTTGACAAAGGTTCTTGTAAATACATCGCCAAAAATGACAATACCAATAAAGCAACAATCACAGGTACGCAAACCTTAGCACCGCCGATTAGAGCAGTTACGGCAACCGCCGCAAGCAATACGCCGTAGAACAGCATACCCGACAGCCCGTTCGGACTAAACAGCAGCTTGCCCCAGTTTTTCGACCTTATCGCATTAATCATGTTTATAACCATACAGAATAAAATTATTCCCACACCGAGCACAATCGCCGACATAAGCATGAAATTAATTTTTTCAAGCGGTTTAATAAGTGCCACATTTTCGAGCAGCGTTTCGTTGCCGAACACACTGCCGTATATAAATCCGAACACCGTACCCGATACGCCTACCATCGAAATAATAGCCGCCAAGTCGATTTTCTTCAATCTGTACAGGATAAATCCGCCGATTGCAAATACCGCACTTTGTCCGACATCGCCAAACATGATACCGAATAGCAAAATATATGTGATTGCCAAAATCGGAGTCGGGTCAAGCTCGCCGTAAGCGGGCAAACCGTACATTTTAACGAAAAATTCAAACGGTCTGAACATTCTGATGTTATGCAGCTTTGTCGGAGTTTGAATATTCGTAATCTTTTCGGGGTCTTCCAATACAAGAATTACCGACTCATCATCTTCCGTTTCTTTTTCCAAAGCCTTTGCGTCCTTTTGCGACATCCAGCCTGTCACATAGAAAAATTCTCTCGTGTGTGCGGCTTTCTTTCGTATTTCTTCAAAACCCGCATTCCTCTTTGCTATGTTGTAGCTGTCCGACAACAATTCAAGTTTGCCGTCCACAATGCTCCTTACAGCCTTCTTCTCTTTTTCGATTTCCTCCGTAAGCTCATTGTTTTCTTTTGCCAACGCATCATATGACTGTTTCGGTGTGCCGATAATTTTGCCCGGCAGCAGTACACGTTCAAAATACAATGACGCAAATACCGCATCAACCTTTTCGGTGAAATCTGTCGGCATGAAGTAAAATCCCCATATATCCGACTCGTCCTCCGAAATCTTAACAAAGATAGCGTCAAGCTCACCTAAATATGTGTTAAGCGTTTTGTAACTGCCTTTCGGCATACGTCCGAACCTAAAATTCAGGAATTCAAACTTAAACAGCTTTGAAATATCAACATTAATATCCAAAAGCATTTCAAGCTGTTTCATACTAAGATTGTTTTCTTCAATCTGCTTCTGATAAGCCTCTACATTTTTCTTGCCTTCCTCAATTTTACTTTCAATCTCAGAAATAACGCTTAACATAGTTTCCTTTGATACATCTTTATCCGCCGATACTTCGGGTTTTGCCTTAACCTCCGCAAAGTCCAATATGTCTTTTAAGCTTTTTTCTATAACTGCATATTGGTTGTCTTCACTGTAAGGAAAAAGACGTTTGTTTTTGCCAAGTACCGAAAACGCATTTTCAAGGTGTATCTCACGGCCGATTACATACTGCGAAACGACTCTGTCAAATTCTTCAATCCTTCCCGCAATAGTAACAGCCTCCATCTTCAAGATAGACACCGTCAATCCCTCCTAATCAACGAACTAACAATTTTCCGATTGCGTCCGAATCAAAATTATAACGTATTCCTTCTATTATAGTGGTGATATTGCCGACCTCAATATCACGCATATAAAAATACGCATAAATTGCCGCCATAGATGCCGGCGAACTTCTATAAACCTTTCTTGCGGTTTTATACAATATTTTTTTGTAATTTTCTTCTACAAAACTATCTTCTCTGAGATTTTCAAACAACGCTCTGTATCTCGAACTGCCCAGTGCATTTACAACCGCATCTATATTCTCCGCCTCAACCATTTTGGTCACGACGCTTTCCTGCAATTTGTATTTTACAGGGATAAGATAAGTATAGATAATTTCATTCGGCGTATTGTAATATTTCTTACTGCGGTAAATCCAAAGTATGTTCAAAAGGTCAATGTTAGTGCCGAGATACTCCTTCATCGGAGCAAGTCCGCTCTTTGACACAAACTTTTTAACACTCTTCCAAAGTTCGCAGTAATAGAAGCTGTCGAGCATCATCGCAATATCGAATAAACCGAAATTCAAATTGCTCACACGCTTGAATACATCATAATAAATCGTACCCTTGCACGCCTCAACGAACGTATTAAAGTCGTTTGCTTTAACTATACCGTCAATATCCAGAGTTGTATGCGTTTTAAAGAACGGCGTCACCCATTCTTCAACGTTCATATTTTCGCAAAGTTCATTGTTCAAAATATATCTCAGGCGATGTTTCATAAAATCAATCTCATCACGAATAAACATAAACCTAAGCGTCTTTCGGTCATAAAGACCTATAAACTTGTATAATCTTGTGTATTCGTCTTTGATTTTCTTTTCAATAATAAATTCCAGGTCAGTTCTGTGTATCTGCATTTCATTCACACCGGAGAGCATATTTTTGTAACCGGTATAATTTTTCAGATACCCACAAATCTCACCAACGCTTTTTTTCTGCAATAATTGTTCGTAATCCCTGTCGGTCAGTGACACCGAATTCATCGCCTTCAATTTTGCGGAAATAGCGTCAAACTGTGTAGCCATATTCTCACAACCTTTTCATGGACGATAAAATCAATCATTTACAATATTGGCAAAGATTTTATCAATCCAGGCATCTTTGTTTTTGTTATAGATTTCTTCAAGATTAATCTTTTCTTTTGCAATAGTTTTTTCAGCCTCAGCTATTCTCTTTTCTGCGTGTTCTTCTTCGACTTTTTGAATATGTTCGCTTTTTTCATGGACTTTTGTTTCTATCTCATGTTTTTTAGCGTCGATACTCTTTTTAATAGAACCGTCAAGGTTTTTGTTTTCCTCTTTCGCCTCTTCGATAACTTTCTGTGCCATATCCTCTATTGCAATAATTTGTCCGATAATTTTTTCCATGGATTCGCACTTCCTTTAAATTTTTGCAAAATATTAGTTTTTCAAGCTTTGCAAAGGTGCAGGAATTCTGCCGCCTCTCGCCACAAATTCCTCGCTTGAATATTGTTTGACAGGCATTACGGGGCCGCTTCCCAAAAGTCCGCCGAACTCAACAACATCGCCCACCTTGTATCCCGGAGCCGGAATAACTCTGACTGCGGTGGTCTTTGTGTTCACCATACCGATTGCCGCCTCGTCTGCGATAATTGCCGATATGGTTGCCGCCGACGTATCGCCCGGAACAGCAATCATGTCAAGACCGACAGAACATACACAGGTCATTGCTTCGAGTTTTTCCAAAACCAAAGCACCTTCTTTTGCAGCCGCAATCATACCTGCGTCCTCAGAAACGGGAATAAACGCACCCGACAAACCTCCGACATAGCTTGACGCCATAACACCGCCCTTTTTAACAGCGTCATTAAGCAAAGCCAAAGCAGCGGTAGTACCGTGAGTACCGCATTTTTCAAGACCCATTTCTTCAAGGATATAAGCGACGCTGTCGCCCACTGCCGGTGTAGGAGCAAGAGATAAGTCCACGATACCGAAAGGTACGTTCAATCTCTTTGATGCCTCCTGAGCAACAAGCTGACCCATTCTTGTAATCTTAAATGCAGTCTTTTTGATGGTTTCGGCAACGATACCGAAAGGCTCGCCCTTAACCTTTTCGAGTGCACATTTAACAACGCCCGGGCCGCTTACGCCGACATTGATTACGCAGTCGCCTTCGCCCTCGCCGTGGAACGCACCCGCCATAAACGGATTGTCCTCCACCGCATTGCAGAACACAACCAATTTTGCACAGGCAAAACCGCCCGATTCCTTGGTAAGTTCGGCAGCCTTTTTAACCACTTCACCCATAAGCTTTACGGCGTCCATGTTTATTCCGGCTCTTGTTGTGCCGACATTCACGCTTGAACAAACCAATTCCGTGCTTGCCAACGCCTCGGGAATAGACTCGATAAGCACACGCTCACCCTTGGTAAAGCCCTTGTGCACCAATGCCGAATATCCGCCTATGAAGTTTACGCCTGTTGTCTTTGCGGCTTTGTCCAAAGTTTTGGCAAGCTTAACGCATTTTTCAACGGTAGGTTCGTCAAGTGCGTCAATCAAAGTAGCCGCCGGTGTAATGGAAATACGCTTGTTGATAATCGGTATACCGTATTGATTTTCAATATCCTGTCCTACCTTAACCAAATCTTTTGCATATGTAGTAATTTTGTTATATACCTTTTCGCAAGCCTTATCTATATCGGGGTCAACACAATTTTTCAAAGAAATACCCATGGTAATCGTTCTGATGTCGAGGTTTTCCCTGTCAATCATATTGACGGTTTCCAATATTTCAAATGGATTAATCACTATACTTCATCTCCCTATTATTATTTTAGTTATATTCTATGCATAGAATTAAAAAGTTCTTCATTCTGAATGTGAATCGAAAGACCCATTTCCTTTTCAACCTCATTCAATTTTTCTGTAAGAACCTTGTTGTCGCCCGTTGCCTTTGAAGTATCAACAAGCATAATCATAGTAAACATATCCTGCATAATAGTCTGAGAAATATCAAGGATATTCACACCTGTATCAGATAAAACATTGCTTACTCTTGCAATAATACCAACCTTGTCACGCCCCACCACTGTAATAACTGCTCTCATTAGGTTATCCTCCCGTTTACATAAAACATTTTAATTTTAACTAACAATGGTGCATTCCGTCAAGGACTGCACCACCGAAAAACATACCTATATAATAATATCTTTATATCTAAAATTCCACCCTTAAATATTACTTTATTACCTAATTTTCTATCAGAAAATTAATTATATGCACAATATCTGCGTTTAGCATTGAAATGCTCTGTTTTTCTTTGATTTGCTCATTTTCGATTAGCAATATAATGCAATATAATTTAATATTCACAAAACGCATAATAATTTACCGTAAAACATTGTGCAAAATTTAACAACCTTATTTTTTAATGTTTCTCTGACGCAATACTTCATACATCAGAACCGATGCGGCAACCGACGCATTAAGCGAATTAATCTCACCGCACATAGGTATGCTCACATGAAAATCGCACTTTTCGCTCACCAGACGGCTGATACCCTCACCCTCACTGCCGATTACAATACCGATAGAGCCTGTAAGATTAGCCTTGTACATCTCCTCGCCGTCCATTTGTGCACCTGCAATCCACATTCCCTGTTCTTTAAGCTCATCAATAGTGCGTGCTATGTTGGTAACCTTTGCGACAGGTGTATATTCCATTGCTCCGGCAGAGGTTTTGGCAACGGTTGAGTTCAGTCCGACGCTGTTGCGTTTCGGGATAATAATTCCGTGTGCACCGACGCAGTTTGCCGTACGCAAAATCGAACCCAAATTATGCGGGTCGGTAATTTTGTCGCAGATAAGCACGAACGGGTCTTCGCCCTTTTCCTTTGCACGATTTAGAATATCCGCCACCGTTGCATATTCATGCACTGCCGCATATGCAATAACACCCTGATGATTATCAGATTCGCTTATCGAGTCAAGCTTTTGTTTTTCCACTTCCTGCACGACAATCCCCAAAGCCTTGGCTTTTTTTATAATAGGAATTACCGAGCCTTCGGGCTTACCTTTTTTAACTAAAATTTTATCAATTTCACGTCCTGCTCTCAATGCCTCCATGACGGGGTTTCTGCCCTCAATCTTGTCTTGTGTTTCATTAGACATATCATTTTTCCTTTCAATATATAATATAACTCTTTTCGTAACAGCAAATTATTTTTTACTGTTTATGTATTCGCAAAGACGTTTGTCCTCGATTTTAATATGTGATATTAACACTGCAATATGCCGGTTTAAATTGCTCAAATCAAGCAAAGACGCGTCTGTGTCGGGGATAGCTGCGGTAATGTCTTTCAATTTTTTTGTATACTCCGCATGAAACTTTTTGTGTGCGTCAATATTCGGATAATTCACTTTTTGTTGCAGCTGTTCTTCGTGTGCAAAATGAGTTGCGACATATTTTAATAAAAAGTCGGCGGTAGGCTTGATTGATTTTCTGCCATTGCCCTGACTGCACGCATCAAGCAATTTGTTCACCGCCTGCAAAAGTTCTCTGTGCTCATTGTCAACCATTGCGTTGCCGCACTCCAAATCTTTGGTTAGTTCGTATCTCATAGTGGTCACTCCTTATAATTTTTTTATATATACATTATACTATTTTGGGGATTTAATATCAAGTACAAGTAAGCGATTGAAAATTAAAAAGATTTTATCAGAAACTTTTTTTAATAACCGCTGTATTTTATATGTACAGTGAACGTAAATATTAATTTATGTATATTTATGTGAATAAAATTACACAATATTCATTTAAAACTTGAAATTTTGTTCGTAAAGGAGTATAATGAAATAGAAATATTTCGGACATGAAGAGTGTATAATGTCTTTGGAGGGAAATATGAAAAAAATTGCTGTTATACCTAATATAACAAAGGATAAGGAACTTATCTATGCAAGAAAAACAGTTGAATATCTGAAAAACAAGGCAAGCTTATATATGGACAGGTGTTATGAGCAATACGGATTTGATGTTACTTTCGCAGACGAGGAAATATACAGTTTTGTGGACTTTGCAATAGTGCTTGGCGGTGACGGGACAATTTTGGAAGTTGCCGAGCAGTGTGCAAAAGGCGATGTGCCTATTTTGGGGATTAATTTGGGTACTATCGGTTTTATGTCGGAGGTTGAACCCGATAACATAGAGTCGGCTATGGATAAACTCCTCAGTGACGATTTTAATGTGCAAAACCGTATGATGATGCGTGTGGAAGTGTATAAAAACGGTGTGTGTGACGGGGTTTATCACGCACTTAACGATGTTGTTATATCAAAACACATTGAGTCAAGACTCATACACTATAAATTATACTCTAATGATGAACTGGTGAATACTTATACCGCTGACGGTATGATTATCGCAACTCCGACAGGCTCTACCGCATATTCACTGTCTGCGGGCGGTCCTGTTGTCGACCCTCTTATGACGCTGTTTGTCGCTACACCGATTTGTCCGCATATGCTGACGGCAAGACCTGCCATAGTATCCGCAGACAAAACCGTAACTTTGCAGCTTGACAAAAATTACAGGTACGAGGCGTCGGTCAGCATTGACGGCGGTGTGAAAGCACATATTCAGTACGGCGATAAGGTTGTTATAACAAAATCGGGTTATATAACCAAATTGATTAAAATCAGCAATCAATCGTTCTACGATACGCTGATTATGAAATTGTTGTAAAAAGAAAATGGTGGAAGAAAATGAAATATCGCAGACACAGTAAATTATTAAGTATAATAAATTCAAAGGACATTCAGACGCAGGAGGCTCTTTTACAGGAACTTAAAAATGACGGTTTTAACGTCACACAGGCGACAGTATCCCGTGACATTAAGGAACTCGGTCTTATAAAAATTCCTATCGGCGGAAACGCTTACAAATATGCACTTCCCGGTGCGGCAAAACCCGACTCGGATAAGCATATCGCTATGTTTTCCGATGCGGTTATAAGCGTTAATTTCGCTTTGCACACGGTTGTGGTAAAGAGTTTTCCGGGTATGGCTCCGGCGGTTGCGGCGTCACTTGACAGTATGATTGATACCGAGATTTTAGGCTCGGTTGCCGGTGACGATACGGTGCTTATCATAACCGAAAGTCCTGAAAAAGCAGAAAAGGTTGCCGCTAAATTAAACAAGATATTCAGATTGACAAAATAAATATTTTCACGAAAGGATATGAAAGTTATGCTGACACATCTTCATATTAAAAATATTGCGGTTATAGAAAATCTGAGTGTTGATTTCAAAAACGGTATGAGCGTTCTTACCGGTGAAACGGGAGCGGGTAAGTCTATTATTATAGACTCGATAAATCTTATTTTGGGAGCGAGAACAAACAAGGCTCTGGTCAGATACGGCGAAAAAAAGGCACAAATTCAAGCCATGTTTGACGTGAGCGGTTTTGTGGCGGAGAAAATAGCAGAATACGGTATTGATGTTGAGGATAATCAAGTTATAGTAAGCCGTGACATTACCGAGGACGGCAGAAGCGTAAGCAGAATTAATTCGGTGATAGTATCTACGGCATCACTTCGTGAGATAGGCAACTATCTTATAAATATTCACGGTCAGCATGACAATCAGGACTTGCTTACTCCGTCAAAGCATATTAAATTTTTGGATAAGTTTGCGAAAAACGACGCCGAAAAAAATGCGTATCTGGCAGTGTACAATCAGTATCGTGAGATAGAAAAACAGATAGACGAGCTTAGCCTGAACGAACAGGAAAAAGCACAGCGAATGGATTTGTTATCCTATCAGACAAACGAGATTGAAAGTGCTGCTTTAAAGGTCGGCGAGTATGACGAACTTGCAGAACGGCGTGACATTGCGGCAAATTCCGAGAAAATTTCCATGGGTGTGAGCGAGGCATATGCGAATTTATATGACGGCGGAGAAACTCAGTCGGCATATGACGGGATAAGTGTGGCGGTATCGGCATTGGAAAAGATAAAGGATTATGACAGTAATCTGGCTGATATATACGATAAATTAAGTGACATCATGTACGGCATAGAGGACTATGCGCACGAACTTAAAGAGTACGGCTCAAAGATAGATTATGATGAAAATACATTAAATGATATTGAGGAAAGACTTGATATTATTTCGGGGTTAAAACGCAAGTACGGAAATAACGAAGAAGAAATTTTGAAATATTACGAAAAAGCAAAGGCTGAACTCGAAACGATAAGCGACAGCGACAATCAGCTTAATATGCTTATCGAAAAGCGTGATATGGTCGAGGCGGAATTGAAGAAAAAGGCACAATGTTTAACCGAAACGAGAAAAAAAGCGTCGCATGAATTGGAAAGCCAGATAAAAAAATCGCTGACGGAACTTGATATGCCAAATTCCGAATTTGCGGTTAATATTGCACCGTACAGCGGTTATTCGTCAAACGGCGTCGATAACGTTGAATTTATGATAAGCACAAACTTAGGTGAACCGTTAAAACCGCTTGTGAAAGTGGCGTCAGGCGGTGAATTGTCGAGGGTTATGCTTGCGGTTAAGTCAATTCTGGCTGACGAGGACGATGTGGACACGATGATTTTTGACGAGATTGATACGGGTGTGTCGGGAAGTGCCGCACAGAAAATCGCCGCTAAATTATCACAGATTGCGGATAAAAAACAGGTTATCTGCATAACGCACTTGGCGGTGCTTGCGGCGGCTGCGGACAATCATTTCCTGATACAGAAAAATATAGTGAATGACAAAACGTCAACGTCCCTGCTTGAATTGTCGGAAACGGACAGGGAACGTGAACTTGCGAGAATTATCGACGGTACAAATATTACACAGACCGCACTGAGTCACGCACGGGAAATGCTGGCAAAGTCGGTAAGCTGATATATGGAAGGAAAAAATTATGCGTGAAATCGGCAGTGTTGAAAGCGTGGAAAACGGTATTGCAAAAGTGAGAATAGTGAGAAAATCCGCCTGCGGTGAGAATTGTGCAAACTGCAAGGGCGGCTGCACTCCGACAGAACAGATTATATCCGCAAAAAATGAGGCGGGTGCAAAAAAGGGCGACAGAGTGGCAATACAAATGCAGACGTCATATGTACTTTTGGCGGCATTTTTGGTGTACATTCTGCCGCTTATTATGCTTTTTTTGATGTATGCAATAGTGTATGCGGTCGGCAAAAGCGAGGGAGTGTCTGTTTTGGCGGGGATAATTATGATGTTGGTGTCGTTTTTTGCCGTCAAAAAAGCAGACCGAAAACTTAAAGATAAATATATACCGATTGTGGCTTATGTATTGTAAATTGAGAACAGATATGATATAATAATATAATATGTTGACAGACTGATTTGCATTATGAAAGGAATGGACTGCGTTGGAAAACAGAATTCATATATTTGTAGGACATTTTGGCAGCGGAAAAACCGAAACCGCATTAAACTTTGCGGTGAAACAGGCAAAAGACGGAAAGAAAGTATATATTGTGGATTTGGACACCGTTAATCCGTATTTCAGAACAGCCGATGCAAAGGAGATTTTGGAAACATACGGAATAAACGTCATAGCCTCCGACTTTGCGGGGAGCAATGTGGATATTCCGACAGTGCCGACCGAAACGCAGAAAGTGTTTGCGGATAAGGACGCCGTGGGGATAATTGATGTCGGCGGTGACGAGGACGGTGCGTTTGCACTGGGCAGATATAAAAGAGAATTTGAAAACGAGAAATATCAGATGCACTTTGTAGTTAATACAAAACGTCCGCTTACGCAAAATGCTGATGATATTATTGAATATATTGAGTCTGTTGAGAAAGCGTCAAGGCTCAAAGTGACGGATATTTTCAACAACACCAATCTTGCCGATGAAACGACGGGTGACGTGCTGGCAGAGGGATATGCGGAGCTTTTAAAGGTATCGGACAGAACGGGGATACCGGTTGTGTATAATTGCGGTACGAAAAAAACGCTTGAAAATATGGCTTGCAAAAATTTCGAGATGGAGATTTTTTTGAAAAAGCCGTGGGAGAACAGAAAGGACAGATAAACTATGCCTAAGGTTATAGTAGACGAAAATCGCTGTAAGGGCTGTGGACTGTGTGTGAATGCTTGTCCGAAAAAGATAATTAAATTGTCAAAAGATAAGCTGAACGCAAAAGGTTTTACACCGGCGGCGGTTGAAGAACAAGACAAGTGTATAGGATGTGCATTTTGTGCAACAATGTGTCCCGATGTGGCTATTACTATTGAAAAATAGCCTTGCATGGGATTTGGAGGTAAATTAAAGTGAGCGAAAAAGTTTTAATGAAGGGTAACGAGGCTATTGCCGAAGCGGCTATGAGAGCGGGCTGCCGTCATTTCTTCGGCTATCCTATTACACCTCAAACTGAAATTTCCGCATATATGGCAAAGAGAATGCCTAAAATCGGCGGAACATTTCTGCAAGCGGAGAGCGAAGTTTCCGCAATTAATATGGTTTACGGTGCAGCGGGTGCCGGTGCAAGAGTTATGACAAGCTCGTCAAGCCCCGGTATCAGCTTGAAACAAGAAGGTTTATCATATATAGCAGCGTGCGATTTGCCGTGCGTGGTTGTTAATATGGTAAGAGGCGGTCCGGGTTTGGGCGGTATACAGCCGGCTCAGTCGGATTATTTTCAGGCGACAAAGGGCGGAGGTCACGGCGACTATCATTTGATAGTTTTAGCTCCGAACTCGGTTCAGGAAATGGTGAGTCTTACCGTTGACGCATTCAATCTGGCAGACGAATACAGAAATCCCGTTATGATTTTGGGCGACGGTACTTTGGGTCAGATGATGGAGCCGGTTGTGTTCCCCGACGAAGTGGAAAAGACTAAATCGGAAAAAACATGGGCAACCGTCGGCACGGAAAAGAAACGTAAGCACAACGTTATAAACAGCTTGTATATGTCGCCGGAGGAGCTTGAAGCCACTGTTTTTGAAAGACAGAAAAAGTATGACAAGATTGAAAAAGACGAGCAGAGATATGAGGCGTTTAATTTGGAGGACGCCGAAATCGTATTGACGGCTTACGGCACAACATCGAGAATTGCTCAGACTGTTATGAACGAATTGCGTGAGCAGGGCTATAAAATAGGTTTGATAAGACCTATCACTCTTTATCCGTTCCCGAAAGATATATTCGAGCAGACCGCAAAGACCGCAAAGGCATTTTTGTCGGTTGAAATGAGTATGGGACAGATGGTGGAAGATGTTAAGCTTGCGGTAAACGGAAAAGCCGATGTACATTTCTTCGGGCGTACAGGCGGTATAATTCCTACACCAAATGAGATTATAAATAAAGTGAAAGAGATTGCGGGGGAATAATATGGAGAAAATTTATCAAAGACCCGAATCTTTATGCGACGTGCCTATGCACTATTGCCCCGGTTGTACACACGGTATAGCTCATAGACTTGTTGCGGAGGTTATGGACGAATTAGGTATTGAAGGAAAGACTATCGGGGTTGCTCCTGTCGGCTGTGCGGTATTTGCATATGATTATTGGGAATGTGATATGCAGGAGGCGGCACACGGCAGAGCACCTGCGGTTGCAACGGGAATAAAGAGAGTTCTTCCCGACAGAATAGTGTTCACCTATCAGGGTGACGGCGACTTGGCGGCAATCGGTACGGCGGAAACCGTCCATGCTGCTACAAGAGGCGAGAATATCACAGTTATATTCATAAACAATGCGATATATGGTATGACGGGCGGACAGATGGCTCCGACATCATTGCCGGGACAGGTGACGCAGACATCGCCGTACGGACGTGATGTTAAAACACAGGGTAATCCCGTGAGAGTATGCGAGATGCTGTCTACATTGGACGGACCTTCATATATCGAGCGTGTTGCACTTGACAGTGTACCGCATATTAAAGATGCTAAACGAGCAATAAAGAAAGCTTTTCAAAATCAAATTGACGGAAAAGGCTTTTCATTGGTAGAAATATTGTCGACTTGTCCTACAAACTGGGGTATGAATCCTGTTGAGGCTATGGATTGGCTGAGAGAAAATATGATACCGTACTATCCGTTAGGTGTTTATAAGAATATATAAGAGAGGGTTTACAGTATGTTGGAGAAGAAAATTATTATTGCGGGGTTTGGTGGTCAAGGTGTATTGTTTATGGGTAAATTGATTGCACACGCAGCCATGGTTGCCGGTAAGGAGCTTTCGTGGCTTCCGTCATACGGTCCTGAAATGCGTGGCGGTACGGCAAATTGTCATGTTGTAATATCCGAAGAACCTGTCGCATCGCCGATTATTGTAAATCCCGATGTGCTTATTTCTCTTAATAAACCTGCACTGGACAAGTTTGAGGACGCAGTTGCGGAGGGCGGTACAATTTTGGTAGACAAGACATTGGTAGACAGAAAAGTGAAAAGAAATGATGTTAAGATAAAATATATCGAGGCAACAAAAGTTGCGGCGGAGCTTGGCAATGCTGCATTGTCGAACATGGTAATGCTTGGTGCATTTTTGAAGGAAACAGGCATATTCGTGCTTGACGAACTTAAAGACTCTATTACAAAAAATATCCCAAAGGCTAAACAAGCGTTAGCGGAAATAGATATAAAAGCGTTGACTGCGGGATATAATTTAGTTCCTTGTGAAGGCTGATGAAAAGTATTTAAAATATTTGAAACCGGAGGGAAGAATGATGGCTACTGCTAAGAAGAAAGTTTTTACTTATAAGGATAAACCTGTTATTCGTAAGGGTAACGAGATTTATTATGGTAATTTGGAGGATAAGTATATTCTTGCGTTGAAGATTATCGAAACGAAGCAGGAATACGGAATGGACATTGCGTCAAAGATAAAATTGGAATTGCAGGATAACAGCGGCGAATTGGGCAAAGGACAGGTATATCGTAAGACGGAGCGTGACGATTTGTATCACGCATTCGATATAGGTTCGTTCTGGTTGGAGGACGCATTGGACGCAGACAATAACTGATAAAAGAAACACACCGTTTGGAGTATGTGAATATTCCGGCGGTGTGTTTTTGATTGACAAAAATTCGGTTATATGATAAGATTAAAACCGAGTTGAGAAATCACGTTGAATTTTAATCATTTTATAGACGAATAGGCGGTTGCTCTCTATTAAAAAATAGAGAGGGTCTTTGTCCCTCTGAAAGGAGGGATGCTGATGTATATTACAATAAGTCTGTCTGATTTGATACAGATAGGAATACTTGTCGTAGGTATCATTAGTTTATGTTTACATAAAAAGAAATAACCGCCCACTACCAAATGTACGGTTATTACTTTTTAACTAAACCATTTGAGAGTAATCGTCTATGCGATTTCTCAACTCTTTTTTTCGTATAAATTATATCATAGATAGCAGAAATAGTCAACAACAAATACACATTATTTTACGGTTGCAAAAAACGTGTTTTTTTAATTATTAAAAGGTTGACAAAAAGCGGTTGAAATTATATAATTATATTATATTCGCCCTCTTAGTTAAGTGGATATAACAAGCCCCTCCTAAGGGCTAGTCACGTGTTCGACTCACGTAGAGGGTGCCAGTCGCACCGCTTTTGCGGTGTTTTTTCTTTGCATTAAAAAATTTCGATTTCTGTTTTTTTGCTAACAGGAAGCGAACTCATTTTTGTTTTTTCGTCATTACGTTTTACGCAATTTCCTACAAATTAAAAATAAAGTACACCGCTATGCAAACGATGTACTTTGCTGATTTATACCATAACGACACAGGCAGCTGAATGTTATCGGAGTATTATGATAAAATGTTCTCCGATACATAGAAATCTCTGATTTCGTCCTGTTTCGTAAAGTTATTATACAAAATTATTTATTTACTTTGCATTGCAGTCTGTTCAATGCCTCACCAAATCTCTGAAAATGTACAATTTCACGCTGACGCAAAAACTTTATTACGTCATTTACATCAGGTTCATCGGACAAACGCAGAATGTTGTCATATACCGCTCTTGCTTTTTGTTCTGCCGCCAAATCCTCATACAGATTTGTTATCGGGTCGCCCGTTACCGCTATACTCGCCGCATTAAAAGGTACGCCTTGTGCACTCTGCGGATACACCGATACTCCGTTATCCGCATAATACTCAGCCGAATTCATCTTTTCCCAATCCTTTGCCATAGTGCCGTCACTAAGCTGCGTCACAAGACTTCCAACCATTTCCAAATGCCCGAGTTCTTCCGTACCAATGTCCGTAAGCAATCCTTTTGTCATGTCATCGGGCATAGTAAATCTTTGCGACAAATATCTGAGTGACGCACCCAATTCGCCGTTCGGACCGCCGTATTGAGTGATTATTATATTTGCAAGGCGAGGATTTTTATTTTTAATTTTTATAGGGTACTGCAAATTTTTTAAATATGAAAACATTATTTGTTAGCCTCCTTTTCCCATGGCCATGGACCTTCAATCCATTTATAAGTGTCATACATTGCCGTTGCATGAGGTGTAAGCGGACCATATTGGTCTTGATATTCCGCCATTGCTTCCTTTGTTTTTTCCACCAAATCCTTAAACATATTAAATGCTTTTTTATCGTCCGGATGCGTATCGAGATACAACTGCAAATCATACACCGCAAACCCGTATGACTGCACCTTTTTCAACAAACTCTGTCTGTCCATTACATACCTACCCCCTTGCACACTTTTCCGTATTCGTCAATGTTCAAATTCAATTCCGGAAACATTGTCCCGTTATTCAATCCCTGTTCGGCAGTATATGTTTTACCGAATATCTGTGACGGCACATACGCATACCCCACACATCCGCACTGATGTTTCGGCATATTTGTACTGTTATTGCTGCTGTTACCGCAATTATTATTGTTATTATTATTTGTGCAATTATTTTTTTCACACATTGAGCAAGTCGGCTTTGCATCTTCATCTTTACGTTTTTCGATTTCTTTATCTCTCTGCATATCACTGTTTACTGTATCGGTAATGTCTTTCTTGTCGTTAGCCATAGATATATTCCACCTTTCAGTTTATTGGGGAAATATTGATATTCCCATGTTTACATAATATGCAAAGATGTAAGAATGTGTGATGAATTATAATTTATATCACACTCCATATAATCGCCGCAAATAAAATAGGAAGAGTTTGATTAAACTTCAAACTCTCCCTATACAAAAACCAATATCCATTAAAATTTACAATCGCTTATCACATTTTTCTGAACACACCGACAACCTTGCCGACAATAGACAATTCATTTACTATAATAGGCTCCATGGTATCATTTTCGGGTTGAAGGCGGAAATGCCCTTTTTCCTTGTAAAAAGTTTTCACCGTAGCATTTTCATTGTCAAGCAGTGCAACCACAATATCACCGTTTTGTGCGGTCGGCTGACGCTGTACAATAATATAGTCGCCGTCCAAAATAGCCGCATTAATCATAGACTCGCCCTGTACTCTCAGCATAAACAATTCCTTGTTGTGAGCAAAATCCATCGGCAGCGGGAAAGTGTCGCAGTATTCCTGCATGGCAAGGATAGGCTCGCCGGCAGTAACCTTGCCCAAAACGGGAATTTCAAGATATTTATCGTCATGTATACCGATACTTTTGCTGATATGCTCAACATTGTCGGGAGTGTAATTAACCAATCTAAGCGAACGGTTTTTTGAAGATTTCTTTTCGATAACTCCCGCCTGTTCGAGTTTTTTCAGTCTTGCGTGCACCGTTGCGGTGGAATGAAGTCCGACTGCCTCGCATATTTCACGCACACTCGGCGGATAACCGAACTGTGTTATCTGCGAATATATAAAATCAAGTATTTGAATATCCTTTTCCGATAGTTCCATATATAGATACCTGCCTTAAACTATGTAATAAAATATTGAGAATATTATAACACATTTTTGCATAAAAATCAAACAAATGTTTTTGAATTTTAAATATAAATTGTATGATAACTGATTTTCTGAATAATTTATGCGTATATAATGAATAAATTAAAAAAAAGTAGTTGAAAAATGTTATATAAAATGATATTATAGTATGTATATGATAACCTATCATTAGTATGAAATATTTTATAGGGGTGAAACACATGGCATATAAAATAGTAACCAAAAAGGTACTAAACCCTCAAATTTTCCTTATGGAAGTTGACGCTCCGCTTATCGCAAAAAAAGCAGAGCCGGGTCAATTTATTATTTTGAGAATTGATGAGTATGGCGAAAGAGTTCCTTTCACAATAGCGGATTTTGACCGTGAAAAGGGAACAGTAACAATTATCGTTCAAATCGTAGGTAAAACAACAAAAGACCTTGCACAGCTTGAACAAGGCGAGGAAATTCTGGACTTTGCAGGTCCTCTCGGAATGCCGACAGAATTGGAAGGCTTGAAGAAAGTTGCCGTAATCGGCGGCGGTCTTGGTACTGCTATCGCATATCCGCAGGCTAAAAAGCTTCACGGCATGGGTGCGGAGGTTCACGCAATTTCAGGTTTCAGAGATAAGAGCCTTATTATCCTTGAAGATGAATTGAAAGCCGTATCCGACAAGACTGTAATCACAACAGACGACGGTTCAAACGGAACAAAAGGTTTTGTAACAGACAGATTGAAAGAACTTATCGAAGCCGGCGAAAAATATGATGCGGTAATCGCAATCGGTCCGTTGGTAATGATGAGAGCGGTTTGCAATCTTACAAAAGAATACGGTATCAAGACAATCGTAAGCATGAATCCTATTATGATTGACGGTACAGGTATGTGCGGTGGATGCCGTGTTATTGTAGGCGGCGAAACAAAGTTTGCCTGTGTAGACGGTCCTGACTTTGACGGTCACCTGATTGACTGGCAAGCAGCTTTAAACAGACAGCAAATGTTCAAAGCACATGAAAAAAAATCTTGCGATGAAGGTCATTGCAGAATTGGGAGGACAAATCACAATGCCTAATATGTCTTTAACTAAAATTCCAATGCCGGAACAACAACCCGACGTTAGAAATAAAAACTTTTTGGAAGTAAGCACAGGATATACCGAAGAAATGGCAAAGGAAGAAGCGGCAAGATGCTTGAACTGTAAGCATAAACCTTGTATGCAGGGTTGTCCTGTAAGCGTAAAAATCCCTGAATTTATCGCTCGTATCGTTGAGGGTGATTTTGAGGGTGCATATCAAAAAATCAAAGAAACAAATGCGTTGCCTGCTGTATGCGGTCGTGTATGTCCGCAGGAGTCACAGTGTGAGTCTAAGTGCGTCAGAGGTATCAAGGGCGAAAGCGTCGGTATCGGCAGACTTGAACGTTTTGTCGCAGACTGGCACATGGCTAATGTAAAAGAAAAAGTTGAAAAACCGGCATCAAACGGCAAGAAGGTTGCTGTTGTAGGTTCAGGTCCGTCAGGATTGACTTGTGCCGGCGATTTGGCTAAAAAAGGCTATGACGTTACTATTTTTGAAGCGTTCCACACAGCCGGCGGTGTTTTGATGTATGGTATTCCCGAATTCAGATTGCCTAAGGCTATCGTACAAAAGGAAATCGATACATTAAAGGAAATGGGTGTTAAAATCGACACTAACGTAATTGTCGGCAAGACTATTACTGTTGACGAATTGAAAAACGATTACGGTTTCGATGCCGTATATATCGGTTCGGGTGCCGGTTTGCCAAGCTTTATGCACATTGACGGCGAAAGCCTAAACGGCGTATATTCAGCAAACGAATTCTTGACAAGAATTAACTTGATGAAAGCATATAAATTCCCTGAATATGATACACCTATTTTCGTAGGTAAGGACGTTGCAGTGCTTGGCGGCGGTAACGTTGCTATGGACGCAGCTCGTTCTGCAAAGAGATTGGGTGCTGAAAATGTATATATAGTATACAGACGTGGTATGGAAGAACTTCCGGCAAGAAAAGAAGAAGTTCACCATGCACAGGAAGAAGGCATCATATTTAAAGTTCTTAACAACCCTACAAAAATTATCGGTGACGAAAAAGGTTGGGTAACCGGTATGGAATGTATCGAAATGGAACTTGGCGAACCTGATGCAAGCGGCAGACGCAGACCTATCGCAAAAGAAGGCAGCGAACACATTCTTGATGTTGAAACTGTTGTTGTTGCAATCGGTCAGACTCCAAACCCGTTGATTAAGGCTACAACAAAAGGTCTTGAAACAAATCAGCGTGGCTGTATCATAGCAGACGACCATGGTGCAACAAGCCTTGAAGGCGTATATGCCGGCGGTGACGTTGTTACGGGTGCAGCTACTGTTATTTTGGCAATGGGAGCCGGTAAAACAGCTGCCGAGTCAATCGACAACTTGCTTAGCAAATAATTAATATATTTTATGAACAGACAAATCCTTTTGGGTTTGTCTGTTTTTTTAATTTGTAGGAAATTGCGAAAAATCAAAAATGCTGACTTATTCTTACGCCCCCTATATTAAAATCATGCCCAATCGATACACCAGCATAGATACTACCCATGCAATACACACTTGATAACAAGCCGAAAATATTGTCCATTTCCACGAATTCATTTCGTTTTTAATTGCACCGAGAGCCGCCGCACAAGGCGAATATAAAAGCACGAACACCAAAAATGCGTATCCGCTGACAGGAGTAAACACGTCCGATAATACTGATGTTAAATCGGCGGTATTGCCCGATGAGTACAAAATACCCATTGTGGATATTACAGCCTCTTTTGCGGCAAATCCCGAAAGCAGTGATACCGCTGATTTCCAATCACCAAATCCGCACGGAACAAATATCGGTGCAATTACCTTGCCTATCGTGCCTATCATACTTTCGCTGCTGTCCGATACCATGCGAAGTCCGAAATTGAAATTTTGCAGAAACCATATTACAATGCTCGCCATAAGCAGTACCGTGCCCACTCTTACCGCAAAATCCTTTATTTTTTCATACATATGATGAAAGGTGGATTTTAAGGTCGGCATACGGTAAGGAGGAAGTTCGAGTATAAATGCGGAATTATCGCCCTTTAATACGGTTTTGCTGAAAATAATTCCCGAAATCACCGCCATAACCACTCCGAGCAAATACAGGCTGAATACTGTAATACCTTGATTTTCTGAAAATAATGCCGCCGCAAAGACCGCATATACGGGCATTTTTGCACCGCATGACATAAACGGCGTCAATAATATTGTCAGCCGCCGATTATGTTCGTTTTCGAGCGTTCTTGCGGACATTACCGCCGGAACGGTACAGCCAAAGCCCATAATCAAAGGTACAAACGATTTTCCCGAAAGACCGAGATGTACAAATAATTTATCCATAATAAATGCCGTACGTGCCATGTAACCGCTGTCCTCTAAAAATGACAGAAACAAAAACAACAACATTATCTGCGGAAAAAACGCAATCACTCCGCCGATACCGGAAAGTATACCGTCTATAACAAGACTTTTTAAAAATGTATTTACGTTTAATATGCACAAAACATTTGATATAAAATCGGCAATTTGCACATTTACAATATTGTCCGCTATATCCGACAGAAAATTTCCTATCGTGCCGAACGTAATTTGAAATATCATAAAAATGATAAGCAAAAATATCGGTATTGCAAATACGGGGTGCAGCATTAATTTGTCTATTCGTTCGGTGAGTATATCCTGTTTGTTTTTGCCGATTTTCTCACTTGCCGACTTCACCGCTTTTTCGATAAACCGATAACGTTTTTGAGCCGACATTTCCGCATCATTAAAATCCATATGATGTTGTCTGTACGGCTCATTTGCCACATTTATTGCTTTTATGACCATATCTTGTATGCCAATACTCTTACTTGCCGAGATGGGCACTACACATATTCCCAGTTCTTTTTCAAGTTTGGCAGTATCTATTTTCATGCCGTTTTTTTTAAGTGCGTCTATCATATTTAAGGCTATAAGCATAGGTGTTTTCGTTTGAGCAAGCTGTGTGGTAAGATATAAATTGCGTTCTAAATTGGTAGCGTCTACTATGTTTAGTATTAAATCGGGTTTTTCGTTTGTTATGTAGCGTCGTGTGATTACCTCCTCTGCCGAATTGGGCGAGAGTGAATATATTCCGGGCAAATCAACAATACGAATACTGTTTTGGTGCGAATATCGGCATATACCTTCTTTTCTTTCAACGGTGACGCCCGACCGATTGCCTACTTCATAGTGACTGTCGGTTAAATCATTAAACAATGTTGTTTTCCCGCAATTTGGGTTGCCGACAAGTGCAATTTTTAGTTCTTGTTTATTATCCATTACCTTTCTCCGTTCATTTATTTATCTGAATTTTTACAGCCGTATTTTTTCGTATGCTGAGCCTGTATCCACGCACCAATATCTCGATAGGGTCACCGAGCGGTGCTCTGCGGAGGACTTTGACTTCTACTCCGCTTGTTACGCCCATATCCGTCAGACGCTGTGTTGTTTTTTCGTCCAATGAAATAAATGTAATTACTCCTTTTTCACCCGATTTTAAATCATTCAATGTCATTTTGAAACCCCTTGCTGATAATGTTATTTAATTAATATGTACAAACTGTATGGAATATTCGTTTAATGAGGTAAATTAATACAGAGAAATCATACCAAAAACACATTTTAGTCACATAGGTGATGTATTATGTAGTTGTAGCAAAGATAAGCATACAAAAATATTCATGTATGTTTCCCATAAAATATATTTATATGAAAAGAAAGGATTGTAAAATCATGAACAAATCAAAAAAAATTATAGCACTAATCGCAGCACTAAATCTGGTATTCACCACATTCGCATTACCTACATTTGCTGATACAACCGAAACAACAGCTGATACATCTGTGACCGAGCCAATGACACCTCCTGACGGTGTAGAACCCCCGAACGGTATGACTCCTCCCGACGGTTCTGATATGAAAATGCCGCCGGACAGTCAAGGCGGTATGCAAAACAAGGAAAAATCAGACTATTTTACAGACGTTGATTCAAACTATTCATGGGCGGCGGCACAGATAGATTATTTATATGAAAACAATATTGTAAACGGTACATCAGACGGTGAATACTCCCCTGCCGCTACCATAAAACGTGGTGATTTTGTGTTAATGTTACATAGAAAATGCAATTTCACAGCCGACATTTCGGACTGTTTCAGTGACGTAAGCACAGACAAGTATTATTATGAGGCTATCGCAAAAGCCAAAGCAAGCGGTATCTTCCTCGAAACCGACACATTCTCTCCGGAGGACGCTATCACAAGACAAGACGCAATGTACATGATTTACAATGCCCTAAAAGCAAACGGTGATATTAAAGACGAGGACATTACAACCGATGTTTCGCAGTATGCCGACAGTGCGTCAATCGCCGACTATGCAAAAGAGGCGGTTGCCACATTGAGCAAAAAAGGAATTATCCAAGGCAGTGACGGCAATTTCAACCCTGCAAACACAATGACAAGAGCCGAAATGGCGGTTGTATTTTATAATATTTCAAATATGAACGGTCAGTCCGCTCCAAACGGCAGCCAACCGCCTATGGGACAAAATCCGAATAATGCAAATATGCCGCAGGGCGAAAAGCCTGCCGATATGCCCGAAATTCCAAACGGCGGACCGTCAGATTTAAGCACCGGCAGTCAGACAGTTACCGAATGATGGCTTTTATATAGATTTCTCCCCTCAAAAAAATCTCCCTGTACCAAAACAGGGAGATTTTTTATTCCGATATTTCCTTAATAACATTCTCAATAATACTAATCTGATTTTCATTAAGCTTACTGTTATTTTGCTTTTGATAAAAATCGGAAAACAGTTCCGATATTGATTTTTGCTTTATATCCTCACTCGAAATACTGTAATTGCTTTGACCTTCGGCAGTACGGCTGTTCTTTATATCAAGCAGCATAACATTCGGGTACACCGCACGCACCTTTGAAATTGCGTCAGCCAATTCCTCCTCATCGGTCAGCGTAACATGAACATAACTGTCCTTATCCGCTTTTTGCGACGCCAAATCACTCAATTTACACTCGATAATTTCCATATCCCGTTTAGGAATAAGCGGTACAAGCTCATAAGTAACCTCGCTCTCCCCTACATTCACTATTGTAACAGACTTCTTCTGCCGGCACTCCGAAAAAGAATATTTAAGCGGCGAACCGCTGTAACGCACAGTATCTCTGCCAATCCTCTGCGGGCCGTGTATATGTCCCAACGCAGCATAATCAAATTTATCAAATGCGGTATAATCCACATTGTCCAAACCGCCGAGCGATTTTGTTTCCGACTCCGATGTTTCGGGTGCTTGTCCGCCTGCGGTAACAAACTGATGTGCGACCAATATATTGCGTTCGTCAGTATTAATATCGCAAGTGTCTATAACCGCTCTCACACATTCATCATATGACCTTGTTTCAATATCCAATATGTGATTTACAATTACAGGTTTCACATACGGCAGCAAAAACACATTAACCGTACCAAATTCATCATGACACGGTATTTTCATAACCGTACCGTTATATTCGCCTGCAATATGCACATTCTGTCTTTTAAATATTCTGCTGCCGAAATTCAAACGTTCGGGACTGTCATGGTTTCCGCTTATAATGAATACGGGTATCTCCATGCTTGATATATTTGTCAGAAATTCATCAAACAAATCCACCGCATCTGTCGGCGGAATACTCTTATCATATACATCTCCGGCAATCAGCACCCCGTCAACCGTTTCTGCAATTTTCAGTATCTCGTCCAAAATATATTTTTGTTCTTCAAGCATTGAAAAATCGTTTACCCTTTTCCCGATATGCAAATCGGATATGTGCATAAATTTCATATCTGCCTCCTAAAAAAATACAGCATATGCAACCACATACACTGTAATATGTTATTTATCATTATCGTTCGGCTCAAAAAAGTAGTCCATACTCACGTTAAATACATTTGCAATACTTATCAAGCGTAACGTATTAGGTTTGGAATATCCCGTTTCGTAATCAGAAATAGTATTGTGTTTCACGCCTATTTTTTCAGCAAGTTCGTTTTGTGTCATATGATGTTTTTTTCTGATTGCACGAAGCTTATCACTTTTGAATTTCATAAACTTTCACCCTGCTAATATAATTTATTTATTATTTTGTTTAAGCAAATCACGAATTTCTGTAAGCAAAACTTCTTCGGCTGTCGGTTTCGGAGGCTCTTTTTCTTCCTCCTCTTTCTTTGTCTTTTCAAGCTTTGAACGTACAGAATTAATCACTTTAATCGTACAGAAAATAGCAAATGCAATAATCAGAAAATCCAATATAGACTGCAAAAAAGCACCGTATGTAACAGAAAGCTCGTCCACACCTTCACTTGCCGGAGTTATCACAAGTTTCAGCATCGACAAATTAACCTTACCCGTAATAATACCGATAAACGGCATTATAATATCGGAAACAAGCGAATTAATAATCTTGGTAAACGCATTGCCGACTACAATACCTACCGCCATATCTATGACATTTCCTCGTGAAATAAATTCTTTAAATTCATTTATAAACTTTTTCATGGTAGTTCTCCTCACTCACAAAAGTTATTCTGTAAGCATATATGCGTTATATAATATGCACTTGCCCGCAAACGCAAGTGCATATTATAATTTTAAGCTTCAATTAAAAATCAAGTCTGCTTTCGATAAACTTATCAAGTTCATCAATCTTAACTCTTTCCTGTTCCATACTGTCACGGAAACGTACCGTAACCGAATTATCCTCTTCCGATTCAAAATCGTATGTGATACAGAACGGTGTACCGATTTCGTCCTGACGGCGGTATCTCTTACCGATTGAACCCGCTTCGTCAAATTCACAATTATATTTCTTTGAAAGCATCGCATAAACTTCGCTTGCTTTATCGCTCAATTTCTTAGACAAAGGCAATACCGCAGCCTTAACAGGAGCAAGTGCAGGGTGAAGATGCAATACAACTCTGCTGTCGCCGCCTTCAAGCTCCTCCTCGTCATATGCCTCAATAAGGAATGCCAAAGCAACTCTGTCCGCACCAAGCGACGGCTCAATACAATACGGAACGTATTTCTCATTTGAAACAGGGTCTACATATTCCATCTTTTCGCCCGAATGGTCTTGATGCTGTTTCAAATCGTAGTCTGTTCTGTCGGCGATACCCCATAGTTCACCCCAGCCGAACGGGAACACGAACTCAATATCCGCCGTTGCATTTGAGTAGAATGCCAATTCCTCAGGAGAATGGTCACGGAAACGCACATTTTCTTCCTTGATACCCAAAGCCAACAGCCAATCCATACATTGCTTTTTCCAGTATGCGTGCCATTCAAGGTCTGTACCCGGCTTACAGAAGAATTCAAGTTCCATCTGCTCGAATTCACGGGTACGGAATGTGAAGTTACCCGGAGTAATTTCATTTCTGAACGATTTACCGATTTGACCTATACCGAAAGGCACTTTTTTACGGCTTGAACGCTGTACATTTTTAAAGTTTACGAAAATACCCTGTGCAGTTTCGGGACGAAGATAGATTTGTGCCTTAGAATCCTCCGTAACACCTTGGAATGTCTTAAACATCAAATTAAATTCACGAATATCCGTAAAGTTTTGTTTTCCGCATTCAGGGCAAACTATATTGTTTTCCTTGATATATTCAAGCATTTTTTCTTTGCTCCAACCGTCAACAACGATACTCTCGCCCTTGCTGAAAGCGTAATCTTCAATCAGCTTGTCTGCACGATGACGTGCCTTACATTCCTTACAGTCCATAAGCGGGTCTGAAAAACCGCCAACGTGACCCGATGCAACCCATACTTCCGGATTCATCAGTATAGCACAGTCAATACCTACATTATATTGTGATTCCTGAATAAATTTCTTCCACCAAGCTTTTTTTACGTTATTTTTGAACTCAACACCAAGAGGACCGTAATCCCAAGTATTAGCCAAACCGCCGTATATCTCACTGCCCGCAAATATATAACCGCGTCCTTTGCAAAGAGCGACTATTTTGTCCATTGTCTTTTCAGTATTTTTCATCGTTTCATAGCCTTTCATAAATATATTTTGCACACTGTATATGCAGAAAATCGAATATACAATATTCCTTATATTATAGTTTAAACAGAAAATATAAATTTGTCAAGGGTGAATTGACAATAACATTGTATAAATGACAATTACGGACAATCGAGCAAAAAAATATGCGGAAAATCCATATTATATTGGCTTGACATATACGGGTGGGGGGTATATAATATCAGTGTATTCATATAGAAAGCGAGGAAAGATATATGTTAAAAACAACAGTTAAAATTGACGGTATGATGTGCGGTATGTGCGAAAGCCATGTTAATGATGTTATACGAAACAATTTCGATATAAAAAAGGTTTCGTCCTCACACAGCAAGGGACTTACAGAAATCATCTCCGAAAATTCAATAGACAAGGAAAAGCTTGAAAGTTCAATCGCCGAAACAGGCTACAAGGTATTATCTGTTGAAGAAGAACCGTACAAGAAAAAGAAATTTTTGTTTTTCGGATAAGAATTAAGGTGCTGTTTAAAAAGTCCGCAAGAAAGCCGAGGGTGAAATTCCTCGGCTTTTTTAGCGATTGTGTAACACACAATAATATTTTTTAATTTGCAGGAAATTGCGTAAATCGCAATGACGAAAAATCAAAAAGACCTGTCAATAACTTTCATATCGGAAATAATGTCCCTAAGCTTTTTATCTCCAAATTCATACTCCATTGCTTTTTGAGGGTCGGTATATATTTTTACGCTATCCAAATTATAGAACTCACCAATAATTATTTTCTTATCCTCTAAATGTGTTATAGAATATTTTTTGTTATCATATAAAAATTCTACTTCACAGCCTCTGTTTAATGCTTCAATTAAATCTCTCTCATCAAAAAAATTGTTGTCATATTCTTGCATATTTTATCTCTCCTTATTCGTAATGCAATTTTTTAAGTGCCTTTTTACAGCTCTATTACCCAAAATATCCAAATATAAGTGATTGGCTTTATTCTTCAATCACTGTCCATTTAAATATTTCTTTAAAATCATTAAAACATTCTTCACATATCCAATGATACTTATCAGTTGTACAATATGCCAAGCCGGCGGATTGTTCTATTGTTTCTGAACAAAATTCGCAGTGGTCGTGTTCCCACCCCTCTCTAAAAGGAGTATAATGCGTATGAAGTAATTTCTTTTCAAATAAATACTTCATTTGATTTGTTAAACGCCAATCATTTTTATCAATCATATTAAGCAGTCACCGGCTTTCTTGATTTTGAAAATTCACTTTCAAAAAAATTATATTTATAACACTATCTTTAATATAGCTTAAAAATATTATCAAAATAAATAATCTATTTACTTTTTTTCAAAAATTTCAATTCATTGCACATAAATAAATTAAAATTATTTACAAGTCTTTGTTCATTTTCTTTGGCAGAGTGATTTGAAACATCATATTCATCATCTGTCACCGGCATATATGCCATAAAATTTTCCATATCTGACGGATAATCAAAATCTGCATAAATACTTTCTATTTCGTCCAACAATATTTGATTATTATTACTGTTCATTTTGACTTCAAACAGAATAATATATCTAAGTGTCCTCATAGCGGTTGCTTTTGCTTTATTCAGCCTTGTTTTATCAGAAAACATTTTTTCAATTAATTGTAAAACATTGTCATTAGATATATCATCAATAATTAGCAATTCTATTATTTCAGGAGTAGCGGCATCACTATTTTCGTCAATTACTTTATTTGCATATATAATAGCATTATCGGGTTCTATCAGATGTTCTTTTATACCCCAATAAATACATTCCCAATTAATTAAGTCGATATGTTTATCAAAATTTATCTTATACATTATTAATCATCCTTATTGACTTCCAATAATATTTTTTAATTTTTAGGAAATTGCGTAAATCGCAATGACGGAAAATCAAAAAGACCTGTCAATAACTTTCATATCGGAAATAATGTCCCTGAGCTTTTTATCTCCAAATTCATACTCCATTGCTTTTTGAGCGTCAACATAAGTTCGTTCACTTTCATAATTATTGAATTCAATTATACTTATACCATTGTCAATATGCGTAATTGAATATTTTTTGTTATCATATAAAAATTCTACTTCACAGCCTCTGTTTAATGCTTCAATTAAATCTCTCTCATCAAAAAAATTGTTGTCATATTCTTGCATATTTTATCTCTCCTTTTATTTATCTTTTATCTTTTTCAAAAATAGGATTTCCTTTACTACTCCAATGAATTATATGTTCATGTGGATTTGTATGATGTTTGGGATTACCATGATTAGTATGATGTATTTCTTTAAATGTTCTTCCGTCCTTCCCTACTGCAAGTGCACGTCCTCTGTATGTATTATATTATATTTCACTCCATTTTACAAATATATATTATACTCACGAAGGGTTTATTTTTGCACAAATTATAATTTCATGCCTTTTTAAATATCCACTTTTTTCCTTTAAAATATAATTTTTATGTTGTAAATACAACAGAAATTTATTATAAATTATATTATAATACTATCAATGCCAAACGGCAAATAAAATGAACAACACAGATTTAATATATAAGGAGAATTGCTATGAATACAAAAATGTTTTGCTACCAATGTGAACAGACCGCCGGCTGCTCAGGCTGCACAGGCAATGCGGGCGTCTGCGGAAAAAGTGCAAAAACAGCGGAGTTACAGGACAAACTGACAGGTGCTCTTATCGGTTTGGCAAGAGCGTGTGAAAATAATCCCAAAACCGATAATACCGACAGAATAATTATCGAAGGACTTTTTACAACTCTTACAAACGTTAATTTTAATGATGATGTGTTTGAAGATATGATTGCCAAAGTACACGCAGAAAAAAACAGAATTGTTCCCGATTGTGCGGTCTGTCAGTCGCCGTGCGGAAATACGTCCGATTATGACGTAAGCCTAATCTGGGACGCCGATGAAGATATACGCTCGCTGAAATCATTAATATTATTCGGAATTAAAGGTATCGCCGCTTACGCATACCATGCAATGGTGCTTGGCTATACCGATGAAAGTGTAAACGAATTTTTCTATAAAGCATTGGCAGTGATAAGCTACAACCGTACAATGGAGGATTTGCTTGCAATCACTCTTGAAGTAGGCGAAATCAATCTGAAATGTATGGAAATGCTCGACCGTGCCAACACTACCGCATACGGTGTTCCAAGTCCTACCAAAGTGTCGCTTGACATTGAGGAAGGTCCGTTTATCGTTGTTACGGGACACGATTTGAGAGATTTGGAAATTCTGCTTGAACAGACAAAAGATATGGGTATCAATATCTACACTCACGGCGAGATGCTGCCTGCACACGCATATCCCGTACTGAAAAAATACCCTCATTTGAAAGGCAACTTCGGCACTGCATGGCAAAATCAGCAAAAAGAATTTGACAATATTCCGGGTGCGGTTTTGTTTACAACAAACTGCCTTATGCCTGTAAAACCAAGCTATGCCGACAGAGTATTTACAACAGAGGTTGTGTCTTATCCGAATGTGGTGCACATTGACGAAAACAAGGACTTTGCTCCTGTAATCAGAAAAGCGTTGGAACTTGGCGGATACAAAGAAAAACAATCACGCACAGGTATCAACGGCGGTTCGTATGTCATGACAGGATTTAGTCACGGTGCGGTATTGGGTATTGCCGACAAGGTTATCGACGCCGTAAAGAACGGGGATATAAAGCATTTCTTCCTTGTGGGCGGATGTGACGGTGCAAGAGCCGGCAGAAACTACTACACCGAGTTTGTTAAGCAAACCCCGAAAGATACTGTAATATTGACGCTTGCGTGCGGAAAATACAGATTTAACGACCTTGATTTGGGCGACATAAACGGTCTGCCGAGAATTATGGACATGGGACAATGCAATGACGCATACAGTGCGATTAAAGTTGCATCAGCTTTGGCTGAGGCTTTTGAATGTGGTATAAACGAACTTCCGCTTTCACTTGTATTGTCATGGTACGAACAAAAAGCGGTCTGCATATTGCTTAGCCTTTTGCATCTGGGCATTAAAAATATCCGTCTTGGTCCTACACTGCCGGCATTCATTTCACCGAATGTATTAAACTATTTGGTTGAAAACTTCGGCATTGCCCCTATCAGCACTCCCGAAGAAGATTTAAAAGCTATTTTAGGCTGAAATTTTTCGTAAAAAACACCGCCGTCAAATTCGGATTTTTAAGTCTGAATTTGACGGCGGTGTTTTTTAATTTTTAGAAAATTGTGTAAATCACAATGACAGAAAATCAAAAATGCTGCCTTATTCCTCCTGCTTTTATCAAACTTTATTACTTCACTTCAAAAATTTTCGTCACGCTCACAAAATCGCCGTATGGATATTCCATCATCACGCCACGTCCCATAAGCTCGTCACCGTATATCTCCTCGCCTGTACTAACATCGGTATATACCGCATTTTCGTCCAGACCCTGCAATTTAACATAATTAAAATGCTCGTTTGCAATCGACAATATCTCCGTTGCACACAGGAACACTTTTTTCTTATCCTTCGATACCACTTCCCATACACAAGTGTTGCCCTCAAACGGACTTTCCAAGCGGTAAAAATCACCGTTCGGCACAAAATCACGCAATTTATTATACTGTGCAATCTGTTCTTTCACTTGCTCAAATTCCTCATCGGACAATTTTGTAATATCAAGTTCATATCCGAACGCACCTATATACGCTACATCGCCTCGTGTTTTCAGCGAGCAGACACGATTTGTCTGATGGTTCGGCACTGCCGTAACGTGTGCGGAAATGGTCGACTGCGGATAGCACATTGATGTGCCGTACTGTATGCGAAGTCTTGACACTGCGTCCGAATTGTCGCTTGCCCATATCTGAGGCATATAATGCAGAATACCTGCGTCAAACCGTCCGCCGCCCGAACAGCAGCCCTCGAACAATACATCAGGGAACGCCGATGTAATACGCTCCATAACATCATACAAGCCAAGCATATATTTATGGTTATATCCTCCGCACGGCACATCTGTCATACATCTGTTCATATCCCATTTTACATATGAAATATTCGCCTGTGCCAATATATCCGAAACTGCCTTTACGACATAATCGCAGACTTCCTTTCTGCTAAGGTCCAAGATATACTGATTTCTCGACTGCACCGGTGTACGGTTCGGTACGCTTATTGCCCAGTCGGGGTGTTTTTCGTACAATTCGCTAATCGGGCTTACCATTTCAGGCTCAAACCACAATCCGAAATCAAGACCAATATCGTTAATCTTCTTTGCCAAACCGTCTATTCCGCACGGCAATTTATCCTTGTACACAAACCAATCGCCCAATGACGTTCTGTCATCGTCACGCTTGCCGAACCAGCCGTCGTCAAGCACAAAAAGTTCAATTCCCGCCTCTTTTGCCCTTTTCGCCATGGCAAGCAATTTTTCTTCGGTAAAACCGAAATATGTACCTTCCCAATTATTAATCAAAATAGGACGGCGTTTATTCTGCCATTTGCTGCGGCACAAATTATTTCTGTATATGTCATGGTATGCTCTCGACATACCGCCCAAGCCGTCCGCCGAATATGCCATTACACATTCGGGTGTTTGGAACACTTCACCCTTTTTCAAAATCCATTCAAAGCCGAGCGGATTTATTCCCGAATGTACTCTTGTCGAGCCGAACTGGTCAACCTCAAACATTGTGGAATGATTACCGCTGTACACAAGCGAAAATCCGTAACATTCACCGCTCTGCTCGGTAGCCTTTTTATCGCACATAGCCGCAAACGGATTTATCTGATGTCCGCTTATTCCCCTTGCATTCGACACTTCCAGACGCATACCATGTTCAAGCGGTGTGCGGACTATATCCCTTTCTCTGCCCCATGAGCCTGTCAGATAAATTACATCATAGTCATGACTTAAAAAATCCACATTCGCCGAATATGCACTTTCAAGCGTAATATCATCATCGGAACGGTTGACAAATCTTGTATTTCTGCAAACAACATCATACTTGTCAAACACGGTATAGCAAAGCACCGCTTCCAATCCCGTAACACTGTCACATACCGTTATTTCCAAGGTTTGTGCCTCGTCCCCGTCTGCAAATGTTGACGGCAGTCCCTCCAATACCGGTTTGCCCTTTATAATTTCATATGACTTATAAAGCAGATACGAAATACTGTTGCCGTCCTTGTTTTTAGCCGTATATGCTCCGTCACGCAAATCGGAATAGCCGTATGCCGGATACTCCTGTCTTAACATATCAAGCGACACCCCGTCAAGCACCACTCCCCAGCTTTTCCAAGGCGGCAAAACCGTATCGGTATTTCTAAGCGTTATCTTTTTCCCGAAATAATTATGAAGTACATACCCATGCTCGTCCACTTGAATTATGTAGCTTATATTCTTCCCCTGCAAGTGAAAACAATTTCCCGTTACGTTTATCATATCAATATCCTCCGCATTAATAATTTTTTCTTTATAATATCATACCCACTGCTATAAATACATTGCTTTTTCTGCCGTAAATATTGCAAATATTGATATATTCTATTTCAGATTGATATTTCTTATAACATTCTCCGCATAATTTATATACCGATTATTATAGAACAATTCATTCGTCATAATAATCACTTCCAGCATCTTGTCACCGGCATCTAATCTGTACACCGTCAAATATGTCCCGTTGCCCGATATTACCGCCTTGCAGCCGCTGTATCTGCCAAGCCTCACATCGGTTATATCCTCTGTCAGATTTGCTCCCTTTAACTCCAAGTGATTTAAGTAACTACGCATAATGCTCTGCGGACTATCGTTCTTTTCTGTAAGATTTATTGTTATTGTCGCCTCGTTATCATAGTCCATTATACTGAGTGAATTGCTTTTATAGTCAATCCATTCCCATTCTTTCGGTATCATGGTTTCAAATTCATCAGTGTATGCTTTTTTGGTATCATCAACACTCAATACCTGTTTTTCGGTCATTGCCTGTCCCTCGGACAATTCTATCTCCCCGAACTCAAAGCTGTCTATAATATAATCAAGCAGTCGGCTGTCCTGATTTTTCGCCATTTTTACATTGATGTTATATACATATTCTCCGCTTTCGATATAAATATCTTTTCTGTCAAAATCATATGCCGTACCGCCGTTATAGCTTTGCGTAAAATAATATGCGGTACATCGGCTCTCATTATATGGGAGTACACTTGAAAATACGCTGTTTTCCTCGTCAAGCACTTTTTTCTGCATCGCCAAATCATATTTAGCCGCCGACAATGCGTCATATCCGTTCTTTTTCGGATAAACCGTCATTTTGATTTCACTGTCCGTATATTCGCCGTTCAGATTTATAAAAAGTATTTCCGTATCGTCATAATACTCTGTAAATCTCACAGGGATTTTACAGCTTATATTAAACTCCGCATTACTGAACTTATAACAACCCATTTCATCGAGCGTATTTGTGTCATACACATCTTTTGTCCGGTCATATCCCACTGTAAAGCTATCTATTATATTTTTATACTTTTCCAGATATTTGTCTGTTACATCGTTATAAATCGAGTAATATATACCATACACCGTATCATCTGTATATATTTTTCTTATTTCAAATCTGTTCGCCTGTTTATTTACAGTCAAATCCAGATAATCGTATCCGTCATCATTAACGCTTACTACCGACTCTCCAAGCCCTGTTTTACTGTCGGGAGCTGAATTATGGTATGCAAACTCGGAATAGTATGCCAATATTTCCTGCATATCTCTTTTCGGACTTGACGCACGATTTTCCGCAGTAATATAAATCCGTCCGCCGTTCCCCATAAGGCACACATAGTCCATATCATTTGCATAAATTTCAAAATCATCGCCGTTGTCGATAGTCCAGTTCCAATAGCTGTCCCCTATCTTTTCATTTTTCACGCTGTCTGTTACAATATTGTTCACAAAACGTGACATACCGACATATATTCCGCCGGTTTCCCCGTCAAAATCAACCTCCGCACCAAATTTCTCCGCAATAAATCTAAGCGGTATCATTGTGACGCCGTTTTCCGATATTTCGGGTGCGGCAGGCATAATTTCCGCAATACCGTCCGTTTCCGCCACGGTACTTCCTATACTCATTTTTATGGTGCTGTTCAGATATGTAACGGTTATTTCCCGATTTTCTCCATTCCATGAAATATCCGCTCCGAAAGCCTCGCCCACCGTTCTGAGCGGTACTAATGTATTCCCGTCCGACAAATACGGCTTTTCGCACATTGTCTGCACATCGTTTATGTACATAAAATCTGTGTTAAGATACATTTGTATTTTTGCATTAACCCAGTTTTCCGCACGGTTCTGATAATTATTCTCTATCATATTAAGCTGTTCCGCTCTTTCAATCTGTGCGAAATTGGCACTAGCCGAAACCGCCGCCGCTGTGCCGAGCATCAATGCAATCCCCAAAACAATTCCTAAAATCTTTTTCTTCATTATGTTCTCCCTCAAACATTACATATTATATTTCTCCGCTTTTTCACGATACTCCTCGATTTTGCCCTCACGCTCCAAACGCTTCAACTCACGTTTGCGCAGTATACGTCTTACTATCGCAAAAATTATCGCAATAACAGGACTTCCCAATAACAATATCATCATAAATATTACAAACAAATTCGATTGCGTCTGTGTATATTGTATGTTCTTGTCCACATCTTGCCACACCCAATTCCCGATTGCGGTGCTGAATTTTGTGCTGCTGAGTAAAAGCATACCCACAATCATAAACACAAAACACGTTATAAATATTATCCTTATCTTTTTCATATTGTCCTTTCCGCTTTTTACATTATCGGTGAAAATAATCTGTAAAAGCCTTCCTTCATAATATTTAAAAGTCCACGCTTGCTGTATTTTTCCTTTGTAATCTCCTCACATTTTGATTTGTCCGCATCAAATATGCCATGACAGATTTCCGAAATGTGTCTGTCATATATAAACGCATTAATCTCAAAATGCAGCTGAAAACTTCTTATATCTATATTTGTTGTGCCGATAGTGCTTATACTGTCATCAATCGTCATGGTCTTTGAATGTATAAAGCCGGGATATTTATACACCTTTATCCCCGCATTGAGCAATTCACCGACATACGACATTGTGGTATAATACACATATTTTTTATCAGGTATCCCCGGAATCATAACCTCAACGTCAACCCCCGATTTTGCCGCCACAATAAGACTCTCCATAAACGGCTTATCGGGTACAAAATACGGTGTCTGAATTAAAATATTCTTTCCTGCGTCATTAATCATTTTTATCATGGCACACTTGATTTCCTCACCCTTAGAGTCAGGGCCGCTTGACGCTATCTGTATGCCGACATCTCCGTCGCTTTCCACACCCGCAAAAAACTTGCCGAACTCCGCCGACAAATCCTCTTTTGTGGAATAAAGCCAATCCATCGCAAAACGCTCTTGAAGAAAGTACACCGCACTTCCGCCAATCCGCATATGCGTGTCACGCCACGGTGACGGCTTTTTCAATCCAAAATATTCATCGCCTATATTCATACCGCCCAAATATCCAATCTTGCCGTCAATAACAACTATTTTGCGGTGGTTTCTGTGATTTATTTTAAGGTATGAACCGAGTCTGACCGGAAAAAACTGATACACCTTTCCGCCCGCCTCTTTAAGCGGCTCGAATAATTTTTTCGGTGTGAACAAGCTGCCTATATCATCATACAATAGCCGCACCTCTACGCCTTCTTTGGCTTTTTTGGTGAGCAAATCTATTATTTTCTTACCTATTGTATCGTCTTTTATAATAAAATACAAAAGATTTATTGTATATTTTGCGTGTTCTATATCATATATCAGCCTGTCAAATTTATCCTTTGCCGACGTAAATATTTCAACCGAATTATCCTCCGTATAGATACTGTTGTTGCTGTTTAGCAAGTACCGCATTATATCGGTGTATTTTTCATCGGTGGTATGTTCGAGAATATCATGCTGTAAATGGAGCATACGGGAATATTCTTCATCGTGCTGAGCTTTAAGCTGATATTTTTTTCTGTTGTAGCTTTTAAGTCCCTGTCCGAAAAACAGAAACACAATAAATCCGACCATCGGAAACACCGTAAACCCAAGCACCCAAGCCAAAGCAACCACAGGTTCTCGCCGTTCAAAGCATACCAGAACAATTATAAGTATAAAATTGATTACATATGCCGCAATCAGCCAATCTGCCATAGTATTCACTCCTATTCTGCAAAAAGTCTTTTATACATAGTGCATAGTTTATCACAAAAAATATTATTTGTACATATAATAAATCGACTTTTTGTTATATTTTTAATTTATGTATTGACAAATATTATGTTTAATAGTATAATGAATTTGTAATTAAGAATAACTGATTTGCGGCAATGTGGTCGTTTCGATTAGCGATAATCGAAACGGCTTTTTTTGTTTTTAGGTTATCATTCTATCCATGTGTTTTTTCAATTACCGCAAATTTTATTCTTATTTAATTAGCTTCCCCAATAAAATATTTTAGATACACCGCCTATTCATTCAGGCGGTAAAAACCCTAAGAAAAAAGCAGTACGGCAACGCACTGCTTTTTTTCTATTCCTCGCTCTGTGATGTTTCTTCCTTTGTATCGTCTATAACTATTTTTTCTATATCCTCTTTTTTGTAATTCTTCTGCACTGCTCCGTTTAGGTACACCCTCATTGTTCCCGAATACGATTCAATATTGACATTATTAAATTTGTCGATAACAGGTGATAATTCACTGCATATACTTGCACAATCCTGTGAAAACTCCGATTGATTATCATAATCGTCCTTTAAACTGATATGTATATCCGCATATTCCTTGTCATTCTGCACATCTGTTTTTTCAAATATGTCATAATTTATGCTGATATTTATGTCGGAGATTTTGTCCATGTCCGAAAGCAGTTCATAGCTTTGCTGTTCAAGCTGTGATTTTGCCTGACGCTGCTCCTGTTTATACATCGGATTGAAATATTCAAACACCGTCATCACCGCCGACATTCCCAGCGACGCACATATCAGAAATACGCATAATATAATGCTCACACCGTCATAGCGTATTTTATCGGAATTGTTCACAAATGCCGCAATCAATATTTCTATTCCCAATGCAATCAATATAATCGGCGACAATTTCAATATCGTTATCATATTCAAACTCGGATTGATTATATGAATTACCGAAAGCACGCCAACCGCTATAAGCATAACTCCAAGCGTAATTGTCCCCACTCGCCTTGTTCTCTTATTTGCATTATCCATTTTAATTCTCCTCACTGCCCGATTTATCCCCGTTGTTATCCTTCAAACCCTTGTACTCCACATAATCTTCATTTTCGGCTTTTCCGCCGATGTGCAAAAGCTTAAATCCAAGCCAAATTATAAGCACACTCACAATAAGCGTCGGCAAAGTATCCACAAATTTGTATATAACCTCCCATACAACGTCGGGTATATAATTTGAAAATGCTCCCAGCCAATCGTCAAGCATTAATTTTATAATAATATATATTCCGGCAAAAATACATACACCGCCGAATAGTTTATGACGTGATTTAATAATTTTTCCCCAGTCTTTGTCCGAGAATTTATTTACATTAAACAGCCATTTATCCTCAATTTCTTCAAAACGCATACGTCTTTTCAAGTTGAAAGTATCAAAGAATGAGAAAAACCAAAGCACGGGCAATATCACCGCAAATATTCGTATATCCAAAAATCCCGATATACCCGTTACAGCCGCAAACGCTCCCATAATCGACACACCACGCTTTAAAAATCCCAGATACATCTGTCCCGCTCCCGGAATAAACGAAAATATGAATGTAAGAAATCCGTTTCTTGTGTTTGGATTATTTACGGCATTTCTGTTATAATTCATATTCTGATTATTGGGATTGTTCTGACCGCCGTTTTGGTTATTGTTCGGATTGTTCATATTATTCATATTATTATAGTTGTTCATGCAATTACTCCCTTTCCGTCTTAAACAAGTCTTTAATATTTATATATTTTGAAATATCGTCCGATACCTTTGTCTTAATATCGTTCACTTTTTCTTCTATTTCGCCGGTATCTTTGCTTTCCCATTTGTTGAAATCGGGTGTAAATACTCCGCTCACCCAAAATGTAATCGCAAAGCACGCTGCCGTCCCGACAAGCAGATACCTTTTTATATTGTCTTTGAGCGAATATTTCACTACCGCTTTTGATATATCCTTTGTTAAATTCGGCGGTATTTCTTCCAAAACACTGTTTTCCATATACTCGCTGTATCTTAAAACACACTCATCGCAAAAGGATAGATGCTCCGATATTTCAAGCCTTGTCATTTCATCTGCTGTTCCGCTGTCCAAATCAATAAATGCGTCGTCTGTCAAATGTCCGTCACTGTCGAAATATTTGCTGTTCATATCAATTCCTCCTTTTTGAGATTTCGTTTTAAAATATCTTTCGCTCTCGATATTTGGGTCTGCACTGTCTTTTTCGGACGTTTCAGCCTTTCGGCAATCTCGCTTACAGTCCGCTCCTCCAAAAAATACATTACCGATACTTTATGATACGGTTCATTTAATGCAAGTATTTCTTTCTTTACAATATCCGCACTCTCTTTTTGTATATATCTTTCTTCAATCGGGATTTTTTCGGACGGTGCGTCAAAATCATCTTCCATCTGCCGGACTTTCCTGTTATACGCACTTTTCAAATAATCCTTCGCCTTATTTGACGCAATTCGTATAATCCACGCTTTGTAATTATCGGTTTGGCATGAATCTATATGTACAAATGCCGATATAAACGTTTCCTGTGTGAGATTTTGTGCCTCCTCATAATCACCGACCATTCTGTAACATACAGTGAATACAAGACGTTCATATTCCGCTATTATTTTCTGAAATTGTTTGTTTGTCATATTGTCTTGTATTCACCCCTCTTTAAGTACTCAAAAAATCCGTTACACTTATATAAACGAAACAGCATTTATAATGACTTCAAAAAAATAAAATTTTTTTCAGTATCGGTTGTTTTCTGTAAAGTCCTTTCATAAAATTATATTAATACGTTATATCATTGTCAATAAATATTAATTATTTATAAATTAACAGTCAAATTATTGCAATTATTTTTTTTAAATGGTATAATAACCTCACGAAACAAAAAGGAGGTTCTGTTTTATGTGGGACAGAGTTGATTTAAAAGAACGTGCAAAGGGTATATTAAAAACAACTTATTGGATGTCATTTCTGGCGTCGCTTATCTTTTCAGCCGTATGCGGCGGTGTTGGCGGCGGAATTAATTTTTCATCGGGCAGAGGCAGTTCAGCATCTATTTCCGATTCATTTTCGGGTATGTCGCCTTCGGCGGTTATTGCGGCGCTTGTTATCGTATTCTTCGTAATGATTTTTGCACTTGTTGTAGGTTTTGCCGTACAAGCATTTCTGACAAATCCGATAACGGTCAGTCACAACAAATTCTATATGCAGGCTGCATACAATGACGTTTCTATCGACAATATGCTTTACGCATTTAAAAATTCGTATATGAATATCGTCAAATCAATGTTTTTCGTAAGCCTGTACACAGCATTGTGGTCATTCTTATTCGTTATTCCGGGTATTGTGAAGTCATACGAATATGCAATGATACCGTACATTCTTGCCGAAAATCCGAACATAGACACAAACCGTGCATTTGAAATAAGCAAAAATGCGACATACGGTCACAAAATGAATATGTTCATTCTTGACCTGTCATTTATCGGCTGGTTTTTGCTTGGAACATTGTGCTGCTGCATGGGCACGCTTTTCGTCAATCCGTACTTCTTTGCCACAAAAACTCAGCTTTACTTTGCTCTTAAAGAAAATGCACTGAGAAGCGGTTTTGCATCAGAGGCTGACTTTATGAATTATTAATTTTACATATAAAAAAATCCCAGTGTTTATTCGCTGGGATTTTTTTATTGATTATGCCGCATCACTTGTGATGTAGTCATAAAATTCATTATTTGTATATGTCTTTTCAACGGTTGCCTTTGAACCGCTCTTAACTATAAATTCCGATAAACCGTAATCAGTGCCGTTGTCCGCCCAATCATATGTATATCCAAGCCCTGTCCACGGATAGCGGTGCGGATTATATGAATATTCCGCATTTGAGTTAAACCAGTCAATATATTCCTGAGATGTGCCCTCAGGGAATGTAAGTTCTGCCTCCGTATCATTTATTTCATTATCCCTTGACGGTCTGAACATATCTTTCGGGTCAACCCAAAGCAATGAGAAATGAGTGTTGCCCTTTTGCGGCGGAAGTCCTATAAGCTGTTCCATGCGGAATGTCATGTCCAAATCTCTGCCGTTCTTTCTGCCCCATTCCTTTACTTCGTCAACCGTAAATACCCACACATCACCGTATGCAAGGGTTATTTCCGTTCCGTCCTTATAGCTGTCGGGATATTTGTTCCATGTGCACACCAAAACTTTATCCTGATTTGTGTCTATCGCTTTCAGCGGATAAAGCTCATCCGCCTCAGCGGTTTGTGCGTCAATTATAGCCAAATGATATTTATACAATTTATTACACAAATCTATGCTTTCGGGCGATACAAACGTATTTCCGTTATTATCTATATATGATGTATCATTAAGATGGAAAGTACCGTCATCAACAACCACCGTATTGTCGCCGTTTGTAAATTCAATCTTGTAATCACCGATATAAGCATATGCCTTTTCCCGATTATCCCCCGACCATTCGATTGTCATTCCGCAGGCTGTAAAATCGCTAAGCGGAATACGATAGTCGACAGGCTGCATATTATCAAGCGAATTCCATAGGAATACTTTTGTTTTTCCGCCCTCCGGTATTTTCATATCGGGGAATTTTTCCTGACTAAGCTTAAAATCAAACTCCTTTTTAACAGTTTCTGAACCGATGCTTTTCTGTTCTGCCGTTTCCAATGCCATCAAACTTCCGTCCGCATCATATATCGCAGCTATCGGAGTAATGTTAATTGCACTATCCGTATAATTTGAAATTTCAAATACCTTCTTAAATATATTTCCGTCATAGCTTTCTCCGCAATCCGAACCAAACTCGCTCAATACAACGAATGGTCCTTCTTCATCGACTTGAACGTCAGTTCCCCGTTCCTGCGTTGTTTCCTCGCTCATCAATACCGCTGTTTCCCCGTCCTGTGCCATTGACGGAATTACCGCAAATGACATCGCCATTACAGCCGTCAGTATTGCAGCAATAGTCTTTTTTAAATTTTTCATATTTCTCCTCCTATGTTCATAAATATAGTATACTTTCATTTTAACACATTTGCATAATACTGTCAATAAATCAGCTGTTTATGGTGCACAACATGAAAAAACTTGACATATCTATTATTTGGTGGTACTATTATTAAAATCGCATCAGTAACTACGTTTCGGGCGTGCAACTGGGGTTCATTCATTATCAGTGATTACTGCTCTGCGATTTTATATATTTAATTGATTATTTGTTCAACAAAAATGGTGTATGCTTTACAATTTTGCACACACCATTTCCTTAATTTATTTCTTTCAAAACTTCCTTTGCTATTGCTTTATAGCGAACATCAGCTTTTATTACACCATATTTTAGTGAATTAACTATAACACAAAGAAGTTTCGCTTGCTGTTCTTTTTTAACAAAACATTTCGGAATGTAACACATCTATGCTAATCCCACAAAAATCCGTGGTATTATGTAAATTTCCGCTTGAATTATAGCCGTAAAAATGATATAATAATATATTATAATTAAAGTGAATTTTAAATTTGAACGGAGAAATAAATGCAGAAGAAATTATGGAATTATCACAAGCCGCTGCCTCAGTCGGAACTTAGAAATCTATCCGCAAGATTTGGTATTCCGCCTGTGATAGTTACTATTTTGGCTAACAGACAAATCAATACCGAATTGGCTCTTAAAAATTATATTTCCAAATCTATGGCAAATATCCATAATCCCATGCTTATGGACGGCATGAAAGAGGCTGCCGAACGTATTAAGAAAGCTATTGAAAATCACGAAAAGATTGTTATATACGGTGATTATGATGTTGACGGCATTACGTCAACCGCTTTGCTATATTTATTCTTAAAAGAACAGAATGCCGATGTATCATATTACATTCCCGACAGGAAAAGTGAAGGCTACGGCATAAATATTATGGCAATAAACAAGTTTATAAAAAGTAAAACCGATTTGGTTATTACGGTTGACTGCGGAATTACGGCGGTTGGCGAAGTCGAGTTTGCCAAACTTTCAAAATTGGACATGATTATCACCGACCACCACACCTGCAAGGAGAAAATTCCCGACGCATTGGCGGTGCTTAATCCAAAAAAGCCGAACTGCGAATATCCGTTTAAGGAACTTTCGGGTGCGGGGGTTGCATTCAAATTGATTTTGGGAATGGCTATGGTGCTTGGTTTAAATACGGGCGAGTGTTTCCGCAAATACTGCGATATTGCCGCTATCGGTACTATTGCCGATGTTGTACCGCTTGTTGACGAAAACCGTATTATTGTCGCAAAGGGATTGGAAATACTGAATAACACAAATCGTGAGGGTTTAAAAGCCATATTTGAGGTTTCGGGAGTGCTCGGCAAACCGATTACCGCATCAACCATTGCATTTGCGGTAGCTCCGAGATTGAATGCGGCGGGCAGACTTGGTACGGCGGTTACGGCGGTAGAACTGATGACCGAAAACGACAGTCAGAGAGCGTATGAAATAGCGAAAGAATTAAACGACGAAAACAGAGAACGTCAGCTCACAGAACAGAAAATATACAGTGAAGCCGTACAAATGGTTGAAAGTGACGAGAATTTTAAAAAGAAAAAGGTTATCGTGCTTGCAAAAGAGGGTTGGCACAACGGCGTTATCGGAATTGTCGCATCTAAAATAAACGATAAATACTACAAGCCGTGCATATTAATCACGCATGAAAAAGGTATCGGGAAAGGTTCGGGCAGAAGTATCGAAGGAATGAATTTGTTTGACGCTTTAACTGCGGTAAAGGACGATTTGGTGGAGTTCGGCGGTCATTCGATAGCTGCCGGACTTAGCATTGACATGGACAATATCGAAAAATTTGACAAGGATATTAATGACTATGCAAACAAAACCTTAAAACCCGAAGATATGGTTCAGAAAATAATGATAGATACCGATATTTCACCGAAAGATGTAACGCTTGAAAATGCTAAAATGCTTTTAAATCTTGAACCGTACGGCATGGGCAATGCAAAACCCGTATTTTCAATATCGGCTGTGAAAATAGCTAATATTGCGGCAATGGGACAGGATAACAAGCATCTGCGTATGCGGCTTGTCTGGGAAAATAAATATATAAATGCAGTCGGGTTCGGCATGGGTGAATATGTGTCGGAGTTTAATCAGAATGATATTGTGGACGTGGCTTTTACGATGGAAGTGAATAATTTTCAGGGGAACAGTCAGGTTCAGCTACAAATTAAAGATATAAAAATACATGAATGATTTTATGTATTTGCGGGGGTGACTTTTATGGATACAGGTACATCAGCTGTAAAAAAAGATGAGGGCGACAAGAAAATACTCGGAACAGCCTATGAACCGGTTGATACCGATGCGATTGTTGAACAGATTATAGAAAAAGTTAAATCATACAGTCCGAATGCCAATATTGACGATATTCGTGTTGCGTACAAGCTGGCGAAGTCGGCTCATGACGGGCAGTTCAGAAAATCGGGTGCACCGTATATCGAGCATCCTGTGGCTATTGCACAGATAGCGGCGGAAATGTCTATGGACCCGACAGCTATTGCGGCGGCTCTTTTGCATGATGTTGTCGAGGATACGCACTACACATACGAGGATATAAAAAACCTGTTCGGTCAGCAGACGGCGGAACTTGTGGACGGTGTTACAAAGCTTAAAAAATTGCAGTACAACACCCATGAGGAACAGCAGGTCGAAAACCTCAGAAAGATGTTTCTTGCCATGGCAAAGGACATTCGTGTGGTTATCATCAAACTTATCGACCGTCTGCACAATATGCGTACATTGAAATTTATGACGCCCGAAAAACAGCTTGAAAAAGCAAAAGAAACCTTGGAGGTGTATGCACCGCTTGCTCACCGTTTGGGTATGTCAAAAATCAAGGGCGAGCTTGAAGACTTATCGCTTAAATACATCGACCCTGTCGCTTATGAGGAAATACGAAACGGTATAAATCAAAAGCGTAAGGAACGTGAAGAATATATTCAAGGGATAATGAAAACCATTGAAGAACGTCTTGCCGAAAATCATATTGTCGGACAAGTTACGGGGCGTGCAAAGCATTTTTACAGCATATTCCGTAAAATGTACGGTCAGAACAAGACCCTTGACGAACTTTACGATTTGTTTGCGGTGCGTATTATAGTTGATACGGTGGCAGACTGCTATGCGGTGCTTGGTATGGTGCATGAAATGTACACGCCTGTACCGATGCGTTTTAAAGATTACATTGCAATGCCGAAACCGAATATGTATCAGTCGCTGCACACCACAGTTATCGGTTCAAACGGCGTACCGTTCGAGATACAGATAAGAACGTGGGAAATGCACAAGATTGCCGAAGAAGGTATCGCCGCACACTGGAAATACAAGGAGGGTGTGTCGGGGGTTACCGATATGGACTCAAAGCTTGAATGGGTACGGCAGCTGCTTGAAACGCAGATTGATATTATAGATACGGACGATTTTTTAAATACTCTTAAAATTGACCTGTTTGCTGATGAAGTTTTCGTGTTCACCCCTAACGGAAAGGTTATCAGTCTGCCGGCAAAGAGTACGGTTATAGATTTTGCGTTTGCCATTCACTCGGCTATCGGATACAAAATGAGCGGTGCAAAGGTAAACGGGAAGATTGTGCCTAACGATTATCAGCTGAAAAACGGTGAGATTGTTGAAATTCTTACATCGTCAAATATTCACGGTCCGAGCAGGGACTGGCTGAAAATTGTCAAGACGTCACAGGCTAAGAATAAGATTAATCAATGGTTCAAGCGTGAATGCAGAGATGAAAATATCGAGCACGGCAAGGACTTGATTGAAAAGGAATTAAAAAGAATAGGCTTTACCCATGCACAGCTGTTTAATCAGGAATGGGTGGACCATTTATTGAAAAGATATGCGTTTAATACTATCGACGATTTGTATGCCGGAATCGGCTACGGCGGTTTGACCGCTCAAAAGGTAGTATTGCGTTTGAGAGATGAATATATAAAGAAAAAACGTGAAGAAAAAGCGGAAAATGCGATTGAGGGAATTATCGACGACAAGCCGATTGAGGAGCATCACCGCAGACGAGGCAGCAACGGCGTTATAGTTGAGGGAATTGACAACTGTCTTGTCCGACTGGCTAAATGCTGCAATCCCGTACCGGGAGATAATATAGTCGGCTTTATCACAAAAGGACGTGGCGTGTCGGTGCACAGAGCGGACTGTCCGAATATGCAGGAATCGGCACTCGGTGAAGAAGATAAAGGCAGATTTATTAACGTTTCGTGGAACAGCGAGAAAAACTCGGGTTACGTCACAACCATACAGGTGGAAGCATATGACCGGGACGGCTTGCTTATTGAGGTTTCGTCCATTTTGTCGGAACTTAAAATGTCGTGCAAATCAATCAATGCAAGAGTTAATAAGAAAGAAATTGCGGTTATTTCGCTGGGACTTGAAATTACCGATAAGAGTGACCTTGAAAAGGTTACAAAGCGGATAAAGCAAATGTCGGGTATTATTGCGGTAACAAGAAAATCAAATTAAGGAGAGTGTGCTATGCAGACTGAAAATATAAAGATTACAACCGAATATATTAAGCTTGACCAGCTTTTGAAATTTTCGGGTGCGGCTGAGTCGGGTGCGGACGCAAAGGATATGATTTTAAGTGAGATTGTATCGGTAAACGGTGAGATATGTACAATGCGTGGTAAGAAAATCCGCAGCGGCGACAAGGTTTTGATTGATTTTGAGGACGAACAATTACAAATTGAGGTAGAGAATGAGTAGATGAATATTAATTCGCTTGTTTTGAGTAATTTCAGAAATTATGAACATGAGGAATTTGAGTTTTCACCGTATACAAATATAATTTACGGCAATAATGCACAGGGTAAGACGAATTTGCTTGAAGCGGCGGCGATGTTCTCGCACGGCAGAAGCAGCAGAACGAAAAGCGACAAGGAATTGGTGCGTAAGGGTGCTGATTTTGCGGGTTTGGACATTAAATTTGAGAGCACCGTTCGTGAACACAGTGCAAAAATGCGTATTTTAAGCACCGGAAAAAAGCAGATTAAAGTAAATGATGTGCCGATTGCAAAACTCAGTATGCTTATGAATTATTTGAATACGGTTATGTTTTCGCCCGACGATTTGGATTTGGTCAAGGGTTCACCGTCAAACAGACGAAGATTTCTCGATTTGGCGATAAGCCAGATGATGCCGAGATATTTAACCGTTTTGATTGAATATTCCAAAACTTTGGCACAGAAAAACAGCTTGCTAAAAAAACTGCGTTCGGAGGGCAAATTCACTGACAGTATGCTGTCGGTATGGAACAGCGGTCTTTGCGAAAGCGGAGCAAAGATTATGAAATACAGAAAAGATTTCATCGCCGATATGAATGTGTTCTCATCTCAAATACATTCGCAGATAAGTCGGGAAAAGCTTAATATATCGTATATGCCGAGTATGGATTTTACCGAGTGCGACGAGAAAACGGCGTGTGAATGTATGATGAACAAGCTGGAAGAAAATCAAAGACGTGAGATTGAAAACGGTGCGTCACTCTACGGTGTACACCGTGACGATATGAAAATCGAGATTGATGGAAACGACGCACGGTTATTTGCGTCACAGGGACAAAAACGCACGGCGGTGCTGAGCATAATTATTGCACAAACCGAATATATATATTCGATTAAAGAGGAATATCCGATACTGCTGCTTGACGATATAATGAGTGAGCTTGACAAAAGCAGACGAATGTTCCTGTCGCAGAAGATAAAGGATAAACAGGTACTTATAACTTGTACGGACGCCGATTTGGTGGATACATCGGACAATGTGAAATTGTTTGAAATCAAAGACGGCAGAATAAACAGAAAATAATCGGAAAGGTGATGAGATATGTTTTTGCATTTGGGCGGTGAAGCGATAGTTAAGAAAAAGGATATTGTGGCTATTTTTGATATGGACAACACCACAATATCACGGGCGAGCAGAGAATTTCTCGCAAATGCACAGGACAAAGGCATGGTAATAAATGTGTCGGACGAACTGCCGAAATCGTATATTGTCACAAAATCCGAAAACGGTGTGAGGGTATATATTTCGTCTATATCGCCGGCAACACTGCTTAAACGTTCTAAAATAAAAAATGTATTGGCTTAAAATATATTATAATAGAATTTGGAGGAAGAAAAATGCAGGAAAATGAACACGAAATTGAATTGGAGAATATCGAAAACTTCGACAACAAGGTCGAAACAAAATATGACGAAAACCAAATTCAGGTATTGGAAGGCTTGGACGCTGTAAGAAAACGTCCGGGTATGTATATCGGTTCGACTTCGGTTGCCGGTCTGCACCATTTGGTATACGAAATCGTGGATAATGCCATTGACGAAACTTTGGCAGGCTACTGCGATAAAATATATGTTGACATAAATCCCGATAATTCGGTTACGGTAATTGATGACGGACGTGGTATTCCGGTCGGTATTCACCCGAAAATGGGTATTTCAACCTTGGAGGTTGTATTTACCGTTCTTCATGCCGGCGGTAAGTTCGGCGGTGGCGGATACAAAGTGTCGGGCGGTTTGCACGGTGTTGGTTCGTCGGTTGTTAATGCGTTGTCGGAATGGGTTGAAGTAGAAGTATCTAACGGCACAAATGTATATTTCCAAAGATATGAAAGAGGTGTGCCGACAGCTCCCGTAAAGATTATCGGAGATACAGACAAGACAGGTACAAAGGTTACATTCAAGCCGGACGGCGAAATTTTTGAAACCTTGGAATTCGATTATGACGTACTTTTGAAAAGACTTCGTGAGCAGGCATTCCTTAACAAGGGTGTGCACATCATATTCAGCGATAAAAGACAAGACCCGGCAGTTTCCAATGAACTGCATTTTGAGGGCGGTATTAAAGAATTTGTCAAGTATATCAACCGCAACAAAGACCCGCTGCACGATGTAATATATTTCGAGACGGCTCGTGAAGATATGATGGTTGAAATTGCTATGCAGTACACAACCTCATACGGTTCAAACGTTATGCTAAGCTTTGCTAACAATATCCACACGAATGACGGCGGTACTCACGAAACAGGCTTTAAGTCGGGTTTGACCCGTGTAATCAATGATTACGGCAGAAAATATAATTTCCTTGGCGACAAGGATAAGAATTTGACCGGTGACGAGGTGCGTGACGGTCTTACCGTTATTATCAGCGTTAAGGTGAAAGAGGCACAGTTCGAGGGTCAGACAAAGGCTAAATTGGGCAACAGCGAGGCTCGTACATTGGTTGAAAATGCTGTGAATGACAAGTTCAGTGCGTTCCTTGAAGAAAATCCGAACGTGGCTAAAATTATTATGGAAATGGCACTTACAGCCGCAAGAGCGAATGAAAAGGCTCGTCAGGCAAGAGAAAGCGTAAGAAAGAGCAACGATTTATTGGTATCGGGCGGTACGTCAAAGCTTGCCGATTGTTCGGATAAGAGCAACGAATATACGGAAATTTATATAGTCGAGGGTGACTCGGCGGGCGGTTCTGCAAAGCAAGGCAGAAACAGACGTTTTCAGGCTATTCTTCCTCTTTGGGGTAAGATGCTTAACGTTGAAAAGTCAAGAATTGACAAGGTGTACGGCAACGAAAAATTAGTGCCGGTTATCAATGCCCTTAAAGCCGGTATCGGTGAGGACTTTGATATTTCAAAATTGAGATATGACAAGGTTATTATCATGGCAGATGCCGATGTCGACGGTGCACATATCAGAACATTGCTTTTGACATTCTTTTTCAGATATATGCGTCCGCTGATTGAGGAAGGACACGTTTATTTGGCTCAGCCACCGCTATATAAGGTATTCAAGGGCAGAAACAAAAACTATAAGGAAATGTTTGCATATTCGGACGAAGAGCGTGATATGTGTATTGCGGCTTTGGGCGAAAATACAAAGGTACAGCGTTACAAAGGTCTTGGTGAAATGGACCCGGCGGAACTATGGGAAACCACTATGGACCCTAAAACAAGAACCATGCTTAGAGTTACTTTGGAGGACGCTATTGCCGCAGACGAAACCTTTACTATCCTTATGGGTGATAAGGTAGAGCCTAGACGTGAGTTTATCGAAAAGAACGCTAAATATGTATCAAATCTTGATATTTAATTCTATATGAAAGGATTGAGCTTTCGTGGCAGATAAGAAAACAGAAACAAAAACCTTGGCTCAGAACAAAAAAGCAAGACATGATTATTTTATTCTGGAAACCTACGAGGCGGGAATAGAATTGTTTGGTACGGAAGTTAAGTCCGTAAGACAGGGCAAGGTCAATCTTACAGACGCATATGCCTCAATAGATAACGGCGAAGTTATATTAAAGGGTATGCACATAAGTCCGTATGAGATGGGCAATATATTCAACAAAGACCCTTTGCGTCACAGAAGATTATTGCTGCACAAGAAGGAAATCAGAAAATTGCTCGGTCAGATTAAACAGGACGGTCATTCGCTTGTACCGCTTGCGGTATATCTGAAAGGCTCGCTTGTTAAGGTATCCATTGCATTGGCAAAGGGTAAAAAATTGTATGACAAGCGTGACGACATTGCTAAAAAGGACGCCAAACGAAACATGGACAGAGCGTTGAAAGACCGAAACAGATAATATTTTCCGGCTGTATGCGTGGATAACGTGCACAGTCGGATTTTTTTGTGCAAAAAGTGTGAATAAATCAAAAAAACAGTAGACGGATATATAAAAATCATGTATTATATAAATATAATTATTTGACAGGGAGAAACGTATATGAAATTGGAGATAGTAAACGGGAAGTTTATGCTTGATAATAAGGAAATACAGATTTGTTCGGGTGCGATACACTATTTCAGAGTAGTGCCCGAATATTGGCGTGACCGCTTGGAAAAGCTTAAAATGTGCGGATTTAATACGGTCGAAACATACATTGCATGGAATATGACCGAGGTTGACAAGGACGTATTCACAACGGAAGGTATGGCGGATTTTGTTAAGTTTATCGAGATTGCGGAGGAATTGGGACTGTATGTGATTGTACGTCCGGGGCCGTTCATTTGTGCGGAATGGGATATGGGCGGTTTTCCGCCGTATCTTACAGAGATAGATGGCTTGGAACTTCGTGCAAACAACAGGCAGTACATAGAACGCTTTGACAAATATCTTGATTTTATTATACCGAAATTAATTCCGCATTTAAGCACAAACGGCGGTAATATCATTGCCATGCAGGTTGAAAATGAGTACGGCGGTTTCAGCAAGCAGGACAGAGAATATCTTGAATATGTGCGTGAGGGCATGATTAGACGTGGGGTTGACGTATTATTGTTCACGTCGGACGGAGCGGACGAAAAGGCGATAATAAACGGTTCGCTTGATGACATATACAAGACGGTGAACTTTGGTTCAAGGCAGCAGCAGGCATATGATTTGATGTGCCAAGTACAGCCCGACAAGCCGTTTTTCTGTATGGAATTTTGGGCGGGCTGGTTTGACCAATGGGGCAATCCGCATCATACACGAGATGCGAAAAGCATTTTGGACGAGTATATACCAATGATAGAGCGAGGTGGCAATGTCAATTTTTATATGTTCCACGGCGGTACTAATTTCGGATTTACAAACGGTTCTAACTGCAATCCTAAATTCGAGCCGACAATAACAAGCTACGACTATTCCGCACCGCTTAACGAATACGGCGAGCCGACCGAAACATATTACGGTATACAAAAATTTTTGAGCGAGCGTAACGGTGTTGATTTGCCTAAGCCAAAGCCGGTGAAAAGAGTGGGATTCGGCGAGGTTGAATTTGACGGCACGGCGGATTTGTTCGCATCTGTTGACAAATGCAGTACATTATATAAAAATTCGCCTGTAAAAAATATGGAGCATTTCTGTCAGTACAAGGGATATATATTGTACACATTCGATGTGTCGGGTGTGTCGGGCGTGTTAGATTTCGGCGAGATACATGACAGAGCATTGGTATATGTTGACGATACATATGTCGGTGTGAAAGAGCGTGACGGCGAGTGCGATGATATAAACATTAACGGAAACGTTATGAAGATACTTGTTGAAAATATGGGACACGTTAATTACGGGCCGAGAATTTATGATAAAAAAGGTATCGTCGAAACGGTTACGGTGGGCGGCAAGGTGCTTGAAAGAGCGGATATAAACACATTGCCTATGGACAGATTAGATAATCTTGTATACGAAAATGTTAAGCCTACACAAATGCCGTCATTCTATAAGGGGCATTTCAATGCGGAGGATATAGGAGATACATTCCTTAAATTGGACGGTTTTACCAAAGGCTTTGCAATGATAAACGGATTTAATCTGGGCAGATATTGGAGCAAAGGTCCTCAGCGTACATTGTATGTACCTGCACCGCTTATTAAAGACGGTATTAACGAAATTGTGGTATTTGATTTTTACGGTACGGATAAACCGAGTGCAAGTCTTATTGATGAGCATATTTTGGATATGTGCGACTAAAAATATATGCGGATACAGAAAAGTAAATTAGAAAGTTTGCTTTTCTGTATCCATTTTTTAAATTTCCAGGAAATTGCATAAACGCAATGACGAAAAATCAAAAATGCTGCCTTTTTAACCCCAAAAATTAAGACAGTTTCTGCGTATAATATTGTAAGGAAGTTAAAAATATGTTATTATAATATAAATACAGCGAAAGAGGAATTGATATGAAAAGGTATTTGATAATTATTTGTGCGTTGGCTTTGGTTGCATCGTTATACAGTGTTAGTGCATATGCAAAAAATGATAAGATAGAACTGCTGAGCAATGACGGCAGTAATAAACATTACATTATCAAAATGAAGGATAGTGCGGTGTCGTTATGCTCCGACGAGGTTTCAGAGATGGATAATATATCGCATGACCTCAATATGTATGCGTCGAGTGATGTGGAATTGATTAATTCGCTTATATCGGACGGAATGGTGGAAAGTGTGTCGGAAGATGAAATTGTGGAACTGTTTGATACAACCGGATACAATGATACATATTACAGTGAGCAATGGAATTTTGAACTGACAAATATAATAAATGCGAGAGAAATTACAACGGGTAGCAATAATGTTACGGTTGCGGTGGTTGATTCGGGGTTGCAGACAGGACACCCCGACATAAATTATGACGATGTTTTGACGGGAAGATGTTATACATACAATCAAGAAAATGAAATAACGGTGAGCACAGATACTCTCGATACATACGGACACGGCACAGCGGTGACGGGTATTATCAAGGCAACGTCAAATAATAACGAGGGTATTGCCGGTATTGCGGATAATGTGAAAATTCTGCCCATTAAGGTTTTTGACGCAAAGAACAGTTCTTTGTCGGTGATTATAAAGGGTTTGCAGTATGCAATAGACCAAAATTGCGATGTTATAAATTTTAGTGCGGGAGTAACATCGGCAAATTCCGCTTTAAAGGAAATTGTAGATTTGGCAAATCAAAAAGGGATTATATTCGTAGCGGCGGCAGGAAATAACAGTAAGTCCACAGCCTCATATGATGATGCGAAAATGTATCCGGCATCTTTTGACAATGTTATAAGCGTCGGTGCGGTAGATTCAAACTCTAAAATTACATATTTTTCACAGAAAAATAATGCTGTAACAATAGTAGCACCGGGGGCAAATGTAATATCAACAAGGTCTGATACATATGCTATATCGGGTACTAAGGTTGGAACAAGTTATATGAAAGTGAACGGAACATCTTTCTCGGCACCGCATATTACAGCTTTGGCGGCATTGGCTAAATCAATAGACAAAAGTATCACTCCGTCTATTTTTGAGAAAGCGTTGACGAGTACGGCAATAGATTTGGGGAATGAGGGAAAAGATAATCAGTATGGCTATGGGTTGGTGGATATGGCGGCAACTCTTAGCGAGGTTGAAATATTAAATTGTGACAAGATAGAAATTGTAAAATTGCCGAGCCGAACCGAATATATACAAGGTGAAAACTTGAATTTGGACGATATGGTGGTACGGGTAAGCTATCTCAGCGGAGAAACGGAAGATATTACGGGATATATGGTGTCGGGGTATGACAGTACAAAATTAGGTGAACAGACGGTTACGGTTACATATTTGGGTAAGAGTGCTACATTCACTGTCAGCGTTGTCGAAAAGCTGATGACGGGCATAGAAGTTATCCCGCCCGAAAAGACCGAGTATATAGTGGGTCAGGACGTGGATTTCAGCACAATGAATATATACACCATATACAATAACCGGCTGAAAGAAAAGGTTTCGGGAATGACGTCATTTTCAATAGACAGATACGATAATACCACAGCCGGCGAAAAAATCATAACAGTGTACTACAACGGATTTTCTGATACGTTTACAGTGACATATATTCCGAGAACGGTAACGTCGATAGAAGTTACACCGCCGGCAACAACCGAGTATGAATTGTACAGCGAATTGAATTTGGACGATATTGCAGTGAAAGCATATTATAATGATGATACATATGAAGCGGTTACAGATTATGATGTAAGCGGTTATGAAAGTGATGTGCTGGGCAAACAGACGGTTACGGTAAAATATGCGGATTGCACAGCTGAGTTTGATGTAACGGTTATTTTGCCGATTACCGAGGACATAGAAACGTCAAAAACATTTGCATTAAATACGGAAAATAACAAAGTATTCAGCGATGGTGAAACGGAGTTGAATACGGGCGAAAAAATCGGGTTTCTATCTCCTGTGGAAAATGCGGAGATTTATTATACGACAGACGGTTCAGAGCCGACAAAAGACAGTATATTTTACAACGGTCCGATAGTATTGACAGGCGATATACAGATAAAGGCGGTAGCGTATATTGATGATAAGTATGGTGAAGTGACGGAATATAATATTACGGCACAAAAAGGAATATTTGTTGAGTATGAAAATCAAAATATAAATGTTGGATTTTGCAAGATTGAGCAGAGTGGAAAAGTAATACTTGCAGTAAAAGATGAAAACGAGGAATTAAAGAGGGTATATATAAAAGATATTGATACTGACGGGGTTACATTTGAGGGTATAACAGCAGAGGAAAACGACAGGTATTATGTATTTGTATGGGAGGATTTTGACGATATAGTCCCGATTTGCGATTATGCGTACGGTGAAATTTGAGTATGTGTAAAGAAGATAATAAAAACTCTGACTGCTGGCATAGGAATAAGGTTGCGTTTTTGATTTTTCGTCATTGCGTTTTTCGCAATTTCCTACAAATTAAAAAGGCAAGCAATTATTAAACTGCTTGCCTTTTATTATGCAAAAAACCGTTCCCAATAATTATAGGGAACGGTTTTATATATTATGAATTATATATCTTCTCTGAACTTAAATTGACCGACAAGGTTTTTAAGCATTTGAGCCTGACCCGAAAGTTCTTCGCTTGCTGCGGCACTTTCTTGGGCAGTTGCAGAGTTTGTCTGAACAACGGCTGAAATCTGGTCAACACCCAAAGTGATTTGTGAAATTGAATTTGCCTGTTCGCTTGAAGATTCGGCAATTTCATTGATTTTAACACTTACAGAGTCCTCAATATCAACAATCTTCAACAACGACTTAGCGGTTTCATTTGCGATTGAAGTACCGTTTTCAACAGCTGAAATAGAACGCTCGATAAGCTCGGTTGTATCTCTTGCGGCATTTGCAGACTTATTGGCAAGGTTACGAACTTCATCGGCAACAACGGCAAATCCGCTTCCGGCAGCACCTGCACGGGCAGCCTCAACTGTTGCGTTAAGAGCCAATACATTAGTCTGGAATGCAATGTCGTCGATAGTTTTGATTATGTTATGTATTTCTGTTGATGTATTTGAAATTTCGGTCATTGCCGCAATCATATCGTTCATCTTATCTTTACATTCGGCGATAGTATTGCTTGTTTCGACAGACATTTCGTTTGCAACTCTTGCAGCATTTGCGTTATGTTTAACTTTTTCGGATATTTCGTTAATTGTAGCAGACAATTCCTGAACGCTGCTTGCCTGTTCGGTTGCACCCTGTGAAAGAGCCTGTGCACCGCTTGCAACCTGGTCAGCACCGCTTGACACTTGGTCTGATGTTAAGTTGATTTGCGATAATGTACTTCCCAATGTTTTGTTTATGTTACGAACAGATTCCAATATTGAGCGGAAATCACCGACATAATATTCTTCGGCTGACGTATACAAGTTAAAGTTACCGCCGGACATTTCGTCAAGCAGATAATCAACATCTTTTATAATATTCTTGATATTTGTACTTAAAACACGCATATCTTCGGCAAGAAGTCCGATTTCATCACTTGATTTATAAGTAATTTCAGTTTCAAAATTGCCTTTTGCAATGTGCGAAGCGGCAATTTGTACATTATGGATATTATTTGCAATTCTCCTTGCAAGCAAGATACCGCTGACAACAGCACCGGCCGCAATCAATGCCATTAATACTATGGTAAGTACAATAGTAATGTTGCCCTCTCTTTCCAATTTAGATGAAATTGAATCACCGGTAGATGTGGTTACATCCATAAGGCTTGTATATGCTTTATAAAGAACATCATATTTACTGTCAAAATCAGTATACATAGTTTGAAGAACTTTTGAACGTTTTGCGGAGTCTGAACGTCCCGAATCGATTTCAGCTATTAACTGGTCTTGAAGTGAAGCATAATCGGCATAATACTTTCCGATTGCCGCATACAAATCTTCTTCTTCAACTGTTTTTATATTTTTGCCAATCTCGCTGTAATATGTATCATACTTTGTGCGGATTGTGTCAAGCTGATTTTTTACATCTTGAATATATTCGGCTTTATCCATAGTGATAATATCACGGGTTACACGTCTTGAATCGGCAACCATAATCATTGCCTTGCCTATATCGCCCTGTGAAAAACCATAGTTTACGATAGCATCGGAATATTGCGTATCAAGACTGTGTATCATAGTGGTATTTATTATACCTACTGCAATCAAGAAAACTACAAATATCAAAAACGTTAAAAGTAATTTGAATTTGATTGTCAAATTCTTTAAGTGAAAACTTTTTTTCTGATTTTCCATCAATAATCCCATCCTTTTGCTGTTTAATTTTGTATAAACCGAATAATTTTTTAAATATAAATTTAAAAAATACATTATATGATAAAACCATTATACCACTTACAATAAAAAATTACAATACAAAAATTGCACAATACGCTCGAATATGCGGATAAATATGATTTGTCAAACAAAAAAACGGACAAGCAATAGCCTGTCCGCTTTCTAAGTAAATCTAAAATACTATTAGTTAAGTTCTGAGAAGTATTTGATTGTTCTAACCATTTGGCTTGTGTATGAATTTTCGTTATCATACCATGAAACAACTTGTACTTCGTACAAACCGTCACCGATAGGAGCAACCATTGTTTGAGTTGCATCGAACAATGAACCGAATCTCATACCTACGATATCAGAAGAAACGATTTCGTCTTCGTTGTAACCGAATGATTCGTTTGCAGCAGCTTTCATAGCAGCGTTGATTTCTTCCTTAGTTACATTGTCTTTCTTAACAACAGCTGTAAGAATTGTTGTTGAACCTGTTGGTGTAGGAACACGTTGAGCAGAACCGATAAGTTTGCCGTTAAGTTCAGGAATAACAAGACCGATAGCTTTTGCAGCACCTGTTGAGTTAGGAACGATGTTTACAGCAGCAGCTCTTGAACGTCTTAGGTCACCCTTTCTTTGAGGACCGTCAAGAGTCATTTGGTCACCTGTGTAAGCGTGAATTGTACACATGATACCTGATTGGATAGGAGCATACTTGTTAAGAGCATCTGCCATTGGAGCCAAACAGTTTGTTGTACAAGAAGCAGCTGAGATAATCTTGTCGTCTGCTTTTAGAGTTTCGTGGTTTGTGTTGAACACGATTGTAGGAAGGTCATTACCAGCAGGAGCTGAAATAACAACTTTCTTAGCACCGGCATTGATGTGAGCTTGTGCTTTTTCTTTTGATGTATAGAAACCTGAGCATTCCAATACAACGTCTACATCTAGTTCTCCCCATGGGCAATTATTAGCATCAGGGAAAGCATAGATTTTGATTGTCTTACCGTCAACTGTGATTGAATCTTCACCTGCTGATACTGTATCGCAAAGAGCGTATCTGCCTTGTGATGAATCATACTTCAAAAGATGAGCAAGCATTTTAGGGCTTGTCAAATCGTTGATTGCAACAACCTCATAACCTTCTGCACCAAACATTTGTCTGAAAGCCAAACGTCCGATACGACCAAAACCATTAATAGCAACTTTAACTGCCATTGGACTATACCTCCTAAAAAATTTTTCAATTTTTATTTATTTCGGTAGAAGCTCGGTATATTATCCGCAATATAAATTTATATAATTATTTATAGCACAGATAACATACCGATACTTCTATCCAACTATTATTGTACCTTAAATCAAGAAAATATACAAGTCTATTCATTAATTTTATATCATTTTTTCAAAAAAAATTAAAATTTTTTAAAAAAATTATTGATTTTATACAATATATTATTGACCAAATCAAAATATATGGTATAATGTATATATTATCTGATTAATGTGTGTATTGATTTGTATATACTGCACATTAATTTATCGTAAAGTTTGTACATACAAAACACGGGGAAAAGAAAATTTTATCAAAAGGAGTGTATCAAAATTATGGCAATGAAAAAAATATCGCTGGCACTTGCGGCTGTTTTGATGGTTTCAAGCCTTGCTGCCTGCGGAGGGGAAAAGAAAAAAGAAGAGGCTAAGGATTATTCGGGTATGAAATTTACTGTCGGTGCGTACAGAGATTTGAGAACCGACCCGTACAACAATTCATATTCAATCGGTGCAGACAAGTTCACCGAAAAATATCCCGGCTCGGAAGTTGAGTTCGCAATTCACAAAAACAACGAAGAATTGGTAACCGCTATTGCGTCGGGCGATGTTTGGGACGTTCAGATGTCTATTATGTCACCTACCGTTACAGTATTCCGTCAGGACAATATTTTTGAACCGCTTGACGATTACATTGACAAAAACAATTCTATTTATACAAAGGCTCTTATGGACGAGGCTTGCGTATACAACGGCAAGACATACGGTATCTCAAACGTTATGATGAGTGACGTTCTGTACTGCGTATATAATGAAGATATGTATAATGACTATGGTGTGAAAACTCCTTATGAATACTATGACGAAGGCGGCTGGAACTGGGATAACTTCTTGAAGATGGTTGACGATATGAAGAAGAACAATATGCCTATTTCCATTCAATGGACACGTCCGTTCCTTGACAAGCGTTACGGTGTAAAGTGGAATGATGACTATACAGTTTCATCTCAATATACCGGTCAGGACCAGCGTGATTGGCTGAACTTTGTAAGAACATTGGTATATGAAAAAGGTATCGGAAATACAAAAGGTCAGGCTTTGACACCTGCTACAAGAGATACTGCATTCGTATTGCAGATTATCCCTCATGCGTTGGTTGCTACAATGAACGCCGCACCGACAGACACAATCAGATACATACCATGGGTATCAAAAGACGGTTCAAAAGACAGCACTTATATTGTTGACTATCACTTCTGCGTACCTGTTGGTGCTAAGTCGATTGACGGTTCTGTTGAGCTTGCAAACTACATGATTGAGGCTTGTACGGAAGACAGAAAACAAATGTACAAAGACAACATGACCGAGGACGATTACAATCTATTTATGGAATCGCTTGACGATTTCTATACTGTTCGTGACGTTCAAAACTACTGGACAAATGAAACAGATTTGATTAATTCGTTTGCACAAGGTAAGACAGCCGCTCAGCATATTTCGGAAGTTCAGGATATGCTTCAAAAGGCTTGTGACGACCACAACGCTTTGGTTGCTGAAAAGAAAGCAGGCGGTTCGTCTGCAACAGCTGCACCGGCTAATTAATGATTGATAAAATAGTTTTAATAGAAAGGGTTGGCTTTTATTAAGCCAATCCTTTTTGTGTAAAATGGGATTTGTGAGGATAACAGATTGGTTATGCAACTCATACTTTATCTTCACAAAAAAATGCTTTTATGCACCATTCTGCATAAAAGCATTTTCATTAAAACCTCACAAATAATTCAATCAACAGCAGCATAACGCAGAATACACCCATTATCACTGAGCCGTAAGCGTCAAGCCGTGTAACCTTCATTTGTTTCATTCTTGTTCTGTTGTGACCGCCGTGGTAACATCTCGATTCCATAGCTACCGACAATTCGTCCGCACGTCTGAACGCACTCACAAACAGCGGTACCAAAAGCGGCAGCATCGCCTTTGCACGCTTTACTATATTACCGCTCTCAAAATCCGCACCCCTCGCCATTTGTGCTTTGATAATCTTGTCGGTTTCCTCCGTAAGCGTAGGAATAAATCGTATCGCAATAGTCATCATCATCGCAATTTCATGTGACGGTACGCCTATTTTTGAAAACGGCTTTAACAGATTTTCTATACCGTCGGTAAGCATAAGCGGTGATGTGGTTAATGTAAGCAAGGACGTGCCTATCATAAGATAAAGCAGTCTGAATAACATCAATACCGCCGAAACAATACCCTCTTGTGTTATCTGTATTTTCCAGTTTGCCGTTATCGGGAATGACCAATACACTATCTCGCCCGGAGTCATAAACAGATTTATCACCGCCGTGAATACTATAATAAACATCATCGGCTTTAATCCACGCACTATAAACCCAAGCGGCACTTTGCTCACAAGTATTGCCGTAACGGTGAATATCGTAAACAGCACATAGCTTACGGGATTATGTATCAAAAACAATGCCACAACATATACCAATGCCAAAATTATCTTAACTCTTGCGTCAAGACGGTGTATAAACGAATTGCCGGGTACATACTGACCTATCGTAATATCCTTAAACATTATCTGTTACCCCCTATCAATCGTTTAACAGCGTCCACCGCCGCATCAACGGTATATATATTTTTCGGCACATCAACACCCTTATCTCTGAGCACTGCCATAAGCTGAGTAATCTGTGGAACGTTAAGTCCCATTTCTCTGAGCTCGTCACCATGTGAGAACACCGCTCCGACAGTGTCGTGCATAAACATATGCCCCTTATTCATAACAATTACCGTATTGGCAATTTTTGCAACGTCCTCCATGCTGTGCGACACAAAAATTACCGTCATATTATCCGACTTTTCATGCAGTTTTTTTATACTGCCCAATATCTCGTCACGACCTGCCGGGTCAAGACCTGCCGTCGGCTCGTCCAAAATCAATACCTTCGGTTTCATTGCAAGCACTCCCGCAATAGCCACACGTCTTTTCTGTCCGCCCGACAATTCAAACGGAGATTTTTCAAGCTGTTCCTCTGTTATCCCCACCAAATCAATCGCCGAATATACTCTGTCCTTGATTTCCTGTTCCGACAATCCCATATTTGATGGTCCGAACGCTATATCCTTGTACACCGTTTCCTCAAAAAGCTGATGTTCGGGATATTGAAACACAAGTCCGACTGTACGCCGCATTACACGCAAATCGGTTTTTGGGTCTGTAATATCCACACCGTCGATGTATATTTTCCCCGACGTAGGTTTCACAAGTGCATTAAAATGCTGAATTAATGTCGACTTGCCCGAACCCGTATGACCGATTAACGCAACAAATTCGCCGTCCTGTATCTCCAAATTCACATCATACAATGCGTGTTTCTCAAAAGGCATACCCTGCTGATATATGTAACTTAAATTTTCTACTTTTATCATTGCTGTCCTCCCAATATTCTCAAAACCTCGTCAGCACATTCCTCAACCGTCAGCACATCATCTTTAATGTCAATTCCGGCTTTTTTCAATTCATATGCAAATTCGGTCACCTGAGGGACATCAAGACCTATCCCCTTCAACAATTCCACCTGACTGAACACCTTTTTCGGCACATTATCAATCACAATTTTTCCGTGGTCAACCACAACCACCCTATCCGCCTGTGCCGCCTCGTCCATATAGTGAGTAATAAGCACTACCGTCATATTGCGTTCCCTGTTCAGCGTTTTTATTGTGTCGATAACTTCTTTTCTGCCCATCGGGTCAAGCATTGCGGTAGGCTCATCAAGTATTATACATTCCGGCTGCATGGCAAGCACCGCTGCGATTGCCACACGCTGCTTCTGTCCGCCCGAAAGACGGCTCGGCGAATGAAGTGCAAATTCACTCATATCCACAAATTTCAAACATTCATCTACACGGCGTCTGATTTCCTTAGGCTCTACTCCAAGATTTTCGGGTGCAAATGCCACCTCGTCCTCAACAATCGCCGCAACCATCTGATTATCGGGATTTTGAAAAACCATACCCGCCGTACTTCTTATGTCAAACAATTTGCTCTCGTCTGCGGTATCCATTCCGTTTACATATACTTTACCGCTTGTAGGCAATAATATCGCATTGAAATGTTTTGCCAATGTAGATTTTCCCGAACCGTTATGCCCAAGCACACAAGTAAATGAGCCTTTTTCTATATGCAAAGTAATATCGTCTATTACAAGTTCCTGAGTAACTTCACCCGTTTCCATATCCTCGTCCGTATAAGAATATGTTAAATTTTCTGCATCTATCATTGTAAATCCTCGCTTTACTGCTGTTTTTATATTACAGCATACTTTTAGTCATTACCAAACCAGCGTCCGCTGATACCGCACGGTAGTACAAGTCCGTTCGACTGCATCGGCAAACCTATTTCGTCAGCGGTAATATTTCCGCCGTATCTTTTCTTTAATGTCATCGACAGCACCGTTTCAAGCACCGATGCCGAAAGTCCCGTTGTGTACGAATTGATAAGGAAAAACAGCGGTTTATCCGATAATATCTTCATACAGTCCAAAATAAGCGGATATAATTCGTTTTCTATTTTCCATACCTCGCCCGACGGACCTCTGCCGTATGACGGAGGGTCCATAATAATTGCTTCGTATGTTTTGCCTCGTCTTGCCTCACGCTGAACAAACTTCACCACATCATCAACAATATATCTCACTTTTCTGTCGCCCAAACCGCTCGACATAACATTTTCCTTTGCCCATGTCACCATACCCTTTGATGCGTCAACATGAGTAACCTCCGCACCTGCCGCCAAAGCCGCAACGGTAGCTCCGCCCGTATACGCAAAAAGGTTTAATACTCTTATAGGGCGGTCTGCCTTTTTGATAAGCGACGAAAACCAATCCCAGTTTACCGCCTGTTCCGGAAACAAGCCCGTATGCTTAAAACCCATAGGTTTTATGTTAAAAGTCAAATTATCATATTTAATCGTCCAGCGGTCGGGCATTTTCTTATTAAAGAACTGCCATTTTCCTCCGCCCGAATTGCTCCTGTGATACCAGGCGTCCGTTGTTTTCCACAATTTTTCTTCGGATTTGTCAAACCAAATTGCCTGCGGGTCAGGACGGCGTAAAAGATATTTTCCCCAATATTCCAATTTTTCACCGTCTGCACTGTCTATCAATTTATAATCCGACCATTTATCGGCAAGCCACATAGTCATTCTCCTCATAATAAATAATTATAGTTAATATTAATTTTAACATCATTTCACTATAATAGTCAAGTATTACTAAGGAATAGAAATATATTTCGTTACTATGCAAAATATTTTACAAAAACCCGTTATTGAATTATACAATTTTTTAACCCATACATATAATTTCCGCCGCCGCACAAGCCAAAATATGATACACATTTATATTTTCCTCATCATATTTTATAACCCTTTCGGATATTTCTGTCATTTTCCCCGACAATGCGGTTATATTCCGCTGTATACAGTAAATAATTTCCGCTCCGTCCCCGCAAGTGCATATACTCGACAGCGTAATGTCCGCCTTATGCGACAAACCATAGCTTATCATATCAAAATCCCCCGAAATATGCACTTTCCCCACATCGCCGTTATATATCAATTTTGTATTTGCCGTGATATTCTTTTTTATATTAATATCGCACAAAATCTTATCCGCCGTATTGTCATATATCAATAAATCCAAGAAAACATTATTCGGAACATAGCCGTATATGTCGATTATCATAATGTCAATCCCCATACTCCCCAGCTGATATATATAATCCGTTTCCACATTTTCCGCTTTTATAACCATGCACGTTTTCTTATTTGCATAAAAGCGTTTTTTCAGTAATTTAATTATAGATACATCATGTTCGGGAGCGAGAATACCAATCACTATCATAACTACATTCCTTTGTATTAATATTATTAATAGTATTTATTTATTTCAAAAAAATATGCAGAGGTTACATAACCTCTGCATATATCCGAAAAGTTAATTTATTAAACTATTTCCGCTCCGCTTTGAATATCCTTAATTGTAGTAAGTGCGGTCAATTCCTCGCCGTGCTCCGCCGACAAAATCATGCCGCATGATTCAAGACCCATCATCTTTCTAGGCTTCAAGTTTGCGATAAATACCACATTTTTGCCAATCATATCCTCAGGCTTGTGATACTTTGAAATACCCGACAATATCTGACGCTTTTCATTGCCCACTTGCAGCAAAAATCTCAATAGTTTTGATGATTTAGGCACTTTCTCACATTCGATTACCTTACCTACTCTTATATCCAGCTTTTCAAAATCTTCAAATTCTATATAATCTTTATACGGTGCAATTTCCACCTCAGGTTCGTCACCCTCTGCCGCAGCAGCAAATTCAGCCGCCAATTCTTCCATCTTCTTTTCGGCGTCAATTCTCGCAAACAACGGCTTAGCCTCACCAACCTTTGTTCCGGCTGCAATCTTGCCGAACTCGCCGATGCTTTCGTATGTTATTTCCGGATTGCCGATTTCCTCCGCAATAGCCTTTGCGGTTGACGGCATGAACGATACAAGCAAAGACGCAATAATTCTTATGCTTTCAGCAAGATTGTAAAGTACAGTCTGCAAGCGAGGCATTGTTTCTTCGCTCTTTGCCAAAGCCCAAGGCATTGTTTCGTCAATGTACTTGTTTGCTCTGTCAACAATAGTCCAGATATGGTCAAGTGCGTCGGCAACATGAAGTGTTTCCATCGACTTTTCAACCTTTTTAATCGAATTCATAACTGTTTCTTTCAAGTTATCGTCAAATTCACCCGCTGTTGTCGGCTCTTTGATTTCACCGCCGAAGTACTTGTTAATCATTGCAACCGTTCTGTTTACAAGATTGCCCAAAGTATTTGCCAAATCCGAATTATAACGGCTGATAAATACATCACAGGTGATAGAACCGTCCTGTGCAAACGGCATCTCGTGCAAAGCATAGTAACGCACTGCGTCCACACCGAAATGCTTAACCAAATCCTCGGCATATATTACATTGCCTCTCGACTTACTCATCTTTTCTTCACCGAAAAGCATCCATGGGTGTCCGAATACCTGTTTCGGCAGCGGTTCACCCAAAGCCATAAGCATAATAGGCCAATAAATTGTGTGGAAACGCAAAATATCTTTACCGATAATATGCACGTCAGCCGGCCAATATTTATTGTACAATTCGCCCTTATTGTCGGGAGAATATCCCAAAGCCGTGATATAGTTTGAAAGTGCGTCTATCCATACATAGATAACGTGCTTGTCATCAAAATCAACAGGAATACCCCATGAAAAACTTGTTCTCGATACGCACAAGTCCTGCAAGCCCGGTTTTAGGAAGTTATTAACCATTTCCTTTTTGCGTGATTCCGGCTGGATAAATTCAGGGTGTTCCTCGATATGTTTCATCAATCTGTCCTGATATTTTGACATTTTGAAGAAATATGCTTCTTCTTTTGTCTTTACCACTTCTCTGCCGCAGTCGGGACATTTGCCGTCTTTAAGCTGTGTTTCTGTCCAGAACGATTCGCAAGGTGTACAGTACAAGCCTTCATATTCACTCTTGTAAATATCGCCTTGGTCATACAGCTTTTTGAAAATCTTTTGTACTGCCTTAACATGGTAATCATCGGTTGTACGGATAAATTTATCATAGCTGATGTTAAGCATATTTGCAATGTCCTTGATTTCGCCCGCAATCTTATCGACGTGCTGTTTTGGAGTGATATTTTCCTTTTCGGCAATCTCCTGTATCTTCTGACCGTGCTCGTCCGTACCTGTCAGGAAAAATACATCATCGCCCATATATCTTCTGAATCTTGCGATAGCGTCTGTCAAAACAATCTCATAAGTATTTCCTATATGAGGTTTTTTAGATGTGTACGCAATAGCGGTTGTAATATAAAATTTCTTTTTATCCATCTTATCAATCCTTCCCTAATAAATTTACACTATTTATCTGAATGTTCTTCATTCTCCTGTTCCGGCGGAAAAAATGTATCATGTAAATTTTTAAATTCTTTTTTAAAGTAATTCACTATATTTTTGCCCCATTGAATTGGCTTTTCAAATATATTCGCCTTGTATAGGCTGACGCATAGCATCATCACAAGCGGACCTAAAATCAATCCGCCCACGCTGAACACTCTGTATCCGATATACATCGACATAAGCGTTGCAAGCGGCGGCATACCGATATTCTGGCTTACTATTTTCGGCTCAATCATCTGCCGTGTAAACAGCACCGCAAAATAGATAATAATAAGTCCCACACCGACCTTATATTCGGCATTGATAAAACTTATAATCGCCCACGGCCACAAAATCGCACCGCTGCCGAAAAACGGCAGTGCGTCAAATACCGCAATTCCCAATGCAATAAGCAGTGCGTAATCAACTCCCAAAATAGTTAATCCCGTAAAGATAATCACAAAAGCAATGCTCATGATTATACATTGTGCCTTGACATATCCGCCCAAATACTTTTGTATCTCCATACCAAGCAGATGAAAGCGTTCATGCGTTTTTTTCGGCAATAACCGATGCACCATCTTCGATGTATTTTCGGGGTCTGACACCATAAAAAACGATGAAAGTATAAAAACGATAACCCCTATAAATATGCTCGGCAGACTTTTTGCAAATCCGCCGGCATACTCAACAATCGGTGATGATTTATTGTTTATCGCATTCGCTATTTTGATAGATATATCTTCAAATATGTTGGTGAACACCGCCTGTATATTTTCGGGCAGATTTGCATAAACCACACCCCATTTTGCCGACAATTCATGAAAACTCGCCTGTGCATTTTCATACAGTATCGGGAACTGCACATACAAGTTTCGTATCTCATCAATCAATTTGTAGATACCGAATGTTATTATACTTCCCAAAACGCCGACCGTCAGAATAATTACCAACACCGCCGACAATCCCCTCGGCAATTTCAATTTCTTCTGCAAAAAATCCGCAAGAGGATTTACGAGCAGCGAGAACAAATAGCCGAATATAAACGGCAGAAACAGTTTTATCACAAATCCCACAAACTGAACTATCTTCGGCATAGAAAAGTATACGCCGACAATCACCAATATCGAAAAAATAACTGCCAATAATAATTTGAGAGTACCTGTTTTATTAAATCTAATAAGTCTTCCCCCCCAATCCGTCTTACAGCCAAATTAATCATTCAGGAAATGTTCCATCAATGTATAACCTTCTTCAACATACTTGCCTGTTGTTTTCGCCTGTGATTCCGAATAAGTAACACCGCTGTCAGCCTCTTTTGTACTGTCATAGATAATGTACGGTACAGGGTCTGAAACGTGAGTTTTTATCGACACCGGAGTCGGGTGGTCGGGCAAAATCATCATCTTGTAGTCAATACCCTTGTCCGCAAGAGCTTTTCTCAAAAATCCGATAACCTTTTCGTCTATCATTTCGATAGAATAAATCTTATGCTCCAAATCGCCGTGGTGACCACATTCGTCAGGTGCTTCCATATGCACATACACAAAATCGCTGTCGCCCGTTACAGCGTCAAGAGCGGCTTGTGCCTTGCCGTCAAAGTTGGTGTCATAGTTACCCGTAGCACCCTCTACGTCAATACTGTTCATTCCAGCACATTTTGCAATACCCTTGATAAGGTCTACCGCAGAAATTACGCTGCCCTTTTTGCCGAATTTTTTCTCAAAATTGTCAACCATAGGCTTTGAACCTTCGCCCCAAATCCAGATTGATGTAGCCGGATTTTTGCCTGCCGCAATTCTTGCCTTGTTTACAGGGTGGTTTTTTAAAATTTTCTCACTCTTTTTCATCATGTCAAGAATAACGTCCGCACCGTCGCCCTTAGGCAAATAGTCCTTAATCTTTTTATCTGAAATATCATGCGGAGGAGTAAGTTCTACATTCAAAGAACCACCGTTCCAAACCGTCAAATGACGATAGCTGATACCGCTGTGGAACTTAATCACGTCTGTGTCCAATTCTTTCGCAACAGCTTTTATAAGTTCTGCCGCTTCCTCCGTTGAAATTTCACCGCTGCTGTAATCAAGCATTGTCTTGTCCTCATAGTTTTCTTCATCGGATAATGTAACTATGTTGCAGCGGAAAGTGATGTCATCATCTTTAAGCGGTACGCCGATGCTTGCCGCTTCAAGCGGAGAACGTCCTGTGTAGTATTTCTTTGAGTCATATCCCATAACCGCAAGGTTTGCCACGTCACTGCCCGGCTTCATACCGTCCGCAACAGTCTTAACCATACCGACCTCGCCTTTTGACGCCATGTAATCCATATTAGGCTTTTTTGCCACATCAAGCGGAGTCTTTCCGCCGATTTTCTCAATAGGGAAATCCGCCATACCATCGCCCAAAATAACAATATATTTCATATCAATCAATCCTTTCATCTGTGCATACTGCATTTTGTATATATATTCGGCAAACACCGTTATTTTTTCTTTTTAAAGAATACTCCCACCATATCGGGACCTGTATGAGTACCGATAATCGCACCCAATTCGTTGTACATCACGATTTCGCAATTTTCAAATTCCTGTTTAAGCAGCGAAACCATTTCTTCGCCCATCTGCTCATTTGCATGAACAACGGCAAACTGATTTGCCGACGGGTCAAAATCGGGATTTTCTTTTATCTTGTTAATCAATTTTTTCGCAAGATTTTTCTTGCCTCTGAACTTGTCAACCGCCTCGACCAATCCGTTTCTGATTGACAAAACCGGCTTTATATCAAGCAGACCGCCTATTATGGCACTCGCTTTATTAATTCGTCCGCCTTTTTCAAGATATTTCAAATTGTCCACCAAGAAATATACGTCCCAGCTGTTTATATATTCCGTTGCTTTTTCCACAATTTCATCGGCAGACGCACCGCTCTGTGCCAGTTCTGCCGCATACACAACGCCCATGCCGATACCTATTGTAAAGGACATACTGTCCACAATTCGTATATCCACATTCGGATTTTCCTCCAAAATATCACGTTTAATCATTTGCAGCGTGTTATTTTGTCCGCTTGCCTTTGACGACAGCGTGAACACAATTACACTGTCGTATTCATCAGCGTATTTTCTTATCTTTTCGTCCATTTCCGTATACGGAGTCTGGGCGGTAGTCGGGATAATGCCCGTTTCTTCAAGCTTTTTAAAAAATGCCTTGCTGTCAAGTTCCACACCCGATACATATGTATCCTCTCCGAAAATGCTCAAAAAAGAGAATATCTCTATATCATACTTTTGTACCAAATCATTTGGTATATCAGCACCGCTGTCAGCGATAATTTTTATTTTAGACATATATTTCTCCTTAATCCCAATCAAATTTAGTCAGACTTCCCGCCGTTTTAAGGCTTTCATATCCCGTCTGGCGGAGTGCCTCATACACGACAATCGCAACCGAATTGGACAAGTTAAGACTTCTCGCCTCGTCAATCATAGGTATTCTTATGCACTGTTCTTTGTTGTCATGCAGCAGTTCTTCGGGCAAACCCTTTGTTTCCTTGCCGAACACAAGATAATCGCCGTCCTTAAATTCCACATCACTGTGTATGTTAAGACCTTTTGTAGTCCCGTAGAAAAAACGTCCGTCCCTGTTCTTTTCAAAAAAGTCAGCCAAATTCTCGTAATACTGAACACCCAGCAAATGCCAGTAATCAAGTCCGGCACGTTTCAGCTTTTTGTCGTCGATTTCAAACCCCATAGGCTTTACTATATGCAGCCTGCTCCCCGTTGCCGCACAGGTACGGGCGATATTGCCTGTATTCTGCGGTATCTCCGGTTCAACCAATACTATATTAAACATTATGTAATTCACTCTTTCTAATTAATACAATTTTGAATATACTATATAATTATATATTATTTCCTCTCAAAGTACAATACAAAACATAAAATTTTAGCACAAAAAGTTCAAATCACAAAAAGATGGTGTAAAAAATTTAAATTTCCACACCATCTTTTTCTTTCTACGTCTTATTCTGCCCAGCCTTTTTCCTTTTCATACTCTACAATCATTCTGTGATTTTTGCGTTCAATATCGCTAAATCCCTCATAAATCTGATTTTCCGTTATATCATAGTCAGGCTCGTACCATTCCTGTTTTGCAAAATACTTTTGCAGTTCTCTAATGCCGAACACCATACCATGACGGGCATACAATTCATTTCTTGCCAATCTCGCCTGTATTCTGTCAAGCGACTCCAAATATTCTCTTGTAAATTCCTTTGTATCCGAAGGGTATAAATACACATTTTCTTTTGCCGGTTTTTCTGTCGGAACAGGTTCGGCTGTCGGCTCAGGTGCAGGTTCTTGGGTTGGCTCAACAGTCGGTTCTGCCACAGGCTCGGCGGTTGGTTCTGCAACAATATTGTCTGCCGGCTCGGACGTATTTTGCGGCAGCACGGTTTGGGGCGTCTGCATCGGCTCGGCTGTCGGCTTTGAGGATAGCACCGTTTGGTTTCCGCCCGACATATGGTTAAACACATTATATCCCACACCAAGCACAATAAGCACCGCCAATATAACACTCCATATACACAGTTTTTTCTTTTTGCTCTCCGCCTGCATATATTCCTGTATTTCCGAAACAGTACCTATCGACTGTCCGCATTTATCACAAAAGTAAGTACCTTTTTCAATTTTTGCTCCACATCTTTTGCATTTCATTTACAAATACCAGTCCTATCACAATAATATAATTCTATTATACTAAATTATAAAAAATATTACAACCCAAAACATTTTAAAATATATATATTTTTACTAAGACATATATCTGTCCGCTGCATATTTTATAATGAAAATACAAAAAACAACAGAAAAGGGGTTTTAATAATGGGACTATTTGATAAAGACAAAATTTTCGACACACTCAACCACGCAAAGGACAGCCTTGTCAAAACTTGCGGTGATGTAAAACAATCACTTCAAGATTCAAAAAAGGAACGTGATGCGGACAAAGCACCTATGGAAGGTGCAATAAAAAAATATGACATTATCTACATAGGCGGTTTAATCGAATATCCCAAAGGGGATATCTGTGAAAGTATCGGTCTGAATATTATGCCCGATTGCTTCTATTTAAAAAAAGGACCTGTATCAAAAAAATGGTTTACGGATTTTAGTATTCCGTATGAAAACGTAAAAAAAGTAGAAATTGTCGAACGAACAATATCAAATGTCGAGTGGCTATTGTCGAGTTCTTCAAGTGACATGAAAGCCATGGAACAAAAAAATAATATTGAAATCACTTATACAGACGGTGGCAAACCCGATGTTGTTCTACGACTTGAAATGCTTACAGGAGTTTCAATCTACGGTCAAGCCGGAAAATGCCGTGAATTTATAGATATATTGCGTCAAAATGGTATATTGGATAAATTCCAAGGCGAAAACAACGAAAATAATAATCATGCCGACGATATTCCGACACAGCTGAAAAAACTAACCGAACTTCGTGATTTAGGTGTACTGGACGAAAATGAGTTTGCCGCAAAGAAAGCAGATTTACTCGCAAAAATGTAATTTCCGCATAACAAACAAAACACACCATTTGGTGTGTTTTGTTTGTTATAATCAACTTTATTTTTACAATACCTCACGCAGTTTCTCTGCCAATTCATCGTCCGACAGCGTACGTCTTTGCGTATTTTCAAGATATATCTGACGTTCCGTTTCGGGCATTACATTATTCTTAAACCATTTAAAGAAATGCGGTCCGTCATCAATCAAACGTATATATTTCCTCATAGAATCAAGTGCATATATTGTAACCTGTACATTTATAAGCCAATCGGCACTGTAAAAATTCTCCCACTTATCATGCTCGCCCTTGTGCATCTCATCAAGTCCGGCTTGATATTCCGCCATAGCGTCGGTAAGCGTCACAAAACATCTTTCATACTTGTTTTCCTTAAACTCCAAAAATGCTTTGCAAAGCGTATACAGCCCTTTTGCTCCCGACAAATGCAGTTTCACCTGAAAATTTATATTATCGTCAAAGAATACTTTTCTGTCGCTTTCCAGCATTTCCGACACACACGCACACTTTTCCGCCAATTTTTCAAATTTAGGTATAACCTCACCGCACTTATCCATAAACCATTTTATCTGGCTTTCAAAATCCACTTCACCCGTTGCCCAGATAAGTGCATCATCGGTATTCTCGGTATTGCCCTTTGCCCAATTTGTCAATATACTTCTTGCCGGATGATAGAAAAATTCATCACCTGCTCTGTCATCGTAATTCTCACCGTATTTAAGCGTAGTTTTAAAATAATCATTGTAACATTCTATCGCCTTTTCGGAATGTAAATATTTATCCGAAAATTCCTTTTTAAACTGTGCAATATCCGCTTTTCCGCCCGTCCATATTTTGCTTACCAAATCAAGCATATATATGTGCGGACGGATATTTCCCGAATTTAACAGCAAATATTCCGACGCACCTGCTTTGAATGCGGTATCCAATTCATCATTCACAAATTCTGGCGGATTTGCCAACAGCGACAAATGGCTTGACGCCTGCAAATCATGGAATGTAATATGATAATACAGTCCGTGTTTTCCGTCCTCCGCCGGTAAGGATTTTACTCTCGGATTATGGTTTCCCTGCCGTCTTGTAACCATCTTGCCGTATCCGTTATCCGACCATATCTTTATGAATTTTTTAGGCAGTTTCAAATATCCGCCCTCATACAATTCGGTAATTTCGCCGTACAAATACACCGCACAAACAGGATTTTCTACCTTCTCGCAAATCATCTTATACTGCTTGTCTATCACACGCATAATGACCTCCGCTCTGCTTTCGGGAGTATCATATTTCGGGTCATTGTGCCAGAACGGAGCGTCGCCCTGTCCCCTAAATCCCAATGTCCACACAATTTTCTTGTTCTTGTTTTTCTCGATAGCGTCCGCCCACAGTTTCTCAAACAATTCCGGATACTTGTCATAGCTTGCGTCCTTGTCGGGATATGCACGAAGGAACATCTCTCCGCCCAAAGGCTCTGCATGATGATGCGTTATGTACAATCCCATCTCGGTCGCAATATCAAAGTGTTCTCCGCTCCTCGGCAAATCAGTGCCCGGAATAACCATATTTCCGCCCAAACGCAGCAATGTTTCAAACACACATTCCCATATTTCTCTTGACGGCGGATATACCTTGCTCCAACCAATCAGGCATACCTCGTCATTCACAAACCAACCTCTGTAACGCACCCTTACCACAGGCGACACATATTCTCCCTCGGCGATTTCAACATATTCCGCCGTTTTCGGTTCGCACTCCGTCCAAAACCAAAAATCTTTTACACCGAGATAATTTCGGCTCATGTACAATATTGCATATACCATTGCAAGCTCGTCGGCACATCTTGCAGTAATGTTATCCGGATTTACATTTATAATAAACTGTTCCGCATTTTCTATACTGCCGTCAAACACAAAATTCACCTTTGCATTGTCAGACTTTAAAATGCTTTTCCCGAACACTTTTCTAAAATCACGGTTTAATATATTCACCGCATGGTCAACAGCGGTAGAATTGGTATAGTCAAAATTAAATGGAGTAACTCCGTTTAAAATAAAACTCATTGTTCTGCTCCTTTATATATTCCAAAAAAGGGTACTGATGTCAGCACCCTTTCTGCGACAGCTTTCATACTGCCGATTGTTATTTTAACAAATTTTCGTATAAGAAACCCTCTCTTACACCTGCTTTTACAATCTGTATCTTATCCGCTCCGACATATTTGCACACCGTTCTCAGAGCCAATATACCCGTAACAATGGTATTTACACGTTCCGGCAATATCTTTGCGATAAGACGCACTCCGCTTAAATTCATATCGTCAATCAGACCGCAAAGCTCGTCCATTTGATTTATGGTAAGCTCATAACCGCTAATCGGCTTTTCACTTCCGACAAATGCACGGTGCAGCTTTGCCGCCGCACGAGCCGAACCGCCCATTGCATAAACGGTATCAAACCCAAGCTTTTTAAGCTCCGGAGCATTTTTCAGACACTCCGTCACATATGCTTTTATCGCCTTTGCCTCTGTCGGCGTAGGCATAATTCCCTCAACAAACTTATCGTATAATTTCAAACAGCCAATCGGAAATGACTGACAATCATTCAATTTCCCATTTTCAAAGCTGAACACCTGACAGCTGCCGCCGCCCAAATCCAAACCGACGCCGTCCTTAACATCAACCGCCGATTTCAAGCCCGCAAAATCATATTTTGCCTCATCAGTTCCCGCAATAATCTCCACGTCAAGGTCCAATTCCTTTTTTATATCGGAAAGTACCTTTTCCGAATTGCTTACATTACGCAAAGACGCAGTGGCAAAACAATGTATTTTTACACACTCCAAAAGACGGCACAATGTAACCATTTTGGTAAGTACCTCTTTGAGCTTTGTCACGCCCTCGTCAGACAATGCCTCATTCTCGATATAGCTGATTATGCTTGAAAAATCACGTTCATTAAGCAAGGTTTTATAATTTTTTCCGTCAATTTCATATACAACTGTACGAATTGTGTTTGAACCAACATCAATTACAGCCTGTCGCATTGCAGTACCCATCCTTATCTTCTCTTTTCAAGTTCTTCGTAAATATCTTCCCATGAAAGACCGTTATCAACCAGCATAACCGTCAAGTGATACATCAAATCGGCTGTTTCGTATTTGATTTCTTCCTTGCTTCTGTTCTTGCCGGCAATTACAACCTCGGCAGCCTCCTCGCCGACTTTTTTAAGTATCTTATCCTCGCCCTTATCGAAAAGATAATTGGTATAGCTTCCCTCTTTCGGGTTCGCTTTTCTGTCCAATGTAACGCCTTCAAGTCTTGCCAATATATCCGATGATTTCAGACTTTCACGGGTAACCTCTGTAATTGCGTTGTTTTCAACCTTGCGGAAGAAACAGGTGCGTCTGCCCGTATGGCAAGCAGGACCTGCCGGCTCGCTCAAAAGCAATATACAGTCTGCGTCACAGTCAACACGCATTTCCTTAACAAATATATAATTTCCCGAAGTTTCGCCCTTTACCCAAATTTCATTACGGCTGCGGCTGAAAAAAGTAGCTCTGCCCGATTCAAGAGTCATTTGGATTGACTGTGCATTCATGTATGCAACCATCAATACTTCGTTTGTTTCACAGTTTTGCACAACCGCCGGAATTAATCCGTTGGCATTAAATTTCAAAGAATCTATTAAGTTATTCATTTTACTATCCTTCCTGTCCACAAAAATTCTATTATACATTATATATTATTATTTTGGCGTTGACAATACGTATTTACAAAAAAGTTCGTATTTTGATGCTTTAAAGTTCGTATTTTAATCATTTTATGTTATTTTAACATTCCATTTTTAAGCTGCTGCCCCTGCGTGTTTTGGTAATTACAATTTTTCTGTCGATTTTTTCTTTCAATTCGTCAACGTGTGATATAATACCAATCAGCCTGTTTCCGGCACTAAGTTCCGCCAGCACTTCCAATGCACTTTCCAATGATTCTCCGTCAAGCGAGCCAAACCCCTCGTCCACAAACATTGCGTTAAGTTCCACACCGCCCGAAAATCTCTGCACAACATCGGAAAGTCCCAATGCAAGCGAGAGTGCGGCTTTAAACGATTCACCGCCCGAAAGCGTGGACACGCTCCTTATCTTATTCGACCACAAACATTCCACATCTATCATAAGTCCCGTACTTCCGTTTTGTATTTTAGGCTTGCTGTGTATCATTGAATACTGATTTGACGTCATTTTGCGAAAACGCTTATTCGCCTCGCCAAGCACCATATTAAAATACACACCCTGCACATACTGTTCAAACGATATACGTTCTTTTCCCGTTAATTGACCCCTTGCCGTATCGGACAGCATTTTTATATCCGAATATTCCTGTTCGATTTTTTTGCGTTCTTCCTGTGCACCGGCAAGTTTGTCATATACATTCCTGTTTCCGTGGCATATAATTTCCGTTTCCGTAAGTTTTGACTGTATATTTTTCTTTTCGCTTTGAAGCTCCGACAAAGTTTTTGTCAGTTCCGACGTATCTGTTTTTTCTTTTCCGCCAAGCTGACCTTCCAGCTGTTTTATCAGCGATTTTAACGTTTCCGTGTCAATATTGTACTGATTGATTTGATTTTCGTTTACCTTTATTTGTTCCTCACTTATAAGTGCCGCTTTATAATCCTCCTCATTTTCAAAACCGCACTTTGACAATATATCCGCATACACCTGTCTTGTGCTCTCCGCATTTTTTTCGGCATTGCCGCATCTGCCTTTATTCTCGGCAATTATGCTTTTCGCACTCAAAATTATTTCTCTGACCTTATCATATGCTCTTTGAGCCGACGCAAGCTCGTCTTTCATTTTCTGCAAAGTGCTCTGCAAACTTTGTACCTGTCTTTGGGCACTTTCCTTGTCATGATATTCAAGCTGTTTTGACAATGTGGCTATCTCCGTTGACAAGCCTGCTAAATTCTGTTCCGACAAGTTTAAGTCTTTTGTTTTTTCTTCCTTTTCTTTTTCCTGTGCGGATATTAATTTCTCCGTTTTCTCTTTTTCTTCTTCCAGCTTTTCGGCATTTTGTATAGTTCTCGCCATACTTTCCGACTGTGCTCCCAAACTTTTTCCCTCTGCCGTTATTTCATTCAATTTTGACTTAAAATTAAAACTTTCGACACTCTCAATACCAAGTTCCTCAGCCGACTGTGATACCGTTTCACTTTGAATTTTAAGCTTCTCATTCAAAACATTGCACTCAATACTTGCACTCTGCATTTTGGCACGAGCCTTTTCCAATTTTTCTTTTTGAACATTAAGTTCACTCTCCGAAACGCTCTCCTTCTCCGCCTTTGACGGATTTGGGTGCGTTAATGAACCGCATACGGGGCATGGCTCGTTATCCGCCAATTTTTCAGCCAAAATTCCGGCTTGATTTGCATAAAACGCACTTTCATATTCCGTATAAATTTTGCTCTGATTTTCAAAATTTTCGTTTTTGCCTTTAAATATATCACACTTGTATGTGTAATCTTTTTTTATGTCATTAAGTTTTGCGGCAGCGTCCTGCAAAGACTTATATTTTTTGTAATCATTCCGCAAATCCGATATTTTTCCGTCACACACTTGTTTTTCAACTTTCAGTTTTTCGGCACTGCGAATAAATTCGTCAATCTCATCAAGTCTTTCCTTTTCGGCTTTGCACTCTGTTTCGAGTGTATTTAAACTGTTTTTTAACTCTGTAATATTGTTTTCAATTACCGCCTTTTCTTTGTTCTTTTTATCTATCGTTTCATACTTTGGCAGACTGTCCGCTATATTTTTTATTCTTACCGATATATCTTCACGTTCTTTTTCTCTGCCGATAAGCTCGTCCAATTCAGCTTTATACTGTTTTTCATTTTCTGTATTTTCAGCTATAATTTTCTCATTTGCCGCTATTGTATTTTTTAAATCATTGTATTGATTTTCCGCATTTTTATATTCGGTGTATAACGGTTTCACCTCACGCAAAGCCTTTTTGCCGCACTCGGTATTTTTGCGTATTTCTTCAATTTCTCCGTGCCTGTCCGACAGTATCTTATATTCGCTCTGCTTTTTCTCCAAATCGGCAAACATATCATTTATCGTATTCGCCGTTTCGATTTTTTTAGCCGTTTCCTCTAATTTGCTTTCGGTTTCTTTAAGATTTTCTCCTATCGTTTTTTTCTTGCTTTCATTCTCATTTATAATTTTGGTTAGTAAATCGAGTATCTCCGTTTCCTTGTATGTATTCTCTTTCAAATCCGACAAATCAATACTGTATTCACTGTTCGGCTCTGTGTGTATATCCTCTGTATATCTTTTTATCTCCGCACTTATATTCTGACGTTTTTCGTTTACTGTCTTTAATTTTTCGGCAAAGCTTTCCTGAAATTGCTTATATATGTCCGTACCGAATACCTTTCTGAAAATCTCACTTCTGTTCGTACTGTCCGCAAGCAGCAAATTCAGAAATTCACCCTGTGCAATCATTGCAATCTGTTTAAACTGTGCATAATCCACACCAAGCAGCTCACGCACTTTTTCATTTACATTTTTTATTCCCGTCACAATTTTTCCGTCAGCCATATACAGCGTTGCATCTGCATTATGCGGTGTTGTCCCCTCACCACGCTTTTTTGCACGCACATAATTGGGACTGCGTTCTATGGTATATGTTTCTCCCTTATGCTCAAATTCAAGCCTCACATATGTATCTGCGTCCAAAGGAGCGTAATCGCTTCGCATAGAATCGCCTTTTCTGTTATCACCGCTTGTCCGGTCAAACAACGCATATGATATACCGTCAAAAACAGTGGTTTTTCCCGAACCCGTTTCACCCGTAATCAGAAAAATACCGCTGTTTATCTTGTCAAAATCCACTTCTGCCGTTTCCGCATACGGACCAAATGCACTCATAACTAATTTTTTCGGTTTCATTCAATCTCCGCCTTTCCGCTCTCTGTCCATAAAAAGCTTCTGATAGAAGCACCGCCTGCGGGCGGAGGACTAATGTAGCATTTTTGATTTTTCGTCATTGCGTTTTACGCAATTTCCTACAAATTAAAAATAGGGGTGTAAAACACAGTCCAAAGGCAAAACACACTTTAAAATTATAGCCTTTGAATAGTCTGTGCATTTACACCCCACTATTTTGTTTTAACTAAAATCCTGTCTTATCAATCCGTCAACATAACTACGCATTTCAGCCTTTGAATTAACCCTGTGCGTACCCTCGATTATTGCTTTCTGCTGTGCAATAGGCAAATTGGAGAAATAAGCCATAGCCTCCGGATTTCTCGCCAATGCCATGCTAAATCCCATAGGCAAGTCACTGCCGTCTACCAAATTCATAAAATCAGACCTTTCTTAACAGATAATATAATTTTCCTGCATACATATTATGTACCAAATCTGCATTTTATATACTGTTGTCCTCATGCTTTGCCATAATTCGCTTTAAGCACAAAAGCAGTAATTCACCGCCGAACACGCTATGGTTTGCACCAAGCAGTGCCGTCAGCTGCAAGCCTGTTTTTATCGCAATGTGCATCGCCCAAATCTGCATTGCAATCATTTCCAAAATACATACGCAAACTATTATCTTTCCGAAAACGCCCTTGTTCATACAAATCACCTCATTGAAATATATGAACCGTCAGGTGTAAAATTGCCTAATTCCAATACTTCTCAATTTGCTTTTCCGTCAATGACTCTGCAAACTCGCCCTTTATATTTATAAAATTCTTCAAATCAAGCAATATCAGATACAATATTGCTCTTGCCTCAAATTCATGTCTTGTATTCGGCAGTTCGCTCATTTTAAATTTTTCGCATAACTGCTCACATTCCGCCGTCAGACTTTTTGCATTGTTTGACTCGGCAAATGTTTTCGAGATATGCTCTATAAACTCCGCAATCATCTCTGCCTGCGGCGGTATATACTGCATAGCCACTATTTTTTCATAAATACCGTGCAATACCGCCGCCTGTTGCTTACGCATCTGCATATAATCTATAAAATACTGTGTTTCCTGTAAAAATCGGTTGTTCATATTAGCATACGCATATTTTAATCCGTTTTGTATATGCAAATCTATCGTTTTAAAACATTCTCCCGTATAATCGGTTTTGTCCTTGCTGACTATATATTTTGACATTCTGAAAAGTATGGTACGCAAATCTTCTTCAAGCTCATGCTGAGTTTTTCGTATACGCTTTACATCTCCCGGCATATATAAATTCAGCAAAGTACCGATTCCCGCTCCTATCGCCAACAGCAAAAGTTCATTCACAAAAACCGCCGGCGTGATACTTTCATATAAAAGATAATGTGTCGTCAAAACCGAATTCATTGCGATAGCGTCTTTCAAATCGAACCGGCTGCACACCGACACAAATATCAGCAAAAACAGCCCGAACACCCACACATGATGTCCCAAAAATGTGAACAATACATATGCAAGTCCGCTTGCGAACAGGAACGCACAAATACGCTTTAACGAAATATTTATAGTTTCCTTGGCGGTGTCCTGTATGGTCAAGAGCGTTATAATTCCTGCCGACACCGCATATTCAAGTCCGAGCAATTCGGCGAACATAATTGCCAGCATACTCCCCACCGCTATTTTCAAAATCTTAACCATATTTCCTCCGCTTTTACTCTGCGTAATCAATATTATCGGTCACACTGCCGTAATAATAATCAAGCATAATGTGCCCGTTTTCCGACATTTCCCTGTCATTCACACCGAAATATTTTGGTACGCTGTTTCCAATATCGCAGTACACATCAAAATAACATTTCTTGCCGTCAATCTCAGCCAAGTTCCAATAATGTTTCATATCCGTTTCGGTTCTGTCAAACATATCACCGTTGTATATGTCCGAATTTATCCCCATTCTTCTCAATACAGACGCAAAAGCCTCCGCACAGTCAAGACTTGTTCCCTTTTTATTCACAATAACATTGTATCCGCCCAAGCTGTCCGCCAATGTTTCCGTGCCTATTTTCTCACAGGCTGAGGTCAAATATTTATAAACATAAGATATTTTTTCAATATTGCTTTTTCCCGCTGTTCCGCTGATTATTCTGTTTATGACATTGTTGTATGTGCAGTATCCCTCCGCCGACACAGGCAGATTGTTTGATAAAAACGATACGCTTTCTATCTTTTCAAGCATTTTAATATCACCGTCCGACAAAGGATTGTCAAATAAATTCACACTCACTCCGTCCCCCACATTGCTTTCAAGCAGCACAAAGAATTTTGCATTGTTAATCTTGATATTATTTGCTGACAAATCAAGATAATATGCACTTTTCAGCAAATTGTCAGGCACATCGCCAATCAGATTATGACTTACCAAAACCTCCTGCAAAGACGACAGATTTCCGAGTGCCGAAATGGATTTTATATTATTTGCCGCCATATCAACGCTTTCCAAAAATCTAAGTCCGCTCAAAACGCTTATATCTTCAATATCATTGCTTGATATATTAAGGCTTATAAGACCGGTCAGCTCTTTAAGCGGTGATATATCGGTTATATTGTTCTGCGATATATCAAGCTCCTGCAAATCTATAATATTGTCAAGTGCGGATATATCGGTCAGCTTGTTATGCCGAAGGTCAAGCAGTGTGATACCCATTTTATTTTTCAGTGCCGATATGTCGGATATAAGATTTTCGCTGAGCACCAGACTTGTGAGATTATTCATATTCTTAACAAAGGAAATATCAGAAATTTCACTGTTCACAATTTCAAGATACGTCAGATTAGGCAGTTCGTTCAAGAACGAAAAATCCGCCCCTGCACAGTTCCACACGACAACAGAGGTCAGTTTCTGTGCATTTTTAAGGCTTTCAAGATTTTTCACATCACCCATTAATATAATGCTTTCAAGATTGCTCTTGTCAAGCTTTTCTATATCCACTGTCCCCTTGTTGTTCCACAGTTCCAATGATTTTAATTTTGTTTTGTAAACTGCGTCCCATTTTTCTATTTCACTGTCTGTAACGGTAAGCGATGATATATTGGGGAACTTTGAAATATCCTTTACCGACTCCGCACAGTTCAGATATATACTGTCGATAGCCGCAATATCGTCTTTTGTCACCTTTTTAATATCCTTACCGGCTGTCTGTGCGACATAATCGGCAATCTGCTGTTCCTTAAAATTATTGCCGCATGATGACAATAAAAAAATTGCCATAGTTAACATGACAATACCTATAATTTTCTTTTCCAAATTTATACCTCCAATAAAACTAACCCTAATTTAATCAGAATAATCCCTATTATTATATAGTTTAGCAAATAAACGGTTTTGTGTCAACACTTAAAGTATACGAGTTTGTAAAAGCGGCAAATCATGCTTTATCAAAATGTACATTCTTCGGTTTTCGGATATAGAGGCGGTACCATTTAACAGAGGTTACTACTCCGTAGACCTAAAATATTTCTTCAGAATTACATTAGCGGTATTTACCGGTGTCGGCAGACCTTGTGAAGTCGAGGGTTTGGCTACATTTGACAAAAAGGTTATTTTGTTCGGTTCGGAAGGCAATGCGAAGATTTTCCAATCAAAATATAAAGAGGACGCTTTCGACGCTCAGCTTTGGAAAAAGACTAATATGCCGAATGCTATCGTAGAGGTTGTTGACTACAAAAGGGAAGGTATGATGAGATAGTGATAAACCTTGTAAATCTGCGGTTTGCAGTAGACGGATAAGATAGTTTACAAAAAAATGATACAATTTGACAAAAGTGTATCATTGTGATATAATGTACATATAATAAATTGAGGTGGAAAATATACATATGAAAATACCTGATAAAGATGCAAATATCGAAAAGTATCTTGAAGAACTAAAAATTTTAGTTAAACAGGATTGGTTTGAGGTAGATTTAGAAAGAGGAAAAAATAAAGTATTTATGAATAAATACGGATTGCGGCATAATGACACAAAAAGTATTTTATTGAGTTTAAGTCCCGAAGATTTCATAGAAAGAATTTTAACGGAAAATACTAAGTATAATAGTGAATACCTGTATATTTTCAAAAGAAATATGATTCTGGATGATATTGAAAATGAAGACGATGGATTTGAAAGTGAGATAATGGTTAAGGTTTATATAAAAACCTCAATTCCTGACGGTGACGCTTATAAAACAATGATTGTGGTTTCTTTTCATGAAGATGAAATATAGCGGAAGGAGTGATTGCTATGAAAAAATATTGCATACATTGCCAACAAGAAATAATGTATAATATAGTTGAAAAAAGTGTAACCGCTGTGGTACGAGGCAGAACAGTAACTTATATGTCGCAGTCAGCCATATGCCCGAATTGCGGCAGCGAATTATATATTCCGCAAATACATGATACAAATCTTGACAGATTGGATACAGCATATAAAAAACAGGAAGATATTATTAGCATAAAAGAAATAAATGATATTTTGGAAATGTATCATATAGGGAAAAGACCATTATCCCGTTTATTGGGCTTTGGAGAGATTACGGTAACCCGATTTTTAGGCGGAAAACTTCCTTCTAAAAAAAGCTCAGACATATTAAAAAGCGTATTAAATTCGACATCAAAAATGCGTGAATATGTTGAAAATAATACAGATGAATCATTGAAAAGAGCTTGTGACAAAGTATCAGAGTCTATTGATGAAATAGAGAAAATAAAAAGTGCTGATAAAACAGAGCAAATATGCCAGTATATCTTGATAAATCTTGAAGATACAACAAATATGGCACTTAATAAATTATTGCATTTTGCTCAAATTTCCAATTATATGATATATGACAAGCCTTTATTTGATTGTGAAAGTCAAGCATGGATTCACGGACCGGTATATCCGAGCATATATCAAAAATATAAAAAATACAAAAAAGATGTTATTTTACCCACAATAAAAAACGATAAGTTATTAAATCTTGACAAAAGAGAAAAAGAAATTCTGGATAAAGTGATTACTTATTTTGGATGTTATAGTGCTACGACATTAAGAAATATGAGCCATGTTGAAAATGTTTGGCTGGACGCCAGAGTTGGATTAAATGATGATGAAGCGTCAAATCAAGCAATTAAATTGAAGGACCTTGAAAAATATGCTCAAAAGCTCAAAAAAATGCTTGATATAAAGTCGATTGATGATATTAATAAGTATAATACGCATTTGAGAAACTGTGAGCTTGATAATAAATCGGCAATTCCTCTATAATGCCGGAAAAACAGAGTATTGTGAATTGATAGTGTGAGATTTTTTTTGTAAATATAATTTTTCTATATTAGAAGGATTATTTTTTCAGACTTTTTCTCACACTTTTCGCTCTTCCCATACCAACATCAAATCCCGTTAGTTGACATATATCATCGAATGACATTTCATTCAATATTTCTTCACGATACTTATCAAGAATATCCCATGCATCCTCTTTGACATCAATCAAGAATTTAATCTTCATCAAACCAATCAGATACACTACGTCAGTATGTTTATCAATATCATCCCAACGTTCTTCAGTAATGTCAATACCGTAATCTTTTTGTAGAGTTTCAAGTTCTTCTACTCTTGGCTTCATCAATGGAATTTTTACTACGTGATATTCATCATTATCATTCTTCAATGAAATATCCACGTTTCCTGTCACGTCGTTTCCTACGTTGTTAATCATGTTAATTAGTTCATTTTGGTCCATTTTTCATACCTTCCTTTGTATCTATTTTAGAATATATAATAATTTTATATTCATATTAATAATATATACTTATAATTAATATCCTAATCTTAACAAAAAAAGAAACCCCGAAGGGTTTCTTCTTACTTAATAGGCTTCAATGCACGAATAGTATTGTATTGGTGGTTAACTATAAATATGCCATCAGATATATTATTAGATCTAACACCCCAGTAACCATCAAATTCCAATGATTTGTTATCATCTATTCTGATATCATAATTATCCGATAGAAGCGTAGAATCACCGTTAAAATCCATCACATATATCTTATTTTCTTTAACGTAGAATATCCCAGCTTCAGATAATGTATCTATTTGACACTGTGTTTCATCAATATCAATTTCATCCCACGATGAGGTTATAAGATTCCACTTTTTAACCACATACTTATTTTTATATTGATCCCAGTCATAACTATATTTAATACCGTTTATTATATACTGATTATATATATTAATTTCATCCTTACTGGTGCAAGTGGTGTCGTGTACATAGTTATACCATATTGTTTTGTTACAGTTATCCTGAGTATACTCCAATTTTAGCCATATTGAACCATCAGCATCTATGATATAATCACGGCATATAAATGACAAAGATTTTTTATCCGCTTTTGATGCTGATATTGCCGTCGCTAATCCTTCTGGTATATTTCCTGTGAAATCTTCAACGTTACATTGACTAACAATATTGCCGTCGATATCAATAGTTGTATACATACTATTACTAATTATTAATAATTTATTATTCGGTAGGCTTCTGACACTTGATATATTACCTGTATATATGGTATCAATCGACCATTTATATTCAACAGGTGTTTCCGTTGGTTCCGGAGTTGGTTCTTCTGTCGGCTCAGGTGTTGGAGCTTCAGTTGGCTTTGCCGTAGGAACTGGTGTTTCTTCAACCACAGTTGGTTTCTCAACCGGTTTTGCAGTTGGTTCAGGTGTTGGAACCTGTGTTGGTGTTACTGTTGCATCCGGAACATACGGTGTCATTGACGCAGTAACCTTATTACCACTACCGTATTGATATGCTCTCCATAAAAGTGTAGCAGCCTCTGCTCTTGTGATGCTGTTTTGTCCTCTGAATGTGTTATCTTCATATCCGGAAATCAATCCTTTTTCAAGTGCAGTTGCAACATATGGTCTTGCATATTCCGAGATACTTTGATAATCAGTAAACATAGCTTTTAGTATGCTTTCATCATATCCTGTTGTATCGTAACCTTTTAGTTTAACCAATGCAACCGCAATGTCTTCACGAAGTGCATTGGTGTTCGGCAAATAATAAGTTCCGCCGTTCATATTATATCCGCATAAATAATATTGTGCGGTTAATACATATGGATAGAACCAATCATTTTGATTCACATCGGCATATGCATTGTAGCCACTGTAATCCAATGGCAGACTGCTTGCTACAGTCATAATTTTTGCAAATTCAGCACGAGTTACATAATTATCAGGATAAAAATATCCGTTTGGATAACCCGATAATACTCCTCGTACGTTCATTTCACCGATATATGAGAATGCCCAATAATTAGGACTTACATCGGTGAATGTCTGTGAATAAGTTGTTGTCGGCTGATTTTTTAGTTCAGCCCCGTAGTCAACAGCCTGTACAACTGGTGCTGTCACCATAGCTGTTACCGTTAATAAAGTTGCAATTAGTTTTTTCATATATATTCCTCCCTTAAATTGATTTACTTTATTATTGTATAATATTACTTTTTGTTTGGTAAAAAATTACCGTATTTTGTAGTACATCTTCTCCATTTCATCAACTTAATAAAAGAAAATGCTATCTGTCAATATTATATCACAACTTTTAGCAACTTTCAATGTTATAGTATAGAAAATGCTACTTTTTATGTTTTATAAAACTTCTACAAGCAGAGTAAAGTACCTTATACGCAAGCAATTTGAACCAAATACAAAAAGAATAAATAACTATTCTTTTTCTATTTCATTTTTATTATACACCCATAGAGTTTCCATGTGGTCATCAATTTGGTGACAAATCAAAAAAATATATTACTGAATAACTTATAATATCACAAAATCCATTATACAAGTGTCGTCTTCTATATTTCCATCATTAATTCTGCAATAATGTCCCTAGTTTCACATTTGCAATCTGCACCACGCAGAATATTAATGCTATCATATATATTCTTAGGTGATAATCTGACGCACTTTTCTATTATACAGTATTTTATCATGTATATAAAATTACTCCACAAATTCACTCTGCATCAGCGGGAAATCGCTAAACAGCCATACCGTGCAATCGTTCCTCAAAAGCCTTGCACGTCCGACAGTCTGTTCCAGTTCACTTTCGATAAGCCAAAATTGTATTCTGCGTAAAAGCTCATTTTTATATGTAACAAACCAGAAACAGAAGCTGTTATTGCTTACTTTCTGATACACCAACGAACCGTCTATATTACCGCCTAACCTAAATGCCAATAGCTTATAAATAAACTCCGCTTGGTGCGGTGTTCCGACAACACTTAGGTTTTGTCCTGCCAAAAAATTGCACCCCTCAGAATTGCCAAAATGAATTATATCATTTTCAGCATACCCCTTAAAAGTTATCGGTTCAAGTCCGCCTGTTATCTCTTTGGTGCAGTCAATAGCCGACATATTCTTTTTCATAAAATTTCTGCTGTATGAGTCTTTGTAATACTGAATTAATTTACCTTTGTACTTCGCTTGCGGACAATTATAGAAATTCACTCTATCCGCTCCGAAAAAAGCCTGATATATGTATTCATCGGCAGTTGCAGACAATACAACATACTTAACTTTTTTCAGTTTCAACGAACCGTAGAAATGTATATATTCTTTATCCGAGTAGAAATGAGCTGCACTAAGTAATCCGTTAAGGTCAAAATCGGCATTTATATCCTTATCACACTTTACCGAATTGCATTTAAAATATTCTGTACTTTCTGCTTTTTCAATTATCGACATAATCTTTTCATATACTTCATTGGGAATATTTTTATTTAGAATTTCTTTTACTTCACTGATTCTCACTGTAACTTGATTTTTAATCATTGTCTTTATAATATCTTCGTCAATAATAATATTGTATTTTTTCAGTTTTGATTTTTTCATATATAACAGATAATTGTGAGTTGTGATTATATGTCCTTCAAAGTCTTTTACTCTTTCTTTTTGATTTAAAAAGTCTAATAATTGGTAATTATCATGCTTAGCTACGTATTTTCGTATAAATGCAGTTACCGTTTTACCCTTTCCGGTATTATATAATCTTTGAATTTTATCATATAGCTTTTCGGGGATATTATCTTTAATATCCATTATTGACGGTGTTGCCATAACATCAATACCTAATGTATTGCATTTTGCAGCAATTTCATTTTTGAGCATATTGGTTGGCACTGCAATAATACACGGAAGTTTTGTATTCTTTAAATACTCCAGATACAGGCTTGTTTTGCCTATTGCTGTCTGAGCCTTTATTACATGAATACGTTTATCATCTGCATTCATAGCATTGATAAAAGCAGATTTAACAGCAGTTTCCGCCTCTTTTAATGATACATACTCCTGTTTCTTTGTTCGTATAATCTTTTTGCGTTTCAGGTTAGCTGTTTCGAGCATATTCACATTGTGCGGACATTTATCGCAGTATTTGCAAAAAGCCTCGCACCGCATAGGTTTATAATTATTTTTCTTATAATACTTTAAATAATAACCCCAATCGTGCTTGTAAGTATCATATTTTGAATTTCTGATAGTTTCAAGAAATTTTATATTTCCGGTTTCTACATTAATAAAATTCATTGCAAGTCCGTTTAATTCGTTATAATACAACCATTCGGAGTCTGAAATAAAATCCCTGTACAAACGGCATGACTTTTCTAAATTATCAAATGTACTTTTACGATACTTTTTATTTGGTAATTTTTCAACAAGTGTATTTATATTATCTTTTGCACTTGTTGATTTTTTACCGCTTATCATAATGGAATTACAACGGCTTATAGCAATATTCTCTCTTTTTGCAAATTCACGCATAAATCTGTTTGTGTGTGTCGCTCCCTTTTTATCATAAACATATTTATTAAAATTCATTTCCAATGATTCGAGTGTAATAATATTATTTTCATTACACTCTATCAATCGTTTGCCTCCGAAGAACATTCGTGACGAATCCTTGCACGCAGTATCGCATTTTTCAAATATAGTCATTAATACGGTAATTGCATTCTTAAATTCTTTTTTATCCGTTATAGGCTTATCCAATCTGAACACTACTCTGAATTTGTCGCAATTCCTACTTGAAAATGTTTCATATGCAAATGCCATCGGCAAATTATATTCATTGCATATATCCTTTACCTCACCAAAAGACATACCTCCGTCAAAATCCAGTGCCAAAAGCTGAGTCTGTTCAAAATTTGCTATACAACGCTTTCCATCTTTAAATATTGCAGGACACCATGTTCTGCCACCTTCACCTATTTCTCTTGCTATATCTTTTATTGTCATATTAACTGTCTTCTTTGCTATACGATTATTTATTTCGCCAACCATTTTTCCGTTAGGTTTTGTTTTAAATTTTTCTCTATCTAGTGTAATAGTAATCATTTTGACTCCTCCTCAGTTTGTTTAAGGTCATTTAAAACCAATTTTCTGTAATAAAAAAGTTTCTGATATAATCTCCGTCTGTGGGTGTAGGAATATGGCAGCATTTTTGATTTTTCGTTATTGCGTTTTACACAATTTCCTATAAATTAAAAAAGAGCGGTACAACCGCTCCGTCACTGCCTTTCAAGGCTATGCAAATATTTAATTAAACTTTCTTTATTAATTCGCCATTTCTTCTTGCCTATCCTAAATGCCGGCAATTCACCTTTGTGGATAAGCTCATATAATGTGTTTTTGGTAATGTCCAAAATCTGCATTACCTCATTTGTGTTTAATACGTCGGGATATTCTTCAAACATGGTCATTTCACTCCTTTTGTGATTTATTAATATTATGTTGGAATGTTAATTTTGTTTTTTCTTCCCGTTTTACACATAAAAATATGCACCTCCAAAAGCGTCTAACTTTTGGGGTGCATATCAAACTGAGTGCTGTCTATTCTATTCACATATTAAACTGCTTCAATACTGTTTGCCAACGGAAGCATATTGTCCCAACCGTTCCATACAAATGCTTTAACCTTTGCAACATTACCATTGTTTCTTACCAATACGCCTATTTTAGAATTATGCATTATATTTATATCAGCATAAACATAACTTATATCAACCAATACACCATTTTCGTCATAAGCACCTACAATTATGTAGCCAACCTCATCTGTATCCTTTATAGCATTTACATTAATTTCTGCAATAAAACTTTCTTTTGGAATTTTTGAAAGCTTTTCACCTGCTGTTGTTTTTATAGCCATTTCGGATATATTACATACAATGGAGTCAGGTGTAGCAACTGTCACAGTACATTGTGCCGATACATCGCCATTTTTAACGGTTATAATTGCTGTTCCGTCTGCTTTTGCGGTTACAGCTCCGTATTTATCTACAACAGCAACACTTGTGTTATCGCTCGACCAAGTCAATGACATATCTATTGCATTTGATGGGGATATGGTTGCTTTTAGGTTAATTGTACTGTTTGGAGTTAATGACACTTCTGTTTTGTTTAAAGTTATACTTTCTATCGGAACAGCTTCCGTGTTTTGAAGCTGCCATTTCAAATACGGCAGACCATTATTAAAATTTTCCGATATGCCCCATACATCATCAAAATCCCACTTTTCATAAGTATCTTGTTCTTTCAACTCTGCCAAAGATTTTGCAATAGTATTGTCTGTACCGCTTGCAACTCCTTTTTTATTAACGCCTGTCATTTCTAAACCATCAATACTTAATGTACAGTCCGAATTCCAATAACAATTTGAATTATTTTCTGAATACCCTGCAATGGCACCTACAAAAGTCGGACCTGAAACATTTCCTGTACTATAACAATTAGTAATTCCCGAACGATAACCTACACTGCCACAAATACCTCCAACATACCCTTCACTACTACTAACATCTATATCTGAATATGAATTTGTTATCATTACATCACAAAATCCTGTATCTTCCGTACCTCCTATGATTCCTCCACTATATTTAGCAGCAGTTATCCTTCCGGTAACATAACAGTTGCTAATAGAAGTATTCAAAAATACTTTTCCAATAATACCCCCTGTATAATTAGATGCATTAATTAATATATTTTTTAATTCAATATTTAATATATTGGCAGTTTTATTATAGCCAAAAAAACCATTATACTCATATTTCCTTGGATATTTTTCACTTCCAATAATTAGTCCATTTATAATATGACCATTTCCATTAAATATACCACTAAAATAATAATTTGCATCACTGTTCACTCCGTTCCAACCACCTATTGGAGTCCACTGTTTGCCGGATAAATCAATATCATTCATCAAATAAAACGTATATCCTGCAAATGTTTCACCATTCATAACCTGTTGTGAAATCCATGCTAATTCCTCTGCTGAACTTATTTGATAAATTTTTTCGTTAATTAACATAGGTTCTTTTGCATTACCAAGCCAAAAAAAATCAGAATCTGTTATTTCTTTAAACACTGGGTATCCATTATTTGCATTCATGTCAATAGTCCAGCTGCATAATGCTTCATCAGATGTTATATATTCATTTAATAAATCTGCAAATTCACTGCTTTTTAATTCCTTATTAGTTTTTGAAAAAATTTTTTCTGCATTATTTCGGCTTGATATTACACCCGATTTTTTACTATCTTCAAGTTTTATCCCATTTTCCGTATGAACAGCATCAATATCCCAATAACAATTACAAATATCCCCAGAATTAACAGCAACTAAACCACCAATATCTTCACGGCTTGTTACATTACCGATTGCATAGCTATTAGCTATATAATGTCCATTAATTCCGACTAGACCACCAATATATCTACCACTTCCAGTAACATTACTGGTTGAAAAACAATTTTCAATGTTTAAAAGTGATTCACCAATCAATCCACCTAATCGACTGTTTCCATCTATATTTCCACATGTAAAACAGTTTTTTACATGTGACCATGAATATCCTATAAGACCACCTACACTACTTTTACCAAAAATATTTCCAGTTACACTACAGTTTAAAATATTTGCCTTTGCATATCCCGCTAATCCGCCTGTATAATTACCATTTGAATAAACAGTAACATTGTTTAATGAAATATTAGTAATAATACTTTCTGAATAATATACATATCCAAATAAACCTGTATAATTATATTCAGCATACTTATTCTTTGTTCCAATCTGCATGTTTTTTATAGTAAAATTATTGCCATCAAAATTACCACTGAATTTTTTACTATCATCATTTTCAGTTCCGTTCCAGCCGCCGATTGGAGTCCATTCTTTACCTGTCAAATCAATGTCATTCATAATGTTAATAGTATATCCCTCAAAAGTTGTTCCACTATTAACTTTCATTGCAACCCATGCCAATTCTTCTGCCGTATAAATTTCAAATGTACCATCGCCCTGTGTTGGCTGCACAGGCACTCCCTCATCTTGCCAATTAGCCGCAAATGTCGTAGTTACACCCAATAACATAAACAGCATACACAATATTATTACATTTTTCACCCTCATAAATTTACCCTCCTATGTATTATTTAACATAATTATAACTTATTACGCATAATAAATCAATATTTGTTTTACTTCATTTTACAAATATATATTATACTCACGAAGGAGGAATAATATATGTTTAACAATCCGCGATACATCACACAAGGCATAAACGACACCGTTCCGTTTGCATTACAGCTGCTCATGTGGAACTTAATTGATACCATGAACATATCCCACAAGGATTATCTTCAAGTATTTGAATTGTCCGAAGATGATGGAAAACAGAAAATTATACACAAGCAAGAACAACCGGCATATGAAAAGACGTATTCGCTCAATTCGGCGAATACGTCTTTTTTGTATGCAAAAATATTTGTAATTGATGACCATACACACTCGACTATGCTTTTAGCAAGCGAATATTAGAAGGAGGAAAACAAAATGGAAGAAAGAAAAAATATATGTAATTTTTGCGGAGCGGTATTGGACGATGACCATACCTTTGTTTATGATGACACGGTCATGTGCGAGGATTGTTTTGACGAGCATACCTTATTATGCGATTGCTGCGGCGACAGAATGTGGAAAGATGAGGCTGAGGGCGACACTAATATCACATTGTGTTCATATTGCTATGACAATCGCTATGTTTACTGCGACCATTGCAGCAGGCTTATCCACAGAGATGACGCATACTACTTTGAGGATGACGATGCTCCGTATTGTCAGACCTGTTATGAACGTGAGTTACATAATCGTGTCATTCACGATTACAGTTACAAACCCGAGCCTATATTCTACGGCGAAAAAATGTATTTGGGAGTAGAATTAGAAGTTGATGAAGGCGGCGAAGATGACGATTGTGCAAATACATTGCTTGATATTGCAAACAAAGATAATGAGCATATGTATATCAAGCATGACGGCAGTCTTGACGAGGGTTTTGAAATGGTAACGCACCCAATGGATTTGAATTACCATATAAACACTATGCCATGGAAAGATATACTCAAAAAGGCGGTACAAATGGGATACCGCTCCCATCAAACGAACACCTGTGGTCTGCACGTACATATTAACCGCACTGCTTTCGGAGAAACAACCGAGGAACAGGAGGAGGCAATCGCAAGAGTAGTATATTTTGTTGAGGCACATTGGAATGAAATGCTGAAATTTTCAAGACGTACCGAATACAGCATTAATCGCTGGGCGGCAAGATACGGCTTGAAAGATACTCCAAAAGGTACATACAAAGATGCAAAAGATAAATATATGGGAAGATATGTATGTGTAAATTTAACGAATTACAATACAATAGAGCTTCGTATATTCCGCGGCACACTCAGATATGAAACATTAATAGCGGCATTGCAGATGGTAAGTGAAATCTGTAATACCGCTGTTTCTTTGTCTGATGAAGAAATGCAGAAAATGACATGGAATGACTTTGTATTGGATATTAGCCGTGAAAACAAAGAACTTATCAGCTATTTAAAACAACGCCGGCTATATGTCAATGATGCCGTGCCGGCAGAGGAGGAGATTTAAAATGTGCGGATTATTCGGATTACTTTGCTATGGAAAAAGGATTGATAATCTTAATGAGATTATCAGAGAATTAGCATATGCAAGTGCCGAACGAGGTACAGATGCAACCGGTCTTGCATATGTATCAAACGGCAGACTTAAAATCTATAAAAAAGCTTTGTCTGCATACAAACTAAAATATCAGCTGCCAAAAGACGTAACTTGCGTTGTTGGTCATACCCGTCACGCTACTCAGGGCAATAAAGAATATATCGCAAACAATCACCCGTTTATCGGCAAGGTGAGCGGAAACATATTCGCCCTTGCACATAACGGAGTATTAACCAATGACCATATGCTGAAAAGTACATACAACTTGCCAAAGACAAAAATTGAAACAGACAGCTACGTTGCAGTGCAATTACTGGAGCGTGAAAATAAGCTGAATTTTGATAGTCTGAAATTCATGGCTGAAACTGTTGCGGGAAGTTTCACCTTTTCAATAATGGATAAAAGCAATAATTTGTATCTGGTAAAAGGCGACAGTCCGTTGTCAATATTACACTTTCCAAAGCTGAAATTGTATGTATACGCTTCAACCGATAATATTCTTTGGCGGTCATTGATTGAAAGTCCGTTATTTGATAGTATCAAAGACAGAGAATTTGAGGAAATAACAATCCATACAGGCAATATCTTAAAGATAAGCAATAACGGAATTTTATCATATACCGATTTTAACTATGTACCGTCATATGGCTGTAATTGGCGAGATTACGGTGACTATTGCCGTTCTGGATATTATGACGATAACTTCGATATGTCATATCTTGATGACCTCAAAGCTATTGCAGGATTTTACGGGTACACCGCAAATGATGTCGACACTCTATATCAAGAAGGTTTTACACCTGATGAAATAGAAGAATTTTTGTACAAAGGAGTGGATACTATGTGCTAATAATATCCTGCCTCGAAGGGAGGTGAGAATATGTGGGAACTGTTTAAACAAATATTACGCGTTGTTGTAGAATGCGTGGTAAATGCTATATTGGATAGATATGCAGTGAAAGCATAGGATAGGGCTTGCTTCGGCAAGCCTTATTTTTTGTACGGAGGAGCAATATGAAAAATTATATATTCGGATATTCAAGAGTATCGACTGATGCACAATGTCTTGACAGACAGATTGATGCTCTAAAAAAATATGGTGTAGATGAAATTTATGCCGAAAAAATGACAGGCACAAAAAGACACAGACCCGAACTTGAAAAGATGCTACAAAGATTGACAGCCGGTGATACTGTGGTTATAGAGTCGCTGTCAAGACTCGGAAGGTCAACAAAAGATTTAATTGAGCTTATGGAGATTTTCAATCAAAAAGGTGTAAATCTTATATCTATGAAAGAAAGTATTAATACCACCACTTCAACGGGAAAGCTATTGTTCACGCTTATATCTGCTATTGCACAATTTGAACGTGACTGCATAGTTGACAGAACAAAAGAAGGTATTGCATCTGCACGGGCAAGAGGACGTGTAGGCGGCAGACCGAAGATTGACAATCGTTTAATAGAAAAGGCTGTCCGGCTTTACGACAGTAATCAGTACACTGTAAAAGAAATTAAGGAGCTGACAGGTGTAAAACGTTCAACTTTGTATCGGTATCTTAAAAACGGTAGTTTTTGATACATTGATTTTGAGATGAGTTTTAAGACATATATTGAGGTTTTGGGAAAAGTATATGGGACATTTTGAAAATGTCCCATATACGATGATTTGTGAGATAAAATATATTGACAATTTTAAATGTATTCATTAAAATATTTAATATAATATATAATTACTAATCTGATATAAATAGGAGGAAACTATGTATAATTCATCTCAAACACCAAAAGAAACTTTCATGGAAATCAGTTTATTAGCAGCAAGAAACGTTGATAAATTTATGTGGGCAGCCCATTCCGATAATAAGATTAAAAAATCTCAACAAGCTAAACTTATAATTCCGAAAATCATACCTGATATACGAAATCAAGTTATTTTTGAAATTTATTATGTGTTATATTTACTATGTGAAGAAAAACACCCTATATATTATTTTATAAAAAAATACCTTAAAAAGATAGGAAAAGATAATTCATCTGCAATTATGTCAGAGCAAAAAGAATATTATACCCCTCTATATGCTTATAAACAGTTTCGTAAAAATCAAGATGAAACTGCAAAGCAAGTTTATAACATCGAAAATATAGGTCTATATAAACTATTAGATAAATTAGAAGCTTTAGAAGGGCATGAACTTCGATTATTAGATTATTATTTCTTAAAAAGGACTACATTAGATTCAAGCAATATAAGTTATATGCTAAATATATTAAAAGATTATAGATTGCCAAACGCAAATAAAGTTAAATCCACTGATTTTAAAGATAGCTTTGTAAAAGGAATAGATGAGTTATATCAAGAAATACTGACAACCGATTATGCTGAATTTTCAATTCCTAATAAAACTTACTTTTTGAGAAGTATAGATTTTTATCAATTTGAAAAAAATTGTAGTATAGAGATGTGTTATAATGCAGCATATTCTGTATCAAAAATCAGCAAGAAAAATAAGCAAGAAAAAGATGAGGCTATTAAAGTATTTAGACATTTAAGAATCTTTAATCAAAATAATAATATTATTCAAAACAGGGCTATTACAATTTCAAAAAATATATTTAATAAATATTTAAAAGGTTATATATCTTGTAATGATGTACATGATATATATTTAATTGCAAATTATATAATACATAATAGTTTGTATTCTTGTCTTGAAACATATTTGGGACATTATTTTGAAAAAGAGACTTCATTAGGCTTTTATCTTGACATTTATCAGAACCCCGAATTGATAAAAGCAGAATGTGAATTACCTAATATAGATGATTTTATGTGTAAAGAAACAGAATTATTTTTTAAAAATTTTATTGGCAAGGGGCAACATATTACAAATAAAACTTGGAAAGACGTAAAACTTAGACATTTTAGAGATATGTATAATCCAATAGAAATAGAAAATAATTTTCAAAAACCGTTGTAAAAACAACGGTTTTTTTTAATAATTAAAAAAAAATCAGGATTTTTATCTAGTGCGGCTTACTGTATTTTAGATTATAATATGCGTAGTGGTGATAAACACTGCTAATATTATGAAATGGAGGTCTCTACTATGACTATTGATGCGTATCAATTAAGTCAAAGATTCTTATCAAATAATACTATAAAAATCTTTGATAAAAATTTACATTGGTATAACGGCAAATATTATGAAAAAATCTCAGATGAACAGTTAAAACACACAGTATATAACTTTTTAACTGAAGATGAGAAAAAACAAGTTAAATGCAATGACATTAAACAAGTCATATACCATATAAAAATGCAGCCAAGCATTGAATCATTAGAATATCCTGCTAATGAGCAGTATATATGCTGTCAAAATGGAGTGGTTGATGTATATAACATGAAGCTTTTACCGCATTCACCTGAGTATAACTGCACATACATGATTAATGCAAGGTATACTCAAACGCCGACTAATAATGGTGTTTACAATAATTTTATGCAAAGCTTATTTGCCGTAGATGAAAATTTATTTGAAATTAATGAAAATGAAAACATTCAGTCTTTGGAAGAATGGCTAGGTTACTTTATTAGCGATTGTACTCGAGCCAAAAAAATGGCTATTATTTATGGCAAGCCTAACACCGGTAAGTCTGTGTTGCTGGCATTGGTAGAATATCTGTTGGGAAAATCTAATGTATCAAATGTAAACATAAAACAGGTTAATGATGAATTTTATCTTGCACATTTGTGTGAAAATCGTGCTAACATATGTTACGACACAAAAAATATAAAATTAAATGATATTGGCAACATCAAACAGTTAACATCCCCGGATGATTCTATCACTGTAAGAAAACCACATTGTACGCCGTATTCAACTAAGCGTAAAACTAAAATCATGTTTGCATGTAATACACTGCCGGAGCTTGATTTAAACTCTGATGAAAGAAAGGCATATTTTGTGCGTGTTATGTTATTTCATTTTAATAATATAATTTCCAAAAAAGACCAAAATCCTAATTTAATATATGAGCTAATATCAGAAAAAGATTATATATTCAGCAGACTTTTAACTGCATATAATAAATTTCTGCAAAGAGAATATAAATTCTTAATTAGCAATGATATGAAGCTTACTAGAAAACAATATCAAGACCGATATGAAATTGTAAAGAAATTCGTAAAAAAACATATCAAGAAGAAAACAAAAGCAAAAATATCCTGCAAAGATTTGACAAATGAATTAGAAAAATTTGTACAAAGTCATGGATTACATTATGAACCTAAATACAAAACCGAGCTTTTTAAAATTTTAAAAGATGATGATATAGAACATAAAAAAGTAAAAATCAAAGGTAAATCTATCATGGGTTTTTACGGTGCAAAATTGAAATAGTATAAATATATTTGAACTTTGGAACCGAAAGTTCCAAAGTTCCGAATTAGTACAACTCATTTAATCATAAATTATCCACAGGAGGTGTTTTCGGTGAATATTAAAATTACTCAGACTAAGGATAAAAAAAATTTGCAGCAGGAGCTTTTGAGGATTTTATCCCGAAAGTTAAAATAAATCACACGCACAAAAACTCTCCCGATTACTTCGGGAGAGTGAAAAAGTTTAGGCAGTAAAAGTTGTTAATTTTCGGGAGATAGGCTCCCTTATCAACCTAAATATATCACATAAGGAGGGATAACTCATGCGTATTGCGGCATATTGCCGAGTAAGTACGGAAAAGGAAGAACAACTGTCCTCGCTCGAAAACCAGAAAGAATTTTTTGAACAGTATGCGAAAAAGAACGGCGATGTATTGGTTGAAATATATGCAGATGAGGGCATAAGCGGAAAGAGTATGGCAAAGCGTGACGCATTTAAGCGTATGCTTGCAGATTCCGAGCATGATAAATTTGACTGCGTTGTTGTTAAGGATATAAGCCGATTTTCCCGAAACACACAGGATTTTTTATACGGTGTGCGTACTTTAAAGTCAAACGGTACAGACGTAAAATTTTTATCCAATAATCAGACGGTTATCGGTGAGAGCGAATTTGTATTGACAGTATTTGCGGCATTGGCACAGGAGGAATCCTCAAATTTATCTAAACGTGTTATATTCGGCAAAAAGCAGAATGCCAAAAAAGGTCGTGTGCCTAATTGCGTATACGGCTATGACAAGATTGATACATTTACGCTTAAAATAAATCCCGAAGAAAGTGCTGTTGTAAAGCTGATTTACAAATGGTATATATCAGGTGACGGTGCTCGGCGTATTACAGTAAAGCTGAACGAAATGGGTTTTTCCACAAAGAAAAATACAAAATGGATTTCCAAAACCGTTCGCCGTATTTTGCAAAACCCGATATATACAGGCAGAATGGTAAACAATAAATCCGTCACAAAGGATTTTATTTCCGGCACCCGCCAAACACTGCCCGAAAATGAGTGGTATGTACACGAACGTCCTGAGCTTCGTATCATCAGTGACGAGGATTTTGACCTTGTACAGAAGAAATTGTCTGAACGTCAGGAGCAGTACAAAAATGACAATCCCGGCAACAGGTATTCGGGCAGACATATATTTTCAAATCTTATCAAGTGCGGTGAGTGTGGAAAAAGCTTTACTGCAAGGGTGTACAAGTGGAAAAATACATATGTCCGATACCGATGTGCAATGCACAGCAACGGCGGAAATGCTGTATGCACCAATAACGTGACGATTGACGAAAATCAGCTATCAGACGAAGTGAAACGATATTTGTTATCTATAATAGATGACCGCAAGGCTTTCGCAGACAAGCTGATAGAACAATACGAACAGTCTAACGAAAATGTTGATGTAACTCATTTGAACAAGGCGAGAGAAAAGCTTGAAAAACGCAGGATTAAGTTTAAGGAAATGTATGCAGAAGGAATTATCAGCATGAACGAACTGAAAAATGAATGTTCCTCTATTGACGAAGGTCTGAAAAGCATTGACAGGGAATTGGACGGATTCAAACAAATCCGGGAGCGGATTGAAAATATTGACGACATGGCTAACAATATTGAAAAGCTATTAATGCAGAACGAATTCAGCAATGACGATATGCGGTCTATTATTGAGAAAATTGTTGTTTATCCCGATAAATCCATAGAAGTATGTATGAAATAAATCCTGCCGTCAAGGGTGGCAGGATTTATTTCTCACTCAAATCTTTTTAATTTTTTCTGCATTATCATAATTGTATCAGTAACTCTGTCATATATTATTCCTCTGTCCCTTTCGGGGTAAAATTCAAGGAGCGGTGCGAGCAGCTTGGCAATTTCATTTTCCGCAATCACAGGAATGATTAATTGCTTTCCGTATAATCTGCGTGCGGTGCTGACCTGCCGTGTAAACGACATTCCGAACGGACAAGAAACAGACAAATCAATCAATGCCGGCGGCGATATATCCGTACGCTGGGTAATCATATCCGACAACAGTCCTGCTCCGTTGTCAAATATCGGGCAGTAATCATATTTATCATTTTCCCTTATTACAGCTATGTTATTAAGGTGGCGGTCGGTATTCAAAAACAGAGCGTCTATTTCAAACAAAAGCGTAAGATACTCGGAAAATTTATCAAGCCCCGTAAATTCCGTTGTTTTTTCGGCGAGAAATTCAATTCTTTTTTTATCGCTTTTTTGTTTTTCGAGTGCAGCTTTTAACGGAAAGCCAAGCTCATTTGACAAAAGCTTGTTAATAGTTATAATTGACTGCCCTTCTTTGAGAAAATCTTTACTTGTACAGCATATTCTGTCCCTATTATGTACAGATACTTTATCAATTCCATATTTGACAAATGTAAACGGCGTACCTGTTTTGATATTACTCTTTTCAAGCAGCTGCGAAATTATAACCTCACTTAATGCCTCATAGCCGAACTGGTCCAGCTTATACCATAGTCCGTTATCGCTGTCAAGCCACTTTTCCTGATTGCCTTTCGATGAAGTTTCCGCAATTTTTTTATCTGTTACAAGTTTAATTTTCATGTCCTACCTCGCATATATTCAGCCACTGACTATCCTCTGCCATTTTTCCGTGAGTTTTTTTGATTATTTCAATAGGCTCATATTCGGCAATCCCAAGTGCGTCAATGTAATGCTGTATTCCCGCTCTGCTTTTGGGAACACATCTGTCGGCAAGAAAATTTTCAAAATCCGTCCAATCGGGATTTTCATTTTTTCCGAATGCGGTTTTGATATTATCGTCAACATAATTCTCAAATGCCAATGTTTTATCACGAAAATCCGCCGCTATAACAGTGCAAAGCGTATCCTTATCATAATATTCAAGCTTTTTTATGTCATGTCCCATTGATATTTTATGCCGAATAAATTCCTCTGCACTGCGGCATTTTTCTATTATGATTTTTTCACCGTCAAATGAAATCCGTACTTGACGTTCACTGTCGGTAATTCCCAATTCCCTTACCCATTCAGTGGGTAAAGATATTTTGTATGTCTTTGACTTTTTTGATGCAGTTCCGCCCGAACTTCCTATTATTATATTTGCTTTTCTGTTTTGCATAACAACACCTCGAAAATATATTACCATATTCGTAACGAATAATCAATATTATGTGCAAAAAATAAAATTCTATTCTTGACAACATAACTCCGAAGATGTATAATCACATAAATAAACCAAGGTATCTGCCTTGCATTTTGCAGTCCGCCGTAGAGGTTGTTGACCCAATCGTATTAAGTGCAAAATTGGTTGACAGAAACGACAAATGCTGCTGCTGTGATGAAAGCTTTGACCTTGCGTCTGTGCCTGAGTCGGTTTGCAGAGTATTTGACGATGTGCTTGTTCTTGACGGCGATGAAAAGAGAGTCTATGTTTCGTTGGGTATTTTCTCGATTATCAAACTTGAAAGACGTGTTCAGCTGTTAATCCCTGCTTACGATTTCTGTGTACCGCAGAAAGAATGTGTCGGCTCGACAGAAGATTCACCTTGCGACCTGTTTGAACGTATCTGCTTCCCGGTAGATGAGTTCTTCCCGCCTGAGAGAGGTGCATTTGATGACGACCCTCAATGCAGCTGCGGAAATAAATGCCGATAATTTTAAAATCTGCACAGTAAAAGGTATTGTGCTTTGACAGCACCAAATTAAAAAATCCATGACAGTTTTTACACTGCCATGGATTTTTTTAATATATGTATGTTGATTTTTGGGGCATAATTAAACTGTTAATAACTTTGTCTTAACAAGTGCATATCGCACACCGTATGCAATAACTCCGCCTGCAACCGATTTTATAATATCAAACGGTATAAACGGATACACGCAAACCGTAACAGCCTGCATAAATGTCTTATGTGCAACAAGCATAAACTGCATTGTGCCGAACAGATAACATATAACCACGCCGATAAACGATATAACGCTTAGTTTCGCAACGGCAAGCGGTTTATTCTGCGGCAGCTTTGCGGTGAAAAAGCCGATAAATAAAGCCATTAATATATATGACCAGATATATCCGCCCGTAGGACCTGCCAATACGGCAATACCGCCTTTAAATCCCGAAAATATCGGTAAACCTATCACACCGATTAGTATGTATACAATTACCGAAATCGTACCTTTTTTCCAGCCTAAAATACATGACGTCAGAATAACTCCGAACACACCCATCGAAATAGGAATAACCCCGATAGGAATTGTCATAACCGAAAATACACACAAAATCGCCGCAAATACGGCACATATTATTAAATCTCTTGTCTTCATAAAAATACCTCTTGTTCTTGATTACTTTTACAGTATACCACTATAAATCTAAATTGTCAACCCTATTTTTTAAATTTGGTTTACAATCTATCAAAAACTATGAAAAGCAATAGAAAAAATCTATCACACATTAAGTTTACAACAGAATAATAATATGCTAAAATTAATATTAAAATAAACTACATTAAAAAGGAATGAACGAATTTTGAGTATATTAAATCAGCTTGGAAAAAAAACTATATTTTTTGACGGTGCAATGGGCACAATGCTCCAAAAAAACGGATTAAAGGGCGGAGATATACCCGAACTTCTAAACCTTACCCGTCCGGAATTATTGGAGCAAATCCACTCGGAATATTTGGAGGCGGGCTGTGATGTGATTACCGCAAACACATTCGGTGCAAACTCACTTAAAGAGGAGGCTTTCGGCTGTGATGTTGACGATATCATCTTGGCGGCAATATCTGTCGCAAAAAAAGCGGCACAAAAATATTCGGATACAAAACCCCGTTATGTGGCTCTTGATATAGGTCCTACGGGTAAACTGCTTGAACCTATGGGTGATTTGTCATTTGACGAATGTTATGAAGTATTTAAAAAAACTGCCGTGAGCGGTGAAAAAGCCGGTGCGGATTTGGTTATTATAGAAACAATGTCGGATACGCTTGAAGCAAAGGCGGCAGTTTTGGCGGTAAAGGAAAACACCAATCTTCCCGTATTCTGCACAATGACCTTTGACGAAACCCACAAAACTCTTACCGGTGCAAACGTAACCGTTGTAACAGCTATGTTTGAGGGGTTGGGCGTGGACTGTATCGGCATAAACTGCGGTCTTGGTCCTGAGCAGATAAAGGATATGATGGCGGATATGGCAAAAGTATCTTCAATCCCTATCATGGCACAGCCTAACGCCGGTCTGCCCGTTATCGAAAACGGAAAAACCGTATTTACTGTCGAACCCGATGAATTCGGTACTTGCATGACCGAAATTGCAAAAATCGGTGCAAGCGTACTCGGCGGCTGCTGCGGTACTACTCCCGAACATATCAAACGCATGATAGAGCTTTGCAGCGAGTATTCCCCGATAGTTACGAAAAAGGAAGATACAATCGTGACATCATATTCAAGTGCGGTATATTTGGGACTTGCTCCTAAAATTATCGGCGAGCGTATCAATCCGACAGGGAAAAAGAAATTTAAAGAGGCTCTTAAAAATGATGATATAGACTATATTCTGGGCGAGGCGATTACTCAGCAGGAGGCGGGTGCTCATATACTTGACGTAAATGTCGGTCTGCCCGAAATTGACGAGGCGGAGGTTATGGTAAAAGCCGTTAAGGCTATTCAGGCTACGGTAAATCTGCCGTTGCAGATAGACAGTTCCGAACCGCCCGTACTTGAAAGAGCACTTCGTATATACAACGGCAAACCGATGATAAACTCGGTAAACGGTAAGGAAGAATGTATGAAAGCGGTATTTCCGCTTGTTAAAAAATACGGCGGTGTGGTTGTCGGACTGGCACTTGACGAGAGCGGTATTCCCGAAACCGCCGAGGGACGTTATCTGGTCGCAAAGAAAATTGTTGATACAGCGGAAAGCTACGGCATAGAAAGAAAAAATATCGTAATCGACGCATTGACCCTTACCGTCAGCGCACAGCAGAAAGAGTCTGCCGAAACGGTTAAAGCATTGGCTATGATTAAAGAAAGACTTGGAGTAAAAACCGTGCTTGGAGTATCGAATATATCGTTCGGTCTGCCAAGACGTGAACTTATCAACAGTACATTTTTTGCATTGGCACTGTACAGCGGTTTGGACGCTTGTATTATAAATCCGTGTGCAAACGCAATGATGGACGCATACCGCTCATTCTGTGCATTAATGGGATATGACGAAAACTGTACCGAATATATCGGTGCATATACCGGCACTACTGCAAAAGTGACCGTAACAAAGGCGGAGCAAGGCGGCAGCGGTGAGATAGTAAGCCCCACGGGAAACGAAATATCGGACAAACTGTTCAATCTGATTGTAAAAGGACTTAAAGACCAATCGTATGACGCAACTGCGGAACTGCTTAAAATAAGCGAACCGCTTGACATTATCAACAATGTATTGGTTAAAGCACTTGACGTTGTCGGCAAACAGTTTGAAAAGGGAACAATGTTCCTTCCGCAGCTTATGATGAGTGCGGAAACCGTAAAAAATGCGTTTGCGGCAATCAAGGCACATATAGAACAATCGGGCAATATACAGGAGTCGAAGGGTAAGATTGTGATTGCGACGGTAAAGGGAGATATTCACGACATCGGAAAGAATATCGTAAGGGTACTGCTTGAAAACTACGGCTATGACGTTATAGATTTGGGCAAGGACGTACCGCCCGAATTGATTGTAGAAACTTTGCGTGACAATGACATTCATATGTGCGGACTGAGTGCACTTATGACCACCACCGTAATCAGCATGGAACAGACTATAAAGGCTATCCGTGAGGCGGGGCTTGATGTGAAAGTTATGGTTGGCGGTGCGGTGCTGACACAGGAATATGCGGATATGATAGGTGCCGACTTTTACGGCAAGGACGCATTGGCAACCGTAAACTATGCAAATGAGATTACCGCCAGTGCATAAAATGGAGTAAAATATGCTTAGAGTTAATAATATAAAATTATCACTTACAGAAAATACAGATAATTTAATACCGAAAATTGCAGAAATTCTGTCGGTATCCGTTTCGGATATTACAGAATGTAAACTTGTAAAAAAAGCGGTTGACGCAAGGAAAAAGAATGATGTGCACTATGTGTGCTCGGTGAATATAACGGCGAAAAACGAAAAGAAAATACTTACCAAAAACAAGAACGTAACCGAAATCACGCAAAAGTCATACACATATCCGACAGTGACCGCAAATACCGATGTCCGTCCTGTTGTGGTCGGATTTGGTCCGGCGGGAATGTTTTGTGCGCTGGCTTTGGCAGAGTGCGGTTTCCGACCGATTGTAATCGAACGTGGCAGTGAAGTGGATAAGCGTGTACGGGATATAGAAATATTCAAACTTCACGCAAAACTAAATCCCAACTCGAACGTACAGTTCGGCGAGGGCGGTGCCGGCACATTCTCCGACGGCAAGCTTACAACGGGAATAAAGGATATACGATGCCGAAAGGTATTGGAGGATTTTGTGCGTTTTGGTGCTCCCGATGAGATTTTATACCTTGCAAAACCGCACATCGGTACAGACAAGCTGCGGTTAATTGTCAAAAATATACGCAATGAAATTATACGTCTTGGCGGTGAAGTGCATTTTGACACACAGGTTGCAGATATAATTTGCGAAAGCGGAGTATTATCCGCACTTGTAACCGAAAAGGACGGTATCAAGACAGAAATTGCAACAAACAAAGCCGTATTTGCGATTGGGCACAGTGCAAGAGATACATTTGAAATGCTTTATCGGCATGGTGTGAATATGGAGCAAAAACCGTTTTCGGTGGGTGCGAGAATAGAACATTCACAGGAAATGATTAACAAGAGCCAATACGGTAAATTCTATAAATTGCTCGGAGCGGCCGACTACAAATTGTCGGGACATTTTCCCAACGGACGTTCGGCATACACATTTTGTATGTGTCCGGGCGGAACGGTTGTCGGTGCTGCGTCGGAACTTGGCGGAGTTGTGACCAACGGCATGAGCAATTTTGCCCGTGACGAGAAAAACGCAAACAGTGCATTGCTTGTGGGAGTAAATCCGTCAGACTACGGCAGTGATTCACCGCTTGCCGGAATAGAATTTCAGCGAAAGATAGAGCGTGCCGCATTTAAGGCGGGCGGAGAAAATTATAATGCTCCGTGCCAGCTTGTGGGTGACTTTTTGGCTGACAGACCGTCCGCACATTTGGGAGATATCGAGCCGTCCTATCGTCCGGGGGTTACTTTGGGCGATTTGCGTGAGTGTCTGCCGAATTATGTGACCCAAACCATGAAAATGGCACTTATTGAAATGGACAGGCACTTGAACGGTTTTGCATCGCATGACGCAGTGCTTACAGGTACGGAAACGAGGAGTTCGTCACCTGTCCGCATACTCCGTGACAGCAGAATTATGCAGTGCAATATTGCCGGTGTGTACCCGTGCGGCGAGGGTGCGGGCTATGCCGGCGGTATTATGTCCGCAGGCGTGGACGGAATAAAGTGTGCGGAGAAAGTAATGGAGTGAGTGGGATTCGCGGGATGGTTGATTGTGGAAATTATATTTGTAGAGATGATGTGCACAATAAATGCACTATACTCGTATTGCCACTGAACTCACCCTTGCCAACCAAACTTGGACAACGTCAGTTGCACTACACTTTCATTCATATCTACATTTGCACTTTCCCACTAAACTCACCCTAACGGACACGCAAAAAGCGTATATCTATATTCAGTGGGCACAGAGGGTATGCCGTATCTATGCTTTGTTTGTGAACTATGTTCAACCAAACTTACCGCAAGCACTACGCTTGGACGGCACAAAATTCACGCTTCTAGGCAATAAGTGAATTTTGCCGACACCGTGGGAACAACTATATAGCAATAGCTTTGCAGCGTGTGGGTCAAGGGTGTCCCTTGCGGACTTTTCCGTTTGCTTTGTGGACGTGGACAAAG
>CAKSNH010000001.1 GCA_934476075.1 uncultured Clostridia bacterium | reverse complement strand
AATATAGATATACGCTTTTTGCGTGTCCGTAGAGGTGAGTTTAGTGGGTAGGTGCAAGTGTGGATATGAATGAAAGTGTAGTGCAATTTTAATTACACAACCAACACTCACTCGCATTTCTATCTAAACCCATCCTTACCCACTAAACTTTCGGCTAGGAGGCACGCAAGGAGCGAAACTATTTTTCATGGGTTTGGAGGGTATGCTGTACCAAAGTTTAGCGGATAATCTAACTTAGGGTAATTTCACAATCTAGCTTGTTTACTACTCTTTGACAGCATAAAATTTGCGGGTCTAGGCAATGGAGCAAATTTTACCGACCTAATGGAAAGCTATTGTCATCTTAGCTTTTTGCGTGCCAAAAAACGGTCTTTTCCGTCCTCTTTGTGGACGTGGACAAAGAGGACTCCAAAGGGTTCGAGTTACTTTGACAATGTCTACACCTATGGGAACATGAAACGTTCCCACCGCTAAACTTAGACAACGTCAGTATGCACTACATTTGGATTTTAGCTACACTTGAACAGAACGCTAAACATATCAATCACCCCTACAACTCATAATTTACTTACCAAAAAGGGGTTATCCCATCAGACAACCCCTTATAACGGCAAATTATAATGTTTTCAAAGTTTCTTCTACTTTTACAAGCATTGCTTTGTATTTTTCAAGTTTTTCACGTTCTTCCAGAACAAGCTTTTCAGGAGCTTTTGCCATAAATCCCGCATTGTTCAATTTGCCTTCGGCACGTTTGATTTCACTTTCGATAGTTTTCTTTTCCTTTGTCAAACGTTCCAATTCTTTCTCTTTGTCAACCAATGCGTCAAGAGGTAAGAATATCTCGGCACTGTCCACAACGATATTTACCGCATTATCTGCAATACCGTCCTTGCTTGTCTGAACAGATACGCTTTCGGCAGACGCCAATTTTTCAAAGAACAGCTTGCCTTGGCTGAATATATCGGTATTATCCGTAACAACAATTACAGGAGCTTTTCTTGAAGGCGGTACGTTCATTTCCGCACGTCTGTTACGAACGGCACTGATAGCACCCATGATAAGTTCCATATTCTTTTCTTCGTCCGCAAATACCAAGTTTTCGTCAAACTTAGGATATTCGCTAATCATAATGCTCTTGCCTTCATGAGGAAGATGCTGCCAGATTTCCTCGGTAATAAACGGCATGAACGGGTGCAACAATTTCATTGCATTTGACAATACATATGTCAATACATATTGAGCGGTCTTGCCTGTCGAATTTTCTTTATCAAACAATCTCGGCTTAACAAGTTCGATATACCAGTCACAGAAACTGCTCCAAATAAAGTCGTACAATTTAGATACGGCAATACCAAGCTCGAAATTATCAATATTATATGTTACTTCCTTGACAAGAGTGTTAAACTTGCTGATTATCCACTTGTCTTCAAGCTGCAAATCGGCAGCGTCCGGAAGTTTATTTTCCGTAATATCCAAATTCATAAGAGTGAAACGAGATGCGTTCCAAATCTTATTCGCAAAGTTACGGCTTGCCTCAACACGCTCTATATAGAAACGCATATCGTTACCCGGTGCATTACCTGTTGCAAGAGTAAATCTAAGTGCGTCCGCACCGTATTTGTCGACAATTTCAAGCGGGTCGATACCGTTGCCCAATGACTTACTCATCTTTCTGCCCTGACTGTCACGCACCAAACCGTGAATGAATACGTGTTCAAACGGTGCCTGACCTGTGTGCTCCATAGCGGAGAAAATCATACGGGCAACCCAGAAGAAGATAATATCATAACCTGTAACAAGCACGTTTGTAGGGTAGAAATAATCAAGTTCGGGTGTTTTTTCAGGCCAGCCCAAAGTTGAGAACGGCCATAGTGCAGATGAGAACCATGTATCAAGTACGTCCTCGTCCTGATGCACCTTTCCGCCGCACTTAGGACAAGTGTCGATATGTTCTTTCGATACGGTTGTTTCGCCGCACTCGTCACAATAATAAGCCGGTATTCTGTGTCCCCACCATAATTGACGTGAAATACACCAATCGTATACGTTTTCCATCCAGTTCATGTAGATTTTGCTAAATCTTTCAGGAACAAATTTTGTGATACCGTCTTTTACAACCTTCATTGCGGGTTCTGCCAAAGGAGGCATTTTAACAAACCACTGTTTTGAGATAATCGGTTCAACGGTAGTACCGCAGCGGTAACAGCAGCCAACATTATGAGAATGGTTTTCAATCTTAACCAAAAGTCCCATTTCTTCAAGGTCGGCAATCATAGCTTTTCGGCACTCGTATCTGTCCATGCCTTCGTACTTGCCGGCATAGTGATTCATTGTAGCGTCATCGTTCATAACCTTGATTTGTTCAAGATTGTGACGTTTGCCCACTTCAAAGTCGTTAGGGTCATGTGCCGGTGTAATCTTAACACAGCCTGTACCGAATTCCTTGTCAACATATTCATCGGCGATAACAGGAATTTCACGGTTTACAAGAGGTAAAATCAATGTTTTGCCGACAAGGTGAGAATATCTTTCGTCCTCAGGATTTACCGCAACGGCAGTATCACCGAATAATGTTTCGGGACGTGTTGTGGCGATAATTACATATTCGTCCGAATCCTTAACCGGATATTTAATGTGCCAGAAATGACCGGCTTGTTCTTTATATTCAACCTCAGCGTCCGAAAGAGCTGTGATACAGTGCGGACACCAGTTGATAATCCTGCTGCCCTGATAGATAAGACCTTTATTATAAAGGTTTACGAAAACTTCCTTAACGGCATTTGAACAGCCTTCGTCCATTGTGAAACGTTCTCTGTCCCAGTCGCATGAACAGCCAAGTTTTTTAATTTGAGTGATAATTCTGTCGCCGTATTGCTTTTTCCAGTCCCATACTCTTTCAAGGAACTTTTCACGTCCCAAATCGTAACGTGTCTTGCCTTCTTCGTTTCTAAGATATTCTTCCACCTTGATTTGTGTGGCGATACCGGCATGGTCAGTACCCGGAATCCATAGTGCGTTATAGCCCTGCATACGTTTGTAACGGATAAGAATATCCTGTAAGGTTTCGTCAAGAGCGTGTCCCATGTGAAGCTGACCTGTTACGTTCGGTGGCGGGATAACGATAGTGAACGGTTTTTTCTTTTCGTCAACTTCGGCGTGGAAGTAACCGCTTGCTACCCATTCTTTATATAATCTGTCCTCAACCTGTTTAGGGTCGTAGGTTTTTGCAATGTTATTATTTTCGTCCATTAAAAAATCCTCCCGATATATTTAAGCGGCACAAAGCACTGCTTTAATAACTTATTTACATAGAAAAACGATAAGTGCGCCCACGATTGCAAGTAATACACCAAACATTTTTACTTTCAGACCCTGCAAATCCGTGGGCTCGGTGACCTTGAAAAGTTTATTCAGTATTAATTTGTAGCCGAAATTGATAAAAGCACCAACGGCAACGATAATCAATCCTATTATCTTATAAACCATAATACATACAGCCCCCTTCCTTATCAAATTTGTATACTAAAATCATTATAACACTATACATCATATTATTATCCCATTTTATCGTGATTTTGTCAATACCGATTACGGCATTTTTATCTAAAAAATATTTGTTCTATATTTATCGGCTTGTACATATAATTTTAAGGAATAATCAAACAGAGGATTTTACAGAAGGGGTGGTACAAATGTTAATTGTAAGCAACACACACAAGATAACCGAGCGAGGACTTTTGAATTATCTGCCTAGAATTGTGCGTGAGGCGGTATACAATCTTGACGTTGACGAGATGGAGGAAATACGGCTAAGACGTGGTCTGCCGGTGGTGATTGAGTTTAATCACAGCAGTTTTTATATAACGGAAAAAGGAAATTTATCCACAACACCGAGCGGAACTGTAAAAGTAGGAAAAAGGGAAATTGACGAGGCATTGGAGTTGATTACAAATTCATCGGTGTATGCGGTGGCTGATGAAATAAAAAACGGATTTGTCACAGTAAACGGTGGACATCGGGTCGGTATATGCGGACGTGCCGTCACAGAAAACGGAAAGGTGAGCTTTATCAAGGATATAAGCGGACTTAATTACAGATTTGCACATGAGATATGCGGTGCGGCGGACAAGATTATCGACACGGTATACAATGATGAGCGGATAAAGAATACATTGATTATCTCACCGCCCCAATGCGGAAAAACCACACTTTTGCGAGACTTGTCAAGGCAGCTTTCCGAAAGAAAGGTTAAAACGGGGATTGTGGACGAGCGTGGCGAGATTGCCGGAATGAACAACGGTGCAATGGGGTATGATTTGGGGAACAATGCAGATGTGCTTGACTTTTGCCCGAAGGACGAGGGAATGATAATGATGCTGAGAAGTATGTCGCCCGATGTGATTGTGACGGACGAGATAGGCACAAGGAGCGATATTGTCACCGTAGGAAAACTGATAAATTCGGGTGTGAGCGTTATCACGAGTATTCATGCAAGGTCACGAAAAGAGGTAATGGAGCGGTCGGATATAAAAAGGATAGGAAGTCTGTTCCAGTGTTTTGTTACGCTGAGCAGAAGAAACGGAGTCGGCACGATAGAGGAGATATACTGCAATGATTAAAATTATAGGTGCGTTTGTGATAATAATATCTGCGTCATACATAGGATTTGCAAAGTCAGCCGTATTGAAAAAGCGAATGAATAATCTTTTGGAATTTAAGACGGCACTTAATCTTTTGGCGAACGAAATAAATTTTGCGAAAAATCCTATTGACAAAGCATTGGCAAATATTGCGGAGGTATCGGCATTGTCGGAACTGTTCATATATATATCGGACAGGACAGACGAGCTGGGCATAAAAAATGCGTGGAAGTGCGGAATAGACAAATTTTCGGATAAATTATATCTGCATGACGATGACAAAGCGGTAATTTTGATTTTGGCGAATGAATTGGGCATGAGCGATACGGAAAGTCAGATAAAAAATGTGGAGTATGTTAAAACTTTGGTGCATAAACAATACGAATGTGCGGAACATGAATACAATACGTCGGCAAAAATGTACAGAAGTCTGGGGATTTTGGGCGGATTGTTTACAGCGGTTCTGTTTGCGTAAGGAGAGTAAATATGAATGTGGATTTGATATTTCAGATTGCCGGAATCGGTATAATTGTGGCGGTGTTAAATCAGCTTTTGGTGAGGTCGGGCAGAGAGGAACAGGCTTTGCTCACAACGATTGCGGGGCTTATAGTGGTTTTATTCATTATTGTTCAGCAGATTGGGGAACTGTTTGACACCGTGAAAACAATATTTAACCTATAATAATGAAAGGAAATTTATATGACGATATTTCAGGTTATTGCAATAGCGGTTGTGGGAGCGGTTCTGGCGGTCACGCTGAAAAATTATAAACCCGAATTTGCGATAGGCGTCAGCTTTATAACGGGTATGCTGCTTTTGTTTATATCTGCGGACGGAGTTAAGGGAGTATTTGACGAATTTGAGTATGTGGCGGATAAAAGCGGAATTGATATACAATATTTTCAGCTGGTGATTAAGGTTATAGGAATAGCGTACATCACGCAGTTTGCGGCGGAAATATGCAAAGACAGCGGACAAAACGGGATTGCGTCAAAGCTTGAAACAGCCGGAAAAATATTTGTGATGGTGCTTACCATGCCGATAATAAATAATTTTTTTGAACTTATCATAAGCATTTTGAATTAAAGGGAAATGATACATATGAGAAAATTTGTTATTATAATATTGTGTTTTTGGATTTTCGGAATATCTTCGGCATATGCGTTTGAGATACCGCAGATTGCGGGGGAGAATGAGTTTAATCGGACGGCGGAGGATATTGCATCGGGCAAAAATTTGTTAAATCCGATTGACTTAATAAATGATATAAAGGATAAGGTAATAGGCGAGGTTACAGAGAGTTCCGACATAATGCTGACATTTATAATTTTGGCGGCTATGTCGGGAGTGTTGGCGGTGGTGCAGAGTGCGGTCAAGAATGACAGCGTATGCGAGATTACGTTTATTGCGTGCTTTTCTGTGGTTTCGATAGTGGCGGTGCGGTGTTTTCTGCTCGTGCTTGGATATGCAAAAGATGTGATAGTACTGATGAGCGAATTTATAACAAAATTGTCACCGCTTTTGCTGTCGTTGGTATTGTCAAGCGGAAAGGCAAGTTCTGCAATGGCATTTAAGCCGATTTTGACGGCGGCGGTGTATGTGATAACCATAGTTGTGGAAAAGTGCCTTGTTCCGCTGATTTCATACGGTGCGGTACTGACTTTGGTAAACAACATAAGCGGAAAAGTGCAGATATCGAATTATACAAAATTGATACAGTCATTTTCAAAATGGATTATGACGGGAGTGCTGACAATGTTTACAGGCATTACAGCCATTTACGGATTCAGCACGCCGACATTGGACGCATTGGGTGCAAGAGCCGCCAAATTTGCGGTGGGAAGCTTTGTGCCTGTGGTGGGCGGACTTTTATCGGATACGTTTGAAACGGTGGTGGGAGGCTCAATGCTTGTGAAAAATGCGGTCGGCACGGCGGGGGTTATTACAATATGTACCATGTGTTTAGTGCCGATAATCAAAATTGCGGTTATTATATTTATGATTAAAGCGGCGGCAGCGGCGGCAGAACCGCTCGCCGACAGACGAATTGTAAATATGCTCCAAGATATTTCTAGTATATCGACTACTGTGCTTGCAATGGTGATTACCGTATCGGTTATGTTCATTATCTGCATAAGTATTATAATTGCGACTACAAACGGTTAGAAAGGAAAGATACGAATGAGAGAATATATTATTTTGATTGCCGGAGCGGCAGTATTGTCGGTGTTCGGGGATATAATGTCGCCGGCGGGGTGGAAAAAGTATATAAAGATAATTACGGGACTGGTGGTGATAAGCATTATTGTTGCACCGATTGCCAAGTTTAAAAAGGTGGATTTGGTATCGAATTTGGAGTTTGACTCAAACACACAGTTAGAGGATTACAGCAATGACTGGTTTGCAAATGAATTTGAAAAAGTGGTGTGTGACGATATAAAAGAGCGTGTGGCGAATGAGTATGGCAGGGACTGCGATGTGAAGGTAAAAATTAATTTGAATGATGAAAATAAAATTGAAAGCATAGGGAAACTGGAAGTGTATATGGACAAACCGCCGTATGAATTAAAGCAAAAGTTATCGGAAATGTACGGTATTGCCGGCGATGAGGTGATTTTACATGGATAAAATGAAAATTAAGGAATTAATTAAGAACAAGCATAATATAATTTTATATATAATATTAATAATCGGAGTGGCGGTGATGCTTTTGGCAAATATGACGGGAGAAAAACAAGAGAAAAAGACGGAGAATACTGCAAGTGAGGTGACGTATAAAACAGACGAGGAGCGGTTGTGTGAAATTTTGGGTGATATTAGTGGGGTCGGCGAAGTGTCGGTTATGATAACGTATTATGAAAGTCCGCAGAAAGATTTGGCATACGAAACCAAAGAAAGCGAAAATATAAGGGAGAGCAGCGGCGGACACGAAAAAACGGTTGATAAACAGGCGGTTATGGCGGACGGCAATCCTATGGTGGTAAAGGAAACATACCCCGATGTTAAGGGTGTGATTGTTACGGCGGAGGGAGCGGGAAATGTAAAAGTCAAGGAGAGTATATCAAGTGCGGTGCAGGCGGTGATGAATGTACCGGCACACAGAGTATGCGTATATGAAAAAAATTATAAATAGAAAGGAATGCAGTATGATGATGGTATTAAAGCGTAAGGAGATTATGGCGGCGGCATTGGTGGTATTGATAGGTGTGGCGGGATATTTGAATTGGTCGTATCAGGACACCGTAAAGGTTACGGACGGCGATACATATGTTGAAACGGGCAAAAAAATGGGTGAGGCACAGTATGTGAATGCAACGGAAGAAAATGCGGAGGATACGGAAAGCGAGCCGACTGCGTCAAATAATGTGGCGGAAGAAAACAAAACAGCGGACAGCGGCGATTATTTTACAAATGCAAAGCTTGAAAAGGAAAATTCAAGGAGCAGAGCGATTGAGATATTAAAGGAAACGGCGGCGAACGAAGGCTTTGACGAGGATATACGCAAGAGTGCCCAGCAGAGCATTTTGGATATTGCAGGCAATGTGGAGCATGAAACGGCTATCGAAAATATGGCAAAGGCAAAAGGATATGCACAAATCAGCGTATATATAGATGAGGGAACGGCAAATGTTGCGGTGAAAAAAGAGGGTTTATCGGAAAACGATATTGCAAAAATTCAAGAGATTGTAGTAAGTCAGGTAAATATTTCGGCACAGAATGTAAAAATTATTGAAGTTAAGTGATTAGAATATTGAAAAGTGGGGTATATATGTAGTATAATGAAAATATCATTATATATTATTTAAAGAAAATATTAAATATTTTTCAGATAAAACGGATTAAGGAGGAAGTTAAAATGGACGAAAACATGACAAAAGATACAGAAGAAATCGAAGCTGAGGTAGTTAATGAAGAAGAAAGCGTAGGCAATATTAAAATTGCACCTGAGGTTGTAACAACTATTGCGGGTATTGCAACAAATGAGATTGAGGGTGTTGCCGGAATGTATTCTACCATTGCCGGAGGTATTGCGGAGATTTTGGGAGCAAAGAAGAATCAAAGCAAGGGCGTAAAAGTGGAAATTACAGATAAAAATGTAGTTATCGACCTATACATTATTGTAGATTACGGTGTAAGAATTCCGGAACTTGCGTGGGAAATTCAAGAAAATGTCAAGAACAGTGTTGAAACAATGACAGGTCTTAACGTTGATAAGGTTAATATCCATATTGAGGGTGTAAGCTTTGCAAAGAGCAAACAGCCTGAAACAACGGACGAAGAACCTGCGGAGATTATCGTGGAGGAAACACCTATCGAACCAATCCCGACAGACGGCGATGAAATAGAATAATATTTGTGCTTGGCGGCTCACTGCCGATTATTCGGCGGTGGGCTTTTTTGCGTTAAATTTTATTTTTTATCACTTTAATTGATTTTTTGACGCTGTAATGATAAAATAGCAAAGAGGTGAGATTTTGAAACGATTTAAGAGAATTTATATTGAAATAACAAATGTGTGTAATATGTCGTGCAGTTTTTGTTCAAAAATGAACAGGAAAAAGGAGTTTATGAGCGAGGAAACTTTTCGCAGAATATTGACGCAGGTAAAGCCGTACACCGATTATATCTATTTTCATGTTAAGGGTGAACCGCTTATGCACCCATTGGTGGGACGGTTTCTTGATATAAGCCATGAAATGGGTATGACCGTGAACATGACGACAAACGGTACATTGCTTGCGGAAAAGAAAGGCGAATTGCTTGGAAAAAAAGCACTACGGCAGATTAACATATCGCTGCACAGCTTTGAAAACGGAACGGAAGAAGATTTCGACAGTTATATAGACAGTGTGATAGATTTTGCAAAGGAAGTTCAGCAAAGCATGGATACTTATGTTGTTATGCGTTTGTGGAATTTGAATAATACGGAAAATCCGCAGAATGTCAAGGTGATAAAAAAGCTGGAAAAGGCATTTTCACCCGAAAATGATGTGAAAACCATGATTGAAAATGCACCGAAAAATAAACTCAGTGAACGCAGTCTTACGTTGTCGGAAAATATATATTTAAGTCAGGAACATGAGTTTAAATGGCCGAATATTAATGATGAATTTGTCGGAGCGAGCGGATTTTGCTACGGACTCAGGTCGATGGCGGCAATTTTGGCGGACGGAACGGTTGTGCCGTGCTGTCTTGACGGCGACGGCAGTGCCGCTTTGGGGAATATTCATAAAAATGATTTTTCTGATATTATTTCTTCGGATTTGGTAAAGAATATATATGACGGCTTTTCCGGAAGAAAGGTTATTCACCCGTTATGTCAAAGATGTACTTATCGGCTAAGATTTAACAGAAAAAAGAAAATTTATAAGGTATTATAACAAAAATTCGATAAAATATTAATTTTTTATAAACATTGGGTAGGGAGCATGGTTTTTATATTGACAGTTTACATCATAAAGTGATATAATCAATTTGCAATGTATCCTTTATTTTATAGTATTTATAAACAAATAATGTCCGTAAAAGAAAAATTATTATGGATATTTTGACGTTTGCAAAAGGAAAATCAGGAGAATTATTATGAATAAAAAACGTAATAAACGTAAACACGTCAGATTTAATGTGAAAATGTATCTTACAATTTTAGGTATATCTCTGGCGGTCATTTTAAGTACGTTTTTCGTGGCGATGGGCTGCGGAATATTTACGGGAAATATCGGAAAAACAGATGATGCGGAAGAAATGGTAGTGCCTGTCGACAAGGCTACGGGAAAAGTAAATGCACTTATAATGGGTGTTGATGCGGACGGTCTGCGGACGGACACCATAATGGTTGCATCATATGATTTGGATAACGGCAAAATTAATATATTGTCAATTCCACGAGATACAAGAATGTATATAGGAACAAAATATCAGAAGATAAATGCGGCTCATGCGGTATCCGTCAAGGGTGCGAAAAAAGGTCCTGAGGGGACGATAGAGGCGGTTACAAGGCTTACCGGTATACCGATTAATTATTATGTGGAATTTAGCTTTGAAACATTCCGCGATACTATTGACGCACTCGGCGGAGTTTATTTTGACGTGCCTCGTGATATGAAATATGATGACCCTGTGCAGAATTTGCATATTAATTTAAAGCAGGGGTATCAGTTTTTGGACGGGGATAAGGCGGAACAATTAGTGCGTTTCAGACGTTATCCCGAAGGCGATATTGCAAGAGTGGCTATGCAGCAGAATTTTTTGAAGGCTGTTTTTGAGCAGAAATTGAATGCCGGTATAATAACTAAAATGCCTGATTTATATAAACAGTTAAGCAAGAATATAACAACAAACGTAAAATTGAGCGATGTTGTAAAATATGTTCCGAATATAAGTGATTTGGCTATGGAAAATATAGCTATGTATCAGCTGCCGGGCGGATTTAATGATAAGGACTACGGTGCGTCATATTGGGTATGTAATATGGAGGAAACAAAGACTCTGATTGAAAATACATTCGGATATGATGCGTCAAATATTACTATTCATTCGGCTGACGGAACAAGTGCAAAAAAGGACAAAGCAACAAGCACTCAGACTCCGAAAAAGGAAAGCAGTGCAACCGCTAAGCCGAAGGCAACGGCAAAACCAACCTCAAAACCGACGGCGACAGCGACAGTAAAACCGACAGCCAAGGCAACAACCAAGCCGTCGGCAACAAAAAAGCCGACTGAAACGGCAAAAGCTGAAAAAACAGCACAGCCGGCTTCAAAGGCGACAGCAAAGCCGAAAGCTACGGCAAAGCCGACGCATACACCGGCACCGGCGGAATAAGCCGAGAATGGTTATGTGTGAGCGAAAAACGGAAGGTGAGGAAGAATAGTGAAACTAGGCAAAAAGAATAAAAATGACAGTGCAAAAAGAAAAATAGGACCTAAGCACGCAAAATTTAATGTAAAAAGATATTTCATCATATTGGGAGTTTTTTTGATAGTGGCTCTGGGTATAGGTGCAATGTGCATGGGTTTAAATCATTCAAAGAATGAGGATATGTCCGAAGAATCCAGCATAGCACAGGTTGACTTGAAAAAAGAGGGCAAGATAAATTTCTTGCTGCTTGGTGTGGACGTTGAGGGATTGCGTACCGACGCTATGATGATTGCGTCATATGATGTTAAGGAAGGCAAAGTGAATATGCTGTCAATCCCGAGAGATACAAGAATGTATGTGGGAACTAAGTACCAAAAGATAAATGCAGCTCATGCAATAGGCGGTATGACGGGCAAGATTGCGGGACCGGAGGGCAGTATCGAGGCGGTTACAAGACTTACGGGTATACCGATACATTATTATGTTGAGTTTAGTTTCACCGCTATTGATAATTTTATTGACGCTTTGGGCGGTGTGGATTTTGATGTTCCCGATATTGAGGGTAACGGAAAAGGTATGAATTATGATGACCCTGTGCAGAATTTACATATTCATTTGAAACCGGGTCAGCAGCATCTTACAGGCAATCAAGTACAACAATTATTGAGATACCGTAAGAGTAACACCAAGGGTGTCGGCTATGCGGACGGTGACAGAGGCAGAGTCGGTATGCAGCAGGATTTTGTAAAGACTTTGGTTGAACAGAAATTAACTCCGTCTTTGATATTGAAAGTACCTGAATTATATGAACAGCTAACAAAGGATATTAAGACAAACCTTACATTGTCTGACGTAACAAAATATGCGGGATATTTGAAAGATTTTAAATCGGAAAATATTACTGCATATCAGTTGCCGGGAACAAATAACGGTACTGATTACGGTGCGTCGTATTGGATTTGCAATTTGGACGAAACAAAGACTTTGGTAGAGTCTGTGTTTGGATATGATGCGTCAAAAATTACGATTGATTCGCCTGACGGAAGTTCAAAATCGAAGGATAAGAAGAATAACAGCAGTTCGTCAAGCTCAAAGAAGGATACAAAGGAAACAGATATACCGGACAATGACGAAGATGATGATGTACCGCTGAAACAGGCAAATAAGACGCCGTCACCGTCAAAGACGCCTAAGGCAACCGTTTCGGCATCTCCGAGCACAAGCCCTAAGGCTGAGGAGGAAAATGACGATGAAAAGAGTACGGCAAAGCCGAACAGTTCCGAAAAGCCTGCAAGTGAAGAAACAACAGCGACAGAAACGGAGAACAAGGACAAAACTGAGAATACCGATAAGACAGAGGCAACAAAAGAGCCTGTAAAGGAGGAGGTTAAGTCCGAAACAGAAACTGCCGCAGCAACAACAGTTGAGAATAAGGAAACAACAGCAGAAAAGAAATAACGCAAACTATGATATTGCTTGCATGAAAAGATTGTTAAAAATATAATAATTGATTTTGTGCTTGCAATATCGGTATGGTTTGTAGTATGATATAAGTATATTTCAAAGAAAGAGGTTATAAAAACATGAAAATTGCTTTAATTAACGAAAACAGCCAAGCTGCAAAGAATGATATTATTTATAATACACTTGTTAAAGTTGTAAAACCGCTTGGACATGAAGTTCAGAACTATGGTATGTACTCGGCAGATGACGCTGCTCAGCTTACATATGTACAAATCGGTATTCTTGCCGCTATATTGCTGAATTCGGGTGCGGCTGATTTGGTTATCACAGGCTGCGGAACAGGCGAAGGTGCTTGCCTTGCTTGTAATGCGTTTCCGGGCGTACTTTGCGGTCACGTTGTAGACCCGACAGATGCTTACCAATTTACACAAGTAAACAACGGTAATGCAATCGCTTTGCCTTTCGCAAAAGGCTGGGGCTGGGGTGCTGAACTAAATCTTCAATATGTATTTGAAAAATTGTTTGTTGAAGAATGGGGCGGCGGTTACCCTAAGGAAAGAGCAGTTCCTGAACAAAGAAACGCTAAAATCCTTAACGAAGTTAAGAAAGTTACTCACAGAGATTTGTTGGAAATCTTGCCGGAGTTAGACCAAGACCTTGTTAAGGGTGCGGTTGCGGGCGAAAAATTCCAAGAATTGTTCTTTGATAACTGCAAGTGCGATAAGATTGCAGAATATGTTAAGACTATCGTTAAATAATTTTTGATTTTGATATAGCGGTGAATTGTAAAGCAGTTTGCCGCTATTTTTTTGAGGGGATTTTATGTATAATATATTATGTTACGGCGACTCAAACACATTTGGTACTAATCCGAACAACGGCGGCAGATGGGATTTTGACATCAGATGGACGGGACGTTTGCAAAAAGCATTAATGAATGACGGATACAGAATTATAGAGGAGGGGTGCGGCGGACGCACTACTATGCGTGATGATGATATAGAACCTAATAAAAACGGCATGGAGTATATACATCAATGTTTGGCATCGCATAAACCGCTTGATTTGATAATACTGATGCTCGGCACAAATGATATGAAATGCAGATTTAATCTTACACCGGAGGAGATTGCACACGGTGCGGAGGAGCTTATAAAAGTAATGCAGAACTATAACTGCGGTGTGGATAATAAACCGGTAAAAATATTGTTGGTTTCGCCGATACATATAGGCGAGGGTATGTCGGGCGGTATGTTTGACGAAAAATCGGTTGAAACATCACATCATTTGCGTGATGCGTTTGAGAAAACGGCACAAAAATATAATTGCTATTTTTTAGATGCGGCAGAATATGCCGAGCCGAGCAAGATTGATTTGCTGCATATGGACGAAAACGGACATAGCAGTCTTGCCATAGCTATGGAAAATAAGATAAGGGAGATATTCGGCTGAACCTAGGGTCAAGCCCTAAAAATTCAGCCTTTCGATATACATTTGTTCAAAATTTTCATAATTGGCAAGCTCTATATTTTGTATTTTGGAGCATAGCATATTTGCGTTTTCAAGCAGTTTTTCATCAATAAGTACACTTACTGCTCCCGATAATGCCGCATTTCCGCATGATACAGCCTTAGACACAAATTCGTGCGGATATATGCCTATTTCGGCGGTGTTGGATTTGTCGATATATGTACCCATTCCACCTGCCAAAAATACAGTTGCAAGTTCTGACGGAGTGAGTGCGGATTTTTCCAGCAGTATATCTATACCGACCGAAAAGGCGGATTTTGCAAGCTGTACTTCACGAATATCCTGTTGTGTGATTTTTACTTTTCTGCTCAGAATAAATGAGTTATTGCAGATGTATTTTGACCAAACGGGAGTTTTGAAAAATTCGCCTGTTTGGGTTATTATATTGTTTTTTAAAAATTCCGCAACAGTATCAATCAGCCCCGAACCGCAGATTCCAACCGATGTTTTTTGACCGATAGTCGATATTTCGGCAATTCCGTCATGGAGCGTTACGCTGTCGATAGCACCAGGAATACTGCCTGTGCCACATTCAATGTGTGCACCCTCAAAAGCCGGACCGGCGGCAACCGAGCATGAGAAAAAACCGTTTTTAATATCACCGATTACCATTTCGCCGTTAGTGCCTATGTCGATAAGCATTGCCGGCTTATCGGATTTGTCCATACTGCACGCAAGCATTGCCGAGATGGTATCCGCACCGATATATGCACTTGCTATCGGCAATGTGATAAGCTCAAAATTTTCGATAAAACCCAATTCGGCGGAATTTATTTTTTGTGACGATGTAAATTGCGGTGTGAACGGCGACACTGACAGAGGAATTGGATTTTTGCCGAGCAGAATATGGAGCATGGTAGTATTGCCGACAATAACAGCTTTATCAATTTTCTTTATATCGTTTGTGTACATTAAATTGTTTATTATGCCGTCTAACTGATTTACAATACATTTCTGCAATGTGTTAAGTCCGTCTGAATTGTCGATGCAATAACTAATTCTGGATATAACGTCTGCACCGTAGGATTTTTGATAGTTCAAATCCGCACGGGTATCAATAATTTTGCCTATTTTTAAATCCACCAAAGCTGCCGCAACGGTGGTAGTTCCGATGTCAACGGCGATACCGTAGCCATCGGCGGTAAATTCGGCTTTGCGGACTATACCGTCCGTCAAAATTTTATTTTCGGTACTTTCAATGACTATTTCCATGTTTCCACTTACTTTTTCCACACAGGCAAGACGGTCGCCGACACCGTTTATATGCACTCTGCATTTGCCACATTTGCCAATGCCTCCGCAGGGTGCATCGATAAATATACCGCCGTTTACAAGCGTATCAAGCAGATTATCGCCTTTTTCGGCGGGGATATAAGTTATTTTATTATCTTTTAAAACACTAATTCTATACATTGTTCCAATCCTTTCACAATATATAAACAGTATACCATAACAACGCAGGCGGCTGAATGTCGCCGGAGTATTATGATAAAATGTTCTCCGAGATACAGAAATCTTTGATTTCGTTTTATCTCGTGAGGTTATTATACCATACAGAACGTGTGCAGACAATTATTTTTTCTTCGATTGCTCTATCAATTCATAAAGTTTTTCCAAAGCGTCGGAGAGTGTGCCGATAGAGTCTATCAGTCCACATTCAACCGCATTTTTGCCGAACAGAATTGTGCCGACATCATTTGCCATTTCATCAGTGTCAAGCATAAGGCGGTGCAGGTCGGCTTTTTGGATTTTGGAATGGTTTGTGATAAAGTCGGTAATACGGTTTTGCATTTTGCGAAAATAGTCAAAAGTCTGCATTACGCCGATGACAAGTCCGTTTATACGCAGAGGGTGGATTGTCATGGTGGCGGACGGAGCAATAAACGAATAGTCCGATGAAACGGCAAGCGGTACACCTATGCTGTGTCCGCCGCCCAAAACAAGCGATACGGTAGGCTTTCGCATACCGGCAATAAGCTCAGCAATCGCAAGTCCGGCTTCAACGTCACCGCCGACTGTGTTTAAAAGTATTAACAGTCCATCAATGTCGGGATTTTCCTCGACCGATACAAGTTGGGGAATAACGTGCTCATATTTTGTGGTTTTGGTCTGCGGCGGTAAAATCATATGCCCTTCGATTTGACCGATTATGTTAAGACAATGTATATTCCCTCGGGGGTTTTTGGTTTCGACGCTGCCGCTTTGGACAATGCTTGATTTTGTGATGTCCTCGTCTGTATTATTAGTTTGATTTGAATTGTTATCTGACATTATAATCATTCCTTCCTGATTATATTATTTTAAATATGAATTATTATTATTCAAAAAAATATTTAATTATTTTAAAACTATTGTGTAAAATTTAAAAGTATGGTATACTATATTGATAAATATTTTAAGTATATTATCCTAAGCGGGGGACGAATATGAACATTACAGATGAAGAAATACGCAGGATTTGTTCGGCTACTATTTATAAGCGTGGTGCGGATTACTTTAAAGAGGGACGTGTACACATAAAAAAGCGTGAGGAAAATGTGATAAACGCTATTGTGGACGGGGAAGAAGTATACCATATTCAAGTGAAATTTGAAAATGACCATATAACTGATTATATGTGTACCTGCCCGTATTATCAGACTATGCAGTCGCCGTGCAAGCACATTGTGGCGGTGATTAAACAGCGTCAGGCGGAAATTACAGAGGGCGAAAATTTTGTGAATGAAAACGATAAAATTGCAGCGGACTTGTGCAGTCAGTTTGAGGAACACACAACCGTAAAAGAGCGTCTGGCGGCGAATTTTCATTTGCGTATCGTTACCCGTAAGGACAGGAAATGTGAATATACGGTAGAACTCGGATTGGGTGCAAATAAGACGCCTGTGCCTATTTACAGGTTTTTGAGTGCATATATAAACGGTGAAAAATTTAGGATTGAAACAGGTCTTACTTATACTAAAAATAAATTTTTCTTTAATGATGCGGATGCAAAAGTGATAGATTTGCTTGCGGAGATTTATCAGAATATCAATACCATGCCGGCCGCACCGATAAATTACAGTACACAAATGGCGATAGGCACATACAGTGCAAAGCATATTTTTGACTGCCTTAATAAATTGGATTATGAACTGTCGGTTAATTCGGTGCCGTACGGGGATTTGCAGATTAGGGACGAAAATCCTGATATATTGGTTGATGTGTCTGTTGAAAAAGACCGTATACATATCTGCGTGAGCGAGAGCGGACTGGCACTTGTGCCCGACGGAAGCAGCTTTTTCTATGAGGGGGATTTATACCGTACAGATGTGAATTGGCAGAAATGGTTTATGCCGATTTACAATTCATTGCTTAACGAAAGCCGCACGCAGATTGGCTTTAAGGGCGAAAATGCGGTAAATTTTGCCTCTAAGGTATTGCCTGTTATTAAGAATAAGCATGGGGTTGTATGCTATGGACTTGAAGATGTTGTGGTTCAAGCAAAGCCGACGTTTGAAGTGTATTTTGACAAGTATCAAAACGGTATCAAGGCGGTTGTGAAAGCGGTGTACGGCGGTGTGTCGTTCAGAATACCCGGAAACGGTATAAATAACGGCAAAATCATAGTCCGTGATAACCGGTCGGAACAAAATGTGTTGGAATATTTTAAGTATTTTGAACTTAATGACGGCATATATTCTTTACAGGACAATGAGTTGTTGTACAATTTTATTGCGGATAATATGCGTGAACTTGCGTCATATGCAAAGATTTATTATTCCGATGCGTTTAAGGATATACGAATTGAAAGCAATGTGAATATAAAGGGCAGTGTGAGATATAATTCACAGGTGGATTTGCTCGAAACGGAATTTGAAACGGATTTGTCGGCTGATGAAATACGAGGAATATTGGAGGCAATACGTCTTAAAAAGAAGTTTTACAGACTTAAAAACGGCAGTTTCCTTGAAATAGAGGAAAATGAGTCTATCAAGGTTATCAAAATGCTTGAAGGACTTGATTTTGACGATAATGATATTGAAAATGCACATAAATGTCTGCCGAAAAATAATATTATGTTTCTGCTTGGACTTGACAACAGTGAAAATATTACTTTTGACGAAAGTTTTATGTCGCTTAAAGAAAAAATAGATAATATTCGTGCGGAGATTCCAAATAATATTAATGATATATTGAGAGAATATCAAAAATTTGGTGTGAATTGGCTTAAACAGCTTGCGGATTTGGGATTTGGCGGTATTTTGGCTGACGATATGGGTCTTGGTAAAACTTTGCAGGTTATTGCGTTTGTTGACGCACAGAAGAAGAATGAGCCATCGCTGATTGTAGCACCGAGTGCACTGATTTATAACTGGCAGAGCGAAATAATGAGATTTTCGCCCGACTCCGATGTATTGATTATTGACGGAAACAAGGAAGAACGTACCGAAAAAATAAGCGATTACAAGGATTATGATTTTATCATAACATCATATCCGCTTATAAGACGTGACATAGAGCTTTACAGCGATTTGCATTTTGCGTACTGCTTTATTGACGAGGCACAGTATATCAAAAATGCCAACACTATGAATGCAAGAAGCGTAAAAAAGGTTAAAGCCGACAATTATTTTGCACTTACCGGTACGCCTATCGAAAATTCGCTTAGCGAGCTTTGGTCTATATTTGATTTTGTTATGCCGAAATATTTGGGAACACATCACGAATTTTCCGAAAGATACGAAAAAGCGGCAATCAAATTCGGTGATGAAAATGCACTTGACGATTTAAGATACAAAATTAAACCGTTCATTTTGCGAAGAATGAAAAAGGACGTATTGTCCGAATTGCCCGAAAAAATCGAAAATACCATGTATGCGGATTTGGAAGAAGAACAGAAGAAGATGTATGCGTCATATGTCGCACAGGCGAAGAATGAGGTTATCGGTCTTAGCAAGACGGGCGAATATGCAAAAAATAAGCTGAGAATTTTGGCACTTTTGATGCGTTTAAGACAGATTTGCTGTCACCCGTCATTGTTTGATGAGCATTATAAAAAGGACAGCGGAAAATTGCTTATGCTTGAAGAACTTTTGAACAATGCCATTGAGGGCGGACACAGAGTGCTTGTATTTTCACAGTTTACCTCGATGCTTGATATTATAAAGAAAAGACTTGATAAACTTAAAATATCGTATTTTTATCTGGACGGTTCAACATCTGCGCAGGAACGCACAAGTCTTGCGGAACGCTTTAACAATGGCGAAAATGATGTGTTCCTGATTTCGCTTAAAGCGGGCGGTACGGGTTTAAATTTGACGGGTGCGGACACGGTTATACACTACGACCCGTGGTGGAATCCGGCGGTTATGGACCAGGCGTCCGACCGTGCGTATCGTATAGGACAAAAACGTTCCGTACAGGTTATCAAACTGGCGGCAAAGGGTACTATTGAGGAAAAAATGATATTGTTGCAGGAGAAAAAACGGAGCTTGGCAGACGGAGTTATAACCGTTAATCAAACTATGCTGAGCCGATTGACAAAGGACGAAATATTGTCGTTGTTGGATTAAGATTTATGAAAGGACAGATTTTCTATGAGCAGATTTTGTATGTACTGCGGACGTGAGCTTGAAAAAGACGAAAAATGTAATTGTGCGGGCAGTGTAGCCGCAAGACAGAGAAAAAGCGGAAAATCCGATGCAAATAAAACCGAACAGGCAGCAAGCGGAAAAACTAAAAAAGAGAAGGCAAAAAAAGAGCGTAAACAATGGAGAAAACCACAGTTTAATAAAAACGAAAGAGTTCATAAGGTGAACCGAAACGGTAATTTCTTTGCTGATTTGTGGAGTATAATCAAAGAATTTTTGAAAAATCCGGTATATACCGTAACAAATCCGGGAGTGATGGGAAAAGCGGAAAGCATAGTTTTGGTCGGAATTATGGGTGTTGTCTTTTCACTTGTGGTATACTTTTCAAAAAGCAATGTGAGCCGGGGTATGCTTGGTGTAGTTTCACGAATGATAGGTTTTAAGGGTACGCAGGGATTTGTTGAAATAGCAAATATGTTGCTTAATATACTGACATTTACGGCATTTGCATATGTACAGTATTTTATTATGCTTGGTATTTTCTATGTGATACAAAGATACATTCTGAGAGCGTATACCGATTTTTGGGATATTGCAAGACGTTTTGCCATGACCACAATTCCGATTTCGGTTATTGGCTTGGTGGGAATTGTAATAGGATTCTTCTCAATGAGAACGGTAGTTATGCTTGTGCTTGCGGCGGCGGTTCTGTCGGTGGTATTGGTTTATGAAATATTAAAATCACTATGGCAGGGGCTGTTGGAGGACAGATTGGTATATATTATGTCATTCGGATATTTTGTGTACTTTTTGGTATGTGTAAATTTATTTATAGCATTGGCAAATGCGTAATGGAGAGATAGAAAATGTCGTTATTATTAGGATTTATTCTTAGCATATTCTTTGAAGTCGATACGGAATACGGCATAGGGATATTAACCCGAAAATGCAGAGATTATTTTATAGACCATCTTAACAATGACAAACAGGAGCACATGGGTTACGGAACGGTTTTGATGATTGCGTTTTGTATCGGCTTTTTTGTGTTGGCGGTGCTGATATTGGCTTTGGCGGGAACATTCTCGAAGATATTATGGTTTGTATTGGAAACGGTAATGTTTTCCGTTACGCTGAAAGTCGGACGGGGAGCGAAAGAGGCGGTAAAAGCATATAAAGACGGCATGACCGATGAAACGCAAATAAAGAATATATGCAGAAATATTGCGGAGGCTCTCAATGATAATATTATCGCTCCGATAATATTTATGGCACTCGGCGGAGCAAGTCTGGCAGTGCTTTACAGAACAGCGGTTTCGGTCAAAAAAGAGCTTGCAAAGGAAGAACACTATGCGTTTAACCGATTTGCGGTGCGTGTGTACGATATTGTGAATTTTATACCACAGCGTCTGACGGCAGTGCTTGTTTTGTGTGCGTGCAGAATATGGGGATATAATTATACCGATACGATAGATGCGTTTTGGAATGCAAGAAACCGAAATGACGATAAAATGATACCGTCGATTTTTGAAAGTGCATTGGGAATTAAGTTGTACGGTCATAGCGATAAATTCAGTGACTATATGAATGAAAATCCAGATGAGCAAACTTCAAAAATTGCAGATAGGGAAGATATAAAAAAATCATTGAAGATTGAAAGTCTTGCGGCGGCAGTGATGCTGGTGATTGGGCTTTTGGCAAGATTTTCATTGGGATAATAGGAGATATGAACATGGAAATTACAAATTTGATAAGCAAGATGATTGAGTATGAAACAGGTGTACCGCATAGAATAGCACATTTTTTGAAAGTGTATGCGTTTGCAAAGTCAATCGGTACGCAGGAGGGAATAGACAGGAAAACGCAGGAAATACTTGAAACAGCGGCGGTGGTGCATGATATAGGTATCAAGCCGAGCTTGGAAAAGTATAATTCGAGTGCGGGCAATTATCAGCAGATTGAGGGAGTGCAGCCGGCAAGAGATATGCTCGGCGAAATGGGATATGCCGAGAAGGTCATTGACAGAGTATGCTATTTGATTGCACACCATCATACATATACAAATATTGACGGTATGGATTATCAGATTTTAGTTGAAGCCGATTTTTTGGTAAATATATTTGAGGATAATATGAATGTTGAGCAGATAAAGAGCATAAAAGAGAAAATTTTCAAAACAAAGACAGGTACAGATTACTTGGTTAAAAATTTTTTGTCAGATAAATAATTTTGTGAAAGGAACAATAAAGTGGATAAGAACAAATTTATAAAAGAACAGTTTAATGTAAGCGATGAGGTTTTGGAACTTGTGGAGAGTGCGGAAAAAGACGTTAAGGATATGTTCTCGTACATAGAGAATGTGGCGGAGCTTAACCAAATGAAGGTTATGAAAGCGTTTTCCGACAACAGAGTGAGCGAAACCCATTTTGTGCCGACATCGGGTTATGGCTATGATGATTTGGGCAGAGATACTTTGGACAAGGTGTATGCACAGGCATTCGATGCGGAGGACGCATTGGTAAGACACAACTTTATATCGGGTACGCATACATTGTCTACGGCACTTTTTGCAGTATTAAGACCGGGGGACACTTTGGCGGCAATCACAGGAAAGCCGTATGATACGTTGGAGGAGGTTATAGGAATTGCGGGAGATGACGGCGAAGGCTCGTTAAAGGATTTCGGAATAGATTATAAACAGATTGAACTTTTGCAAAGCGGTATGCCCGACAATGACGCTATTGTAAATTTGCTTAAAGAAAATAAAATAAAGGCGGTTATGATTCAGCGGTCAAAGGGTTACGGCTGGCGTCCGACATTCACAGCAAAGCAGATTGGCGATATAGTAAGCCTTGTAAAATCAGTGTCGCCCGAAACGATATGTATAGTGGATAATTGCTACGGTGAATTTGTCGATACAAAAGAGCCTACCGCATACGGAGCGGATTTGATAGCGGGTTCACTTATTAAAAATCCGGGCGGCGGTCTTGCTCCGACCGGCGGATATATTGCCGGAAAAGAAAAATATATACGTCTTGCGGCAAACAGACTTACATCGGTCGGAATAGGCAAGGAATGTGGAGCAAGCCTGGGATTTAACAAAAGCTTGTATCAAGGCTTTTTCATGGCACCGCATATTGTGTCACAGGCGGTGAAAGCGGCAGTGCTTTGTGCGGCGGTTTATGAAAAGCTGGGATTTGAGGTTTCGCCTAAATCAAGTGAAACAAGAGCGGATATAATCCAGTCAATAAAATTCGGAAATGCGGAAAAAGTGATTGCATTTTGTCAGGGTATACAGTTCGGAGCACCTGTCGACTCGTTTGTAACTCCCGAACCGTGGGATATGCCGGGTTATCAGTCACAGGTTATTATGGCTGCCGGTGCATTTGTGCAGGGTGCGTCTATCGAGCTTAGTGCCGACGCTCCGATTAAAGAGCCGTATGTGGCATATATGCAGGGCGGTTTGACCTATGAATCGGCGAAGGTCGGTATATTGATGTCGGTGCAGAATATGAAAAATAAAAATTTGATATAACAGCAACAGCGAGTTGCTTGTTTCGATAAAACGGTTATGGTACAATAATCATGAGGTGAAGATTTATGGAAACAAAGGATATTATATTGGAACTGCGTACCAAAAACAATTTATCGCAGGAGGAGCTTGCGGAAAAAGTTTATGTCACAAGACAGGCAGTGTTACGCTGGGAAAACGGCGAAACTGTACCTAATGTTGAAACATTAAAATTGCTGTCCAAATTGTTTGATGTTTCTATCAATACATTGCTTGGTTCGCCAAGACAGCTGATTTGTCAGTGCTGCGGTATGCCGCTTGACGATACTACTGTCAGCAAAGAGCCTGATGGTACATTTAATGAGGAGTACTGCGAATGGTGTTATACAGACGGGAAATATGTTTATACAAATCTTGATGAAATGATTGATTTTCTGTCGGGACATATGGCGAATGAAAATTATACTCCCGAACAGGTGAGGAAATATTTAAAAGTACAGTTGCCGCAGCTTAATCATTGGAAAAAATAAATATCTGAATGGGTAGAGTGACAGACTTTGCCCATTTTTTTGATTAAATTGTACAAAAGTTTTGATTTTTCTTATGGTATAGTGTATAATTGATACATAGATAAAATTTTAACTAAGGAGATTTTTGTATGCAGAAATTAAGCATGGACAGGGATTGGTGTTTCCGATTGGGTGATGTGGAATTGCCGAAGGAACAGGGACATACATTTACATACATGGCGGCAAAAGCGGGCGGAGCTATCGGCGGTGCGAGTGCAAGCATAGATACGGACGGCTGGGAAATGGTTGATTTGCCGCATGATTGGGCGGTGTATGGTGAGTTTGACCCAAAGTACGGACCGGCGAAAGGCTATAAACCTCGTGGTGTCGGCTGGTATGTAAAGAGATTTCGTCTGGACGAGGCGGACAGAAACAAACAAATTTTGATTGAATTTGAGGGTATTTCCACACACAGTACGGTGTACTGCAACGGCTCGGTGGTAGCGAGAAATTTCTGCGGTTACACAAGCTTTACGGCGGATATAACAGATATGGCGGTGTATGGCGAGCAGATTAATATTATATCGGTGTTTGTCGATGCCGAGCAGATTGAAGGCTGGTGGTACGAGGGTGCCGGAATATACCGTCATGTGAATATGTATAAAAAGGAATTTGTGCATATAAAGCATTGGGGTACATGGGTAAATCCACAGAAGATTGACGATAAAAAGTGGTGCACTCATGTTGAAACAACAGTGGAAAACAGTGCATATGCTAAACAGGATTTTGAAGTTATATCGAAAATATTTGATGCGGACGGAAATATGGTTGCGAGCGGTTCAAAATACGGTGTTGCGGACAGTAATGACGAAACAGTGATAAAGATTGACATTGATATGGAAAATCCGAAATTGTGGGATATTGACGAGCCTAATTTGTATATTTTGAAAAATGAACTGTATATTGACGGACAATTAAAGGACAGTGCAGAAACAAAATTTGGTTACAGGACGATTGAAATGTCATGTGATGACGGATTTATCCTAAACGGCAGACGAGTACAGCTTTACGGAACTTGTAATCACCAAGACCATGCAGGAGTGGGCGTAGCGGTGCCGGATTCGGTTAATGAATACAGAATAAAATTGCTTAAAGAGATGGGCAGCAACGCATACAGATGTGCACATGGCAATCCTACACCGGTTATATTGGATTTGTGCGACAAGTACGGCTTGCTTGTTATGGACGAAAACCGTAATTTTTCTACCGCACCGGAGGGTGTGGAACAAGTGCGGTCAATGGTGCTCCGTGACAGAAATCACCCGTCGGTTGTAATGTACTCGGTATTTAATGAAGAACCGTTGCAGGGAACATACACAGGACGCAAGCTGACAAAAAGACTGAAAGACGTGATAAAGAAACTTGACGATACACGATTTGTGGTCGGGGCAATGAATACAGGTATGACCGAAACAAACGGTGCGGCAGATGTGCTTGATATTACGGGATTTAACTATGTGACGCATACATTTGATGATTTCAGAGAAAAATTCCCGAAACAGCCTATGATAGGTTCGGAGAATAACAGTGCATTTACAACAAGAGGTGTGTATGAGAGCGATACGGAAAAGCAGGTTATAAACAGTTATGATACCGAGGCTGCTCCGTGGGGAAATACTCACCGTGACGGATTTAAGCAGATTGACACACGCAAGCATATTATGGGTATGTTCATATGGACGGGATTTGATTATCGAGGCGAACCGACTCCGTTTGAATATCCGTCAATCAGCACGCAGTTTGGTATAATGGACACCTGCGGATTTAAAAAGGACGCATTTTATCTGAACAAGGCATACTTTACCGATGAACCTGTTTTGCATATATTGCCGCACTGGAACCATAGAAAGGGCGATATTGTAAAGGTTATGCCGTATACAAATTGCGATGAGGTGGAATTGTTCCTAAACGGAAAATCATTGGGAAGAAATAAGATAGACAAGTATGATATGACCGAGTGGAATGTGGAGTATGAAAGCGGAGAATTGTATGCAGTCGGATACAGAAACGGTGAAAAGGTTGCGGAAACAAGCGTGAAAACAACAGGCAAGCCGTGCAGAATAAAGATTGAATGTGACAGGGATTTTGTTTGGGGCGAGTGCATGGATACATTGATTGTGAATGTATCTGTGGTTGATGAAAACGGCTTGGAAGTACCGACGGCGGATAATGAGATACATTTTAGCTGTGAAGGAGCAAAATTGATTGGTGTGGGCAACGGCGACCCTAATTCGCATGAAAGCGACAAGGACAGCAAACGCAGATTATTCAACGGACTGTGTCAGGCGATATTTGAGCAGACTGACGGCAGCAAAGCTATAAAGGTTACGGCGGAGAGTGATGGTCTGGAAAAATGCGAAGTTGTGGTATCGGTTAGGGAAAATGCTGAAAAGATAGAGTATGTGCCGAGCGTTAAGGAAAAATATATTCTGACATGGCGTACTGCGGTGGATTTGTCGGAAGATTGCCCTGACCCGAATGTTGTTATCGAGGACCATGACATGAATACATGGGGTATTGTGCGTGTGGGAACAGGCTTTGATACAAGATTTAACGACAGCACAGGCTTTGCACTGTACAAGACAAAAGCAGAAATTGCCGATGACGGAAAAGACAAGGTGATATGTTTCAGAGATATTACCTGTGATAATGTGCAAGTGTTTGTAGACGGCGAGAAAAAGTTTGAGGGTATGTGCAAGTGGGGAAGAAAGATAGATATTGCACTTGATAAATCCGTTTCGGGCGAAGTGGATTTGGCGGTTATAATAGAAAGCAGAGAAAAGACCGCACAGGCAGGTATCACAAAGGGTGTAGTTATAATTTAATAATAACGAAAAATAAGGGTTTGGCAAAGATAAATTGTCAAACCCTTATTTTTTATGAAAAAAACAGAACGTACCAATCGGATACGTTCTGCTGAAATATTCATTTTATAATTATTTTTTATTCATTTTTTCAAATTCAGCAATACTGATTTGACGTGTATGCTGAGTATGTGACCATTCGGTTTTCTTTCTGTCAAGCATACCTTGGATTGTGATAGGAATCCATGTAAATTGATAGAACATATAACCTATATAGCTGATAAACATTTTCTTTGTAAACTCTCTGCGTTCAAATGCCAATACAAACGGTGTGTACAGGAATTGCAAAGTAACGATTATGTTCCATATAACAGGCGATTTGAATAAGTACGATAATTGGATAAATCCAAGGTCACCGTTAGGGTAGAAGGTTTGTGCCCATGACATAAACATGATGAATGCCATTGCCAAAACTCTGACCGGCTGTACCAAATATACCGCACAGTCCAAAGCTGTCCAGTCTTTATCTTTAACTGCTTTCTTTATCAATTTACCGAAAAATCTTGTGGCAACGTCAGCATGACCCTGCATCCAACGTTTTCTTTGACGCCATGACTGTTTTAATGTCAAAGGCTTTTCGTCGTAAATAACGGCATCATGTGCCCATGCAACCTTTTGGTTGTTTAGAGCAAGTTTCATAGTGAATTCCATGTCCTCTGTAAGACAGGTAGCACCCCAGCCAAGTTCTTTTAGAGTGTCAACGGCGATGATAAATCCTGTACCGCTAAGCTGACAACACAGACCCAATCTGTATCTTGGCAGCTGGAATATTCTGTTTACACACCAGAAACTGAATGAATAAGAGCTTGTAATCCATGAGTCGAACGGATTTTTACTGTCAACATAACCCTGAACAACTTTGTAACCCTTGTTTGCCTGTCTGTTCATGGCTTGAAGATAATTCTTTGATACCAAGTTGTCGGCATCAAAAATTGAAATATAGTCATATTGTTCGTCCATTTCGTAAAGTTTTGCAAACATCCATTCAAGTGCATGACCTTTACCACGTTTTTCTTCATTAAAACGTTCATAAACGATAGCACCGGCATCACGAGCAATAGCGGCGGTGTTATCTGTACAGTTATCGGCAATAATGAAAATATCGTAATATTCTTTCGGATAGTCAAGCTGTTTCAATGACTCAACCATGTTAGCAATAACCATTTCTTCATTATGTGCGGAAATGATAAGTGCAAATTTATTGTACTTATCCGACACAGGTTCATTAGTTTCACGTTTAGGTATAAAACCGAATATACCTATGAATAAGTAATAAAGTCCGATTGACAATGAGAATGCTTGTAAGATGATACTCAAAATTGTCATTACTGGATTTTCCATTGTAACACTGCCCCTTTGCATAATTTCTAATTATTATCAAGTTTTCTTGCTACATTCTACTACCTTTTTTCAAAAAAAGCAAGTGAAATTGCTAAAAATTTATATAAAATTAATTTTCTTGTTCAGTTTGACATAAAATATATATATAAAGTATATGTCATTTGTGTGTTATTTATGTGAAATTGCAGAGGATATGTGGTCAGAATGTGAACAAAAAGCAAATTTTTAGTGGATTATAGCGGTTGGCAGTTGAAATTATTTGAACAATAGGTTATAATTAAACGTGCGTACAAAAAAATATTACAGTCGGAAAGGAACAGGAATGTTTGGATATGTAAACATATGTAAAGATGAACTGAAAATAAAAGATTATAACCTGTTTCGTGCACATTACTGCGGTTTGTGCAAAGCGATAGGAAAGCGTGGCTCGGAGATTGCAAGACTGGGACTGAGCTATGACATGACGTTTTTGGCATTGGTGCTATCCGCTGTTGATAAGGAAAAGGTCTGCATATTTCAAAAAAGATGTGCGGCACATATTCTGCATAAGCATGGCGAAATACACAATAGCAGAGCGATTGATTATGCGGCGGATATGAGCGTGATACTTGCATATTTGAAGTTATACGACGATTGGCAGGACGACAGAAGTATAAAAGCGTTATTCGACATGGCGGCATATTATACGGCGGTGCGGAAGGTGAAACGCAGATATAAAAATATTTATGACGATATTTTGAACTTGCTGCGAAAATTAACTGCACTTGAAAAGGAAAATTGTTCCGATATAGATATGACGGCGGATTGCTTTGCAAATATTCTTAAAATATTATTTACGCCCGATTTTATCGAAGATGAAAATACCCGCCGTACGTTGGAATGGCTTGGGTACAATACGGGAAGATGGATATATATTATAGACGCATATAACGATATTGAAAAAGATGTTAAAAAGAAGAATTATAATCCGTTTGTAATAAAATATAATATTAATGAAGAAAATTGTACAGAGGTTAAAAAAGATATTGCCGAAAAGATACAAATGAGCATGGATTATACGCTTGCAAGCGTTGCGTCGGCATATGAACTTTTGACGGTGTACAGGAATAATGACATATTACGCAACATAATTTATATAGGATTAAAGTCAAAACAGGATTATATAATGGGAAAAACTAAGGAGGAAATAAATGAATCCATATGAGGTTTTGGGTGTCAGCGAAGACGCAGACATGGATACTATAAAGAAAGCATATCGTGATTTGGTGAAAAAATATCATCCCGACAGATATGTCAATAATCCGCTTGCGGATTTGGCGAGTGAAAAGCTAAAACAGATAAACGAAGCGTATGAGATGATTGAAAGCGGCAGAGCGGGTTCATACGGCGGAAGAACAAGCGGTTCGGCAGGAACAGCCGGAACCGGCAGTCAAAGACAGCAGAACACATCGTCAAACCGTTCGGCAAATAATGCACAGGCGAACTTTCAGACGGTGCGTGCACTAATTATGCAGAACAGGCTCAATGATGCGGAACAAATGCTTAATATGCTGCCTCGCACCGCCGAATGGAGCTATCTTATGGGTGTTATATATAACAGACGTGGCTGGCATGACAAAGCGGCAAGCTATTTTCAGACGGCGGTTAATATGGAGCCGAACAATATGGAATACAGTGCGGCTTATGCAAATTACAGAAATGCCGGCAATCAATACAGACAGACTTATACAACAGGGGGAGGAAGTACGGAGTGCTGCAACTGCTGTACTCAGCTTATGTGTGCGGACTGCTGCTGTGAATGTATGGGCGGAGATTTGATTACCTGCTGCTGACAAAGGATAGGAGTGCATTATGAGAAATAAGACATACGATTTGGTATTTTGTTCGATTATATCGGTATTATCGTTTATTGCACTGTATTTTTCGGCAATACTTGCAAATTTTTCGCTTGTGGCGTTTGCGATTTCAATATTAATTCTTTGCGTTACGGTTGATGAGTGCGGCCCGAGGTGGGGACTGATAAGCGGAATTGTGGTGGGATTGCTCGGATTTATATTTATGCCGAACAAAATGATATTGCTGCCGTATGCGTTATATTTCGGATATTATCCCGTGCTTAAATTATATATAGAAAGAATTAACAAAATATGGATTGAATTAATTTTAAAGGTGGGTTCGTTCAGCTTGGCAATGCTGGCGGTGTATGCAATAGCAAGACTGTTTATACCGGCGAATGAAATTATGGACTCACCGATATATGTTATGGCAGGATTGCTTGAAGTGACATTTTTATTGTTCGACAGGGCAGTTACGCAAAATATAGCGTTATATAGGAAGTATATTTCAAAAAGAATAAGAAAAAGAAAATAATTGTCAAGAAAGGACATATAAATATTATGGCAGAAAATAAAGAACATATTACATCAATAGGCGGTCAGGCGATTATCGAAGGCGTTATGATGCGTGGCCCGCACAAAACGGCTATGGCGGTCAGAAAGAGTGACGGCGAAATTGTGGTCGAAACCAACGAAAACGGTACAAAAAAGAAAAATTGGTTTTGCAGATTACCGATAGTGCGTGGCTGTGTAAACTTTTTTGAAAGTATGTATATCGGTATAAAAGCACTTATGTTCTCGGCGGAATTTATTGAGATTGAGGACGATGAAGAAGCCGAAACCGAAAGCAAATTTGACAAATGGCTTGAAGACAAGTTCGGCGATAAGATAAAGGATATTGTGATTTATGTGTCGCTTATCATTTCGCTTGTTATGAGTGTGGGACTTTTTATATTGCTGCCTACACTGATTACAAGAGGTTTGGAGGCGTTGTTTTCAATTATTCCGTCAGCGGGGGCATTGGCTAAATTTGCGGCGACACGCACATTTACGAGCGTTACCGAGGGTATTGTGCGTATGGTGATTTTCCTTACATACCTTGCATTGGTGGCAAATATGAAGGATATTAAGCGTGTGTTTGAATATCATGGTGCGGAGCATAAAAGTATTGCGTGCTATGAAAGCGGTGAGGAACTGACAGTGGAAAATGTCAAAAAACATACAAGATTTCACCCAAGGTGCGGTACAAGCTTTTTGCTTTTTGTTATGATTGTAAGTATAATTCTGTTCTCGTTATTGCCAAGAACGGGAATATTTATGAGAGTATTGATGCGTTTGGCATTATTGCCTGTTGTTGCCGGATTGTCATATGAAATTATCAAAATTGCCGGAAGAAGCAATAACAAAATCGTAAAATTGCTTACAAAACCGGGTTTGTGGCTGCAAAGACTGACAACAAGAGAGCCGGACGATTCACAAATAGAAGTAGCTATACAATCAATTTTAAGTGTTATACCTGAGAATAAAGAGGACGACAAATGGTAATAAGAGAGATTATTAAAAAAGTTACGGATATGCTGAGAGAAAGCTCCGACAATGCAATATTTGAGGCACATTTGATTGTGCGTGAAGTGCTTGATTTAGAGCCTTTGGATATAGTTATAGGCAAGAATAATGAGGTGGACAGAGAAAGCGAAGAAAAGATTTTAAATATCGCAAAACGCTGTGCGGACGGTGAGCCGATACAATATATTTTAGGCAATCAGGAATTTATGTCGCTGTCGTTTAAGGTGACCCCCGATGTACTTATTCCGAGAGCGGACACGGAAACTTTGGTGGAATATATCATTGAAAAATATAAGAATAAAGGTGTGTCGGCACTGGATATCGGGACAGGCTCAGGGTGTATAGGCATAAGCTTGGCAGTTTATAATAAGCGTGCGTATATAAGAGCGGTTGACGTGAGCGAAAAGGCTTTGAAAATAGCAAAGGAAAATGCGGAAAACAACGGTGTTGACGACAGAATTGTATATGTGAAATGCGACATTATGAAGGACAGGGTTTTCGGCAGATATGACTTGATAGTATCAAATCCGCCGTATATTGAAACCGATGTTATACCGACTTTGGACAAAAATGTGCGTGATTTTGAACCGCATTTGGCTTTGGACGGCGGAGCGGACGGACTTGATTTTTACCGGCACATTATAGATATTGCTCCGTTTGCTCTGAATGAGAACGGTATGTTGGCTTTTGAAGTGGGGCATACGCAGTCGGGAGCGGTTGCAAGACTTATGGAAAAGGATTTTGTTGATATTGAAATAATAAACGATTTGTGCGGGATTGCACGGGTTGTGGCAGGAAAGAAAAGATAACGTAGGGGGGATAAGGTGCAGTTGAATATTGACGGCGGAGCGGTGCGGATTATCGAACGTCTGGAAATGGCTAAGTTTGAAACTTATGTTGTGGGCGAAACGGTTCGTGACCTGATGATGAATGTATGTCCGCATGAGTTTGATATTGTGACGAGTGCTGCTCCCGAACAGGTAAAATTATTGTTTCAAAGGACGGTAAACTATAATCCGCAAAATGGTACAATAAACGTTATTATTGACGGGACAAGCTATAAAGTGAGTTCTTTTGAAAGACTTCCGGATAAAAGCTACAACAAAAAGACGGATTTTTCAAAATTCGATTTTACAATAAATTCTATGGCATACAGCCATGTGCGTGGTCTGCGTGACTATTTCGGCGGAGCGGAGGACTTGAAAAACAAATTTATCCGCTGTGTGGGCAATTCGGAGGAAAAATTTAAAAATGAACCCATATGTATGCTCAGAGCGGTGCGGTTTGCGGTTGTGTTTGGGTTTGATATTGAGGAAAATACAAAAAAGGCGATGAAAAAATGTGCACCGTTGGTCAGAAAAATTAAAGTCGAGGCTGTGCGTGAGGAGCTTGACAGGATTTTAATGTCGGACAATCCCGAACGAATTGTGTTAATGCACGAGTTGGGATTGCTGAAATATATTATTCCCGAATTGGATATATGCTTCGGAGAACCGCAGCGAAATAAATATCATATATATGATGTCGGTATGCACATTATGAAAGCATTGGAAAATTTGCCGAGAGATTTGACGGTACGCTGGGCGGTGCTGTTGCATGATATTGGCAAGCCGAATTGTTCGAGTACCGACGCAAACGGGGTTATACATTTTTACGGGCATCACAAGGAAAGTCAGAAAATAGCAAATGATGTATTGCACCGTCTGCACTTTGACAGTGAAACCATACAGAATATATCGGTATTGGTGGAAAATCATGATGTGCGGATTGATGCGTCCGTGCCGTCGGTAAAACGTATGATGGCAAAAGTCGGCGAGGAACTGTTTGAAAAACTGATGACGGTTCAGGAGGCAGACAGCAGGGCGAAAAATCCGATATACATAGATGAAAAATTAGCTAGAATTAACAGTGTGCGGAGCATATTTAAAAAAGTGCTGGCGGAACATCAGCCGTATTCGGTGAACGGTCTTGCGGTCACAAACAGGGATTTGATGAAATTGGGGTTCAAAACGGGACGTGAAGTGGCAGATGTGCTGCGTATTTTATTGGAGGACGTTATTGTAACTCCCGAATATAATAACAGAGATTATTTATTGAAAAAAGCAAAATTGTTAAGAAGAAAAAAGGGATTTGGCAGATGATTAAGGCAGTTTTATTTGATTTTGACGGTACGCTGATGAATACCAATGATTTGATTTTTGAGTCGTACGGCTACGCATTCAGACAGGTTCTCGGCAGAGATGTTACTGATGAAGAAATACATGATATGTACGGAAAACCGCTATACAGCAGTTTGGCAAAGTATGGTGATAAGCAGGACGAAATTTACAGAGTGTACCGTGAGTATAACGAAAAAAATCATGACAGGCTTGTTAAATTTTTTGACGGAGCGGCGGAGGGAGTAAGAATACTCCATGAAAATGGCTATAAATTGGCGGTTGTTACGTCAAAAAGAGAAGTCACATTGAAGCGAGGTATAAAATTATTGGGGTTGGAGGATTGCTTTGATGTGCTGATTACTCCGGCGGATACTGATAAGCACAAGCCCGACCCGACGCCTGTATTGGTCGCCTGCGAAAGGCTTGGAGTTAAGCCGAGCGAGAGTGTAATGGTTGGGGACAGCGTGTTTGACTTGCAGTGCGGAAAAGGAGCGGGGACTAAGCTTGCGGCGGTTACTTATTCCACCACGTTTGACGCACTGAAAGAATATCATCCCGAATATGTGGTTGATACATTGGCGGAATTGGCGAATATAATAATAAATGAAAAATAGTTATTGACATATGCTATTTATAGTGGTAAACTGTTTATGGCATATGTCATTTTAATATGTGGGAGGTGTTACAGTGCCCAGACCGAAAAAGTGGAGAAAAGTATGCTGTATGCCGAAAAATGATATGTTTCAGCCTATAAACCGCAAGTGTATGGACATAATAACTATGACGGTTGACGAATATGAAACTGTGCGTCTGATTGATTATATGGGTTTTACCCAGGAGGAATGCGGTAAATACATGAACGTGGCAAGAACTACGGTGCAGCAGATTTACAATAATGCAAGAAGAAAAATTGCATCGGCGTTGGTTGAAGGAAAGGGATTGAGTATTTCGGGCGGAGATTTTGTGCTCTGTGATGGAAAAGAACAATTCTGCGGCTGCGGTGGGTGTGAAAAACATAAATATAATAGTGACAAACAGGAAACTGAAAGGAATGATTATTAAATGAGTGAAAATTGTACACATGATTGCAACAGCTGCAATAAGGAATGTGGGGAAAGAAGTTTTTTGGTAAAGACAAACGAGCTTTCGCACATTAAAAAGGTTATAGGTGTGGTAAGCGGTAAAGGCGGAGTCGGAAAATCATTGGTTACTTCGCTTATGGCGGTTATGGCAAGAAGAAAGGGTTATCGCACGGCTATTTTGGACGCTGATATTACAGGCCCGTCAATCCCTAAAATATTTGGCATTAAGACAAAAGCAATGAATAATGAAATGGGGTTGTTCCCATGCGAAACAAAGACGGATATTGACGTTATGTCGGTTAATCTTTTGCTTGAAAATGAAACAGACCCTGTTATTTGGAGAGGTCCGATTATCGCCGGCACGGTAAGACAATTTTGGTCGGACGTAATTTGGGGTGATGTGGATTTCATGTTTGTGGATATGCCGCCGGGAACAGGCGACGTACCTTTGACAGTATTCCAGTCATTGCCGCTTGACGGTATAGTGATAGTTGCGTCACCGCAGGAATTGGTGTCTATGATTGTGGAAAAGGCGGTTAATATGGCAAATGCAATGGATATACCTATTCTGGGTTTGGTTGAAAATATGAGCTATGTTAAATGTCCGGACTGTGATAAGCAGATTAAAATATTCGGTGACAGTCATATTGATGAGATTGCGGACGGATATGATTTGAAAGTGCTTGGCAAAATTCCGATGGACGCCGAATTGGCAAAACTATGCGACAACGGTGCTATCGAGGATTTTAACGGCAGCTGGCTTGACAGTGTAAATGAGATTTTTGATACTATGGCAAAAGGAGAGTAATAAAATGAAATTGGCAGTGACTTATGAAAACGGTATGGTGTACGGACATTTTGGTCATACCGAGAATTTTAAAATTTATGATATAGAGGATAAGACGGTTAAGTCGGCGGAGATAGTTCCGACAAACGGCAGCGGACATGGTGCATTGGCTGACTTTTTGGCAGATAATGGTGTAGCAACATTAATTTGCGGCGGTATCGGCAGCGGTGCGAAAAATGCGTTGGCGGAAAAGAATATTATGGTGTACGGCGGCGTGTCGGGCAATGCCGATGAGGCGGTAAAAGCATTCCTTAATAATACATTGCAGTTTGATTTGGGAATTACCTGTACACATCATGACCATGAACATCATGGAGATTGTGCGTCTGGCGGCTGCGGCGGAAACTGCGGTCATTAAAAAAAGCACATATTTCGGAATTTTCTCCGAGATATGTGCTTTTATTTTTAATTTGTAGACAAAAATCAAAAATGTTGTCTTATTATTATATCCATAGGCGGAGCATCTAATAAGAAACTTTTTATTCAATAATTATACCGTTCCTGTTTAACAATACTTGCAGACTGTCCTGGTTAAAATATATATGTTTCACACGTCCGCACTCGGCACAGCGTAAGATAACGGAATCCCTGTCAATATCGATATTAATATCGGTATTGCCACAGGTACAGCGTATACCGCCTTCATATGCAAGAAAATCAACATAGCGGATTATATCATCGGCAAGCAATTCGTCTTGGCTGACATTGTCCGGTTCGTCATAAGTGCTGTAATTGTTTAGCATTTCTTCCTGTTCCTTTATTGCAGTGGCAACATTTTCGTCCGTACCGTGGAAATAGATGTCTATTCCCGACATAGGGCATTTGAAACTGATAAATTTGCAGTTCCAAAAAGTTGATTTTTTTAGGAAAAAGGAATGGTTTTCACCGCATACAGGGCAAAGTACATCAATTTTATACTTATCCCGTTTTTCTTCTATAAATACACATTTTTCGTTATGACCGTAATTGCAGTTTAAACATATTTTCTTTTTGCCCGAAAAAGCAAACGCATTAAGGTGATTTACATTTATGTTTGCACAGTTTGGACAAATAAATGCAATTATTTGGTTAAAATCTAATAGCAAAATAGCAACTCCCTCGTTAGCTTATTCATATACCAATCTTGTTTTCACGTCCGTAAAAGAATAAATATTGCTGAGCAAATCCGCCCAAGTTACCGAATTTTTCTTTGGAGAAAGCTTGTATATCGTCTATTTTCTGCTTGTTGTCAAAATAGTAGAATTCCATAATTCGTTTCAGCCAAACATCGACAGGGAAGCTGTCATGTCGGGCATATGCAAAAAGCAATATACAATCGGACACTTTATTCCCAACACCGGGTATACGCATAAGTTCTTTTTTTATAGTCGGAGTATCGGATTTTGCAAGTCCGTAAATATCTATTTCACCCGATACCGCCATTTTAGCCGCCGACAAAATATATTTATCACGAAATCCGGCACGGATAATCTGCAAATCATCAAGTGTAAGCGAGGCAATTTTTTCGGGAGTGGGGAAGGAGTAGAAAACCTGTCCCATATAATTGATTTTATCTCCGAAATTTTCGCATAAAAGAGAAATAATCTTTTTAATTCTCGGTATATGGTTGCTTGCCGATATGATGAATGAAACCAGACATTCCCAAATATCTTGTTTGAGAATGTGTATTCCGTAACCGTAGTCAACAGCTTTTTTCAAAACCGCATCCTTAGACAATGCACGCTTGACTTCGCCGTAATTGCGGTCAAAATCAAAATACGTCTGCCATATATTGCGAAAATCCTGTTCGGAAGTATCGTGCAGAATAACGGTTTTGTTTCCCATAGAAATTTTTAAGGCTTTGCCCATTGCTACGCCGATATATGACTTATCATCAAGCCTGTCCCAGCGGAAACACTGACCGCAGTCAAATGTGTCGGGCAAAAGAAAATCTTGTACATCTTCAAGAATAATGTCATTATTTACCGAATTTATATTCATGCCGTAACCTCAAAAATACTATAAAATTAACATACCGTTACATTATAGCACAAAATGTATACTTAATCAATGAAAATTTTCATTAAACTATGGATTTTGTTTTCCATTTTCCCGAATAATATCGGATAACGGTCATAATGCAGGCGGTAATCCATGAAAGCGGAGTAGAAAGCCATATGCCTGTCGAGCCTAGTTTGAATAATAATACCAATATATATGCAAAGAAAATTCTCGAACCAAGCTCTACAAGTCCGATTGCCATTGTGACATTTACATCGCCCGAACCCTTCAAAATGTTCAGATACGTCTGCATGATACCTGCACTTATATAGGCAATGCCGACAATGCACAAGTACTGACCGCCTATTCTGATTGCGTCGGCATCTTTGATTTTGTCAAGGAAAAGCTCTAAAAGCTGAGTTCTGAACAAAACAATACCGAGTGCAATTACGATACATGAACTTATCATCACTTTAAGAGTTTGTTTAAGTCCAAGCTTGATGCGGTCGATATTGTTCGCACCCATATTTTGGGCGGTAAATACCGATACAGCCATACCGAGCGACACAATAGGCTGGATTGCCATCGAGTCGATTTTGTTTGCGGCGGTGTATGCGGCAACGGTTACAGTACCGCATGAATTTACAAGCCGCTGCACGCTCATTCCGCCTAAGGAAATAAGCGAGCTTTGCAGTGCATTCGGAGTACCCATCTTGACGATTTTTTTGAACATGATACTGTTAAATTTCCATTCGTTGCGTTTTATATGTAAGCTCGGCTGTTTCCATATAATAAATCCTAGGCAGATAAGCCCCGATATAAACTGCGATATAATAGTTGCCAAGCCCGAACCGTTCACACCCATATTGAATTTAAGCACGAATAAAAGGTCAAGTACAATATTTAAAATTGCTGCGGCAATAAGGGCATAAATAGGAGTTTTAGAGTCGCCGATACTGTTAAGTGCGACCGAACATACATTGTATATCGCCGAGCCGATAGTACCGAGGAACATAATTCTGAGATACATCGCTGATGTGTCGATAATATCGGACGGTGTGCTTAAAAGCATGAGGAACGGACGTGATATTAAACAGCCGAAAGCTGATATGAAAACAGTCATACCGAACATGGCATAGATAAGCGTAGACAATGCACGGCGCATACTGTCGGGACGTCCCGAACCGACATACTGTGCAAAAACAACACCGGCACCACGGGTAAAACCGATAAGCCACGAAACAAGAAAGAATGTTATTGTGCCTGTCGCTCCGACAGATGCAAGAGCGTCAGCACCGACGTATTTGCCGACAATAGCAGCGTCGGTGATATTATATACCTGCTGAAATATATTGCCGATAAACATAGGTACGGCAAAGCTTAGAATAAGGTTTATAGGATTCCCCGATGTCATGTCGATATTCTTTTTCATAATAATTCCCCAATCTTTAAATTACTACAAGTTTTTAAACTGCATATTGTAATATCTTGAATATATACCGTTAGTTTTCATTAATTCACTGTGAGTTCCACGCTCAGCAATACCGTTTTCGGTAATAACAATGATTTCGTCGGCATTGCGGATTGTACTCAGACGGTGGGCGATGACTATTGTGGTACGGTTTTGTGCCAATTTGTCAAGTGCCTCCTGAATATGTGCCTCGCTCTCGTTGTCCAATGCACTGGTTGCCTCGTCCAAAATCAATATCTGCGGATTTTTCAAAAATACCCGTGCAATGGAGATTCTCTGCTTTTGTCCGCCGGATAGTCTTGTGCCACGCTCACCGACATATGTATCATAGCCGTTGGCAAGACCCATGATAAAGTCGTGCATATTTGCCTTTTTTGCGGCATCTATGATTTGTTCGTCAGTTGCGTTCGGATTGCCGTATGCAATATTTTCCTTTATACTTCCGTCAAACAGATACACGTCTTGCTGAACTATACCGATTGCGTTACGCAATGATTTTAATGTCACATCATTAATATTCTTGCCGTCAATAGTTATACTTCCGCCCGTTACGTCATAAAAACGAGGTAGCAGCGAGCATAATGTGGTTTTACCGCCTCCGGACGGACCTACCAATGCGATAGTTTTGCCCGATTGGATAGAGATATTTATATTGTCAAGCACATTTTCGTCGTCTTCATAGCGGAAAGATACGTTCTTATATTCAATGTCACCCTTGACGCTGCCGATGTCGATAGAATTCGGCTTGTCCTGAATATCGGGTTCTGTGTCCATAACCTCCGCAAAACGCTTAAATCCGGCAAGACCTTTTTGGAACTGCTCTGTAAAGTTTATAAGCACCTCGATAGGGTTTATAAATATACCGATATACAGTGCATACACCGCCAAATCAGAGGCATTAAGGCTCTTTGTTGCTACAAAATATCCGCCCGCAACAAGGATTGACGCATAAAGCAAGCCTTGGAAAAATGAGTTGCCGGCATGGAATATACCCATACGAAGATAACTGCTGTTCTTTGATTTCAAAAATTCGTTATTGCTTAAATCAAACTTTTCTTTTTCTATATCTTCGTTTGCAAACGATTTCACAACTCGTATACCTGCAAGACTGTCCTGTACGCTTGAATTTACCTTTGATATTTTTTTGCGGTTATCCGAGAATACGGCACGCATTTTCTTATTCTGCAAAAAGCTGAATATAATCATGACAATGGTTACGGCAAGCAGTATAAGCGTCATTTTTACGTTTATGGTAAGAAGTACGATAAATGCACCGATAATTTTTAGTGTACATATGAAAAGATTTTCGGGACCGTGATGTGCAAGTTCCGATATATCAAACAAGTCGGATACTATTTTCGACATCATGTCGCCTGTGTTGTTTTTGTCGTAATATGCAAAGGATAAGCTTTGATAATGGTCGAATAAATCCTTACGCATATTGCTTTCCATTCTTGCACCCATTATATGTCCCCATGATGTGATGTAGTAGCGGAACACATATCGCAGTGCATACATGACAATCAGTCCGATAGCCATAGGCAGTAATGCTCTTAAAATAACATTAGGTTCTTTGGTAAAAAGTCCCTTGGTTAAAAAATTAAGAATTTGCGGAAATGCCAAATCAATCACCGACACTCCCACAGCACAAAGCATATCCAAAATGAACATACCTTTGTACGGCTCATAATACTGCATAAATTTTTTTAATAACTTCATTTTCCTTACCTCAATAAAATCGTTTTTATAAATTATGATATTGTTATATTACTATATTTGAATTAAAAAATCAAACCTTATATTGAAAATTTTTTAAAATGATTAAAATTGCCTAAAAAAACAGTAATGTTTCATTTGTTTTATATAATATTTTTTGACATGAAAATAGGTATGCCGATTGACATACCTATTTTAGAAACTATTTGATTACTTTATTCAAAATAGTGTTGCTGCGTTCGATAAATTTGGTCATTTCATCACCCGTCAGCGGCTGGTGACTAATCATAGCCAAATCATAAATATGCTCGCATACAAGCTTTGCGTCCTCTGCATCAAGGTCTGTAATACGATTGATAAGCGGATTGTTTTTGTTCAGCACAAGAGTAAATTCGTCCTTGAACATTGCACCGAAATTACCCATGCTCTGACCGTATGCCTTGTACATTTCCTGCATACGTCTTGACTGCTCCGAAAGCAAAATCACAGCCGGAATATCGGCTTTCTTCAATGCCTGTACTTCAATCTTCAAATCGTCCTTGCCGAGATTTGCTTTAACCGCCTCAATCAGTTTCTTGTCAGCGTCCTCGTCCTTTGCACTGTCGTCGGTAAGCGTGTCGGATAGGGCAGAGTCGATACGTTTGAACTTGACTTCGTTATTCTTCATTTCGAGGAATGATATGAAATGAGTGTCCATCATGCTCGGCAAAATCAATGCGTCAATGCCTTGTTCCTTGAATAGGTTGATGTACTGTGCCTGCTGCTTTTCATCAGATACATAGTAAACGTCTTTGCTGTCCTTGCCGTCAAGGTATTCGTCAAGAGTTACATATTTACCGTTGGTATCCTTGTAGATAAGAATATCTTTTACCTTTTCGTAGAATTTCTCGTCACGCATACAGCCGTATTTGATGAAGATGTTAATATCGTCCCAATAAGTATTGTAATTGTCACGTTCTTTCTTGTAAAGCTCGGTCAATTTGTCGGCAATCTTCTTTGTGATGTGTGCCGAAATTTTCTTTACATATCCGTCATTCTGCAAGAAACTTCTCGATACGTTAAGCGGCAAGTCCGGACAATCGATAACACCTTTTAAAAGCATCAAAAATTCCGGAATAACTTCTTTTACATTGTCGGCAACAAATACTTGATTATTGAACAATTTAATCTGTCCCTCCGCACCGTTTAGCTCATGCTGCAATTTAGGGAAGTACAATATACCTTTCAGATTAAACGGATAATCCACATTCAAATGTATCCAGAACAGCGGCGGATTAAAGTCGGCAAACACCTTTGTATAAAATTCCTTGTATTCTTCATCGGTACAGTCCTTAGGATTTTTTGTCCATAGGGGAGCGGTATCGTTGATAGGCTTAGGAGTTTCAGGCTCTTTGTTTTCGTCACCGCCGGCTTTTTCCTCGTCCTTTTTCGGTACTTCAAAATATACCTCGATAGGAAGGAATGAACAGTATTTGTTAAGTACGGAACGCACTCTGAATTCGTCCAAAAATTCCGTGCTGTCCTCGGCAATGAAAAGAGTGATTGCAGTACCTCTTTGTGTACGAGTACCGTCCTCAATATCATATTCCATACTTCCATCGCATGACCATTTTACCGCCTTTGCACCGTCTTGATATGACAATGTGTCAATTTCAACACGCTCGGCAACCATGAATGCGGAATAAAATCCAAGACCGAAATGACCGATAATCTGACCTTTGTCATCGGTTTGGTCTTTGTATTTGCTCAAAAATTCGGCAGCACCCGAAAAAGCGATTTGATTGATATATTTATCGACTTCCTCGGCTGTCATACCGATACCGTTATCTTCTATAATAAGTTTCTTGTTGTCTTTATCGCAGGTAACCGTAACTTTAAACTGCGGATTGTCCTCAATATTCGCCTCATTTAAAGAAACTAATTTTTTAAGCTTAGTTATAGCATCACAACCATTTGAAACAAGTTCACGCAAAAAAATGTCCTTATCCGAATAAAGCCATTTTTTGATTATTGGAAAAAGATTTTCTGAATTTACTGAAATATTTCCTTTTGCCATTTTAAACAACTCCTTAGTATAAATAATTGCAATTTGATTTACAATGTATATTGTAATACTAAATATTGCGTTTGTCAATAAAAAATTAGCACTCAACAAGACAGAGTGCTAATAATTCTTAAATATATCCATATAATCCACGAACAGACACCTCGCCGGAGGATACAACCTTTGTTTCGCCGTCAATTTTGACAATAAGTTCACCGTCATCGGTAATATCAATCGCTTCGGCAACAGTAGATTGGTTGTTTTGTATAATAGACACGGTGCGGTTTAGAGTTACGCAATATTTTTTATATTCCGATTTAAAAGACGAAAATCCGTTTTTTAAAAATTCGGTGTAGCATTGCTCAAACTCGTACAAAATATCCTGTAACAGGGCACAGCGGTCGATTTTCTGACCTTTTTCAAGCATAAGCGAAGTTGCTTTAACTTGCAGTTCCTCGCTGAAACTCTCGGTGTTCGCATTAATTCCGATACCGCATACAACATAATTTACTCTGTCCATCTCGGCGGACATTTCCGTGAGTATTCCGCATACTTTTTTGCTGCCGATAACAATATCGTTCGGCCATTTAATTCTTGCGTCAAGCCCCAATTTGCATATACTTCTGCACACGGCAAGTCCTGCAATCAGTGTAATCATGGGAACTTGCGGAGGAGTAAGATTTGGTTTTAACAAAAGTGTAAACCATATTCCTATACCGCTCGGAGATGTCCACGCACGCCCCAAACGTCCCTTACCGCCCTTTTGACATTCCGTAACAAACAGACTGCCGTCGGGGGAATCTGAGTTTAGTTTTGCCTGTGTATTTGTGGAGTCGGTTTCAAGATAGAAATGTATGTTTTTGCCGATAAATTCGGTTTTCAAGCCGGCTTGTATGCCGTCAGCCGAAAGCAGCTTAGGAGCGGATATGATTTTGTAGCCTTTGTTCGTGACAGAATCAATTTTGTAGCCCTCGGATTTCAGCTTGTTTATATTTTTCCATACACCCGCACGGGAGATACCAAGCTGTTTGCTGATACTTTCGCCCGAAATATAGTCGGCGGAATTTTTTAAAATATTCAATATTTTGGTTTTCATTATCCATACCTCGTTTAAAGGGAGTGCTGTTTTGGTCGGCACTCCCTTAATTTGCCTAAGTTATTCGGCAGTTGTGTTATTGATAAATTCACGGTATTTTTCTGTCAATATCGGATAATTGTTGTTCTGCCATTTGTCGGTCAGACCGTAAATTCCCTTATCAATACGTGCAAACCAGCCGTAAAAATTGTTGCTTAAAATACTAGATGTTTTCGATGTGTCGCTGCCAAGCTCTTTTAACTGTTTTGCGGACATATCGCCGTACTTTTCCAAAAGGCACGCAATGTATACCGCTTTTTCGGTATATGCGGTGGCGATTTTCTGTTTGGTGCTGCCGCCGATATTTGTGTCATACTTTCGCTCGTTTATTTCCGCAACAAGCAAATCCCTTTTCTTTTTGGAAATTCGTGTGCCTGTAAACGGGGCAGGGTCAAAGACAATTTCGGCATATGAAAAATGCTCCGAAAACGTAACAAAAATCAAACCCAACTCCAATTTTTTCAGCACATTTTCAGTATCATGAAAAGTCTGCGGTTTGTAATTTTTCGGTTTCGGTACGGCAACATAGACATTATCGCACATTTTCTGACGGTCTACCGCTTGTGCCAAAAGGGTGGTGCTGAGATTGCGTTTCAGCTCGATTATAACCATCAAATCGTCTTTTCTTGCAACTACATCGCAGCTGTTTACCTCGGCATTTACGGCAAAGCCCGCATTTTCAAGCATTTCTTTAACAGGCGGAAACAAATCCTTCTCAGTCATCAAAATGTACCATAGCACCGCCGTTAATCTTATATGATTTACCGTCAACGGCAATCCATACAGGTATTGCGGACGGATTATATACCATATCGCCTTTAACACCGTATTTTAGATTTTTAGCGGCATTCATATAGTCCACAATTTCAATGTTTGTAGCATACCAAATATCGTCACGATTGCCGACCAATTCGCAGAAGTTTTCAAGCAGTTCCCAGTTATTATCTCTTGCAAATTCAAAACTATGACCCCAAACGTACATCATGTACAGATATTGTGTTTTGAAAAGGTCTACGAATTGTTGTCCCAGCTGCATAAGATTGGTGTTGTGGTGACAGGTTGCCTGCCATTCATAATAGTCACGAGGCAAGCTGAAATTCTGCTTGCTGCCGACAACACGGGAATACTCGATACCTACCGACGGAAGTAATTTCTTTATATCGTCGCTCAATGAACCGTTAGGATATGAAAGACCACGAACAGGATAGCCAACAGCATCTTCAAGGATTTTTCTGTCCTCAATAATTTGTTGAACCACTTGGTCAAGCGGACAGCGCTCGATTGTAGGGTGTGTGTATGTATGTGCGGCAACTTCATGCCCTTTGTACAATTCCTTCATTTCTGAAAGAGGTACTTTTTCTTCACGCCAGTCAATAAGACCGGAATTGATGTGGAATGTACCCTTAATGCCGTTTTTGTTGAAAATTTCAACCATACGGCGGTCATGAATTTGTCCGTCATCATAGCTCATTGTAAGAACTTTGTGTTTTCCGCCGGGAAAACAGGTATAAATATTTTTTAATAATCTAGCCATTTTAATAATCTCCTTTGTGTATTTGCATATATTCAGCCGACCGATTAATTATCCGTATCGGTCGGTTCTTGTTTGCTTTTTAGTGTGATTACCACCAATTCGGGACGATTGAATAGGCGAGGGATAATCATAGGGTTACCCAACCCACGGCTGACAATCATTTTTGTATCGTTATCCTGATACACACCTCCGAAATAGTGCGGGAATAATATTTTACCGCCCGACAGCAGACTTGTTTTCGGTGACAGCAGACCGCCAAGTCCCGGCAGACGTATCTGACCGCCGTGCATATGTCCCGATAAAACCAAGTCAAAGCCTTGTCCCTTAAACATATCGAGCCAATTTGCTCTGTGGAACATGGCAATGTGAAAACCGTCATATGTGCTGATTTTTTCAAGCGAATTTCTGATATGCTCGGCAATTTTATCCTTTGTGCGTGCGAACGGGTCGGATATGCCCGAAAGTGCGATTTTTGCACCGTCACGCTCCAATTCGATTGTTTCGTCATTCAGAAAAACACCGCCGGCATTTTCGCTTTCGGCAACCAATTCTTTGTAGTCGCTGCGCCATACATCGTGGTTACCGGTAATCATATAAAGCGGAGCAATCTCGGCAAGCTTTTTTGTAAAGCGGATAGCCGGAGTGATTTCTCCGTAGTCATTTACCATGTCGCCGGTTGAAACAATAATGTCTGGGGTTTCTTCTGTAATTTCATTGGTAAGACCTGCAATATGCTCGCAGTGATAGTCAGATACCTGCACTATTTTATAGCCGTCAAATTCTTTCGGAATTTTGTGCGAAACTACTTGGTATTGTGTGACCTCCAAACGAGTGTCAAGACCTTTTACGGCAATAAGTCCGGCACTGACAAGCAATAATTGTGGTAATAATTTCATATTAATGCACCTCTTATCGGCATCTTTTATATAGCAAAAGGAAAATATGACACAAAATCATATTTTCCCCTTAGATGTTCGTAATTATTATTCTTGATTAGCAAGGAATGTGTTGATGTCATTGATTAGCTTGTCAACGTCAGCACCGTGTACCATACAAGCGTCTTCGATTGATTCGCCGCTTGCCGAAGGACAGCCCAGGCAGTGCATACCAATTTCAAAGAAGAATTGTGCAGTGTCGGGATTCATTGATAATACATCCATGATAATCATGTCTTTTGTTACTTTTTGTGCCATAGTAATCTCTCCTTAGTTATTTTCAGTTTTATTATTCTCAGTTTTTGCTGAATTATCTATTGTTTCCGCTGAATTTTCGGCATATTTATCAATTACGGGTTCGCCCGCAAATGCTGCGTTAAACTGGTCGGAATCAATAGTTTCATATTTTAACAGTGCCTGTGCGACACGCTCTAAAATATCCATGTTATTTTGCAGAAGTTCAATAGTTTTATTGTACTGAACGTCAATAATACGGCGGACTTCCTCGTCAATTTCCGATGCGGTGCGTTCGCTGTACGCTTTTGAGTGTCCGTAGTCACGTCCTAAGAATACCTCCTGGTCATCATCATAGGAGATAGGACCGATTTTATCGCTCATACCGTATTTTGCAACCATTTGATGTGCCACACTTGTAGCACGTCTGATGTCGCTTGACGCACCTGTGCTTATGTCATCAAGAACAAGATACTCCGCAACACGTCCGCCCAAAAGAACGATAATTCTGTCAAGCATTTCATTTTTTGCGGTGTATGATTTATCTTCCAAAGGCAAATCCATTGTGAAACCGCCGGCACGCCCACGAGGAATTATAGATACTTGATGTATAATTCTTGTTTCATCAACCAAACGTGCAAGTACCGCATGGCCTGCCTCATGGTATGCTGTCAGACGTTTTTCTTTTTCGGTCATGACTTTTGAGCGTTTTTCCGCCCCCATCATAACCTTGATGTTTGCATCGTCCAAATCCTTGTTGTCAATCTTTGTCTTGTTGCGGCGAGCGGCAAATATTGCTGCTTCGTTCAAAAGATTTTCAAGGTCTGCACCTGTGTAACCTACGGTAGCACGGGCAATCTTCTTCAAATCTACTTCATCGGCAAGAGGTTTCTTTCTTGAATGTACCATAAGAATTTCTTCTCTGCCTTTTACATCTGGAGCGTCAACAACAACCTGTCTGTCAAAACGTCCCGGACGAAGCAGAGCAGGGTCTAATATGTCGGGTCTGTTGGTTGCGGCAATCATAATAATGCCTTCGTTTGCACCGAAACCGTCCATTTCAACAAGCAGCTGATTAAGGGTCTGTTCACGTTCATCGTGACCGCCGCCCATGCCTGCACCTCTGCGTCTGCCGACAGCATCAATTTCGTCGATGAAAATGATACAAGGGCGGTTTTTCTTTGCCTGTTCAAACAAATCCCTTACTCTCGACGCACCGACGCCGACATAAAGTTCAACAAAATCAGAACCGCTGATTGAGAAGAACGGTACACCCGCCTCACCGGCAACCGCACGAGCGAGCAAAGTTTTACCTGTACCGGGAGAACCTACCAAAAGCACACCCTTTGGTATTCTTGCGCCAAGTTCTGTGAATTTATGCGGATTTTTCAAAAATTCAACAAGTTCTGCAAGCTCTTTCTTTTCTTCATAAGCACCGGCAACATCGTCAAAACCGACTTTTTTGTTGTTGTCGATACCGAGTTTTGCACGGCTTTTTGTGAATGTATTGGCTTTGTTGCCTGCCGACTGCATAAAGAAAATCCACGCAAACATTACTATTACTATAACCAATACAGGTGTAAGGAATGTAAGCCATGTTACCGATTTGCGGTATTTTGCCTCATATTCCAAAGTACCGTCTGCAAGCTGTTTATTGATGTCATCACCGACATCGGCATAAAAAGCGGATATTGACGGTATTTCAACTTCATATGATGTCAGAGCAGTTTTATCGGATTTCGCATTTGTATTATCCGAATTGTCACGCATATATGCGGTGACGTTTCTGTCATTTACAACAATTTTGGAAATTTCACCGTTGTGAATTTCACGAATTAAATCAGAATAAATTTGATTGTTGGTTTCCTGGAAATAGTTGTTTATAACGAGATACAACCCCAAAAATACAGCCAGTATCACAAACCAAATACCAAAACCTTTTAATTTTTTCTGCAAATTACAGCCTCCTTTTAGCATAATATAAATTTACTGTACCATTTTATGCTATAAAAAATATATTATCATAATCTATGTAAAATTTCAAGCCGTTTTAGGGCTAAAATTTGCGTTATGACAAACATTATAAATCAATCCTCAGCCAAAGTACCGATATAAGGCAGCTGACGATAATTTTGTGCATAGTCAAGTCCGTAACCGATAACAAATTCGTCGGGAATTTCAAATCCGCAGTAGTCAATATCGACAGGGCAAACACGTCTTGACGGTTTGCTTAGCATAGCACATATTTTCAATGATTTAGGGTTTCTTGAAAGCAGCATTTTCTTCAATGCGGAAAGTGTGATACCCGAATCGACAATATCTTCAACGATAATTACGTGCTTGCCTTCAATATCCGTTTCCAAATCTTTTTTTATGTTCAGCTTGCCCGATGAAATTGTAGCGTCACCATAGCTTGACGCTGTGATAAAGTCAATCTGACACGGCGATGAAATTTGACGGATTAGGTCGGCAAAGAAAACTATTGCACCACGAAGCGTGCACACCATCAATATTTCCTCGTCTTTGTAGTCCTCACTGATTAATTTGCCCAATTCAGCGGTCTTTGCAGCCAATTCTTCGGCTGTAAATAAAGTTTTGTCGATATGCATGATTTTTAAATTTCCTTTCTTTTGTAAGTTATTTTTATACATTTTTCACCCGACTGTGCAATAAATCGCCTGTCGGCACGTTTATTTATTATCCATATAATATCACCGTTTCGGCAGGATAGCAATGGTATATTTGCCCTTTCCGAGGACGGAATTTTTTCGTCTATAAAATAATCTTTTAATTTCTTTTTGCCGTCCATGCCGACAGGGCAGAAGAAATCGCCGTTTTGACGTGAGCGGATATACAAATCGTCCGCCAAATCATATTTTATATATATAGTATTTTTGCCCGATTTTTCGGCACGGTCACAAGGTTCAGCAATCAATGTGCCGTTATTGATTTCATTTTCGCCGAAAATAATTTTTTTCTCTGAAATAACAGATTGAGTATTATTTTTAAAAATAACAAGCGTATTATATTCGTTTTTTGCGGTTATATCATGCGGCAGATTTATGCTTTTTCCCGTAATATTTTTTTGTGAAAGCAGCAGTAAGTCATTAATATATTTGCTCGAAAATCCGTAACTTGTCTTGTATACTTTTTTCAGAACGGCAAGCAAAATCCGCTTTTGTACGGCAATATGCTCGCTTTTAAAAATATTCAAATCAACAACGCATTTCTCGGACATTTCCTGGACGGATTTTTCGTATGCGGAACGTGCGTATTGTTCCAGAAAATCGTTGTCATCGGATATAATGTGTGCATTTGCGGTTACTCGCTCAATGAATGACGAATTGAAATTGTCACGAATGAACGGGATAAGCTGCAAACGTATTTTGTTGCGTGTGTAAATCGGCTCAAAATTGGTTTTGTCGGTCACAAAATCAATTTGGTGTGCAGTGCAGTAATTCTCAATTTGCTTGCGTGATAAATCCAAAATAGGACGGATAATTTTGCCGTCACGCATATAAGGAATACCGCAAAGTCCCGATAAACCGCTGCCACGCATAAAGTTCATCAAAATAGTTTCGGCACAATCGTTTTGATTGTGTGCGGTTGCAATTTTGTCTGCACACAGTTCTTTCGATAATTCATCAAAAAAATCATAGCGGATTTGCCTGCCCGCATCTTCTTCGGAGATTTTATGCTCCTTTGCAAAACCGCTGACATCAGCAGATTTGACATAGCACGGAATACCGAGTTTTTCACAGAATTGCTCGGCAAAATGCTGGTCGGCGTCTGCCTCTTTACGCAGATTATGATTTATATGTGCCACATAAAGAGTTATGTTAAGTTCATGCGAAAGAGTATAGAGCGTGTGCAAAAGGCATGACGAGTCTGCTCCGCCCGATAATGCAACAATTATTTTGTCGCCGTCCGATATTAAATTGTGAGTTTTTATTGTATTTCTTATAATATTAATCGTATTCATCACTGTTCATCGGAATTGCTGAAATCAAGGTTAAGAAATTTAGTATACTTACCTTGCCAGCCCAGTTTTAATGTAGTGGTTTCACCGCCACGGAACTTCGATATGATACATTCGGCAATGTTCTTTTCCTCGGTGTCCTTGTTGTAATAATCGTCACGATACAAAAACATTACAATATCAGCGTCCTGCTCGATAGCGCCCGATTCACGAAGGTCACTAAGCATAGGACGCTTGTCACTTCTCGATTCACTCGCACGGGATAGCTGTGAAAGCGTGATAACAGGAATGTTAAGCTCTTTTGCAAGTACTTTCAAGGAACGTGAAATCTCTGATATTTCCTGTTGTCTGCTTTCGGGACGACCGCTCGACTGCATAAGCTGCAAATAGTCGATAACCACAAGACTGAGATTTTTTGTCTGCTTTAAACGGCGGCATTTTGCACGTATTTCAGATACGGTGATTGACGGGGTATCGTCAATATACAATGGTGCGGTTGCTACTTTGTCTACAACCTCACTTATCTGCTCCCAATCGGTCATATCCAAATCACCGGAACGTACTTTTTTTGAGTCGACAAGTGCCTGACTGCATATTATACGGTTTACAAGCTGACTTTTTGACATTTCTAAGTTAAATATAGCAACGGTTTTCTGCTCGTTGATAGCAACGTGTTCCGCAATATTTACCGCAAAACTTGATTTACCCATACCCGGTCTGCCGGCTATAAGAATAAGGTCGGAGTTTTGAAGTCCAGACATATGATTATCAAGAATATGAAAGCCGGTAGGCAGACCTGTGATAGTATCTTTATTCTGCGAATGTTCAACCATTTCGGCATAACTCGTCATCATAATATCGCTTATCGGAACAATATCCGACTGCTCACGGGACGATGAAACGTCGAATATAAGCTGTTCGGACTGTTCCAGGATACGTTCTATTTTATCATTGCCGTTGTATGCCATTTCGGCGATAGCATTTGACGATTTTATCAATCGGCGTAAAATAGATTTTTCCTTTACAATCTGCGAATAATATGTGATATTTCGTGATGTCGGAACGTTTGCCGCAGCGGTGGAAAGATAGGTAATATCGCCGACCGCCTCTAATTTATCCTTTTGGCTTAATCTGTCCGAAACAGTGACAATGTCGATAGGGGAGTTTTCGTTGAAAAGCTCCATTACAACCTTGTATATTTCACGGTTTTGGGCAAAATAGAAATCATTCGGTTTTATAATTTCAGCTGATTGTGCAACGCTTTGTGTGCTGGTTAAAACACTTCCTATAACAGACTGCTCCGCCTCCTGACTGTACGGCAGTTCACGGGTTTGAGGCTGTTCAAATGAGTTAGGCTCAACGGGAACATCGTTATTGGTATATACATCCGCAGAAATATCATTAAAATTATCCAATTAGAAAAACCTCATTTCTGCACAAATTATGCCTCTGTAACTTTAACCTTTAATTTTGCGGTTACTTCGGGATAGATTTTTATTTCAACTTCGGTTGTACCAAGAGTTTTGATACCGTCGTGAAGTACAAATTTTTTCTTGTCAATCTTGATATGGTGCTGTTTGACAAGTTCTTCCGCAATATCCTTGCTTGTGATAGAGCCGAATAATTTGCCGTTTTCGCCCGATTTTGCGGTAAGATTTACGCTGATGTCAGCAATTTGTTTTGCGATTGCCTGTGCTTCTTCAAGTTCCTTTTTCTTTCTGTAATCGGCAGCCTCTTTCTGACCTTTCATTACGCTTAAATTTTCCTTTGTAGCCTCTGTTGCAAGTTTTCTCGGCAATAGGAAGTTTCTTGCGTATCCGTCTGAAACTTCAACCAAATCGCCTTTTTTGCCTTGACCTTTTACGTCTTTTGATAATATAACTTTCATTGTAATCACCAATCCTTATTTTTTAATTTCTTCAAAATATTCATCTATGGCAGAAATAAGCATTTCACGAACCTGCTCAACGCTTATACCGCCTGTAATTTTAGCACCGGCAACCATGAGATGACCGCCGCCGCCCAATTTTTCAAGTATAACTTGTACATTTATATCACCGAGAGAACGTCCGCTTATTCCTACGGAATTGTCCTCCTCAAATATAACGAATGATGCTTTTACCGAGTCGATAGACAGCATTTCGTCAGCCGCCTGTGACGACATAATGCGTACATTTGAAAATTTTTCGGGACAAATGGATATAGCAACCCCGTTTTTTAAAAGCTCCGATTGTTTAACTATGTTTACCTTGTGGTCATAGTCCTCTTTGTTAATGTCAAACAATGACTTGACAGAAATAGTATCAACACCGTAACGGCGAAGATAAGACGCCGCCTCAAAGGTACGCACACCTGTTTTCATTACAAAATTTTTCGTATCCATCAACAGACCCACATATAAAGCCTTAGCCTCGAATGTGTTCATTTTACTGCCGTCATCGATATACTGCAATATTTCGGTAGTCATTTCGCAGGTAGACGATGCGTAAGGCTCGTGATAAATAAGCGAGCAGCCTGTAACAAAATCGGTGCTCCGTCTGTGGTGGTCGATAAGGATTTTTTTCGATACTTTTGATAAAAGCTCCTCACACGCAAGCAGTGACGGACGATGAGTGTCTACAATAATAAGAAGCGTATCGTCTGTCGCCAATTCAAGTGCCGTTGTTGCATCAATGAACAGGTCGGTGTATTCAAGCATAGTGCTTGCCTCCGCCATAAGCTTTTGTATACCGATTGTGTTGTCAATCAGAATATAGGGCGGTTTGCCCAGCGAACGTGCGGCACGCTGCAAACCCATCATTGCTCCGAATGAGTCATAGTCCGGGGTTTTGTGCCCCATTAAAATAACTTTGTCGGCATGAAGAATGAAATCCTTTAATGCAAACGAGAATGCACGGGTTTTAACACGGGTGCTTTTTTCGTATTCTTTGGTTTTACCGCCATAGAATTTGTATTGAACGGAGTCTTTTATTGCGGCTTGGTCACCGCCTCGTCCAAGCACCATGTCGATAGCGGCACGGGCATATTCGTCATTTTGAGATATAGTTCCGCCGACGCCCACACCTATACTGATTGTGATAGGCTGTTTGACGCTTTCGCCGATTGCACGCACTTTGTCGATAACATCAAATTTTTTGTCGATATAATTTTGCAGATATTGATGTTCAAAAAGTGCAAGATAGCGGTCACGGTCGGTTCTCCGGCGGAAACCTCCGCTTTGAGATACCCATTCGGTGATAAGCTTGTCAAGCTGTGTCAGACATTCCTGACGTTTGCTGTCATCAAGACGCTGTGACAAATCATCGTAGTTGTCTATATTGATTATTGCCATATCTATACGTTCATTTTCATATTTTTGTTCAAGTTCTTCGGTTTCGGTGCAGTCATGAAAATAAAGTACGGCGGAAAATTCTTCGGTGTCCGCATCTTTTATAAGATTGCCGAGAACCTTGTAATGACGGTTTTCAAACGTAATATCGCTGTGAATATCGTCGGTGGATTTTAGAATTTCAGACCATTTCAAATCCTTTATTATTGTTTCGATAGGAATATCAAACAGATTTTCTCCGAAAATATCGCCGAAACTTTGGTTGTACCACATTATTATACCGTCAATACGCATAACGGCTGCCGGCATAGGTATGGTAGGGATAATATTGCTGTGAGCGGTGTTTGTGCCGAGTTCATCTAAATAATTATCCATTTCGCTGCGTTTTGCAAGACGCACAAAAAATATGTATAAAGAAAGCGTAACGCAAAACACTAAACCGATTAAGCCGATAATAGCCGAGCCAAGCAAAAATGATGTCAATGACATAACAAAGACAACAAAAATACTTACTATTATGCAAAACATATACGATAATGCAATTTTTTTAAAAATTCTGTTCATATATCCTCCTAAACTAAAAATACATCAAAGTGTATTAATTAGTCATGACATATCAGTATAAATAACGTGCAATAAGCAGTTAAACGGGTCATTCAAAAGGTGAAATTTACCCATATTATATTTAATTGTACCACATATTTGGGTATTAGTCAATATAGCATATACGGGACTAAAATGAAAGGTGTTAAAAACATATTATTTGTTCATATTTACAATATTGCGATATTTTTGATACAAAGATTTAAAGAAAGTAATATATATTTGAAGTAATACAAAATAAGGATAGATTGTTATTCTATCCTTATTTTGTGTATATCGGTTTATGTTATTATTTTAGCTTATATGCAATATCGTTCCACATAAGTTCTTTTTCCAATTCAGGAATTGTAGTGTCTTTGCCGATGTGTACAAATTCAATACCCATCATGTTTGCCCAATCGTGCATTTGTTCAGCTGTTAAAGCATAGCTTAGTACACTGTGGTGAGCACCGCCGGCTAAAATCCATGCTTCTGCCGATGTAGCAAGGTTAGGAAGAGGTTTCCACATAACACCTGCGACAGGTAGGTTAGGCATTTTGTGAAGCGGAGAACAAGCCTCAACGTCATTTACGATAAGTCTTAGACGGCCGCCCATATCGATAAGAGATGCAACGATAGCATCGCCCTTGCTGCTGTCAAATACCAAACGGGCAGGAGCTTTTCTGTTGCCGATACCCAATTCGTGAACTTCGATTTTAGGTTTTGTTGATGCAACAGACGGGCATACTTCAAGCATATGTGCACCTAAGATATGTTCGTTGCCTTTTTCAAGGTGATATGTATAGTCTTCCATAAATGCAGTACCGCCTTCAAGACCTTCTGCCATAGCTTTCATAAGGAATGTCATAGCGGCAACTTTCCAGTCACCCTCAGCACCGAAACCGTAGCCCTTAGCCATCATATTTTGAGCGGCAAGACCCGGCAGCTGTTCAAGTCCGTGCAAGTCCTCAAAGTTGGTTACAAATGCACTGTAACCGAATTGACCGCACATTTTTTCGATTGCAACTTCAACCTTTGCCTGATAACGTACAGAGTCGACATTATCTGTATTCATATCGTATTTTTCGTTGTATTCAGCCATTTTAGCGTCAATTTCAGCGTCTGTAACCTGATTTAGAATTTCAACCAAATCGCCGATTGGACGGTATTCAACGTCCCAGCCAAGCTTGATTTCAGCTTCTACTTTATCGCCTTCGGTAACGGCAACCTGACGCATATTATCGCCGAAACGAACCATTTTAAGATTTTGAGAAAGAGCATAACCTGCCGCACTTCTCATCCAGGCAGCAATCTTTTGCTGCGGTTCTTCGTCTTCCCAGTAACCTACAACGATTTTTCTAGGCATTCTGAGTCTTGCACCGATAAAACCGTGTTCTCTGTCGCCGTGTGCGGATTGGTTAAGGTTCATGAAGTCCATATCAATTTCATTCCATGGGATTTCACGATTGTATTGTGTGTGGAAGTGAAGATAAGGTTTAGAGAAATTCTTTAAACCGTTAATCCACATTTTTGAAGGACTGAATGTGTGCATCCAAGCGATAACACCGGCACAAGTGTCGTCATATGCGGCGTCCTTGAAGATTTTTGTGATTTCGGCAGGAGTTTTAACTACCGGTTTAAATACGATTTTACATGGTAATTTTCCTGATGAGTTAAGACCGTCAACGATAGCTTGCGAGTCCTTTGCAACTTGTTCAAGTGTTTCCGGACCGTATAGGTGCTGACTTCCTGTGATAAACCAAAATTCATAGTTCTTTATGCTTTGCATTTTTTTCACCTCATAAATTTTTATATTTTAAAAAATAATTTTCTAAGTTCATTATACATAATAACAAAAGTTTTTTCAATAGTTTATTAAAATATTTTCTGATTAATGTTTTTGTGAATGGTGAAAATGTGCGTGTAAAGTCATTTAAAGGCGAAATATATAATATATAAGGAAAAGGATTAAAAAATTTTAAAAGTTTTTTACAAAAACATATTGCGTTTTGGTTGCAAATGGTTTAAAATGTGGAGTATAAGGGAGTAAAATGGGTCGGAATGGAGAAGTATTATTAAGATTTGGAAGTGTGGTGAAAACAGTGAACTATTTTGTTGATGAATACGCCAGAGTCTTAGATGACAAGGGACGTATTGTTTTGCCTACAAAAGTGAGAGAAAAATTAGGTGACACTGTTTTTATTACAAGAGCTCCGGCGGACAAGTGTCTGTATATGTATACTGAGGAGGAGTGGGGCAAGCTTGCCGAAAAGCTTGAAAATCTTCCTACATCGACAGACAGAAATGCAGGTGCATTTGTAAGAATGTTCTTCGGTAAAGCGTCGGCTTGCTCAATAGACAAGCAGGGCAGAATAAGTATAACTCCAAGACTTTTAAAATATGCCGGACTTGATAAGAATATCATGCTTATCGGTGCGAATAACAGACTTGAAATTTGGGATACTGAAACATGGGACGATTATCAGGACGAGCTTTCGGAAAATGTTGTGCTTGACGGCATATTAAAATATGACTTGAATATATAAGGGAGTTATAAAAATGGAATTTAAACATATTTCGGTTTTGTTTAATGAAACGTTAGACGGATTGAATATAAAAAGCAACGGTATCTATGCTGACGGTACGCTGGGGGGCGGCGGTCACTCGCATGGAATATTGGAACGGGACAATACGGTAAAGCTTATCGGCATTGACCAGGACATAGAGGCGATTGAGGCGGCAAAGAAACGGCTTAGTGATTTTCCGGATAATGTGACATTTGTCAATCGCAATTTCAGTGAGATATTATCCATTCTGGAAGATTTGAATATTAAAGAAATTGACGGTGCGGTTTTGGACTTGGGAGTTTCATCGTATCAGCTTGATAATAAGGACAGGGGATTTAGTTATATGCAGGACGCTCCGCTTGATATGAGAATGAACAGGCACAATCAAAAAAGTGCGTACACTGTTGTCAATGAATATTCAAAGGAAGACCTTACAAGAATTTTTTATGAATACGGTGAGGAAAACTGGTCGAAACGTATTGCGGAATTTATAGTCGAAAGACGTGGGGAAAAACCGATTGAAACAACGGGCGAATTGGTTGATATAATAAAAGCCGCAATACCGAAAAAGGCACGCATGGACGGCGGACATCCGGCAAAACGTGTTTTTCAGGCTATAAGAATAGAAGTAAACGGTGAACTTGAAATATTAAAACAGTCAATTTTGGATTTTGCAAGCGTGCTGAAATCGGGAGGCAGATTGGCTGTAATAACTTTTCATTCTTTGGAGGACAGAATTGTAAAGAATACATTCGCCGAACTTGCAACAGGGTGCACCTGCCCGAAAGACTTTCCTATATGCGTGTGCGGGAAAAAGCCTGTGGTTAAGGTTATCACAAGAAAACCGATTTTGCCGAGCAAGGACGAGGAAGAACAAAACAGCAGGTCAAAAAGTGCAAAGCTGAGGATTATCGAAAAACTGTAAGGTATTTTAATATTAATATATATTTAGGTAAAATGTATTGTAAACGTGATAGGGGGATTTACAAATGGGATACAGTAATCTTGCTCATAATCTTGAACAGGAAAATGATGAATTGCAGCAAAAGATAATTTTGCGTGAGAAACGAAAGCTGCAAAAAAAGAAAAATATGGAGAGTTTGAGAAAACACGCAAAAGTTATGTTTTGTGCAGTGATTGTGGCGGCATCGGCGGCACTTATGATTAGCCGTGGTGTGGAAGTGCACGAAACGGAACTTGAAATTTCAAAATTGCAGAAACAGCTGGCTGCGGCTGAATCGGTTACTTGCCAGAAAACATTTAATCTTGAAAATTCTATTGATTTAAAAACCGTTGAGGACGTGGCGACAAATAAATTGGGTATGAAACGTCCGGAGAAATACCAGACTATATATATTAATGTTGAAAAAAATGATTCTACCGAAATTACCGCAAAGGAAGTGGAAGGAGTAAGCAAAAAGAGCAAAGATGCTTTCCATGCTTTTTGTGAGAATTTAGTTGGAATATTTAGTATTCATTAAGACTAGAATTATATTAATATAAAGCAATAAAGGAGTTTGATTGTATGGCATTGGCTTCAAGCAAAATGCGTACCAGAATAAAGATAATTTTCGCTTTATGTTTTGTTGTTATGCTTGTACTTATAGGTCGTATTGTATATTGGCAGTTTGTGCGTGGTGAAGAACTGAAAAGCAAGGCGATAGAACAGCAGACAAGAGAGCGTACCGTGACGGCGAACAGAGGATATATATATGACAGGAACGGAAAAGCACTTGCCAAAAGTGTTACTGTGGATACGGTTGTCTGCAATCCGAGCGAGATAAAAAAAGCAAATGCCGCCGAGATTGTGGCAAGCAAATTATCGTCGATATTGGACATGAGTTATGACGATGTATATAAAATTATTACAAAAAACAGCTCCTATCAGGTTATAAAAAAACGTATCACCCCCGAACAAAGTCAGGCGATAAAGGATTTGAAGGACAGTTCAAAGGATAAGGAACGTCAGACGAACGGAAACACGGCGGACCTTTCAAAGAATTATAACGGTGTATATTTTGAGGAGGACTCAAAAAGATACTACTCATATAATATTGCTCCGCACGTTATAGGTTTTACAGGCTATGACAATGACGGACGTCAGGGCATTGAGATGACATTTGACGATGAACTTACGGGTAAGTCTGGAAGTGTGCTAAGTGCGAAAGCGGCGAACGGACTGAATATGGATTTTCAATATGAAATGCAGACAGACGCACAGGAGGGTGCTGACGTTGTACTGACTATTGATGAAACTATTCAGCATTTCCTTGACAAGCACCTTGAAAATGCAGTTGTGGAGGACCAGTTAAAAGAGGGTGCGGCGGGAATTATAATGAATCCGAAAACGGGCGAGATTTTGGCGATGTCAACAAAGCCCGATTATGATATAAACAATCCTTATGACGTAACCAATTTTGAAAAGTACCAGATAGCCGTTGACGTTGCGGAAGAAACAGGTCAGACAGACGAAAACGGAGAGAAAAAGGAAGTCAGCGAGGAAGACAGGATAGCGGCACTCCGCAATAAGATGTGGCGAAATAAGGCTATATCCGATACATATGAGCCGGGTTCTACTTTTAAGATTTTAACTGCGGCGGCGGGTTTGGAGGAACACGTTGTCGATTTGAATTCATCGTTCTTTTGCAGCGGTGCGGTTAAAATAGGTCCGCATACAATTCACTGCCACAAGAAGGCAGGTCACGGAGCGGAAACGTTTGTACAGGGTGTTCAGAATTCATGTAACCCTGTATTTATTGAAACGGGTCTTAGACTTGGCGGAGAAAAGTTCATGGAATATTTCAAAGCATTTGGTCTTACAGAAAAAACAGGTATAGAACTTGTCGGCGAGGGCAACAGTGTATATCATACGGGTACATTGGGTGATGCGGACGTTGCGACAAGCTCATTCGGTCAAGGCTTTAATGTTACTCCGCTGCAATTAATAACTGCTATTTCATCGGTTATCAACGGCGGTGACTTGATGAAACCGCAGATAGTAAAAGAAGTGAGGAACAAAAACGGTACGGTTAAAACATATCAGCCGGAAGTAAGAAACAAGGTAATCTCGAAAGAAACATCGGATACCATGCGTGAAATACTTGAATCGGTTGTTGCCGCACCTACGGGTACGGGTAAAAATGCGTATATCAAGGGTTACCGCATAGGCGGTAAGACAGGTACTTCGCAAAAGGGTTCAAGAACAGGTACAAAGCGTATTGCGTCATTTGTGGGATTTGCTCCTGCCGATGACCCGCAGATAATATGCTTGATAATGCTTGACGAACCGCAAGTGGCAAATAAATATGGCGGTACTATTGCAGCTCCCGTGGCAGGTGCTATAATAGAAGATGTACTTGAATATCTTGGTGTTGAACGCCAGTATACCGAAGATGAATTGCAGCAGATGGCACTTACAGTTCCGGAAATCAGAGGTATGACGGCTGACGAGGCAAAGAGTACATTGGAGAAATCGGGCTTAAAGACAAAAGTTGTCGGAGAGGGAAGTGCGGTTGTTGACCAGCTGCCGAAACCGGGTTCGAGCATTACAAACGGCTCTACGGTTATTTTGTATATGGAAGAAAATAATGATGAATCCGAGGTTACAGTTCCGAATGTTATAGGCTTGTCTGTTGCCGATGCAAAGGCAAGACTTGAAAGTGCGGGATTGAATTTTGAGGCTATCGGTGCGGGGCAGAATAACTCCGGTGCGTATGCCGCAAAACAAAGCTATGCCGAGGGTGAAAAGGTTAAGCCCGCAACGGTTGTGGGCGTTGAATTCAGACATGAATCAAGCGATTAATATATTTAGGGGGACGATATTATGTTGTTTAGTGAGTTAGTAGGTAAAGACTGGGCTATGGAACATGATGATTTCGTAGTTACAGGAATTGCATATGATTCCCGTGCGGTCGAGAGAGGAAATGTATTTGTATGTATAAAGGGTTATAATCAGGACGGACATAAATATGCAAAAATGGCAGAGGAAAAAGGTGCATCGGCTATTATTGCACAGGATAAGGTGGACGTTGATATTCCCGTTTATTACACAAACAATTCAAGAAGAATGATTGCGGATATTGCGTCAAGATTTTACGGACATCCGTCGAAAAAGTTTAAACTTATCGGTGTGACGGGCACAAACGGAAAAACTACTATAACTTATCTTGTAAAAAGCATTTTGGAAACTGCCAAAAAGCGTGTCGGCGTTATCGGCACAAACAAGAATATAATCGGAGATAAAGTGCTTATTACGCAAAGCAATACTCCGACTACCCCTAATTCGCTGGAACTTCAAAAATTGTTTTCGGAAATGGTAGAGGAAAATGCGGAATATGTAGTTATGGAGGTTTCATCGCACGCATTGGAGCTTGACAGAGTATACGGCTGTGAATTCCAGGTGGGTATTTTCACGAACATTACGCAGGACCATTTGGATTTCCACGGTACAATGGAAAATTACCTGAAAGCAAAGGCAAAACTATTTGATATTTCAGATGTGGGCGTTATCAATATTGATGATGACGGCGGTAAGAAGATTGCGAAAAATATGCGTGGCGACTGCATTACTGTCGGTATCAACGAAAATGCAATGCTGCAAGCGAAAGATATAAAAATCACGTCTAAGGGCAGTGATTTTAAATTGGAGTATGATGGTAAGGAATATCAGATGCATATGCAAATTCCAGGCAAATTCAGCGTATATAATGCAATTTGTGCGGTTGGTGCGGCTTTGTGTCTGGGAATAGATATGGAAACAATAAAGCAGGGACTTGCAAATGTAAAGGGTGTTGTCGGCAGAGTAGAGGTTGTGCCTACAAATACCGATTATACTGTTTTGATAGACTATGCACACACTCCCGACGGACTTGAAAATATCATTTCAACCGTTAAGGAATTTGCCGAAAACAGAGTTATTACATTGTTCGGCTGCGGCGGTGACAGAGATAATACAAAGCGTCCTATCATGGGTGCGATTGCGGGTAAGTTATCCGATTATTGCATTATCACTTCGGATAATCCGAGAACGGAAAATCCAATGAGCATTATTGACGAAATTGAGGCAGGCATGAAAACAACCGACTGTGACTATACTGTCATTGAAAACAGACGTGAAGCTATTGCATATGCTCTTAATTTTGCTAAAAAGGGCGATGTTATAATTTTAGCCGGTAAAGGTCAGGAAACATATCAGATTATCGGCAGAGAAAAAGTTGATTTTGATGAGCGTGAAGTTGTCAGAGAATGTTTAAATAAATAATGGGGGAGTAACAGTATGAAGAGTATGACAGTGGGTGAGATTGCGAAGGCGGTTGACGGAACGCTTATATGCGGTGACGAAAATACAGTTATCACAAATATTACAACCGACAGCCGTAAAATTGACGAAAATACTTTGTTTATTCCTCTTGTCGGAGAAAAGTTTGACGCACATGATTTTATAGGTCAAACGGTGGAAAACGGTGTTGCGGCGGTATTTACACATAAGGATATGGATAAAATAGATAACGTTGCGGTGATAAGAGTGGAGAATACTCAAAAAGCATTGCAGGATACCGCACGCTATTATAAAAGCAGATTTAATATCAGAACGGTAGGCTTGACGGGAAGTGTCGGCAAGACAACCACAAAAGATATGATAGCCTCTGTTTTGGGTACAAAATATAATACGTTAAAGACGCAGGGCAATTTCAATAATGAGATTGGTCTGCCTCTTACCGTGTTCAGACTTACCGATGAGCATGAGGCGGCGGTTCTTGAAATGGGAATGAGCGGATTCGGCGAGATACACCGCCTTGCAAGAATTGCACAGCATGACACGGCGGTTATGACCAATATAGGTATGTCACATATTGAAAAGCTGGGTTCGCAGGAGGGTATTTTAAAAGCAAAGCTTGAAATTATTGATTTCTTTGATGAAAATAATACTCTTATAATAAACGGTGACGATAAGTTTTTAAAAACCGTTATCGGAAAAGTAAAGTGCAAATTGGTTGCGTTTGGGGTAAACAATCCTGACTGCGATATATCGGCACATGATGTAGAGGAATTGGGTGCTGACGGCGTAAGATTTAAAGTGAATTATAATAATGAGGAATATACAGTTAAGGTTTCGCAGGCAGGTGTACATAACGTATACAATGCACTTGCGGCAATGAGCGTGGGGCTTCACTATGATGTCCCGATTGACAAGATTATTTACGGATTGGAAAATTTTGAGCCTACCGCTATGCGTATGAGCATAGAAAAGTACGGCAATGTTACAGTGATAAATGATTGTTATAATGCTTCGCCCGCATCTATGGAGGCAGGTCTTAAAGTATTGCAGAGTATGGGCGGAAGAAAAATTGCGGTTTTGGGCGATATGCTTGAAATGGGCGATTTTGCTCCGAAAGCACATGAAAATGTGGGCAAAATTGCGGCTGAGCTTGGTGTGGATATGGTAATTACAGCGGGCGAAAATGCACGGTATATTGCAAAGGGTGCGGAGAAAAACGGTGTTAAAGATGTAAAAGCATTCGACACAACCGACTCGGCAAAAGAATATGTCGGAAAGATAATTAAAGACGGAGATGTTTTATTGGTTAAAGCATCTCGTGGAATGAAATTTGAAAATATTATTTCGGAAATTGCAAAAGAAACTAAATAAGGGGTTGAATTAAGTGCCTGTCAGAGATTTAATAGTAAGAGATATAATAATGTGTATTTTTCCGTTTGCGGCGGCGTTTGTTTTTGCGGCGGTGAGCGGTTTGTATTTGATACCGTGGCTGCACAAGCTGAAATTCGGTCAGGAAATAAGGGAAGAAGGTCCGAACTGGCATCAGAAAAAGTCGGGTACACCGACTATGGGCGGTATCATGTTTATTGTCGGCATGGGATTGTCATTGATAATAATGAGTATATTTCATGCACAGCCTAAAATGATATTGATGTACTGTATATCATTGGGGTTTGGATTTATAGGCTTTGTTGACGACTATATAAAGGTGGTAAAAAAACGTAACCTTGGTTTGACAGCACCGCAGAAATTCGGTATGCAGCTGTTCTTAACGGCGGCATATTTGATGGTACTGTATCTGCTTGGCGAGCTTAGCACGGATATTTACATTCCGTTTGTCAAAGTGACATGGACAATGCCGCTGTGGCTTTATGTGGTTATGGCATTCTTTGTGGTTACGGGTACTGTAAATGCGGTAAATCTTACGGACGGCTTGGACGGTTTGGCGTCAAGCATCACTATTGTTGTGGGTACATTTTTTGCGGTTGCGTCGGGAATGGCTCGTGACAATCAAACTATGATTTATTCAATTTTGCTTGTCGGCGGTACGGCAGGATTTTTGCTTTATAATCATTATCCGGCAAAGGTATTTATGGGTGATACAGGCTCGCTGTTCTTGGGCGGTGCAATAAGCGTAATTGCGATTGGTTTGAAAATGCCGCTTATTTTGATTATTGCGGGATTTGTATACTTGTTTGAGGCTTTGTCGGTAATCATGCAGGTTACATCATATAAACTTACAAAAAAGCGTATATTTAAAATGGCACCTGTGCATCATCATTTTGAGATGTGCGGGTGGAACGAAAAAAAGATTGTTGCGGTGTTTACAGCGGTGACATTTGTACTTTGTGTGATTGCTGTTTTGGCAATTATGCCGGGGTTAGGACTATAATTTTTTAGGCGGTGAAAATATGGCGACCAGAACCTTAAAAAAGAATAATGTTACAGGCAGAAAAAGCCAAAGGAAAAGCAAAGCAGTGCAAAAAAGAGAAGTTAAAAAAGTAAAAAAGAGCAAAGCGAAAAGCATGGATTATACTTTTTTGGCACTTATTATAATAATGGTATGCTTTGGTTTGGTTATGGTGCTTAGTGCGTCTGCACCCGCATCAAATGTAAAAGTGGGTAATTCGTACAGATTTTTCTCGAAACAATTATTTGCGGCAGTGTTCGGTACGGTAGTAATGCTTGTGGTTTCAAGGATTGATTACAGAATATATAAAAAATATGTAAAACTGATTGTTGCAGCCTGTATTGTATTACTTATTCTGGTGCTGATACCCGGAATAGGCAGTTATTATAACGGTGCAAGACGTTGGATAGAATTAAAAGTAATTCAGATACAGCCGTCAGAGTTGGCAAAAATTGCGGTTATAATTTATTTTGCGTATATGATTGAAAAAACAAATGCGGATTTATCATGCAAAAAGCCGCGTGACGCAGTTATACTGGCAAAAAGATATGGAATAATTTTAGCTGTTATAGCGGTATTGTTAAAATTTGAACCGCATTACAGTGCTATCATGATTATATTTGCTATTGCGGCAGTAATATTGATTGCCGGTGGTTTGCCGGGCAAATTGATAGGAGTTGGTGTTATAGGTGTATCAGGTTTTTTAACAGCAGTTTTTAAATTTAACGCCAACAGAAACGCAAGATTTATGAGCTTTCTAGACCCGTTTTCGGATATAAAGGGAACAGGCTGGCAAGTGGTTCAGGCATTGTATGCGATAGGTTCGGGCGGACTTTTCGGCTTGGGACTCGGACAGTCACGTCAAAAATACTCTTTTTTGCCTGAGCCGTACAATGACTTTATTTTTGCGGTTATATGCGAGGAATTGGGTTTAGTCGGTGCGATTGTGGTAATAATGCTGTTTGTGGGATTGATGATTAGAGGCATCAAAATTGCTATGGAAGCTCCCGATACATTCGGCACATTGCTTGTAATAGGTATCGTGGCACAGATTATAATTCAAGCGACATTTAATATAGCGGTGGCAACTGCATCTGTGCCGAACACAGGTATTTCACTGCCGTTTTTCAGTTTCGGCGGTACGGCGATTGTAATGTTGCTTGGCGAAATGGGAATTATACTGAATGTATCCCGATACAGCAGAAAGAAAGAGAATATATAAATCAGAAAGGATTATTTGAATTATGAGAGTTTTATTTGCCGGCGGCGGTACGGGGGGACATATAAATCCCGCTATATCGGTTGCAAATTATATAAAGGAAAAAGACCCTGATTTTAAGGCGTTGTTTATCGGAACAAAGGCGGGTTTGGAAACAAAATTAGTTCCAAATGCAGGATATGATATTGAATATATAGATATTCGTGGGTTTAATCGAAAAAAATTATATAAAAATGTGGAAGTGCTTATAAAACTTATTAAGGCAAATAAACGCTGTAAAGAGATTATAAAAGAGTTTAAGCCCGATGCGGTTGTATGCACGGGCGGATATGTAAGCGGCCCAGTAGCGATGGCGGCAGGGAAAATGGGTGTCGGTTCGCTTATACATGAGCAGAACGTTTATCCCGGACTTACGGTGCGTGGTGCGGAAAAGTATGTAAATTATGTTGCTGTAAGTTTTGAAGAAACGATAAAGCATATGAAAAAGCCTGAAAAATGTGTTGTGACGGGAAATCCTATCAGAGGGGAAATTTTGTCGGCAGATTATAACAAGTCGAGAGAAAAATTGGGCATAAAAGGGGATAAGCCGTTTGTGCTTGTGTTCGGCGGCAGCTTGGGTGCGGACAGAATTAATGATGCTATGCTTGGTGTTTTGGAAAAATTGTCGAAAGAGCACAAGTTCAGACTTATGTTCGGAACAGGCGACAGAAATTATGAAAAAATTTCTAAGATAATAAAAGAGAAAAACATTGTATTAGATGATGAAATACAGGTATTGCCATATATAAACAATATGAATTATGCAATGTCTGCCGCAGATTTGGTGGTCGGACGTTCGGGTGCGATAACGGTAAGTGAGATTGCGGCACTAAACAAGCCGTCGATATTGATTCCGTCGCCGAATGTGGTAAGAAACCATCAGGAACAAAATGCAAGAGAGTTTGAAAAAATAAATGCGGCTGAGGTAATTACAGAAGATGTATTGACATCTGATGAATTATATAATAAAATAATAGAGTTAATCAGCAACAAAGAAAAAATGACAGCTATGTCGCAAAATATAAAGAAACTGGCAAAAACAGACGCACTTGAAAAGATTTATGAATTGGTTTTGAAAATGGCAAAATAAATGTCCGTTTTGTAACACACTTTTGATAATCGCATATACTATGGTATATGTAAAGGAGGTTATCAAAGTGGGTGTGTTAGTGATTGAAGGCGGGAAAAGGCTTGAAGGTGCGGTAAAGGTTCAGGGAGCTAAAAATGCGGTTCTGCCGATTTTGGCGGCGACAATTTTAAATCATGGCGAAAGTGTTATACATAATTGCCCAAAACTCCGAGATGTTGAAAAAACGATTGATGTGCTCGAACATTTGGGGTGCAAAGTGACAAGAGATAATCACACGTTGACGGTCAATGCAAAGGATATAACACAAAATACCATTCCCGATGAGCTTATGCACCAGATGAGGTCTTCGATTATTTTTATGGGAGCGATAATAAGCCGTGCGGGAGATGCGAGAGTGAGTATGCCGGGAGGCTGTGAAATAGGGAACAGACCTATCGGACTGCATCTGAAAGGCTTGGAGCAGCTTGGCGTAAAGATAGAGGAGGAGCACGGTTACATAAATTGTACGTCCGAAAAATTGGTGGGGAACAATATCCACCTTGAATTTCCGAGCGTGGGTGCTACCGAAAATATTATGCTTGCGGCGTGCAGTGCGGAAGGTGTTACAACAATATCGAATGCGGCAAGAGAACCCGAGATTGTGGATTTGCAGAATTTTTTAAACAAAATGGGTGCAAAAATAAGCGGTGCGGGCAGCAGTGACATTGTTATAGAAGGTGTGAATGAGTTTAACGATGTTGAATACAGCGTAATGCCGGACAGAATTGTGGGTGCTACATATTTAATTTGTGCGGCGGCAACCAACGGCAGAATTATATTGGAAAATGCACAGGGTTCGGCTATGGAGGCGGTAATAAGCTCGCTTAAAAGCATGGGGTGCATTATAGACGAAAAAGAGGATAAAATTGTTTTTAGGGGAAGAACGCATCTTGATGCAGTGCCGATGATTAGAACAATGCCGTATCCCGGATTTCCGACAGATATACAGTCACCGTTTATGACCTTGACAGCCATTGCAAACGGAACAAGCGTTATTGTGGAAACGATTTTTGAAAACAGATTTAAGCATATAGAGGAATTAAAACGTATGGGTGCGGATATACAGGTTGACGGACGTGTGGCAATAGTTCGTGGGGTTAAACAGCTTAGCGGAGCAAAAGTTACCGCAAGAGAACTTCGGGGCGGTGCGGCGCTGGTTGCGGCGGGATTGTGTGCGGACGGAATAACAAGAATATCCGATGCAGAGTATATAGACAGAGGTTATGAGGAGATAGAAAAGCAGATTACGGCTTTGGGCGGAAAAATTAAACGGATTTGAAGATAACCTTTATATATTCGGTACTCATTATATCGGATATATAAAGGTTAATATATTATTTAGAAAGGAACAGGCGTTTCATGAAAAAACAACAGAAACGAAAAGTACAAACGCAGGGCGATATTGCGGCACGCCACAAAATGCGTCAGAAGAAAAGACACAGAACGGTGGTAATGAGAAGATTTACCGCATTTGTGGTACTGATAATAATTTGTGTATTTGTTATTGCGTTTTTTACACCTGCATTTAATATAAAATCCGTACAAGTTGAGGGTAATACCCAAGTTGATTCGACTGTAATAATAAATCAGTCGGGTGTGGTTGAAGGGCAAAATTTGTTCAAAATAAATGTGCCGCAGATAAAAAATGCGGTTAATTCTTTGCCGTATATAAAAAATGTTACAATTAAAAGAATATTATTTCCGCCGTCTTTAAAGATAAATGTAGAGGAAAGTTCGGCAGATGCGTATATAATGTATAACGGGAACTGCGTATTGATTGACAGAAATTGTAATGTTTTGGAAGAAACATCATCGCCGAAGGGCGGTGTACCTGAAATAACAGGGTTGAATTTGCAAAATTATTCGGTAGGAAACAAATTAAACATTGACGAATCCGATAAATCTGATATAATATTATTATGTATAGATATTATGGAGCAGCAGGGCATACTTTCGCAGGTGAACAGTATAGCGTTGGATAACGTTACGGATATTTCGTTTAAATATCAAAATCGCTTGACGATTAAATGCGGAAGTGCTTTGGACTTGGATAATAAACTGGTATTTTTCAAAAGTATTTTAGATAGTGGCAGACTTACAGATAATTCAAGGGGGACTATCGATATTAGTACAAGCGGTCAGGCAATCTATACACCGTAATGAAGGGAGAAAATAGGTTTAAATGAAGAAGGTTACCCTTGCACAAACTGCGATTGGCGTGGTATGTATGGTTATGGTTTATGCGATAACCTGTCAGTTGACAAGTGTGAGAATTAATGACAATGTGACTTCGCCCGAAAAAGTAAGGGTTGAGGAACTGCAAAATCAATTAACAGCCGAAAAAGAGAAAAATTCGGACTTGACAAATCAATTATTGGAGTCGCAGAGAAGTTTGGAAGCGTACAGAACGGAAGCTACCGAAAACGGTGCGATTAATTCGGCGATGAAAAAAGAACTGGACAGTGCAAAGCTGCTTGCCGGTTCAACCGATGTTGAGGGACAAGGTGTTTTGATTACTGTGACGGACAGCAACAAGCCGTCGTCGGATATTCAGCAAGGCTCGTATGAACAGTATATCGTGCATGACAGTGATTTGAGAATGATTTTGACGGAACTTGCGGGAGCAGGTGCGGAGGCGATGTCCATTAACGGTCAGAGAATAATAAGTACCACGGCGGTAAGATGCGTCGGAAATACTATCATGGTTAATGATGTAAAATTAGCACCTCCGTTCGAGATAAGTGCTATCGGCGATTCAAATACTTTGGAGGCGGGAATGCTTATAAAAGGCGGTGTTTCCGACTATTTGAAAAGTTGGAACGTGAATATGGTTGTAAAAAAAGCAAGCAAGGTTACCGTACCGAGATATAACGGTGTGGTTAATTTTAAATATGCAACTCCTGTTATAAAAGAAGGGAGCAATGGAGAATGATTGTTTTAATTGGTGCTGTTCTTGGATTGGTATTGGCATTGCTTGTACCTATTCATGTACCGCCGGCGTATACAAAATATGTCGCTATCGGGATTTTGGCGGCATTGGATTCGAGCGTCGGGGGAATATGTGCAAGTTACAGAAAACGTTTTGATATGAAAGTATTTTTATCGGGTTTTTTGATAAATGCTTTATTGGCAGTGGGTCTTACATTTATAGGAAATAAGTTGGACGTGGATATTTCATTAGCGGCTATTGTGACTTTTGGTTCGAGATTGTTCCAAAACTTTGCAGATATAAGACGACATTTACTTAATAAATGGGATAAGCGTAACCATAAGAATGAAGTAAATTAAGGGAGGATTTATATAATGATAGGTTTAGATGAGTCAACACAAGTGGGTAATGCCAGAATAAAGGTGGTTGGTGTCGGCGGAGGCGGCAACAATGCTGTAAACAGAATGGTTGAGGCAGGGATTAAGAATGTGGAGTTTATTTCGGTCAATACCGATAATCAGCCGCTTCAAATTGCTAAATCGAATACAAGTATTCAAATAGGTGAAAAATTAACAAGAGGTCTTGGTGCGGGTGCAAATCCGGAAGTGGGAAAGAGAGCTGCGGAAGAAAGCAAAGACGAAATTGAAAAAAATCTTAAAGATTCGGAAATGATTTTTGTTACTGCCGGTATGGGCGGCGGCACAGGAACAGGTGCGGCTCCCGTTATTGCGGAAATCTCTAAAAGCTTGGGTAAATTGACTGTTGCGGTTGTGACAAAGCCTTTTAAGTTTGAGGGCAGACAAAGAATGGCAAAAGCCGAGAACGGTATTGAAGAATTGAGCAAATATGTAGACGCTATTGTTACAATTCCGAATGACGCATTGATTAATATGGCAGATAAAAAGACAAGCATCAAAGAAACTTTCCGTATGGCTGATGATGTTCTTCGCCAAGGCGTGCAAGGTATTACAGATATTATTTTGGGACAAGGTCTTATCAACTGTGACTTTGCCGATGTAAAAGCTATAATGGCTGATTCGGGACTTGCTCACATGGGAATAGGAATCGGAAAAGGCGAAAATGCGGCTCAGGACGCTGTTAAAGCAGCGATAGACAGTCCGTTGCTTGAAACACATATTAATGGTGCAAAGGGCGTTTTGCTTAATATTACGGGCGGCGAAAACTTCTCATTGTTTGAGGCATATGAAATTGCGGATATGGTGCATGAATTGGTTGACCCGAATGCGAATATTATATTCGGTGCGGCTATTGACGAGAGCCTTAGCGATGAAATTAAGGTTACGCTTATTGCAACAGGTCTTGTTTCGGACAGTGCGGAAGAGGCTATTCCGAGTTTTAATATCGGTGCAGAACCTACAATACAAAGAACACCGCTTTCGTTCGGCGGTATTGAAGAAGATGACAAGAGCAGTGCATTGAACACAAAACGTCCGTCAAGTATTGATGATATTGATGTTCCGCCATTTTCAAAAGGTCCGTCATTTTTTAAGAGAAGAGAAAGATAATACATAATTTAAGCGGCGACATAAGTTGCCGCTTTTTATATAAATAATGATAAAATTATTGAATTTTCGGCAGCATTATGGTATTATAATAATGATATATTAAAATTTTATTAGTGGAGGATTTCTATGAATAACGAAACTGTTATTGTTTTGGACTTTGGCGGTCAATATAATCAGCTGATAGCACGTCGTGTGCGTGAATGTAACGTATATTGCGAGGTATTGCCGTATAAGACAAGCATTGAAAAAATAAAAGAGAAAAATCCTAAGGGCATTATTTTTACAGGCGGTCCTAACAGTGTGTATGAGGAAAATGCACCTAAATATGATAAGGAAATATTTGAATTGGGTGTGCCGATTTTGGGTATTTGCTACGGAAGTCAGCTTATGGCATATACTTTGGGCGGTAATGTAAAGGCTGCTGATAAGCGTGAATACGGTAAGGCTGAAATGCAGGTGAACGGCAGCGTTTTGTTTGACGGTGTGGAAAACAATACAATTTGGATGAGCCATACAGACTATATTGAAAAATTGCCGGAAGGATTTAAAGTAACTGCGTATACAGACAGCTGTCCTGTTGCGGCTTATGAGAATACCGAAAAGAAGTTATATGGTGTACAGTTCCATCCGGAAGTAAATCATACTCCTGACGGTAATAAAATGCTACACAATTTTTTGTATAAGGCTTGCGGCTGCAAGGGCGATTGGTTAATGAGCGACTTTGCAAAGAAATCTATTGCAGCTTTGAAAGAAAAGATTGGCGACAAGAAAGTATTGTGTGCGTTGTCGGGCGGTGTAGACAGTTCAGTTGCTGCTGTAATGATTCATAAAGCAGTAGGTAAACAACTTACTTGTATTTTTGTTGATAACGGCTTATTGCGTAAAAATGAAGGCGATGAAGTAGAAAGAATATTCAAAGACCAATTTGATATTAATATGATTAGAGTAAATGCTCAGGATAGATTTTTAGGCAAGTTGGCAGGAGTTACAAGTCCTGAAACAAAGCGTAAGATAATTGGTGAAGAATTTATCAGAGTATTTGAGGCAGAGGCTAAGAAAATAGGTACTGTGGACTATTTGGTACAGGGTACTATTTATCCTGACGTTATAGAAAGCGGTGCGGGAGATGCGGCAGTAATTAAGAGTCATCATAATGTAGGCGGTTTGCCTGACCATGTTGATTTTAAGGAGATTATTGAACCTCTTCGTGATTTGTTCAAAGATGAAGTAAGACAGCTTGGCATAGAACTTGGTATTCCGGAAAATCTTGTATGGCGTCAGCCGTTCCCGGGTCCTGGCTTGGCAGTTCGTGTAATTGGTGAAATTACCAAAGACAAGTTGGAAATTTTGCGTGATGCAGATGCTATTTTCAGAGAGGAAATTGCATTGGCAGGTTTGGACAGAAGTATTAATCAGTATTTTGCGGTTATCACAGATATGCGCAGTGTAGGCGTAATGGGTGACGGCAGAACATATGATTATACATTGGCACTTCGTGCAGTGACAACAACAGACTTTATGACCGCCGATTGGGCAAGAATTCCGTATGATGTTCTTGAAAAGGCATCTAACAGAATTGTAAATGAAGTAAAACACGTCAACAGATTGGTGTATGATATTACTTCTAAGCCACCGGCAACTATTGAGTGGGAATAATAAACAAATCCCCGAAAACTGCGTTATAATGCGGTTTTCGGGGATTTTATTTTGAAATTGATAACAGAATGATAACATTTGTTATTTTTCAGTATTGTTTTTCAGTTTCTTAAATTCTTCATGTAAGCGTTCAGCCTTAATACGAGGATAACTGTAACGCCACATATCATATTCTTCCTTTGTTATTTCACCTGATTTAAGTTTTTTGAATTCGCTGTTCCATGAACTGAGCATTTTGCTTACAGTTCTTGTGACAGCGTTTTTGTTTTCCACGGACAAGTGCACTTGTCCGTCAACTTCATTAGGAACAATGCCGTATTCATCTTCTAAGCAAAAAAGTGCGTGCATAACAGCGTCGTAATTTTCTAAATTAGGATCGGAAATTGCGTATATGCTTACTCCCAAAGCACCGGCGATTTTCTCAAGCTGCTTTTCGGACGGTGTACGGTTTCCGAGTTCATAATTGCGGATTGCTGGCTCGCTTAAACCGGATTTTTGTGCAAGCTCTTTTTGAGATAGGCCAAAAGCCGTGCGGAACCGCTTAATCTTTTTCCCTACTTCCATAGTGGTGTACCTCCAAATATCTGTTATCAAAAATAATCTTTACATACAGTATAACACAAACCGTTCAAAAATGAAATAGTTTTTTATAATTTTGTGAAAAATATAAAAAATGTGAATTTTCTGTGAACACAAACAAAAGGTATTGACAGTTCGTAAATGAACTGATATAATACAAATATACAGTTCGTTACTGAACTGTATAAATTTCTTGGAAAGGAGGAGTAGCTATGAACAAGCAGTTAATGATTTCTGCTGATGAAGTGGCAGAAACTTTAGGTGTCTCAATGTCTTACGCTTACAAAGTTGTTCGGCTTTTGAATAAAGAGCTGGAAGCCAAAGGTTTTATAACAGTCGCAGGCAGAGTGAGCAGAAGATATTTTGAGGAAAAATTTTACGGTTCGGAAGGAGTGTTTAACAATGTCGGTGCATAAGGACAAAAAGACAGGAAAATGGTATGTATCATGCCGATATGATAATTGGGATGGTGCGAGAAAACAAAAAATGAAAAGGGGGTTTGAAACCAAGAGGGAAGCTCAAAGCTGGGAGCGAGAGTTCCTGCAGATTAAAAGCTCAAATCTTGATATGACATTCGGAGCGTTTTTGGAATTGTATTACAATGACCGAAAATCAAGGATTAAGAAAAACACTTTTCTTACCAAGAAGAATGTTATAGAAAACAAGATACTTCCGTATTTTAAGGACAGAAAAATGTCGGAAATTAAAGCGACGGATATTATTGCGTGGCAAAATGTGATTATGGCAGAGCGTGACGAAAACGGCGAGCTGCATTCGCCGAGTTATCTCAAAACGATTCATAATCAAATAAGTGCGATATTCAATCATGCTTGCAACTTCTATAATCTATCCGAAAATCCGGCAAGGAAAGCCGGGAATATGGGCAGAGAGCAAACAAAAGAAATGGTAATCTGGACGAAGGAGGAATATGCTAAATTTGCAGATGTGATGATGGATAAGCCGCAAGCGTTTTACGCTTTTGAAATCCTTTATTGGTGCGGACTGCGTGTCGGCGAGCTATTGGCATTAACACCGGCGGACTTTGATTTTGAAAAATCAACGCTTCGGGTGAACAAGTCCTATCAAAGGCTTGAGGGTGAGGACATTATCACCGATCCGAAAACGCCGTGCAGCATTCGTATAATAACAATGCCGGAATTTTTAAGAGATGAAATCAAGGAATACATCGGAATGCTATACGGTATCGGAGAAAATGACCGAATTTTTGATTTCACAAAGAGCTTTCTTCATAGCGAAATGCGGAGAGGCTCAAAGGCGGCAGGCGTCAAAAAACTGACGCTGCACCAACTTCGGCATTCGCACGTCAGTTTGCTTATCAATATGGGATTTACAGCCGTGGCAATCGCAAAGCGTGTCGGACACGAGAGTATTGACATAACTTACAGATATGCACATATGTTTCCGAGTGAACAGGCAGAAATGGCAGATAAATTGAACATTGAAAGGGGCGTTAGCTAAATGGACAAAACACTTGATAATAAAGGTAGGTGGCGAAATGTGATTGTGTCGTTTCGGATGTCACCGGAGGAGCGGGATGATTTGAATGTCAGAGTAAAGCTGTCAGGACTTACAAAGCAGAACTACATAATAAAACGCCTGTCGGAGCGAGATGTTATAGTTCAGCCGAACACAAGAGTTTACAAGGCTTTGCGAAATCAAATGGCGGAAATTCTGTCGGAATTAAAGCGAATAGAAAACGGAGCAGACATTGACAGCGACTTGCTCGATATAATTCAAATTACGGCACAAACCTACAACGGGTTGGCAGAAAAAGAAAAGTCCTAATGTATCTGCAAATACAAAAGGACTCGGAAAGTGTGGTAAAACACCCTCCAGACAAGGATATTTTACCACACCTGGCAGATTTAAAATTGATAAATATGCGTGATGTCGAGGTTGAAACTGTAAGCTGGCTTTGGTATCCGTTTATCCCATACGGGAAAGTGACGATTATACAGGGCGATCCCGGCGAGGGCAAAACGACACTTGTTCTTCAAATTATTGCAAGGCTTACCAAAGGTGAGAGCATTATTGACGAGAGAGAAAAACCGCCGATAAAAGTGATTTATCAAACGGCGGAGGACGGGTTAGCAGACACGATAAAACCTCGGTTACTGTCAGCTGATGCAGATTGCTCAAAAGTGCTTGTGATTGATGACAGGGACACACCGCTTACAATGCGTGATGTGCGGCTCGAACAGGCTATTGTCGAAACAAATGCAAAACTTGTTGTGTTAGATCCGATTCAAGGATTTTTGGGGGCTGATGTGGATATGCATCGTGCAAACGAAATTAGACCGATTATGAAACACATAGCGGAGCTTGCGGAAAAATATAAATGTGCCATAATCTTAATCGGACATATGAACAAATGCAGCGTTGGAAAATCGGCATACAGAGGTTTGGGTTCGATAGACTTTCAGGCGGCGGCAAGAAGTGTGCTGATTGTCGGCAGAATTAAGGACGAGCCGGAAATCAGGGTTGTATGTCAAACCAAAAGCTCACTTGCACCCGAAGCAAAGGCGGTTGCATTTCGATTAAATGAAGAAACCGGCTTTGAATGGATAGGCGAGCTGGATATTACGGCTGATGATTTGCTTTCGGGAACTGTGAAAGGCACAAAAAAGCAGACGGCGATGGATTTTCTTGAAAATCTGCTTGCAGATGGGCAAATGGCACAGACGGAGATTACAGAACTTGCACAGCAAAAGGGCATATCCGACAAAACCTTGCGGAATGCCAAAGATGAACTAAAAATCAAGTCAAAACGGGTGAATAATCAATGGTATTGGAGCTTTGATTAAATTCAAGATGGCAAGATGCCCTATTGTATATAAAGGGGCATCTTACCACCTTGCCACCTTGAAACGGAGGAAACATTATGAAGAAAATTCAAATTACGCAAGAATTGTTTGTAAAAATGCTAAAATATTTTTACAGTGACGAATTGGAAATTAACGATGATGAGCTGAACGAGCTTTATTATGACATCAAAAACAGCATTGATAAAAAGATGGACGCCATATCAAGGCGGAGTTACTATACCGAGTATAGAACGGCGGAGACAGATGCGGCGAGAGAAAAGGCGAGACAAAAGTATCTCGATGCAGTCGGTATGCACAAGGATTTTAGGTGGTAACTACATAAACGGGAATGTGGCACATTCCCGTAAAACTATTAAGAATGAGAGGATTGAATTATGAAAGAGAAATTTATTGAAAACGGAATTGAGTATGTTAAGTGCGGTGATTATTATTTGCCGAATTTTGAACTGCCGCAAAATCAATATGAAATCGGCAAATACGGCAAATTAAGAAAACAATTTTTGAAATCAAATAAACCGTGTCGATACAGTACGCTTTTAATGACAGGAAAATTAAATGAACATTTGCACGAGGTTGATGCTCAGGCGGAGAAAATATTGGAACAATTTATTAAGACGGCGGAGCAGACTGCTCCCGACAAGACAACTCACCAAATGGAATGGGTTGGGCATATGAACAATGCCAAAGCCTCTGCGGCAGAGGTCATAAATCACGAACTGATTTATGTATGAGTAGGAACTTAATGTTCTAACAAGCATAGCATTTGGATGCCCAAATTCTCCGATTTGGTGGCGTTGCCCCCAATACCCCGAATGAAAGGAGAATTTTAATGCGAGAAAGAAACAACAGAATGACGCTTCGGCTCAATGATAGAGAGTATGAAAAATTAAATATTTCAGCAGAGAAATCAGGTGTGCCGAGAGAGGTATATTTGCGGATGCTCATTATGGGAACAACGCCAAAAGAAAAACCGTCAGCTGATTTTTACGGCGTGATGAGAGAATTAAACGCAATCGGAAACAGCATAAATCAGATTGCCAAGGTGGCAAATTCAAAAGGTTTTATCAATGTCAAGGCATACGAAGAAAATGTCCGCAGATTAAATAAATTTATCGTTGAAATCAGCAAGTCCGTTTTCACTCCCGAAAGGAGGGATGACAAATGGCTGCTACAAGAATTTGGTCTATAAAAGGTCGCCTTGACAGTGTGATAAATTATGTCACAAATCCGGAAAAGACAGACGGCAGCAGATATACCGATACGGAGCTTCAAGCTTTGACGGATGTAATAGATTATGCTGAAGACGGAGCAAAGACGCATAATAAGGTTTATGTTTCGGGGATAAATCTATCCCCGGACATTGCCCGTGACCAAATGGTTATGACAAAACTGCAATTCGGAAAAACAGATAAAATTTTAGCCTATCACGGCTATCAGAGTTTCCTGCCTGGCGAGGTTACACCCAACATTGCACATGAAATCGGAATTAAACTTGCGGAGCGTCTGTGGGGTGATAGATTCCAAGTGCTTGTTACAACTCACCTTGATCACGAGCATATTCACAATCATTTTTGCCTGAACTCCGTTTCCTTGGTTGATGGGAAGAAATTCAGAGGCGGAAGCAAGGCATATTGGCAAATGAGGGCAGAGTCGGACAAAATCTGTGCTGAACACGGCTTGTCTGTAATTAAAAATCCCGGTAAGGGTAAAAACTATGCCGAGTGGAAAGCGGAACACGAGGGTAGACCGACTGTCAGAGGTCAAATAAAAGAGGAGCTTGACGAAATTATCAATGTTTCATATTCTTATGAACAGTTTTGGAAAGTATTAAAACAGCGTGGGTATACGGTCAAGCGTGATGTAAAATATGTTGCGTTAAAACCGGCGTTTTCACAAAGGTATATACGACTGAAATCGCTTGGTAAGAATTACAGTGAGGAGGCAATAAAGCAGCGAATTATTGCGGCGAGGAACGGCATACGAGATTTGGATAAGCCGAAATTCGATTATAACGCTTGGCTTAATAAATATGAGCCAACCAAGCTGCACGGATTTAAAGCGTTGTATTTTCACTATCTGTACTTGTTCGGAAAGATACGCAAAAAGGAAACACCGCAGAGAGTTTCATTTTATATGCGTGAGGAATTGATAAAATTTGAACGGTATCAGAAGCAGTTTCGATTTCTGTATGATAATGAAATTGAAACTGTCGAACAGCTAAAAACCTTCAAGGAAAACGCAGAAAACAAAATATCAGAGTTGACGCTTAAACGCAATAGGCTGTATAGCAAGCCCGAAACTAAGCTTGAAATTGAGAAAATCAATAATGAACTGCATGAGCTTCGGAAGGATGTGAGAACCTGCAACAATATCTTTGAGGATGCCGAGCGTATCAGAGAACATACAGAATATGTTGCACGGCTTGAAAAAGAAGCAAATGAACATCAAAAACAACGAATTGTGAAAAATAGATTTATTTAACAAATGGCAAGAAATAAATCTTAAAATCTTTGCAAATGTAAAGAAATCTATTGACAAACAGCAAGAAAAATGTTATAATTTCTGTATATTTAATACGAGGGGTATAATAATGACTGCTTTTGAAATCTTGATGGACATTTCAAATAAAAATAACGGTTTGATACTGACAAAAACCGCTGCTGATAATGGTGTAAGCAGGGCGAGTCTTTCTCAACTATGCAAAGCCGGAAAAATATCAAGGGTTGCCAAGGGGCAGTATGTTTTGGCTGATGCGTTGAACGATGAAATGCTGTCACTCAGCATTCGCTCCGATTTAATAGTGTTCTCTCACGAAAGTGCGTTGTTCTTAAACGGCATTTCTGATAGAACTCCGTTTGAACACGCTGTAACTATACCATCTTCAAAAACTTTGGCTCGCTCGATTAGTGAGCAATGTAAAATATATTATATTAAAGATGATTTGCATAATATGGGCAAGGTGCAGCTGATTACCCCTATGGGAAATAGCGTTCCGGCGTACGATATGGACAGAACCGTATGCGATATTGTCAGAAGCCGCAGCAGAATTGCCGATGAAACCTTTCTTTCGTCATTAAAGCAATATGCCGCAAATCCCCAAAAAAACCTTGCAAATCTTAGCATATATGCAAGCAGAATGGGAATTTTGCAACAAGTGAGAAAATGTTTGGAGGTGTTGTTATGATCAACGCAAAGGCAATGAGCCTGAAAGCGAAAATACGAAATATAGCAAAATCGAAGAATATTCCCGCACAGGTTATATTGCAGAATTATATGTTTGAAAGATTTTTAAATAGGCTGTCTGTTTCGGAGTATAAAGAAAAATTCGTGTTAAAGGGCGGTATGCTTGTTGCGGCACTGGTCGGACTTGACAATCGTGCAACTATGGATTTGGATACTACACTCAAAAATCTGCCGCTTACACCGGAAGCTATTGAAAAAGCGTTAAACGAGATTTTTGAAATTGACCTGAATGATGATGTGAAGTTTCGCTTGAAAAATATTTCCCCCATTCGTGAAGATGATGTTTATGGCGGATATAGAGTGGCGTTGGATGCGATTTATGAAACAATCGTGACGCCGATGACAATAGATGTTTCGACGGGCGATGTTATTACGCCAAACGCCGTGCAATTTAGCTTCACGGGAATTTTTGATGATGAACTTAAATTTGAACTGTGGGCATATAACATAGAAACGGTTTTAGCTGAAAAGGTTGAAACAATTCTCAGAAGGAGCGTGTTTAATACACGCCCGAGAGATTTTTACGATGCGTACATACTTATTATAACACAAAAATTTGATAAAGCTGTGTTTGCTGAAGCGTTAGAAAAAACTATTGAGCATAGAGGAACTAAAGATCAGATAAATGATTATATGGATACTATGACTGTTATTGAAAATAGCGTTGAGCTTCAACAAATGTGGGATAATTATCAGAAACGATTTGCATATGCAAAGGATATTAGCTTTGAAGCTATATGCATCGTAATTAAGCATTTGTTGAAGTTGAATAATAACTAGTATTGGTTTTTACTGGGAGTTTTATTGTACACATGATATGGTATTATAAATGAAACGGTTTTATATAGGTGTAGTAATATTTGATTGATAAGGATGGTATTTATGACAGCGTTATCGTATAGCATAGAGCAAGTCATTATGAGCATCTCAAAAGAAAAAAGAATGGAGTAAAGGAATTAAATTTAGTTTAAGTGCCCCATTCAAAAAGGAATCGCTTAAACATAATGATATTTTTGACGAATTGTTTTAACTATGGATATTAAAAAGAAATGGGATAAATATGAAGCAGCTATACTTCTTGATTACTATTTGCATTATTTGAATGGAAGGCTATCACGAAAAGAAGCTATACAAATAGTGTCTGAACAATTGAGGAAATTGGCAAAAACACGAAATATTAACATTGATGATGTATATAGAAATATAAGCGGAATTACATTTCAAATGCACAGCATGGAGTCGGCTTACAAGGGCTATACAATTGTAAAACCGGCATCTAGACTGTTTAATGAAACTGTCAAACTGTTAAAAAACGATAAAAATCAATTTGACAAACTACTAAGGAAGGCGAAACAAATGATTGATACAACCGAAAAAGACGCTAGCAATCGCTATTTGGATTGGTTGTCTGGAAAAGTAACTCCGGCTCAATTATCTGAATTGTATATGTCTTATGAAACCATTAATGAATTTTGTATTAATACAAAAGTACTTAAGAACTCTCTTCTTGAAACAACAGATATTGACATAGTAAAATTGGCACAAAAAACAGTTGAACAAAATAAGGTTTTCCGTTTTCGGCACAAAAGGGAAATTAATAAGTTTTCTTCGGCTATGCGTTACTATCTTGCATATATTAGAGAAAATATGGTTGTTGCACCTAATAATGTAACCCCAACAGAAAACCAAGTGGCAAAAAAAGTAGAACAATCAATTACAGAAAATAGAAAAGATGAGGGTGTGAAAGAATTTGACGAGGCAATAGTTGCTACTCAAAATCTTATCGAGGATGTTCCAAATGATAAATCTTATACGACGATGGTAATTTCATTTTCCGAAATACCGGATCTGTCATATACAAAACCTATATATGCAACTTACTTTGGTGATGAAATTCAATGTGTATCATCTTGGAAACAATTATATGTAAATGCTTTCAAAAAATTATATGAAGACTATGATGATAGAATTCCTATAAACGAATCATTTAATGCCAACAAAGGGAGAATGGATTTTTGTACAGGCGAATATTATAATTTAATGATTTCTCCGAAAGAAATAGTGACTAACAAATATTTGGAAACAAACCTAAGTGCTACGGATATTGTACGCAAAATTAAATGTTTGCTTGATATCTGCTTGGTTGATGAAGAAAACTTAATTATTAGGTATATAAAAAAGGGAGTATTCGATCCTCAGAAACTATTAAAACACAAAAAAGTTTTAATAGCAGTGTAAACGCAGAGTCTTTCTATAACTGGTTAAGCAATGAACAAAACATGGCTCTGCCAACTTGTCGTAGCTATGTTTCCGCTGTAAATACAGCAGAACGCTATGCAAAAGATAATGGTTTCGCTAATTGCATATTATATACAAACAATTATCAAGAGGCTAAATTGACTGTTGACGAATTGTTTGATGATAAAGTTTTTGTTGAGTATAACGATCGGCAACATAATCGATTTCGTGCGGGAGTAAATAAACTTTTATTATATATTGGCGGTGAAGAAAATTCTGTTTCAGGATATAAGCATTCAGTAAACCTTGAGTTATTTTCCGCTATTTTGGTTGAAAAATTCTCAAAAGGGTATAGAGTGGGTTCTCATTTAGAACTGAAAAAATTCAAAAGATATTGGGATGAACTTTACGGAAATCCAATAGAAATGCCTGATGACAGCATTACAAAACATATAACACTGTGCGGGATTATTCACGAAGGAAAGTTATATATGCCACAAGAAATGCTTGATGAAGAAATAAAAACGAAGTTGTTTTCGTACATAAATGATAGTTTCCGGTCAGGAAAAAATATCATCTATTATGAAGCCTTATTCAAAGAGTTCTCGGAAGATTTCCTAGACCATTGTATGTATAATGCAGATATGCTTAAAGGATATTTGACTTATATGAATAATGGCAGTTACTACACTAACAAAAATTATATTTCCAAAGAAGCAAATATTAGTGTTAGCACATATGATGAAGTAAAAAATTGCCTTGTTCAACAGGCAACTCCTATGGAATATGATGAAATATTTTCTGATCTTTCTCATATACCGGAACAGAAAATAAAAAGTATATTGGCACAGTATAACGAGTTTATCAGTAACGGGCGAAATGAGTATTTTCACATAAGTATTGCTGCATTTAGCGATGAAGAGTTAGAGGATATTGCAATGATTATCCAGTCTTCTATTGACGAAAAACGGTTTATAGGAGGCAATGAACTGATTGACAGTATAAAGAAGAAATATCCATATATTATAGAGAAAAACACTTTATTGTCTGATAAAGGTTTGAGAGATGCAATTGGATATAAATTTAGGGATAGATTTTCTTTTAAAGGAAATATTATCAGTTCGCAAGGACAAGCATTATCAATGATGGAAGTGTTCGCTGATTTTTGTAAACATAATGATTCTTTTACGCTTGATGAATTAAAGGTGTTAAAACAGGAATTAGACACAGTTATTTATTTTGATGCAGTATATGAAAATTCATTAAGAATAAGCAAAAACGAATTCGTTGCTAAATCTCATGCCGCTTTTAAGCCTGAAGAAACAGATGCAGCAATAAACCGTTTTTGTGATGGGGATTATATAGCTATTGGAAAAATCCAACAATTTGGATTGTTTCCTGATGCCGGCTTTGGCTGGAACAGTTATTTACTTGAGCATTATGTGGCAATGTACAGCCCAAATTACAAATTAGTACATTCTAATTATAATGAAGGCGTTTGCGTAGGTGCTATTGTTAAGAAACTTTCCAATATAAATACATTGGATGAATTAGTCGTAGATTTACTTGCAAAAAGTGGGCTTCCGTTACAGAAAGATGTTGCATTGCAATATTTGTGTGATGAAGGCTATTTGGCACGCAGAAGTTATTCGGGCATTGAGCAACTTCTCATCAAAGCACAAGAATTAAGAAATCAGAAGGGATTTTAATATATGTATTCATATGAATGGGATGTGGAAACCGGAGGACTATTGCTAAATAGTTCACCATTGTCTTTTAGTAAAGAACCAAGGCCGGTTTACTACAGAGAATTAGATATTTTGGGATTCGATAAGTATTGGAACTATGAAAAAAACGATACTTATCCATATATGTGGGCAGAGGCGAACAATTATTGGTATAGAGGCAGACTTGTTGCAAAAACCAAAGGTGGTTCACTGTATTCAGCACCTGAATTAATAATCGTTGACGAACCGGAACCGAACAATGAACCATTAAGATTTGTTGATGTTCCGGGTATGGTGGGCAAAAACAAAGATTTATTAGAAAAGCTCACGCAAGAAACAATAAAGAAGGTGTTTAATACATATGTGGAGTACAAAGATAAGGTGGATGTTTTTTATGTAGCGTTCAGCGGAGGGAAAGATAGTGTTGTGACGCTTGATGTTGTTAAAAGAGCCTTGCCACATAATAAATTTAAGGTGTTGTTTGGTGATACAGGAATGGAATTTCCCGATACATACCGAACTGTTGATGCAATTGAGAAAGAATGCCTCAATGAAAATATTGAATTTATTAGATCAAAATCTCACTTTTCTCCAGATGAATCGTGGAAAAAATTTGGTCCACCCGCAACAGTAACAAGATGGTGTTGCAGCGTACACAAGACAGCACCACAGGTTCTTTCGCTTCGAGAATTAACCGGAAAGGTCAATTTTACCGGCATGGCATTTATTGGGGTCAGAGCAAGTGAAAGTTTGTCTCGCAGTGAATATGATTATGTTAGTTTAGGAGAAAAGCACAAAGGGCAGTACAGTTGCAATCCGATATTAGAATGGAACTCTGCGGAACTATATTTATATATTTTTGCAGAAAATATTATATTGAATGAAGCGTATAAAAAAGGAAATCGTAGAGCTGGTTGCCTTGTATGCCCGAGAGCTGCCGAGAGAAATGATTATATGGCAAGAGTTTGGTATATGAAAGAATTTGATGCATTAATAGACTCTATTAAATGTATGTATAAAAAAAGTTTTGCTTCCGAGGAACAACTGAATGAATTCATTGCAAATGGCGGATGGAAAGCTCGAAAAAATGGTAGAGATATTGATGTGCAAATGAATTATGCCGAATTGAGTCAAGGAGATTATCATTTAATCAAAGTCACAAAAGCAAAGACAAATTGGAAAGAATGGATAAAAACCATAGGCATTTTGCTTAATGATACTTCACCATATAAGATTCTGTTCAAGAATGAACAGTACGAATTTAATGTGGTTGAAGATAATGGAAACATAGAAGTACAATATGCATCTTCGCTATCGAAACAAAATCCGTTCTTTATAAAACTTCTGAAGAATGTTTTTAGAAAAACAGCGTGTTGCGTTCAATGTAAAGAATGTGAAGCGGATTGTCACAATGGCTGCATTACAATGAAAGATGGTATATTTAAAATAAGTGATAGTTGTGTTCATTGTTCACAATGCCATAAAGTAGATAAAGGATGTTTAGTATATAAATCGTTAGAAATGCCAAAAGGGGGACTTAAAATGTCTGCAACAAAGAGTTTAAATTGTTATTCACATCACGCTCCGAAAATGGAGTGGTTCGCACAATATTTTAATTATAAGAATGAATTTGACGAAAGACACTCTCTCGGTTCGCAAATGTATAGTTTCTTCAAAAGGTTTTTAAGAGATGCAGAGCTTTTAGACGAAACTGGATTTAGTAAGACGGCGAGGGTTATTGATGAAACAATAGGTCTTGATTCAGATTCGGCATGGGCGGTTATGTTGTCTAATCTTGCTTACACGCCGCAAATTAATTGGCTGATTAAGAGACTGAATATGAATGAAACCTATGGAAAAGATTATACTATATCCTTATTGGTTTCAGATGGTGCAAAGGAAAGTTGGGTTAAGGATATTTGGAGTTCTTTCGCAAGATTAGTTGAACTACCGTTTAATCAGGTCGGTTTTGGATTTGGAATAAAAGAGAAAAATAAATTAGTATCTATTACCCGTTCTCCATGGCAAAATCCTGACCCTAAGGTAATACTATACAGCCTTTATAAGTTCGCAGAGAACTGTGGAGATTATTATCAGTTTACGCTTTCTCGGTTGTTGAATCATGAGATTGACAGTGATGGTGTAAGTCCTACGGAAATCTTTGGACTTGACCGTGAACAGATGGAAAAAATTTTGAATGGTCTTTCTGTGAATTATCCGGATTTTATCACGGCTTCATTTACGTTGGATCTTGATAATATTACTTTACGGAACGATAAGACATCAAAAGATGTTCTTGAATTATTCTAAGGAGGAACTGATATGTCACTCGATATTTATCGTCATTATTTTGATATTGATCCTGATTATTTCCCGGCTGTTAATGAGGCAGTCATAAATGATAATCCGGATATGTGGAAAAAATATTATCCTCACGTAACCTTTATAAAGCTCGTGAAAGATACTGTGAGTGTACTTCGCAGAGAGCAAAAACGTTCAATTTGGGTAGAAGGTGCATATGGCACAGGTAAATCACATGCAGTTTTAACTTTGAAAAAACTACTTGATGCTAATGAAGATGAAACAAGAGATTATTTCCAGAAGTTTCAAATGGATAATGATCTTTTTAATAAGTTGCAAGGAACAAAAAATAGTGGACAGATATTAACTGTACATCGCTATGGTTCGTCTTCAATTCGTGGTGACCATAACCTTGTATTCGCTATACAGGAAAGTATTGAAAAAGCATTAAAAGAGAAGGGTATTGAAAATAAGGGGAACAGTGCTCTTAAGGGTGCTATTTCCAAATGGCTTTCTGACTCTGCCAATAAGAATTATTTTAACTCTCTTATTACCGGAGAATATGCAACTTTGTTCGGTGGAGATAATGTTGAGGATGTTGTAGAAAAGCTCAACACTTTTTCAGGAGACGCACTGATTGCTTTGGTGGATAAGATTTTTAAGGTTGCAGACGAAAGGCAAATTAAAGTTCTTTCTTTGGATACAACAGGTCTTGCTGATTGGATTAAGGAAATTATCAAAGTAAACAACCTTAAAGCTATCGTATTTATTTGGGATGAATTTACAGAGTTTTTTAACAATAATGCAAGAAGTCTTACCGGATTTCAAGAAATTGCCGAGATAAGTGAAACAGATCCATTTTATATGATAATCGTTACTCATAAGAGTGCCGGTTTATTTGATGATGCAGATAAGGACAAGTCAAAAATTTTAGACCGCTTTATTAAGCCTACCTGTATCATTGAACTTCCTGAAAATATGGCGTTTCAGCTTATGGGTGCTGCTATGGAAAAGAATAGCGATGAGGCGGTTCTTGAAGATTGGGAAATGACTGTTGATGATCTTTATGACAGAACACATGATTCCAGAAAAATTGTTAAGAGCAGTGCAAACATTTCGGATACCGAATTAAAAAACATATTGCCCATTCATCCTTATACTGCATTGCTGCTAAAACATATATCCTCTGCTTTTGATTCAAATCAAAGAAGTATGTTTGATTTCATAAAAAATGACAGAGGTGATGAAATCAAAGGCTTTCAATGGTTTATTAATAACTATGGGCCGGATGATGATAATCCGTTGTTGACAATAGATATGTTATGGGAATTTTTCTATGACAAAGGCAAGGAATATCTTTCACAAGATATTCGTTCTATTTTGGATTGTTATTCTCGTGCGTCAACAAAACAGTTAGATAGGAATGAAGAGCGTGTATTAAAGACTGTCCTTTTATTACAGGCTATCTCTCAAAAGGTTGGCGATTCTGTTGAACTTTTTATTCCTAATGAAAAGAATATTAACAACGCCTTTGAAGGTTCTGATATGGATGGCGGAGCCGCCGGACGTTGTACGGAAAAACTTGTTAGAGATGAAGTTCTTTACAAAAAACCGCTTGGTGGTGGTATGTTTCAATATTCTGCATTAATTAATGTGGGTGATATGGCTGCCATTGATAAGTTCAAAGAAGAAGTAAAGAGAAAAACAACATCTTCTCTTATTAATGAAGGACAGCTGTCTGAGGCTGTAAGTCTTGGCGGTGCATTAAAACTTCGCTATGAAATGAGGTATGTGTCTTCATCTGATTTTGATTCGACTATTAAGTTGTTGCGAAATCAGGAAAGTAATTTTACTAATAAAATAGTAGCAGTTGTATGCTTTGCAAAAGACGATAGTGAAAGTGTGGTTATTGGTAAAAAAATAAGAGATGCATTGCAAGATGGCTCCTACAATATGATATTTATTGATGCTACCACTACTCCTCTTGGGAAAGACGGATATGAACAGTATTGTGATAATATGGCTCAGTCTATATATTATCAAGGAAAAGACAATAATCAGGCTCGTCAATTTGAAGCAAATGCAAAAGATGCGCTTAAAAAATGGAAAAATAAAGTATCAGGTGGAGAGTTTATTGTTTATACATCTGATTGTAAAGATGGCAGAAGAGCGGCTACACTTGATATGCTTTATTCTGAACTTTTTTATATTGACAAAAAGGAATATAAAAACTGTTTAGAGGGTGAATATACGGTTACTGATACAATGTACACACCAAGTTCGTTGAAACAGGGTGTTGCTTGTGGTGCAAAGCAAGAAGTTCAGGGAGCTTATAAATCTTCCAACCAAGCAACGAAACTTGAAAAAGCGATTGGCGATGCGTGGCATTATGAAGGTAAATATTGGGAAAATAATTCAACCTCTTTAATTTCCAAAATTAAGATAAGCGTTGAGAAATTGATTCAAACAGCTTTTAACGATAGTGGACGCATTTCGATTGCAGCCATATATGACGAACTTAGAGAAAAGCCATTTGGTTTTATGCCTTGTAATTTAACAGCTTTTGTGCTTGGTTTTGTGTTAAAAGAGTATGTCGATGGATCTTATAGTTGGTCTGACGGTCTTACTAACGACGCTTTGAACATAAATAAATTACAGGAAATGGTTGATGAGGTTATTAAACTTCAAATAACTCCTAATCCGAGATATAAAGACAAATATATTGTTGCTATGACTGAAGATGAAAAGGCTTTCAACGAGGCGACATCAGAAGCATTTGGAATAGCTAAGAACCAGTGTACTTCGGTGGAGCAGACAAGAGAACGTATTCGTGGCAAAATGAAGGAATACACATTTCCAATTTGGACACTTAAATCAATTTTTTCCCACGAAACAACTAAAACTGATACTACTGTGTTGGCTCAGATTATTGATTGTTACTGTGGAATTGCAAATAGCAATAATATGGCGACACACCAGAAAACAGATAATGACATTGCATACACAATAGGAAAATTATGTATTGAGAATAAAGATGCAGCTACTGATTTGAAATCTATGCTCAATAAGGAAAAATGCACAGAAGGTATGAAAGAATACATCAAGAAATTTGAAAATGGAGAACTTGTGTCATTATCTACTGAAATCAATGATGGTGGACAATACATAAATGTTCTTCGTAAGAAATTTGATGCAGATGCAGCAAATTGGGTATGGAATATTGAAACTGCACAACAAAAAATAAAAGAGGTAATTCTGGAATACAAAATTATTCGTGAAAGTAATAAGGTTATTTCTAAATGCGTAAGTTTTGAAAACGCTGTTAGAGAATGGTGCGATAAATGTCAGTACATTAGAATTTCATATCCGGCAGCAAAAAATTATTTGGATGACTTTGGCGTATTCTTGGAAGCTCTCTATAATATTAAGAAATCAGGAGTTATTCTGGATTCGCAAAAGCAGAAATTTTATGATTTGCTCGTTGCAAATTCGGATGCATTCAAAGATTTTTATGGAAATCAGATCGATGTATTCAAGAAAGTATGTGAGTTCTATCTTGATGGTTTTACCGATGACGAGATTAGAGAAATTTATAATAGCATTCCGGCAGGTTCTTTAACAAAAGAAAAAGCTGAATACTTTAACATTGTTGACAGAAAAGTTGATGAGTATAAGCGTAATAGTAAATCTGCAAAGTTAAAGAGAATGTGGAGAGAAAGGACAAATACAGAAACCCCACGTGAATGGTCAATGAAATATAAAATGCCAATTCTCTGTATGGTGGAAGATAAAGATATTCAGACTGCAAGGGCAGCGTTTTGAGCAGTAAATCAACACCATCCTGATGAAGCATCTATTGATAAGGCTATTTCATATTTTGCGAATGCGACCTTTTTCTCCAAATTAGAAGATGAAAAAGCTCGTAATCAAGCATTTGTGGATTCTGTTATTAAAGGATATGATGTAATGCTTACAAATATTGATGAAGTCAAGCAATATTTGGATAGCAGAATTACTGCCGAACCGTATGATTGGTTTGGCTTGCCGGAAGTTAGCAAAAAATTAGAACAGATGGCAGAAGCAAAATACAATCAAAGCGGCTGTGATAAAGCATTGGAAAAAATCGACAGAATGGGGCTTGAAGATGTAAAACGCTACTTAAAAGACCTTATCAAAGATAATATGATAGTAGGTATGGAAATTATCAAAGATAATTAAGGAGGCACGGGATGAAACTTGATGCTTGTATAAAGAAAATCGATAAATATTTGGCGTCAAATGATGCCCAGCCATTACTTGTTGATGTACAAAACGGCGACGATTTAAAAAAGGTTCTAACGCATTTTGATGTTGATGGAAATCTGATATTAGATGCTTCTGGTTTTTGCAACAAAGACGAATTACCAAGAATGGAAGCGTTATTGGCAGACATTTCATCAGAAACAAAAAATTGCTTTCTTATTGGCCTAACTTCGCTTTTGAGATTTTATGGCGAAGAAGAATTGAGATATTATTTGGGTAACATAATAAATATGTCTATTTCTGGACATGTTGTTGTTATGACATATCAATGTCGGAAACTTTTGAACTTTTCTGACCCAAGGCTACCTAGAAGGATTTTTTTGTATGATGGAGATACTGTGCAATTTCCGAAACTAACATTTGTGTCGAAGGAATTACCGATTCCTTCGTGCGAATGTGTTATTGATGGTATTGATAAGGTTGCAGATAAAATTGAAAAGAATAAATATTCCGATATATGTGTAGTTACTTCAAAAAACAAGAAGATGTTCGCAAAATCTGTGTATAGTATCGTTGATATGAGCAAAGCCTTTGAAATCATTGAAGAAAAAGACGACATATTAACATCTCTTGATGAAAGCATTGGGACGGATAGTCAGTGGGAATATTTGCTTGATTTGCTAAACAATGGCAAAATGTTTGCTGAAATTTGTAACAATGAATTTGGAAACTATCAAAGTCTTGAAATTGCACTACCTAATTATTCGGCGTATCCTGATAATAAAAAATGGTTGTATTTTATAGGACTAAAACTTTTTGGCTCCAAAAACAATCAATATTTAGATTCCGCTGTAAGGAAAGCGGCCAATCAATCAATATGGATAAGAGAGATTTACAGAGATATTTTATCTTATGATTATACCGATAAGGATTTCAAGAATGTATATCAGGAAAGAAAACAACTGCTTCTTACATTAGGAAATCCAATTGACGAAGTTATCGATTTTTGTAAAATTGTCGTTCAAAAAGGGAAAGATGCAATTTATTATTTAACTGATAATACACGCCAGGAAAAAGAATTGATAATTACTTTGCTAGAAAAATATTATCAGAGCGAAGATAAGAATATGTTGGAAAGGATTTTGAAATCGGTTTATAAGGACTTGTATTTGTATATAAAAGATTACAGATACAATAAGCCATTACTTGATAAGTATTTCTCTTTATATACACACAGCAAAGTTATAAATAGAGTGTTGCCGGAGATAGAAAATCTTGTAAATGAACAAGCGACATTACGAGAATATAATTTGTTATTAGAACCACGCACTGCTAAAATCGACAAAATTGACAAAGAAAATTCTCAACTTTATTTTGTGGATGCAATGGGGGTAGAGTATCTTTCCTACATTCTTGCAAAGTGCAAAGAGCAAAAACTAATGGCCAATATAATAACATGCACAGCAAATCTTCCGTCAATTACAAGCAAAAACAAAGAATTTGTTGCAGAATTTGAAAACGATGGTATTATCGTAAATTCTGAAAAACGCTTGGATGAGATTAAACACCATGGTACAGATGATTACGATTATAGACAAAGAAAACAGCCTGTATATTTAATAAAAGAGCTGGAGATTATTGATGACATTCTTGAAAAAATTAAATTGAAACTGACACAAGGTGTATATAAAAAGGCTATTATGGTATCTGACCACGGTGCGAGCAGACTTGCAGTTATTCACAATACTGAAAATATGTGGGAAATGGAATCTAAGGGCGAACACTCCGGAAGATGTTGCCCTAAGGCAGATGCTGATGTTCGAACCCCGTTTGCAACAGAAGAAGATGGCTTTTGGGTTCTTGCAAATTATGACCGATTTAGAGGAGGCAGAAAAGCCAATGTAGAGGTACACGGTGGTGCTACTCTAGAAGAAGTTGTGGTTCCAATTATTGAAATCACAAAATCAAATGATGACATAGAAGTGTCGGTGCTGGATAAAATAATTACAGTAAGTTTCAGGAAGAAAGCTGCGATTAGATTGTTCTCCAAAACAAAATTGAAAGATCTTTCTGTTTGCGTAGAAGGAACTTTCTATGAAGCACAGGAGTTGGACAACAATATTTATCAAATAAATATGCCACAACTCAAAAAAGCAAAATGTTATACTGCGGATGTATATACATCCAACAATTTAATCGTTTCCGGATTGACATTTGAAATCAAGAAAGAAAGTTCACAGGAAAAAGATTTGCTATAAGGAGGTCTTAAAATGCAGGAAAAACTTAGGGAGTGCTTTGATGAGATGGTCGTTTACAAAGACCTAAAAAAAAGCAATTTCTTTTCGGCATTAAGTTTACCATCGTTCCTTCGAGACTGGTTATTGAAAAAATTCGGAGATGATGAAGGTAATTTTGATATTGAGGAATTAACCGATTTTATTCATACATATCTGCCAAGAAAAGATGAGTGGATAAGTATCAAAAATCGTATTATTGTTGAAAATGAGCGTGTAAAAATCTTGACTAAGATTTCGGTTGATATTAATATAAGGAATCAAGAGATTACTTTTTCTTTACCTGATTTTGGCTTAACAAACAAGGAAACTATCATAGAACCTCACATTTGGGAAAAATGTAAGGATGAACTTGTTAAAGGCAAGGAAACTTGGGGTGTTATTGAACTGGGGTATAGGTTGCCGGATGAAGAATTGAAGATCCCAGGCAAAATCAAGTTGACATCATTTACTGATTTTTGCCCATATACAATTGACCTTGATTACTATAAAGATGTGAGAAACGAGTTTACAACATCGGAGTGGATTGATGTCATTCTTGGTGCTATTGATTATAATGCAGCCGGATATGAAGAGGAACATCAAAAATTAGCAATGTTAACTCGCTTATTACCGTTTGTAGAAAAAAGACTTAACTTAATTGAGCTTGCTCCAAAAGGAACTGGCAAATCATATTTGTTTGGAAGAGTTAGCAAGTTCGGGTGGCTCTCATCGGGTGGAGTTATGTCTAGGGCGAAGATGTTTTATGATATAAGCAAAAGAACGCAAGGACTCGTCTGTAATAATGATTATGTCGCATTAGATGAAGTGCAAACGATTTCATTTACAGACATTGATGAAATGAGAGCCGCATTAAAAGGATATATGGAATCAGGTGTTTTTACAGTAGGCACTTATGAAGGGGTTGCCGATTCTGGAATTATCCTATTAGGGAATATTAGTCAAGACAATATGGATGAGTATAAGAGTATGTTTTCAGAACTGCCGACTACCTTTCACGAGAGTGCATTGTTAGATCGATTTCACGGCTTTATTAAGGGATGGGATATACCAAGAATGCACGATGATTTAAAGATTTCCGGGTGGGCATTAAATTCAGAGTATTTTTGCACCATTATGCATTTACTTCGTGAAGATGCAAGCTATCGTGCAGTCGTAGATAGGTTAGTAGAAGTACCAGAACATTCTGACACAAGAGACACAGAAGCGGTTAAGAGAATATGTACTGCGTATTTAAAATTACTGTTTCCTAATGTGCGTACAGAACAGGATATAAACATAAAAGACTTTAATCGCTATTGTTTGCGACCAGCAACCAAAATGAGAGGGATTATTAAAATTCAACTTGGAATTCTTGATCCTGAATTTAAAGGCAAAAGTGTACCTAATTTTACAGTGAGGAATATTAGCAATGAATGTTGAGTGCGTTATTTGTGGTAAAAAAGAATTAGAAAAAGATACGATTGCTATAAACAAGAAATTGCTTGGAATGAACATAACTAATTTTTATTGTATGGATTGCCTGGCAGAATATTTGGAGTGCACCGTAGAAGATCTTTTGGAGAAAATTGAAGAATTTAAGGATGAGGGGTGTACCCTTTTTGAGTGAGGGAGATATGAAAAATTTTGTTTATGCAGATAATGCTGCTACTACTAAACTTGATAATGATGCTTTTGAGGCAATGAAAAAGTACTTAATAAATGAGTACGGAAATCCTTCACAGTTATATTCTTTTTCGAGAATGAGCAAAAAGGCTCTGAAGGATTCCAGAGAAATTATTGCTAATTGTATAAACGCCCAGCCAGAAGAAATATATTTTACTTCAGGAGGTACTGAAAGCGACAACTGGGCGATCAAAGGTACAGCTTTTTTCGATCTTTCAAAGAGGGGAACTGTCACTTCAACAATTGAACATCACGCTATACTTAATGCTTGTAAAGCAGTTGAATGTTTGGGATACCCGGTTACATATTTGTCCCCAAACAAATATGGTATAATTGCTCCGGAAAGGCTAAAAAAAATAATAACTTGTAGAACAAGACTTGTATCAGTAATGCTTGCAAACAATGAAATTGGAACAATAGAGCCAATAAAGGAACTTGCTTTAATTTCTCATCAGTATGGAGCAGTGTTTCATACTGATGCAGTCCAAGCAGTAGGACACATTAAAATAGATGTTCAAGAGCTTGGAATAGATATGTTGTCTGCCTCTGCCCATAAATTTAATGGTCCCAAAGGGACAGGCTTTTTATACATAAAAAATGGAACTGATATTTCTCCATACTGTAATGGTGGATTACAAGAATTTGGTATGCGTGCTGGAACCGAAAATGTTGCTGCTGTTGTTGGCATGGCGATAGCGTTAAAGAAAAATTGTGAAGACATTGATTTTAATAAAGAAAAATTACTTTATCTTGAGGAGCTTTTGCTGAATAAATTACGAGGGATTGATTACATAAGAAATGGATATAAAGAACATATTCCTGGAAATATAAGTCTTTCATTTAAAGGAGTTGATGGTGAAACAATCCTCCATAGGCTGGACTTGAAAGGCATTTACATATCTACTGGTTCTGCATGTGACAGTGTGAATACGCAGATTTCGCATGTTATCAAAGAGATTAAAATACCCAAAGAATATGCTCACGGCACAATCCGTATTTCACTGGGAAAGAATAATACCGAAAGTGATGTCGTTAAAATTTCGGAGGCTTTGCACGATATAATAAACCGCTAATAGAAATTGTCTATGATAAAAACACAATGAAGTTTAAATTACCACATGGATATTCTGATAAACGGTATCCCAATACCTATAAAGTATTATAAAAAACAAATGTTACAAAAACGAAAACAACAGCATAATACGAAATTATAACGGTGCGAGTGTTATATTGGCAAAGGAAATAATTGTAAATATCATTCTAATCAAGTCTTAGGATGCGCACATTTTTGCATTAGTTAAATTTATTTGTAAAAACCCCTTGCAATCTTGCAAATATTATGTTAACATATAGGTGCTAACAAATTGATAACAGACAGCTCAGAACACAAAATAATTAAAAGATTTTAAGCGGAATCGGCGAAGAAAACGGCTTAAAATCAGGTGACGCAACTAAAATCACGCTATAACGCACCGAGTGGGAATGAGGTATCACGCTTCACAAATGGCTTGACTATGCCGTTTGCGGCACTTGTAAGTGCTGATTGGCAACGATTTGGCAACATTAAAATATTTATAAAAGTAAGAGCTAACTGATTTGATTTTCTGTTAGCTCTTTTTGTTGGTTAATACTATTAATCTACAGTTATACAGGTTGACATTTTTTCAGAAACTCTAGATAGCAAATCTTTATTAAATTTTAATTTACTGATTGCAGATTCATTATCAAGTAAATTTTTATTAATATACTCTCTTAAAATTATTGCAGCAAAGCACTGTGCTTCCACAGCTCGTTTTCTTTCTAGGTTATAATGGATATTTCCATAACTATGAGCAGATGGGTTTCTAAGCTCGAAGAATAATTCATAATAGAATTCTAAATAGCTTTTATTTGCCTTCTCAAAGATATCATCAGGGTTTATTCCTATTTTATCAAGCCATTTTTGTTTATGTCGAATGACCTTTAATTCTTTCTTTTTGTTTGGAGGTTCGCCAAGAATTGATTCGACTGCTCTACACGATTGAACAATGGCTATTTCTAAGCTTTGCAACATATTTGCTTGATTCCAAATTTTGGGCTCTTCAGATAAATGATCATGCCAAGGTGCTTTACTCAATTCGCAGATTAAACATATTTGATGTGAAGAGAAAGCAGATACAATTAAGGATATTGCATTGTAAGCAACATCATCTCGTTCAAGTAATTCTATTATTGGAGCTAATTCTGCAATTTGAGTTAATTTTAGTACCTTTCCATTACTCATAAAATGACTTTCTATTTCAGATAGACCATAAAACACAATATTATCTATTGTTGACTTATCAAAATCAAAATAATACATCCACTTATAATCAATAGGATCTTCTATAGATACAAATGCTTCTATAAAAAATAATGATAATTGTATAAGTCTTGATGCGGTCTTCCAAAAAGGAGTTTCTTTAACTGCTATATTGGTATTGGACAGGAGGGCAGAATTTTGATTTTTCTCGTAAGTCCAAATATATATATCTTCAAAATTGGTACTAAAAAAATGGTGGTATTCGCAGACCTTTGGTTTGAAACTATTCTCAATTGAAAATCCGTATATAAATGCATAATGACATATATCGTTGGGAACATCGACTGGATATTTCTTTTTTAATAATTTCTCTTTTTTTTCTTGTTCTTTTAACCACTCGTTTAATTCAATAAAATCATTATTCATAATTAATTCTCTTTCAATTATTTATTTCACATTACTTTTCGGATAATTATATCTCCAATTATCGTATTCTTCTTTTGTTATTTCATCGTTCCTATACTTGCGTGCAACCTTATTCCATGCACAAAGCATATCGTACATAGGAAAATAAGACGGATTATCTCTGTTGAGCGTAAGACAAAACTCGTCATCAAGCATATTTATTGTCAACCCATATATATCTTCTATTGCAAACAGGGTGTGCAGCAAAGCATCATAGTTGTCGATGTCGGGCAGTTTAATTGCTTGCGGTGACACACCGAATATTTTTGCAATATCCTTTATCATATCATCTTTTGGCGTTCTGATGCCTATTTCGTATTGACCTACACGGGTTTCGGCTGTCTTTTCGCTGAAACCGAGTTTTATGCCAAGCCATTTTTGCGTAGCACTGTGCAGATTCCTTAAAAACCGTATTCGTTCTCCGATAGCCATAATATATCTCCAATCGTATTGTCCTACTACCTATTATAAGAACCTGTCAAGTATCAGGTAGTATTTTTTCAAAAATCTCCACCTTTATTACTTGACAGAACCTTGAAATAGGTGTATAGATTATACACCTATTATAACATATTAGTTTGAGTTAGTCGACCATAAGAAATAAAAAAGATAATAAATATTCAAAAAAGCACTTGACATTATCAAATTACGTTGAGTTGATGCAAGCATAGAAGAATTTATTTGTATTATATTAACGCTAGATGATAAAAAAACAATAGTGAGGAGTGAAAACATGGGGAATTTGTTTTTGAGAGCTGATGAAGTACAGCAGATACTCGGAGTATCGAAGTCATATGCTTACAAGGTTATCAAGGAAATGAATTCCGAGCTGCAACGGCAAGGGTTTCGCACCATTGCCGGCAGAGTAAGTAAGCAGTACTTTTTCGAGAAAGTAAACTATAAGCCACAAGCAGAAAGGAGTAGCGAAAATGGCAGTTTATAAAGATGGTGACAAATGGAGAGCCGTTTATCGTTTTACCGATTGGACAGGCGAGCGAAAGCAAACACAAAAACGTGGTTTCAACACAAAGCGAGAAGCTCAAAGCTGGGAACGAGAACAACTGCGTAAGGCAAAATCCGATATAGATATGACTTTTGAGAACTTTGTAGGACTATATCGTGAAGATATCGGAGCAAGAATCAAAGAAACAACATGGGAAACAAAGGATTCTATCATTGATAATAAGCTGATTCCATATTTCGGTAAGAAGCGTATATCTGATATTAAGCCGAAAGATGTGATTAAGTGGCAAAATGAGATGATGAATTACCGTGATGAGAATGGCAAGCCGTGTTCGCCGGTATATCTTAAAACTTTGCATAATCAATTAAGTACAATATTTAATCATGCGGCAAAGTTTTACGGACTATCTGAAAATCCGGCTGCAAAAGCAGGAAATATGGGTAAGGCGAAGAACAAAGAAAAAGAATTTTGGACAAAGGATGAGTATATGAAGTTTATTGATGAAATGCTTGATAAGCCGATTTCGTTTTATGCGTTTGAGATGTTGTATTGGACAGGAATACGGTTGGGTGAGTTGCTTGCATTGACACCATCGGACTTTGATTTTGACCGACAGACGGTAATAATCAATAAATCTTATCAGCGTATCGGCGGACGAGATTTAATAACAGAGCCTAAAACACCGAAAAGCAACCGTACCATTAAGATGCCGGAGTTTTTATCCGAAGAAATGCAGGACTATATTAAACAACTGTATCGAATCGGCAATAACGACCGCATATTTGAAGTAACAAAAAGCTATATTCATCACGAAATGGAAAGAGGTGCAAGGGGGGAAGGGGTAAAGCACATACGAATCCACGATTTAAGACACCCGTATGTCAAGCTAAAACTAAAAGTTTCATCAGCTTATCACTGCCGTATTTTCGGCACAAAAGTCCTTGATTTTCCACTCGATTTCAAGCCTGTTATCGGGATATACGCATACCTTTTCAATGAGCATATCCGCAAGTGCTTGTGTTAAGGTGTTTTCTTTTTTTATATTTTTTGCGGTCTGAACGATTTTTGTTCTGTTCTCAATTTTAAGGCGATTTTGCTCCTCTGCCCGACGGTATCTATCGTATCGTATTCAATAATTTTCAGCCTTTGTGTCATACTCCTGTTTTAGCTGCCTATACTCATCAAGAGTAATTTTTTCTGCCAAAAGATGCTCATATAATTTTTGCTTTTCTTTTTGGCAAGCTGCTATCTGTTTTTCTATATCCGCAAGTTGTCCGGTTTTTATCTGTGCCGTATCAGCTTTTGAAACATCATCAATATTCAATAAAATTTCAGCCTGCTTTGAGATTATATCAAAAACAGCTTGATTTAATGCACTTTCCGATATTTCCGATTTATAGCAAGGCTCCGTTTCATCGTTCCTTGTATAACTGCATCGGTATATCGGTGTCTTTTTCGGCACATAATCCATTGCGTGTTGACAACAACCGCACTCAACCTTTCCACGAAGCGGATAGTTTCTCTGTTGTTTATTCGGCTGCTTAAATGTTCGGCGTACCGCATTTGCTCTTTCAAACAATTCCTTTGAAACAATGCTTTCGTGATGATTGGGAATTTTAATCCATTCGCTTTCATCACGCTTAACCATCTTCGTGCTGCCCACATCCTGCACCTTTTGTTTCAGCATTACAAACATACCCATATACTGTTCGTTGACAATAATTCGGTTTATAGTGGAAATACTCCAATATTTACAGTTTGGAAAGCGAGAGCCGTAATTTCCTTTAATGCCTTTATACTGTGCAGGGGTAGGAATATTTTTGTCAAACAACGGTTTTGATATATATGCGGCTGATTTCCCGTCAACGGTAAGCTCGAATATCATTTTAACAGTTTCGGCGGCTTTTTCGTCAATAATCTGTTCGCCATTTTTATCGGGTTTATAACCGTAAGTATAATTTCCCGATTTATATTCACCACGCCGCATTTTGTGTATTTGGCACTCTTTGTTTTGACCGATAAATCTCGGCTGTAATACTCATTTACAAGGTATTTAACAGCAACAGCAATACCGCCCGTATCACCCTTATGTTCATCGCTGTCATAATTATCGCTGACAGATATAAACCTTACTCCGAACAGAGGAAATATCTGCTGTGTGAAATATCCGACCTCAATGCTGTTTCTTCCAAAGCGTGAGAAGTCTTTTACCAAAATGCAGTTTACTTTATAGGTTTTAAATCGGTCAAAAGCTGCTGAACGGCGGGGCGTTCAAAATTGGTCCCGGAATACCCGTTATCAACATATTCAATAATTTCTACATTATCACCGAGGATTTCCGCATATTTACGAAGCAGAAGCCTTTGAGATTCAATGCTCATACTCTCGACACGCTTATCATCAACGGATAATCGCAAATATATTGCTACGATATATCTATACATTTGCAGACACCTCACCTTCAAATTCATTATCAAAGCTGTATGTTATTTCAACTTTTTTTCCTTTATAAATCTCTATTCTTGAAATCAACTTGTTTATAAGCTCTTTTGTGAGTGTGTTGTTTTCGGTAATAACCGAAACAGCGTCAGAAAGGTCGCAATATTGACTATACTGCTTTTCAAGTTCTGCCTGTCGGCTTTCAACCTCGTTTATTTTGCGAAGCGTATCGGAAATTTTATCACCGTAGCTTGTACGCATTTCTTGATATTCCTCTTGTGTGATGATGCCGTTTACAAGGTTTTCATACAAGCTGTTCAAGAAATTCTGATTTTTGGATATATATGCCCATAATTTTTTTATTTCCGCCTGCTGTTGCTCAATTCGTTGCTTATCATTCAGAGAATAAAATATCTGATTTTTTCTGTCTGCAAGCACAGCAGCTTGTGTTTTTATTGCAGTTATAACAACATTAAGCAAATCTGTTTCAAGAATACTGCCGTTATCGCAGCCGCCCCATTTATATCTTGTATTTGTAAGACAGATTATGTTATATGCAAAACCTGTTTTTACTCTCAAAAATCTTGTACGGTGCAAAGGTCTGCCGCACTCTCCGCAAAAGATTTTCCCCTTCCATATATTCTCTGTGTAGGGGATTACGGATATATTGTCGTGCTTTTTCTTTAACTGTTCTATACGCTCCTGTGCCTTATCAAACATCTCTTGCGATATAATGGCTTCGTGCGTATTCGGAACGACTATCCATTTATCCTTGTCAACAGCCGTTTGCTTTTTTGCCAAGCTGTCGCTCCTGCCTTGAACGAGCTTACCCGTATAGATTTCGTGCATAAGAATTTGCCGCACGGTCATAGTCTGCCATAAACCGCTACCGATGCTTTTTTCGGAAGTAATATATCCTTTTTGATAGCCGTAAACACCCGGTGTCGGAATTTGTTTTTCATTAAGCTGCAAGCATATCTCATTCATTGCCATACCGCCGTTAAAGAGTTCAAATATCAATTTTACAACGGGTGCGGTGTCGGGATTTACAATGAGCTTATGACAGTTATATTGGAATTTCGTTACAACAACGATGTTATTAAACTATAAAAAACAAAAAAGACCACAGAATTACTATAATTCTACGGTCTTTATTCTAACTTTTAATTGACAAATTAATTCTTGGTATCTTTTTTTCATATTCATCACCTTACCATACTTCCATCGGTAACTAATCGTTTTAAGCAAGGCTTTTTTCTGTTTTCAAATATATCATCTTGCTCCAAATGCCATAAAATCCTTGCTTGTTTTTCTTCTGACAACTTTGATATATGATATGTAATTTGAGATATATAATCTGGCTTTGCATATGGTGAAGTATCTGATAGCAGCTTATCAACAGAAACACTTAATGCTGAAGCAATATTAACTAAGGTATCGACTTTTATATTGATTTTGCCCCTTTCGATTTTAGAAAGATGTTTGTCTGATATGTTAGATAGTTCGGCTAATTTTTCTTGTGTAAAGCCTCGCATTTCTCTATAATTATGAATATTATCACCTAATTTTTCGTAATCCATAATTGTAGTATCATTCCTAACATAATTATACTAATCTTCTATTGCTTTTTTAACTGTTTCAGTGCTTATTTTAGTAATCACGCAGGACAACACTACCTACACAAGACAAAAATAGGGCTACACCGAAATGAGTGTAGCCCTATTTTTGTTGTTTTGCTGTTACTTCAGGTTTTCAAGTACACGCATAAATACTGCTGCCGCCTGCGCTCTTGTAGTATTTGCCTTCGGTGCAAAGCTGCCGTCTGTATTGCCTGTCATAACTGCCTTTTCAGACGCCCAGATTACAGCGGATTTTGCGTAATCGGAAATATCGTCATTGTCCTTATAGTTCGTATTACCGTTCGCTGTCATGTCATACCCTTTGAATGCTGCATAGCGGTAAATGATTGCCGCCATCTGTTCTCGGGTTATGTTATCATTCGGAGCAAATCGGTCTTTGGAAACGCCGAGGACAATACCGTTGGCATTTGCCCATGCAACCGCTTTTTCGTAATAACTTCCGCTTTCTATGTCATTGAAAGCAGATGCGATTGTCTGAGGCTCATTTTCAATACGGTAAAGAACCGTAACAAACATTGCCCTTGTGATATTGTTTTCCGGTGCAAATTCCGTATCGGATATACCCTTCATCAAACCGTTTTCATTTGCATATTTTACAGCATCATAGAACCAGTCTGTTTCTTTAATGTCTGTAAACAGGTTCTTCCATGTGACATCTAACGGATCTTTTTCGTTATTGCCTTCGTTTACCTTCTTAAATACGGCTGTAATTGTATGTGCCGCAGTAATCTTTTCAAAGGTATAACTTGTCACAGCGCCGACACTCTTTCCGTCAACCGAAACATCCGAAATCTCATATCCGTCATCCGGTGTTATGGCAAACTTCTGCGAGTTTCCTTTTGAAACCGAAACAGTATCCGGTGAAATCTTACCACCGTTTGTCTGAGTTACACTGATACGGTAGGAGGGCGTAGTACCGGTACTGCCACCTCTTGATGAGGATGAATAAACGGTAACTTCAACTTCAATCTCATACGGCTTATAATTGGTATCCTCCGGTGTGAATATAACGAGCTTTTTGAACGAGCCGTTCGTATTCATAACCTCACTGCCGTCTTTCCAAGCAAATGTACCTTTCAGTTCGGCTCCGTCAACGCCGACAGCACTTCCGTTTGTGAGCGATGATTCCGAAAGTTTTTTGCCTCGTTTTATCTTGCCCGCAATAGGCATTGCCGAAATATTCGGAGCCGCTTTGCCGATAGTGTATTCCTTTTCAGCACTGCCGGAATAATTGCCCTTAAATGTAATTTTTACCTTTGCTGTCCCGACAAACTTATTAGAGATATATTCGACTGTATAATCCACATCTTTTACAAGCATCACATCTCCGTCTTTTACAGTAACCGACGGTTCTTTCTCCGTGCCGTCATAAGTGATAGTTTCATATTCAAGTACAACATCAGGCATAATTGTGTCACGTTCTATAATTGCACTTAATACAACATCAGAATCCGGCATAATAAACGTTGTTGACGGCAAACTCGGGTCGGCAAAAGTCACGTCGTCGCTCTTCCAGCCCTTGAATATATATCCGTCATTCGGAACAACCGATATATTAACCGTTTCACCCTGCTTTGCACTTGTGGGATTTACAGTAATAACACCGTTTTCCGAAGTGCTGAAAAGAATCTGGTGTAAATTCGACTCCCCGAATGCCGCAGCTGCCGACATTCCGGAATCCTCTGTAAGACGAAGCATACCGGTAAGCATACCGTTACTGCCTTTTTTAACAAAGAGAGTGTCGCTTTCTTCGTTGTAGCTTATATTTCCGTCTACTGCGAAAGTATTCCATTCGGTCATAGATGAATCGTTTATGCGGAACTCGTCACCGTTCTTTGATACACCGAAAAGTGCAAGCTTTCCGCTCATATCGTTTGAAGTATCGTTCAGTATGCCCGTAATATCATTTTCGCCAAGACGAATTTTCACTTTTTCTAAGTTTGTCATACGGCTGTTGACTATTCTGACGGTCTTTTGAGTTGTATTTCCAACAGCGTCCGTCGCCGTTACGGTAATCTTATTCTTCATAAGAGATTTGTCAATATCGGCGGTAATACTGAAGCTTCCGTCTTTTGAATCCGCATCCCACACAGGTGGGATTTTTTCGCCTATAATGGTGCCGTTCACTTCAACTTTTAGTTTCGCATCAGCGTCTGTTCTTCCTGTAACCGTAACCTTATCGTCTGCGGCAACCGAGCCTGCGGTCGGACTGTTAAGAACCAGAACAGGGGCGATGTCATCAACCTTAAATGTTACGGTTTTGCTGAAACCGTCGCCGACGGAATTGGTTCCGTTCAAACGGAGAATGTGTTCCTGTGTGTCAAGATTATCAAGCGAAATCACAAAAGCATTATCTTCAGAAGAAAATATTCCAAAGCCTTTTGCGCTTTCCTGTGCTGCTTCATATGAGGTATTGTCAAGATACCATGTGCCGTTTACAGGCATATCGCTTTCAAACGATATAACAACATTCCCCGTTTTCACGGTCGGAGCGGTTACACTTTGTCCCGCAACGGTTCCGACAGGCAGATCGACTGCTATATTGCCTTCGCCGTCGGTGATTGTTGCCTTAATCTCAGGTGTTTTCGGCTCGTTTACCAAAACGCCTTCCGAGAAAGTTTCCTCAGACATAACACCGGCAATGGTATTTCCCTCAAAATCCTTTATATAGTTGATTCTGCGAAGTCCTGCCGCATAGGTTTTTCCGGCTTCAAGTCCGATATATTCCGTTTTTTCTTCTGTTGCTTCCTCTGTATCTTCCGCCTTGCGCTCATATCTTCCGCCGACAATAATATCTTCTCCGGCAGAGAAAGTTGCTCCCGAGACATTTTCAAGCTCTTTATATACGGTTTTTCCGTTCTCTTTGCTTACCTCATACAGATTTACAACATAGCCATCGCAAGTTCCGTCTTCTTTTGCCGATACACGAAGTCTGTAATCTCCGGCATTGGCAGCAGTTACTTCACTTGCAGCGACCGGCTGATTGCTGTTTGTGAATGTGTACTTTTTATCCGAAACCGCCGTATCGGTAAGTGTTTCGTTCATCGTTGCAACGGCACGGATATAGTATTCTCCCGATGCGAGATCCAAAGGAATATCAAGTGCTGTGCTGCCGCTTTCGAGCGTCGTCTTATCCTCAATTATACCGATAAGTGTTCCTTCCGAAATCGGATCAGAGTCCTTTGCGGCATAAACCGAGATTTTGTCAAGGCAGGCATTTGTGCCGGACTTTATATTCCATTTAAGTTCCGCTTTGGTGCCCGAAATTTTACTTTCGGTCATTGCAAACTCAGGCAGACTGCTTACATTATAGATTTCAAGCACGGACGCAGCCGCGGTTTTAATGTTCCAGGCTTTATTAAAGCTGTCCTTTTCGGTAAAGCTTACAACAAAGCGTGCTTTGCCCTTTTCGCCTTCCTTTTCGGGTTCTTCGTATACCACAAATGCGTTTGCGGTATCGGCATTTGATTCATCATCTTTTAATACGTTAAGCGTGTACGCATTTCCGCTTGCATCTGTAATTGCAATTTCATTTGCAAGCTTATAGGCTTCATCCTTTGAAGACGCATCATACATGATATTCAAAGCGCCGCTGTCGCTCTTATATACGCCGAGATTCAGCTTATGCTCTGTTTTGTCGGCATTGGAATACAGGGAAATGTCCGAATAATCCTCCGACATCGTCATCACGGAATCACCCGCCACAGTGCTTTTTAACATTGCAAAGTTCGGAACAACATGTGCATAAAGCGTCCGTCCTGTTTCCTCATCATATCCGACTGCTACATCATCCGCACTCAAAAGCTCCGGATAGCTCGGCTCCATAGCCTTGTTATCTCCGGAATTGAATGAGAAGTCTCCGCCCCAATAGTAGAGAATACCAAACTGCAATCCGATGACTTTAACCTTGCCCCATATTTTATCCTGATTGATTCCGACACCGACGCTGCCTATCGTTACACCGCCGATAAGCGGCAGAATAGACGGTAACATCAGTGCAACCATCGCATAAAATTCATACGAGGCATTTGACGGATCTACCACAATGTAGCCGCTGCCTCTTAATATTCCGAGGAAATCGACATTGACATTACCCGTGAATTTGAAGCTCGGCGCCCATTGGAACCGTATTCCGGAATTGCGGAGCACCGTAACATCCGTTTCACTCAATGTTCCGCGTTCAGCTTCAAGGCTTATTCCCGTAAGACTCATTTCCAGATTAATTTTCATCATAATAACCTGCAAAACCGAAGCTCCCACAGAAAGAATAATGCTTGTTGACGGTATTGAATTCGGCGTATAAACTACCTCATACAAATTCTTGATACCGCCTCCGCCACCGCGCAGATATGTAATCAAAAATCCGTCAACATTCAATCCGGGAGGCGGAAACTCAATATACAGATAAAGCTCGTTCGGGAACGGCGCTTTCAGCTTATCCGAATAAATAATCTCGATTTTTGCTTCTACGCTCATACCCTTGAAATCTGCCGAACCTTCGACACCGAAACGCCAGTTACCTATTGTGTTTACCGAAAGCTTACCCGAAATAGGCGGCATTGCTTTGGAAAGCGGCGGAACGCCTATTTCAACGCTGAAGTTTATACCGATAAACTGTCCTCCGCCGAAAAGAATATCCTCAACCTCTGCTGTAGCCTGCGACATAGCCGACGATTTTCTGGCTGCCTGTTCTTTAACGGTTTCGTTGTTTTTGAAGGTATTCCATTCTCTTCTTAAATATGCGCTGCTAATCTTGAGTTGGTCATCCGACATAGCTTTTCCGAGAGTGTCCTTCGCCGCTTTTTTCACTCCGTTGAAATACGAAGTCCACGCCGAACTGAATTTTTGCTTATACTCCTTGCTGCCTTTGGGAATCAAAAATCCCAAGTCAAGCATAGCACTGAAAGAAACAAGCTTTGTAAGCTCACGGCAGTCATCGTCCACCATAACGCCGAGTTCACCGAATGTAAGGTCTGCATTTACGATATTGGCAAGACTGACAAAGCGTTCAAAATCCTTTGCAAAGATATAGTTTATGCCCTCTGCCATATTCTGTTGGCGCTTGTCGTTATCGCCTAATGAATCACAGCGGATACCGTCTTTTGTGTATCTTCTCAAATCATAGTCGGTTCCGTTTTCAATTGCGGTAAGTGCGGCGCTGCCGTCATAAATAACCGTGCCGGTTCCCGCCATTCTCATATCGCCGTCAATGTCAACCAATATGCTTTGATTTTCTTCATCACCCTTGTTTTGAACAGTGACCTTGATATAACCTGAATGAAGCTCCATAGAAGAATTGAGCAAAACGGGATTCTGCGCCACGCCGCGCGAGGTTATTACATCCGCTTCATAATAAGGATTCTTTTTCTCTTTGTCATCCTCGTCATATCTCTCTGCGGAAAAATCGCCCTTTAACTCAACAAGAATTTCCGGCTCAACCTTTTTGGCATCTTTTCCGGTGCCGACTTCCTTTGTGTTGTCTTCGATATACTTTTTGTAATCCTTTTCTGTCAGGTAAGTTTTAACCTCATAATGGGGCTTTGTATTCTTATCCTCATTTTCGGGATGTATCTGTTCAATCGTGATAATTCCGTAGCCGAAATTTGCATACTTTGCGTCATCGGTTACAATAACCTTTGCCGCTGAGGATACAACATCTTTTTTTGCCTCGTCCTTATAGTCTATCACAAGCTGATATGTTCCGAGAGGCCATTTTTTATAATTGCCGGTATTCTCATTTTTGACCTCGGGAACGGTTAAATCAATCGTGTTGTTATCGGTATCCACAACAGCGTTTTCGGAATCGATTGTTATTGTTTCTCCGTAGCCGTTCTCTGTTATCTGTTTCAGTGCAAAATTATATTCGCTTTTGTCTGCCAGCATAACCATGTTAATACCGGTAGCGCTGATACGCTGTTTTCCCGAATAATAGATATATTCGGTACAGCCCGTTAAAACAACCTCCGGAATACCGTTGTCCGTTCCGGGGCAGAGAATATACACGCTCTGTCTGCCGATAATATTCTTATCCGTAAGGACAGAGGAATTCTCGTCAGTCTGATATGCAATAAATTCGATTTTTCTGTAGGTGGCATTTGCAGCAGTCAAAGCCTTGAATTTGAAGTTGGTATTCATTGTCTGCCCTGCGGCAATCGAGTTATAGTCAACGCTGTAGAGTGCCTGTGTGCCGTACTGCTCTCCGTTTGCGTTTGTTGTGCTGCCGTTTTCGTCAATCGGTATCATCATGCTGTCGGGATAAACGGCAACCTTAACATTTTTCAAATCGGCAGAGGAATCAGCCGCAAAATTTTTAATGCTTGCACCAAGGGTAAGTTCACCCTCTTTGTCGCCTGCGTTTGCCGAAACATACGCCGTTTTGTCCGCATTGAGAGTCAAGGGATTGGAACCCGAAATGTTGATTGCAAGCTTTGCATCTCTGCCGACGCCGGCGTTTGAATAAACACCGTAGTTGGTTGCGCAGGTGCTTTCGCTGCCAATATCAAGTGCACCCATATCAAAATACAAAGCGTATGCGCTGTCCGCCGTGAGATACTGAGCATTATAAGGATTTGTAAAGGTCAAATCTTTATTAGGCTCAAAATCATAGACCGTAGCGGCAAGGTTGTTCCAGTGTCCGAAAGCAACTTTTTGGGGAACGCATTCTTCATTGTTGACCGAAGCGTTTACCGTGTATGCTGTGATTTTCGGCTTGTTTTCATCGTCATATCCGAACATCATATGCCCAACCGTGCTTCCGTCAACAATACGCTCATTTTCCACGGTTATGTATGTGCCGTTATCGGGAATTTTGTAATAAGCATAATCCTGATAACCGAGTGCGGTATCGAGCATAATCCTTGCGCTTACATTGTCCGCCTTTTTGCCTGCGGAATTTTTCGCAGTATAGCTTATAATAACCATACCGTTTTCGGCAGAGGAGCTGTTCGCAAGTTCAATATTCTGCGTGATTTCAATTCCTTCAACCGTCCATACCGAAGTAATGCGGCTGTCGCTCTTTACGGTTTTTATATCGGTGCCCGAAAGCCCCAAAAATCCGTAGCTTCTTCCGAAAATGTAATCCTTTGATTTCCCGTCCGCAGTTATACGGAAGGAGGTAAAGGAGGTATCATACTCACTGCTGTTATGCAGAAGCATTTTGTTATCGTCGTCTTTTTCCAGCTTGTCGCCGGCAACGGTATCAATGTGAAAGCCTCCGTTTTTGCCCGAGACTTCTACCTTGATAAATTCGTTTGAGAGTGTGTAAACCTCATTATCATCATCCGCCGCAAACGCCGTCAGAGGCAATGCCCCTGCGGTGATTGCAACGGTGAGGATAAGGGACACAAACCGTTTTAATATTTTATTCATTTAAGCCCTCCATTACTGCTCGATATACAGATAAGTGATATACTGCTTGCGGCTTTGCGTCATAATATATACGGTATAAAATCCCGTACCGTCAAGCGTCACTTTGTTATCCTGTATTTTTGACGAGTTATTCTTCATTTGCCCCGCTGTCTTAAATCCGCGTTTTACATACATTGAATACGGCTCATAGATGCCGTTTGTATTCGCAAGATTTCCGACATCGAAGGTCAAGTCTCCGATATCAAGTATCAGTGTTCCCATATACGATGTGTTGTTTCCGTTTACGGTGAGAACAATATCATCACTTCCGACTACATGGATAAATCTTTCCGATTTTGATTCATTTCCGGCACTATCCTTTGCGGTATAAATCACTCTGTAATCGCCTGCTTTGTTTGTATCTGCGCCGTCTGCCAAAACCCATGTTACTTTAATATCTTCACTCTTTGTGAAATTGTCGCTTACATACACGCCGTCTTTCAAAACAGCGTCAAACTCATCTTTGCCGATGCCGGCATTGACATTCACCGTAAGAGGATTGATACGAATTACCGGCGGCACGGTATCGGGAATTTCAATTCCCGAAAGAGCCTTAAAGGTTTGATTTCCGGCTTTGTCCGTTACGAACAGCGGATATGAACCGTTGCGCTCAACCGCGATTTTCGTCCATATGCCTGCCTCCATATTGCCCTTGATTTTCTGGAAGCTGTAGCTTGCCGCTTCATCGGCTTTTATGTAAAACTCACTCAATGCCTTTACATCGTTATTGCCGAATACATCGTCCCAGCTTGCATACTCTGTTCCGTTCTCGGTCAGCTTATAGGAAACTGTCGGAACTGTTTTATCAATATTGGTAACTTCTATACTAACCTCCGATGAGTTGCCCGCTTTATCGGTAAAGGTATAGCTGTACGCTCCGTTTTCCGTCAGTGTAACCTTCATCGGGTTTGTCTTGCTGTAATAGAGTTTGGAAGCTTTCTGTGCACAAAGAACATCTTCGTCCGGTGTAAAAGTTACGGTTACGCTTTGAGCCGCCACGCCGCCGTCATAGTTATGCGAAACGACAGGTGCGTCCTTGTCAATAATTCCGACAGAGGGAATCGGCTGCGTATAATCCGTATCGTTTTCACCTGCAATCACAAGCACCGTTTCTCCGATGTTTTTCTTAAATGTTATATCCACAAGATCCATCGTAATGTTGAGTGCCGCATCGTCAGCCAAAACTGGATTATTCGTGTCAGGTTTATTTGCATTGCCCTTTTCGGCATAATACAGCGCCGCCTCTGTGATATTCATATTAAAGCGAACCTGAGCGGTAGCATTATAGTTTACAGACTCGTCTGTGAGTGTGCTTTGGTCATCGGGGTTATCGGGGTTAAACTTGTATGGCCACCAGCGAATCGGACTTTTTTCGGTAGGCTTTACATCCACATCCATAATGTCCGTCACCTTTGCGGTGATGCTTCCCGTGTTGCCGACGGAATCCTTGTAATAGAATACAAATTCTCCGTTTTTGTCAAAGTCGTGATACCAATAGCCGTTATACTGCTGATGTTCGTTTTCAAGTGCAATGCCGTCGGTATTGGTAAGTGTGAGCGACTGTCCCTTAGGCTCAAAATATACTCTGCGCTTAAATCGGCTCAGTGTTGCGTAAATAAGCTCAACATTGTCAATTTTCTGTATGTTCGTTATGCTGACTGGAATCAGAATAACTCTCGGCGAGCCGCCTTCGGCAAACTCGGCGTTTTCAACAAGTGCTGCGGTGAACTCGACATTTTGAGTAACCGTAATGCTTTTACCCGAAATGGTAACGCCATTAATCTCTGCGCTTTGCGTTTCATTCGTTATGCTACCTTCCGATATTCCCTTTGGCAGAACCAGAAGCTTTGCGCCGATGTTGGTATTAAAGCTTAAAATATCTCTTACCGCAGGGGTAGCGTTAAACTCTGTAAAGTCATAAGTATCACCGTCTGCATAAACTCCGCTGTAGCTGTCAAATTCCGAAAGACGCGAATTTGAAACAAACGATACTTTCATATCATAGCTGTCAAGGCGCACAGCCTCTGCCTGCTTGATTGATACCGGAAGCGTTGCCGTAATCTCGGCGGTGTTTCCTGCCATATCGCTTACTTCAAAGGTATGTGTATCACCGATATTGCCCGATGCAAATGTATATCTCAAACCGCCGTTTATACCGATAAGTTCTTCATTATCACTTGTCGGATAGCATACTGCGGTAACAGCCCCTCGGCTTTCGGTTTCGCCGTCTTTCGGCTCTCCGGCTTCATATTCCCACCGAACAGCCGCGTCAACCTCACGGTCAATATTGTTTACAACAAAGGTTCTCGTATCTGTTTTTCCGCCGTAAGACATTGAAATCTTAATGATTCCGTTTTCTTTTAAGATTACCGATGCCGATTGTTTATCCCCGGAAACTGTATATTCGTAGCTTTCAGGTGATAAAGCGTCTCCGTTCATACCCGAAACGGTTACACTGTTGAGCGTTAACAGATCATCGTTTCTTACAGATGCAACATTTAATGTTACATTGCCGTTGGTTGCCGCCGACGGTGTAACCTCAGCGTTTATGGTGAAATCACCCGAAAGAGCAACCTCTATCATTTGCGAGTATTCGTTTCCGAATATATCTTCATAGGAAATTGTGTATCTTCCGTCATTATATATCGGAACGATTTTTTCCTTTGCGTAGCTTGGTTTATCCTCTGTGTGTGAGGTAATCTTTACAGCTGTGCTGAAAGTAAGTTTAAGACCACCGTCAGCTGCACGTTCGATTTTTGTTACGGTCGGCTGTTCTGTCGCAGTTCCTTTGATAATCAGGGCAGACTCGCTGCGGTTTCCGGCTTCATCCTCACAGTATGCGTAAAGATGTCCGCTTTGAGGTATTGTACCCTCTAAAGTAACGGTCAGCGAGTTTCCTTCCGAAGCCGCAGTTGCTTTCATTTTATACACTCCGGTATCGTTTCTGGAGCTTCCGAACGAATTATCAAGAGCCGATTTCCAGTCAGTGAACATCGTGCCGATGTTTTCGCTTTCGCTCTCTGTCCCGGTAGATTCTTCCGATGTTTTTTCGGTTGTGATATAGAGGAAAGTCTTTTCTGCCGTACTCATATTTTCAGAAAGGCTAAGTGTTACACTGTAGTCGCCGTCCTTCACATCCGAACTTGTCACCTCAATTGTCGGCGCTTCATTATCGGAATTTCCGACTTCAAATGTCGTTTTGGTAAATGCGCCGATTGCGTCCAGAACATAGATAGAATATGTACCGTTTTCGGCAATCACCTTTTCGCCGCTGTCCGCATAGCGCAAAATACCGTCGGTGCCGATGACAACCTCTGTCCACTCATATTCGGATGCATTTTCGTCTGTGAGGTAATTGCCTTTTGCAATCAATATCTTTTTAATATCACCGTTTAAGCTGTAAGCGTCAGCATACAGTTCAACCGATTGAGACATTGTACTCTTCGGAATCTGTGTAACCGTTACCTCCGGCAGATAGTCCGAAAAGCTTATTTCAAGCTGTTTAACCGATGAAGCCTTTCCGTTGGCTGTAAACTCCTGATAGCATATCGTGTTTGTCTTTCTTTCTATAAGCGGAACATAGCCCGAAAGGTTCATCGCTCCGATAAGTTCCGCCGTTCTGTGGAACATTGGTCTTAGTTCTTCCTTTGCGGTATATGTAACCTTATTCGGAACTTCGGCATTCCAGATTTTGATATATGAGCGTCCATCTGTGCCGTCATAATACTCCATTCTCGGATTGCTTGTAAAAAGATTCAGGTTGAAGTAATTCTGTTCATAAATCATATTCTCGCCCCTCTGTTCTTCCACCATAGCGGAAGGCAGGACGATTGTTTCGATTGCGCTGTGATCCTCTGAGTTGTCAATGAGTTTATCTTCAAGCGCCCACACATCGGGAGTTGACGGTCTTACCGAATAATCACTGAATGTAAGCTTGTCAAATGAAGTGATATTTTCATTGCCGCTCCAAACGCCGAGAGTATACGGGCATTCAAATGTATCTTCTCTTCCGCTTGCCTTTGCGATAAGAGTTACCTTTACGGAATAGTTTCCGTTTTCGTAGGTTTTGTCATCGGGGAAAACGACTGCCTGCTCCGTTTTACCGTCCTCAAGCTTTCCGGCGAAAAACTCAACGCCGTCACGGTAAACGGTATAGAAGCTCTTTTCAAAATCAATATCGTCCGATCCCCATTCAAGCACACGGTTGTTGGCTGCCTCAAAGGCTATTTTCATACCGGAAAGCGTTGCAAATTTCGTTGCCTCCACGGGGTTTGTGCCCGAACCGAATCGGCTGTCGGAGTCAAGGCGCGGATCATCGTTTGCAAGAGCCGTCCCGTCCGACATATATACGCTTCCAAAGCTTGCTTTATTGATTGGTTTATCGGTGTTGCCGTCATCACGTCCCGATTTCAGCACATACTTTCTGAGGCTCGCAGGTTTTCGCGCGTTTCCTCCTTTTTCTGTTATAAGATCGTCAATATCGGCTGTAGTCTTGCCGAAGGCATACATATTATTTGAAAAGCTGTATCTTTTTGCGTCAAGCTCAAGGAAGTATATTTCAACCTCACCGTAATAATTTTTAATCTTGTTTGCAGATGCCTCCACATCGCTTTTGATAAAATTCGAGTACGCACTGAACATTGCCGGTCTGCCGATGGCATCTATGCTGACCTTGCCGGTAGCTGTGTCGATACCGTTGGAGATATACCACATACCGCCGACAAATGCTGCGCCTTCGCTTTCGGAAGTCACCGCAAATGTGTCCGCCGGTGCCATCTGCGAAAGAAGGTCGGTAATTTCTTCGCTGTAAGCCGCTTTGCTCACAGGCTTGTTGACTTCCTCGGAGTTGCCTGTATCAAAGTTCTGCGGCTCAGAGTCTGTAAGCTCATCTATAAACCTCGCCATGACATAATCTCCTGCACGCACTACCGCAATAAGCGAACCATAGGACTTATAGGCTGTGGCAGTATCATCGTCATGTTCAAGCGTCCAGCCGAGCTTTGCCGCCGCTTCCTTATCAAGCCCGCTTACAGAAACGGGATCGGTTGTTATGCCGTCGGTTGTTATGCCGACCGTGTAACTCGGTAAACTCAGATTGCAATTAAAGTTAAAAATTTTGGTCATTTCGTTACCGCAGATGTCCTTTGCATACACAAAAAGATAAACGAAATTATTCGTTGAGTCATTGCACGAAACTTCTTTGTTTATCGTAACAGAGGAAGCATACGAATCGAAGGTTGCATTTTCCCAATCTTCTCCGACAACGGCATCGTTAGGTTCGTTGTCATCATTGTTTTCGTCTGTCGTATTCAGAACTACCTTGTATTTCACTTCGGAAAGCGCACTGTTGTCCGACACAACCGCATTTATCACAGCGGGTTTTCCGTCAGAAGCATTTTCGGACGAGAACGAAGCCTCGGCGGTCGGTTTATCATCTTCACCGATTAGAAAATCAAGGTTGTAGCTGACCGTCGTGCGGTTGCCTGCATAATCACATCCGGTAACGCAGAGAACAGGTTTGACGAACGCCGTTTTCGATTCTTTTGATTTTCTTATATGAATATAGTTTCCGTTGTCATTCTGAACAAATCCTATATCCGTATTTCCGATTCCTTTTTTCCATTCCTCGTTTCCGGTAAGAGTCGGAAGTGTCGTAACGCAGTATTCAAAAATTGCCGCATCGGTATTTGTAACAGCATCGCGCAGTCTGAAAAATCCGCTTTCCTGTGCCGAATTTCCATCGCCTACCGCATTCGTGCCGCTCGCATATTTTGAAGGTGATGACACGGTTCCGTCTTCATATTGCCGCTCATTGATAACAACAGGAAAATAGAACCCCTGCGCAGTTTCTCCGCTTTCGTACTCGGAGTCCTCCGGAATGGGGGTGTATATATCATCTATCGGCGAAATATCGGTTTTTACCGACGGGGATAATGTGTCAAGCCATTCCTGCTGCTTTGGAACGGCAAGGCCTTCAATCACTTTGGACGAAAAAGAGTTATCGCATAAATCCACCGCGTCTGCCATTTCAACGCTTTTAATTCTGATTGCCTTTCCGTCATCTTCCGGAACCATATCTTCGGTAACGGTCAGCGTACCAAAGGTAACACGCGTTACACCGATATTTGTATTAACGCTTGTTTTAACCGTTTCCGCTTTTACCCCCGAAAGAACAACATTTTCTCCGTCAGCATTTTTCACATTAAGAGTCGCCTTTATTTCAGAAACATCGGGAATTTTCAGTTCTTCATTAAAATCGACGGAGAATGTGAGTGTATCGCCTGCGCCCACAAACACCTGACTTCTGTCAATATCCACGGGCCATTCGTCCGGCTCACTTGTAACGGCTTCCTCTGTCATCATACTTCCGCTTATGTTGGTTGCCGCATATTCAGGCGGAATTGTATCAACATAAATGTTTCCGCCCAAAAAAGAGAGCGGCTGCCAATCAATCTCCACCGAGTTTCCCGAAAGGTCGCAGAACGGTGCATTAATCTTCATATCACCGTCTGAATCGGAAAGATGCTTATATGTGCCGTCACTTGTATACATATAAAGAGGCTTATCTCCGTTAAACATCGTCTGCTTATCGGCGCTTGCAATGCCGGTAATAACAATGTCGGTCGTGTTATTGTCGGGAACGGTATATCTGTATGTAAGCGTTTTTTCGTCAAGGCTCACAAGCTCAGCCGTAACATCGCTTAAATACACACCGGTCTGTCTGTCATAGGCTTTTAACACAAGACGATTGCTCGCATCCGCAATTTTTCCGGTTGTGCCGCCGTCCGCAAAACGAATGTACTCGTCAAAGTCAATTTTTATGTCAAAGCTTCCGCTGTTGTAATACTTTTTCCCGTTTTCATCATTCACCGTAACGGACTTGATTTTCGGTGCAACAACGTCCGCAAGACCAATCGTCACATTCTTTATGCCGGAAGAACCGCACGCACAGTCCTGATGAGTGAGTGTAAGCCGAAACAACTGTGAAAGGACACACTCTTTCTGATCCGTCTCACTGGTACGCTCTGTGACCAAAAACCAGTTATTCTTGCCGTATTCGGTGTATATTTCATCGCCGTCCGACTCTTTACTTACATACTGCTTCGTGTTCCGGTTGAACCATCTGATGTCTTTCCAGCCAACCCACTGATACTGCTGCTGAAAGGTCATCATTGCAAAGTCGTTACGATTAGTCCAATGACGACCGTTTGTATGGCTGTCATACTTTAACATTCCACGGGTTTCCATTCTTAAATCTCTCTTATATGCAATGTCGCGGAATACCGTATCGTTGTCGAACACCCACTCGTAAGTGCAATTCCAAAAAGAGCCGTTATTCTTCTTTTTGTGTTCAGTCTTGTATGCCTCCGCGAGATTTTTTCCGGGATAATTCATACCGCTGTAATTCACCATGTCAAACTTATATCCGGGGTTTAACTCTCCGTTTGTCTTATAAAGGTAGTTCTCTTTCACAACAGGGTCATTATAGCTTTCCTTGTTAAGGAGCGGAACTCCCAAATCTGCCATGTTTACTTTGACAGTGCCACCCGTGTCCGTTTCCGCATGAACAGGCGGAATATACACCGACGTCATCATGAGTGCCGCCGTTAAAGCCGCCGCACCCAATCGTTTTAATCTGTTTTGCATTTTTGCGCCTCCTTAAAATTTTTAACAGAATCTTTCTTTTATTTTTTCACAAATCGTTTTATACCGCTGTCTTGATATTGAAAGCCTTTCACCGTTTATCAGAATTACTTCTGTCGGCGTAACGGTTTTGATCCAATCCAAATTAACGGCATAGCTTCTGTGTATAAAGATAAAGTCCGGACAATTTCTTTCGACAAAACTGCCAATGCCTTCATGTACGCGGTAGTCATTTTCGCTTGTGTGTATTAAGAGACATTCTTTTTGTGCTTCAATATAAATAATAAAATCAAGTTCTACCAGACGGTACTGATAATCGGTAGTCATGATTTGAATAGTTCTTCGCTTATCATTAAGTTTGCTTTGAACATAATTGTAGTTTCGCACACTTGCAGCTTCCAAAAATTCCTTGTCCGGCTCAGTTGTGTAAATAGGATCCGATACATGAATATGCACCACCCTAAGAGCCTTCCCGTCTGTTCGCCAGAGAAAGGTTGCTCTTTGCGGCTGCTGAAGATAATGGTTTTTACTTGTGACGGTGCATATCCATTTCCCGGTGCACAGCCCCCAATCCGAACCGCATTCCTCCAGAAACCACATTTCCTCCGAAACAATGCAAGGGGGAATATCACCGGAAACCATCTTGAGTGCAGCGGCAACCTCTGTCCTTCCGCGGTAAAACTGTGAAGCGGCAGCGCCTATCCACATTGCTTTGTCGTCAAGCAAAGGTATCAATTCATCAGTTCTTCCTTTATACCATTCCGAAATTATCCTCTGCGACATGGCGAGAATTTTTCTTTGTGTTTCTATTCTCAAATTTCATCACCTTCTTTACACAAAAAATACGATTATATTATATTATATCATACTTAAAAAGCAAAACCAACAAGTCTTAAACGAAATGCAGTTATTATTAAACCAAAAGCAAAACTATGCCGTTTTCGTGAAATGAACTATATTTGTATGACATTATTATTTGATATTTGTTACATTTCATATTTCTTGATTCATCACATTGCCCGAGTTTTGAGCAGATGTTGTTTTTTTGTCGGGGTGGTATGTGCGTTATCATTTTTTCATTATTATAATCATAACAGTCTTTTTGTCACTTATGCTCTCTTTTGTTTTCGGAGCATTGTTCGGCTGCTTGGGTGTGTTCTGCACCTCTGAAATATCATTGTTTTGCAGTGTATCAGCATTTTGATTTTGCCTTGTTTTCACTTGCTGACGGTGTTGCTTTAACTTGCTTTCCGTAAAACGCTTGCCTTTTTGGTAAACAGTATCAACGGCGGAATAATAGGTATTTTCAACCTGTTCGGTTGCTTCAACTTCGGCTCGCTGCGGCTGCTCCGATTGCCGTGTGTCAAGCTGCTTATCTGTAATATTCTTGATAGTCACATCTTTTGATACGGTTTTAATATTCTTGACCGCTTCTTTTGCAAAGCGGTCTGCGGCTTTCGGAGCGTTCTGAACAGCCTTAGTGGTTGTTTTCGGCTTTGTCTTTATATCTTTTTCGCTCAAAGTATATCACCTCCGGCGTTATTTTTTACTCTTTTTATCCTTATACATTTTCTCATCGGCACGGCAGATTATATCGTCAATAACTTTACTGTATTTTTCGTGGAATCTTGAATAGCCTATCGAAACAGACAGGTTATACAGCTTTTCATTGTTGATAAAATATATCGTGTCCTTAAATTGCGATATATACGGCAGCACATTGCTTTCGGATATGCAGACAAATTCATCACCGCCGATACGGTAAATGTCAGCCTTTAATCCGATAGTATCTCGGAGAGCCTTTGCAACGGTCTTTATTTCGTCATCACCGCTGAAATGTCCGTAACTGTCGTTTATCTCTTTCAAGCCGTTTACATCGACAGCAACAGCCGTAATGCGTGAAATGTTTGCGTTAGGCTTTCGGAGCTTTTTCAAGCGTTCCTCATAAGCGTTGCGGTTTTGCACTTCGGTCATACTGTCGGTATAGGCAAGCTCAAATAATTTTTCTGTCATTTTGTTTTTCATAGTGTCCTCCTAAAAGATAACGGCGGAGTTTTTATTGCTCCGCCGCATATAATATTACTGTTCATTAATTTTTGTTGACATCAGTTTATAGAGTTTCGTATCGGTCGGAAACTCATTGATAAACGGCACAATAGAGCCGCCGACCTTTATAAGTCCCCGTCCAGCTTCGGCATTGGTGATGTAGCTCATCTGCGTATCGGATATGGATAAAAGCTCCGATAAGTCCTTTCTGTCTGACGGCGCTTGATTTAAGAGCAACAGAAATTCGCTGTTTGAAAGCATACCTCTTGCCGTTTCATTTAACAGGTAGTCGGAAATATTCTGCGTAATACCCGTGAGCAGTCCGCCATATTTTCTAAACCGTTTCCAGCACTTCAAAAGAAAATCCGCACTGTACGGATTTTTGAAATGCAAGTGTGCTTCATCGACATAAACTCTTGTATATTTTCCTCGCCTGCGATTTGACATAAAGGCAATTTTCGGTCTTGTCCTCATTTTTTATATATTTGATTACACCCTCTACCGCATCAATGTCGGGATTTATACTTGTCTTGTCGGGATTGGCGATATAGTTAAGACTTGAATCGAGCCTTGATTTGACCGTCCATATTTTCGTAATTGCCATTATCGGACGCTCCTCACAAGACGCATAATATCGTTTTGCATTTGCAGCACGGTTTCAATTTTATCCTCCGAGATACGATGCTCTGCATTTGCGATATGTGCTATCTGATTTATGTTGTTTCCGATAGCGTTTATCTCACGAAGCAGTTTTACATATTCATCGGGCGGACGGGGGCGAATAATATTGCCCATAATCAGCTTGCGGATATATGGTTCAATTTTTAAGGCACAAGCGGCGGCATTTGTTTTCAGCCGTTTGTGTTCCTGTTCGGTGAGCCGTACCGATATTTTGATTTTATCCATTGTTAAAATCACCTCATTTCTTTTAGCCGTGCGGTGGGGGATTAGGGGCATTGCCACTAACAAGCGGGCGTTTTGCCGTCAAAATGCCGTGCTTGCTAATACAAATGCTCACGCATTTGTCCCGTCCGCCTTCGGCGTTGTGCTTTCCGCCGGGAAAGCTACCTTTACATTCCGCATTCGTCCTTGCAGGGACAGTTTTTGCACTCGTCCTCGCTGCACTCATACTCAAAATCAGCGCAATCGTCCTCATCATCAGCTTTGATTTTATTTTCATATTCCAATATAATCTCGCCGTATTCACAAACGCTGCACTTATGATCGCATTCTTCATAGCCGCAGAGATACTTGGCAATGAGATATTGAATTAACTCCCAAAATGCGGCGGCTTCAAATTCCTCTCCGTACTTGTATAACCCGTCCTTCATATATCGGCGATATATCACGGCTTCAAATTTGTCATCGGAACGGACTATCATTCTGTGATAATATGTAGCCGCAAGCGTCATATCGTCAAGCAGCCACAGTTCGTAACCCCCGACATCTCGCACAATTCAGCCGTATTCACCGTGAAGGTTCTGTCGAGCAGATATGCGTTTTTTCCGAATATCGGTTTTTCACCGTATCCGTTTTCAAAATATTTGCTGCTGTTTCCGTATGCTTCAAATACATAAACGGGCTTAAAGGGAAAGTGCATAAGCGGATCAAAACCTTTTGGCACAATCCTTTCCGCATCATAAATCACATCCTGTGCAAAGGAGCTTGCACCGAGGTGCAGCAGACACAGCTTTTCAAGCGAGCGCACAAATGCTTCTCTGTTGTAATTGGTGTTCATTTTTGATTACCTCATCTTTCATAAATTTTTGTATCAAAAAAAGCCTGCCATATGGGGCAGACTGATTTGCGTGTGTTTATTTGCATTTTTTGTATGTTCCGCAGACGTTCTTTATGTGGTTGTAATCATTATAGGTGATTTCTCCACGCATTAACGCCTGCCGAGCTTCATACACATTTTTCAAGTGTCGGTTTACGGTCTTGCAGTTATCGGGAAACGACAGCGATACGACATCTCCGTTTTTGCTCCAATTAAGTCCGTAAAGCATATCAATCTTAAACAGTGTATGGAGCGTTTCAAGCTCGGAATCGACAGACAGCCTTGATATTGCAAATCTGTGTATGCCGAGCAATCTTGCCAGCTTTGCTGTGATCTGCGGTTTTGCGTAAATTCGCTCTCTTTCGTATTGTCCTATGCGTGTACCGGCGGTCTTTTTCGTAAAGCCGACCTTTTTGCCAAGTTCCGACTGCGATAAGCCGTTATACTGTCTGCACAACTTTATCGTTCTTCCAATGGGTTTTGTTTTTTTGTTATTCATTTATCATCATTCCTTTCATATTTTCGGGCATAAAAAAACCGACAAGATTTCTCCTGCCGGTTATGCCGATTATTTGATTTTATTATCTTTGCATATCATCGTGCTTTCTTGACTTTTCTTTTAATTTATTTAAGGAAAAATCAATGATACGCTCTTTTCTTGCCGTGAGCATTGTTTTGTAAAACTCCTTTTGAAGCTCTGTTATGGTAGGCGTATTGTCTATAATTTCATAGATTTTCTTCATATCAATACGGCTTGCTATCCGTTTGAGAGCCTTGTTGCAGTCCGGAAATTTACCCTCCGACAAAAATTTGAAGTAATTTATCTTTTTGCCGTTATAGGTTACAGCCGATAACGGTATATCGAAAATTCTGTGATTAAGCTCATTTTTGTCGCTTAATATCTTTTTCATTAAGTCCTCGTCCGCCTGTGGGTAAAGACTGCTGCCGCAATCAAATACCGGGGCGAGCGTTACTTCATCGGTAGCGTTGTTATATAAAAATCCCCAATTTCCGTTGTGTCTGTCCCAATTTCCTATCAGAGCGTCAACGATAAACATATCCCAAAACCTTGTTTTAAGTGTTTCGGAATCCATCGCTGTCTGCTCGTCAATGGTTGATAAAATATCTGCAAGCTCCGTACCGTAACCGTTTCTTTCGGAGTCAATAATGCGGTTTTTGAGTGATGCAAAATCTTGAAGCGTTATCCCTTGCGAGGTAAAATCCTTGCAGGCAACAACAACTTTTTCCTTGCCCTTGCTTGTGTAGGTTCCGATAACCGTTTCCTGTACGGGTATTCCCACAGACTCAAAAACCTTGCAGCCGATGTATTCGCTGATACAGCTGTTTGTATAGCTCATTTCCTTATTTATTGTAGGGAACGGCGGAAATTTCAGCATATATTGCTCGCCGTTATACAAAACCGAAATTTTACCGCCGTTGGCTCCGGCATAAGTTTTGTTTTTTTGCACCGCATTTGTAAAGTCTATCATATATCATCCTGCCTTTCCATTCTTAAATATTTACGCCGTAGGTACCACGCTTGCTCACTTGAAATGAGGTTTTCAACCTCTGCGGAATTTATATCGGCGTTTAGCTCGCACCAGCATATATCCCAATGATAATCCTTTTTGCCGCTGTCTACAGTTTTCCACGATTTTTTCATTCGTTCAAACGATTCTGCAAGGTACTTCGGCAGTCCGCACTCAAAGTGCGTTTCGTCCGTCGGCATACCTGTTTCAGAGCTGTATTCGCCGTTTTCAAGCTCCATTATATCCTCCATAGAGCAGTTCAAGGCTTTTGCTATCTGCTGTACGGTTTTTGCATTGCACTTTTGAATTGAGGTTTTCCCCGAACATATATCGATAACGGTTGTTTTCGGTACTCCGCTTATCTTTGAAAGCTGATACTTCGTAATATTTTCGCTGTCGAGTAAATTCTGTAATGTCATTTTCAGCACCGCCCTTTCAATATTATTATACATATAGTATATCGGAATACCGACCTTTTGTCAATATGCACGGAGCTTTTTCATCAATATGCACTATGATTTTTTACCTTGCCATAGCGTATTCACGCTTTTGCTGCGGCACTTCTGCATCGGAAACATCTGTGTCGATAACATTATCGTCCTTTTTATCCATTTTGAGCAGTGCCTCAACAGCGGCAAGGCGTTTTGTTTTTTCCTGCAATTCCGCCTCCTGCGGAAACGCCCGTTTTGCTTCAGCCTTTGCGGTTTCATACTGCGTATTGGTGTTCGCAAGTTTTTCTTTTTCAAATTCAAGCCGTTTTTCAAAACCGTCCAAAGCATTGTCGATACGCTGGATATTGCCGAACACATCTGTTCCGAGTTCAACCTTGTGCGACAAGCTACCGACAAGAGTTACATAGAATAATTTTTGAAAGCTGTCAAAGGAAAGCTCCATAGAAAAACCCCGGTAATCGCCGATGTTCACCGGCTCCTCCGAGGTCATCTTTTTGCAGCGTTCAATGAGTGCGTTGCCCGCTTTTTCTTTTTCAAAATATCCAAACCCGTCAATCGTCATTGTGTTGAATTTATCCTCAGCCTTCGGATACTGCTTGACTGTTTCAATATCCTTTTCAAGCCCTTTTATTCTTGCTGCGATTTCCGCAATTTGTTTGGGGTAGAATTTCACAACCTTAGCTGTCATCATAAAAATCACTCTCCTTGTACTTTTATTATACTGTATTTTATATCACCCTGCAAAAAAATTATCGCTCCGGCTCTTTATCGGTTTTAGATTTTTCGGGAGCAGCATATTTTTTGAGTGTGTTCATTGTTTTAAGCGAACAACCCTCAAAATCCGCCTTGCTTTCGATAAAGTCCTTTGCCGTTTCCATAAAAGTTTCGGTGCCGACATCATACAAAGCTCCTTTTGACATTCCCTCAATGTGAGAGAAAAAGTCCTGCGGTTTCTTATACAGCTTTGCCGCATCCAAAATATCCTCGTTATATATGGTAAGCTCAACAAGCTGTCCTCCGGCATTTGCATCGGGGTTATAGTACATTTCCATAACTCCGTTTGCGGTTTTGTAAAATTTGTCCTTGCTGATTGCGTCATAGTTCTGCTCAACGAATTTCAAATACTTGTAGGTCTGCAATGCTTGTTTATCATAACAATAGATATATGCGTTATATGTATTTTTGCGTGGGTCGCACCGTATGTAAAATACATTTTTGTCGGTTGTAACCTTGTATCCGCAAACATCTTTGTCGCTTGCAAGCCTTTCAGCTTTTAGGTCGTATGCCGCATTGTGCATTGCAACCCTGCTTTTGAGAATAGGCGTGTCCGCTTGAAATCTGAGGTAGTTTACAACATTATCACATTCAAGAGCAAAATCGGGAGTATGATATTTTTCATAATTCTCTTTGTTTTCAAGTAGGGAATCAGTCTGCAAACGCTCGTCAACGGAATTATCAAAATAACAGCGAACATAGCAGACGCAGCCACGATTTAATTCTTCATTTTTGCCCGGTGCAAAGGTGTATTCAAATTCCGACTGCTCAATTTTTTCAAGCGTATATCCCGGTGTGTCTTTCGGGCGGTATGTACTTCCGCCACGCTCCATAAGCTCTGCAAATTCGCAAATATGAAAAACATCGTAACCGATTTTGGTATGATAATCGTCAATATATGTGCATTTTCTGTCCGACATAGAGCCGTCAGAAAATTTAACCGTAATGCTTTCACCGTCTTTTATTCGGAAAAGCTCGTTGTAATGACTGTCTATGAAGCGTATTTCTTTCTGTTCCATCAGCGTTCAACCTCCCTGTGCGTTTTTTTCTTGACTTTTTCGACTTCAAGCCTTTTATTAAGCCATTCGGGGTAATGCTCCGGCTTCAATATTCCGAGAACATCATATCTTTCGTATCTTGCGTGCCTGTCCGTGTAAAAATATTCGCAAAAAACAGCACTGCCTCTTGCGTTTGTCAATGCTCCGTTTCCGCCCGTACACCTCACAATTTGGTACGCCTGTGTTCTGTATTCGGGGTATAACTCATCAGCATTTATAACGATAATTTCTCCGTTCAAATTTTTGCCGCTGATACTGTCGCACATATCGGCTGTAATCATTTTATCAGAAAAGGTTTTTTCAATCTCTTGTATTTGAGCCAGTCCGTTATTTATTCTTTCCGTAAAAATTGAGAGTATTTCCGTATAACTGTTGCTGACAAGAGCATTATCGTATTTTTCAAAGATTCCGTTGTTTTCATAGTCGGCAACCATATAATACATATTGTCTTTTGCGTTCATATCAATACCAATAACAATTTCAGATGTTCCGATATGTATTGCCTGTGTAATTTTATAGCTTTCGGCGTATCTTTCTTTCCGTTCCATTTTATCTGTATCCTTTCATATCGTTTTTGTGTCGTTTTGCGTAAATGTCCGCATAATCACAGGGCGGATATTTTTTAAGGTCATCACGGTACTTTTTATGAGTTTTATAAAATTTACATTGTTTGCTTTTGCACACAACCGCAGTTAGCACCGTACAATAGTGGTCATTGCGGTATGCAAAGCAACCTTCATTCGTCATTTGGTGTACCACCGTCCATATCTTTAAGGCGTATCGTACTGACAATTCTGTATCCGTGCCTATTTGTAAGAGCCTTTAACTCGGCTATGAGGTTTCGCCGTTCCTCACGCCGCACAGCTTTCATTGCTTCATAGGCGGTAATGTCAGTTAAGTCTGTCGTTTATCTTTTCGCACAATCACTTCACCTCACCGTTCATTAGTTTTAGGCGGCTTCTTCATAACCTCAATGGCCTTGATTTCATCAAGCGCCCGTCTGCAAAAATCTTTTTGTGACGCAAGCAGATTTGTAAAATAATGTCCCCAAAAATAATCGTCTTTACCCTTGCATTGCCAAGTTACAAAGCTATTCGGATTCTTTTCGTGAACGCCAAGCACAAATTCAGCGCCGCCGACCGTTATTTGATTTACAATAATAAAACCTTGATTTTTTCGCCATTCCATAATCAATCACTCCGTTTCTTTTTTGTCAGCTTGCCCGGCAGAGATAAAGCAACACATAAATACAATGCCAAGAAAGCCGCCGACTGCAACACCGGATAGGAATATAAGTATAAGTTTTAACATCATTATCGCTCCATTTCATTTTCCCGTTGCCTGCGCCATTTATCAAGCAGTTTCAAGATAATTTCCTCCATCTTTGCTTTTGAATAGCTTTTCGGGAAGTATTTTTTTAATTTTTCCTCGCTAAGCGTAATTTTAACCGTTTCGGGTTTCTGTTCCATCATAATACTGTCAATTACGGCATTGCTCAAATTTCCGTCCTGATGAAATTTTCGCATCTTTCGAGCCTGTGCGATAGAGGGAGAGGTTTCCTCTTTTTCAATGGACTGCATAACCGCCGCTTGCTCCTTTGAGCCGAGATAAGATATTTCAACGGCGGCATTCATTGCAATTTGGTTGTTATCCACCATATTCAATATGGGGTCTATGAGGTTTGTTAAGCGTATATATCGCTGAATTTGCACTGAGCTTTCACCTGTTTGTTCTGATAATTCTTGTCTTGAATTATATGGAGATTTATTTTGTCCAATTTGGACAAAATTTTCTTTCTCTGGTCTGCCGGCTTTTCTATTCATAGCTTCTAACTTCATTTGATAGGCAAACGCTTTCTCGCTTGGCAAGATGTGTTCTCGTTGCAAATTACTGTCTACAAGCAAAATTGTAGCCGTATCATCATCAAGATTTTTTACCACAACAGGAATATCGGTTATTCCTGCAAGCTCACACGCTTTCACTCTGCGATGTCCCGAAAGTATTTCGTAACCGCCGTCTTTGTGCGGTCTTGCAATTACGGGTGTGAGAACGCCGCATTCTTGATACTCTCCACAAGTGCGTCCATATCTTCATCAAGTTTCACCTTGAACGGCTGCTCCGTAAACGGTTTTAATTCGGATATGGGAACAGGTTTTATTTCTTCGGTGTTCCGCTGTTCCTCGCTCTGAAAAATACTATCGTATGATTTCAGACTTATGTTTAGTCCGTTGCTCATTGTCCATAGCCTCCTTCGTTAGATTTCTGTACGCATCGGCAACTCTGCCGTTTTTGTCGTAACTGTAAATGCTTTTGCCGACCGCAGAGGTTTCTGCCGCTTTTACCGAAAGCGGTATTTCTGTTTTGAAAACCTTTATATTGCCGCCGTATGTCTTTCGTATAAGCTGTTATATATCCTTTGCAAGATTTGTGCGACCGTCAACCATAGTCAGCAGTATTCCGTTGATTTTAAGTGTCGGGTTAAGCTGCCGTTTAACCTTTGCAACCGTACCGAGCAACTGTTCAAGCCCTTTTGCCGGAAGAAAATGCGACTGCACGGGAATGATTACCTCATTCGCCGCCGTGAGTGCGTTTATTGTCAGCATACCGAGCGACGGAGTGCAGTCTATCAGCACATAATCGTAATTATCTTTTATCTGTGAAAGATAGTTTTTCAGCACACGCTCACGGCTCATAGTGTTCACCAAAAATGTTTCCAGTCCCGAAAGCTCAATGTTTGCGGAATAAAGTCCACGCCCTCCGAGTGATGTAAAATGCCCTCACCGTGTTCCGTCAGTTGTTCATTGATAGTCTTTTCCATAAGGCTTGAAATTGTAACCGACAATTCATCGGGGTTAGGATAACCCAAGCATTGTGTTAAGCTGCCCTGTGCGTCATAGTCGATTAAAAGCACCTTTTTACCCTCGTTTGCAAGTCCGATACCTAAATTTACGGTAGTTGTTGTTTTGCCCGTTCCGCCTTTCTGATTTGATATTGCGATTATTTTACCCATAAAAACCATTCCTTTCATTTTCTAATCTTGTTGTAAGCATTTCTCCGTCAAGCCGTGTCAACGCACGAAACCATTCGGAACGGAAAAAAAGCTTGATTTCTGCTCTGCATTGCGGCGAATATGTATGTCGATAGTCCTTTACCGCTTGCAGAATTATGGCATTTGCCAGCAGTTCGATATTTTCCACATACACCGCCTCCGATTCCTATACATTTGCCATATCGTGTTTTACTTTTGCCGAAAACCAATTATCTGCCGTTTCAAACGACCGATAAATCGTTGTAATTAAAAATGCCCGGATATTCCGGACATCTGATGTGTTGCTCCGCAGGGCGAAGTCTATATATTCAATATGCGACGAGTCAATTTTCAAAAATCTGCTCTTTACAACCTCGTGAGGATATTCCTGTTTGTTTATGCGGATTGTCGGCTCGTCGCTGCATACCACATCGACCATTATTGCCACAATTTCATCAAGCCACGCCTTACTGTATCTTTCCGAGATAATGTCATAGTCAATGTTTTTCTTGATTAGCTTTTCATACTTTTGCCGATTTTCTATCCATCGTATCGTATCAATGCCTTTTTGTGCAGGAGAGTGAGGAGTGGTATTCTCATTTCCACGATTGATAGGATAGGATATGATTTCAGTATCGCTCGATTCAGTATTATTTTTTTCAGTATAGTTATTATTAGTATTATTTGAGTATGATTTCGGAACTTCTTGAATTTCGATTTTCATATCTCTTGAAGTATGATTTTCATACTTCTGCAAGTTTGAATTTAATACTTCTTGATTTTCGATATTCATACTTTCGGTATTTTGATTTTCATACCGCTTTTCTTTAGGATTATGTATAAAGTTTTTCACATAAATTATGTTTGGTCTGCCGTGCCCCTGTCGTTTGCGTTCAATAAGTCCGATACCGTTTTCAAGCTCGTCCAAAAGCTTTAATGCTTTTTGCTTTGCACAACCGAAATCACTTAAAATATCTTCAATGGTGTAGATGATATATACTCGGTTTTCTTCATCAAACCAACAATTCTTTACCGACAGGCTCATACGGTCAAGCATAAAGCTATACAGTACCTTTGCTTCAACAGAAATTCCGGAAAGCGTTTCATCGGTAAATAGGATTTTCGGGATACGGTAAAACGAAAACTGTTCCGCTTGACTTCCGTAAAAATATTCAAATTGTATTGACATAATTAAACACTCCTTTCTTTGCAATTTTGCGTATAAAAGAAAGAACGCTCTATGTTAAAATAAAGCGTTCTCGGTTGGTATCTTATTTAATTTTGACCTCCTTTTTTGCAGGGTGTATTTTTGTCTTTAACTTAACATTACCGTTATTAAAGACGAAAATCTTGTAAATTTCGGGTTGGAAAAAGAACTGAAATATATCAAGATAAATCGCAAAACCCTTGATTTTATGCGGCTTTCACCGTTTGTCTTTATTATACCATAGGGGCACAGTCATATAAGCCATTTAATAGACCTGGGATTTTCGGCGGTTGCCATTGCCGACCGTGTGGGACACGAAAGTATAGATATTACATACAGATATGCTCATCTTTTCCTCTCAAAACAAGTTGATATGGCAAATAAACTCGATGATGAAAGGAACGGTTCAAATGGATAAAAATAGAGACTTGAAAGGCAGATGGTGCAATGTAATCGTGTCATTCAGAATGTCACCCGAAGAATGGGACGATTTGAATGCGAGAGTAAAGCTGTCGGGATTGACAAAACAGGATTATGTTATAAAACGCCTGCTTGAAAGAGAAATTACCGTTATACCGAGTTCAAGACTTTATAAAGCTATGAGAGAGCAAATGGCTGAAATACTGTCGGAGCTTAAACGAATTGAAAACGGTGCAAATATCAATGATGACTTGCTTGCGGTTATCGAAACGGTTGCAAAAACATATAACGGACTGCAAGAAAAGTAAAATCCCAAAGTATTTGCAGATACTTTGGGAGAGGAAATGTGGTAAACACTCCGTATTTTACAAATATAAGTTTACTGCATTTCCGTTAATTTTTCAATAGGGATGAGGTGAAATTTTTATGTATGACAATGATTTTGATATGTCGGAATATTTTAAAAATATGAACAACCCGTATTATCTGCCGACAAAATCAATGACAAACTTGTATGATGAGGTTTATCCTCCGAAATTACCGATTGTCGAAAATCTTTTATACAGCGGTACATACCTGTTTGTGGGTGTGACGAAAGTCGGCAAATCGTTTTTTATGGTGCAGCTTGCTTATCATATAAGTAAAGGTCAAGACCTTTGGAAGTATAAGGTTAATAAAGGTACTGTTTTGTATCTTGCTTTGGAGGACGATTATGCAAGGCTTCAACACAGACTTTACACAATGTTCGGCGAGTGTGAAAACGATAATTTATATCTTGCAACGCAATCACACGGATTAAATGACGGCTTGGATAAACAGCTTGAATATTTTATAGAAAAATATAAAGACACAAAATTGATTATAATCGATACCTTGAAGAAAATCCGTGAAATAAACGGTGAAAGATTCAGTTATGCAAGCGATTATGATATTGTGACAAGGCTTAAACAATTCAGCGACAGAAACAACATTTGTCTGCTTCTTGTTCATCACACACGAAAACAGCAGGCGGACGATTGCTTTGAAACAATATCCGGCACTAATGGCTTGCTCGGAGCGGCAGACGGAGCGTTTATTTTGCAAAAGGAAAAGCGTACGGCATCAAAGGCTATGCTTGATGCCGTAGGCAGGGATCAGCAAGACCAACGCTTGTATTTGGAATTTAACAGGGAGCATTGCTTGTGGGAATTGATAAAGACCGAAAACGAGCTTTGGAAATTACCGAGCGACCCGCTGCTTGATCGGATTTCAAAATTTATCGGTTCCGAAAATCCGAAATGGACAGGCACGGCAACGGAGCTTGTATCAAAGCTCGGTTTGGATATTTCGGCTAATTCATTGACAAGACATTTGAATGTAAATGCCGACAGATTGTTTGGTGAATACAAAATTGAATATGCAAATACACGAACACATAACGGCAGACAGGTTTCGTTCAAATATGTGTCCGAAAATGTAGGATAAGCGTGTCGCTTATGACGATAGTGACGGTATTTACGGTGACGGTCGGGGTATCAAAAATATCGTCACGACCGTCACGGAATTTGATAAGATAGGATTGGATAGGACATGAAAAAAGTACAGATTTCAAGAGATTTATTTATTAAGCTGATTAAATATCACCACTTCGATATGTACGAATACGAAGATGATATTAAAAGCGAGCTTGAGAAAAAATTAAATTTAATGGTAATGCGTGAGTATTACACAACATACAAAACTGCTCCGACAGATCAAGAGCGTGAGGAAGCACGCAAAAAATATCTCGATGAAAAAGGAGTGCCGAAGAGCTTTCGTTGGTAATCCTTTTTAAGAGATATGACGGGAATGTGCCACATTCCCGTCAGAACGATTATCGAAAGGAGAATGTTATAATGAAATCAATATTTGAAAAGAACGGCGGAACTTACATAAGGGTTGGTGATTACTGTATTCCAAATCTGCAAACTCCGAAAACAAATGCACGAATCGGAAAATACGGGAGGCTGCATAAAAAGTTTATTAAAGAAAATCATCCGGCAATGTATACGGCATTGATGTTAAGCGGAAATATGTCCGATTATTTGCACCAAGTCGATTCAAAAGCGAAAAAAGAGTTAACCGGGCTAATGTCCTTGCTTGCAGAAAAACAAGGCGTTACAGAGCAATTAAAAGCCGAAAATCAACTCAAATGGGTGGGGTTAATGAACAATATTAAGGCACAGGTGGAAGAAAAAATTTATAGTGACATTGTATATAAGTAATAATTAAGGCTCTCCGCACCGATTTTGTATGGGTGCGGAGAGTATCCGTGTCCAAATGTGTCCAATAAATTACCGTAAACACCTTGACTTTCTAACAAAAATATGATATTATAATATAAATGAAATGGAGGTATTACGGTATGCCAGATAGTTTGATGACAATAGTGCAGGCGGCGGAATATTTAAAGGTGTGTGACAAAACCGTAAGGCGCTTGATTACAAGACAAGAGCTGACAGCTTCAAAGGTAGGTAAATCTTGGAGAATACAAAAGGCGGATATAGACAAGTATTTGAGCGAAACACGGAACAAGTAGCTATGGGTACGAGAATTTTTTATAAAGACGAAAATTCGGTTATATTGCCGGGTGATATGCTGACCGATGAAAAAATATCCGAAAATCATATAGATTTGATTGTTACTTCTCTATCGTATAATGTAAATAAAAGGTGATAAATCAAAAATGAGGAGGCACATTTCTTGGATAGAAAGAGGATTGAAATTATAAAAAAACAATTTGATGATATTATATAGGGCAATAATGAACTTGAAATCGAATTTTGGTATGCAAGAGATTTGATGCCTTTATTAGGATATGAACGATGGGAAAATTTTGATAAAGCAATACAAAGGGCGATTGAATCCTGCGAAACTTCAGGAGTAGTGACTTCTGATCATTTTCGTGGGGTCACGAAAATGATAACTATCGGTAAAGGCGGAAAGCGTGAAGTGAAAGATTATATGCTTACACGATATGCGTGTTATTTAATTGCCCAAAATGGAGATCCCAAAAAAGAAGAAATTGCTTTTGCACAAAGTTATTTTGCTGTTCAGACAAGAAAACAGGAATTAATAGAAGAAAGAATTGCATACATTGAACGGACAGAAGCAAAAGGACGATTAAGAGAAGCTGAAAAACGCCTTTCTCAAAATATTTATGAAAGAGGCGTTGATGATGACGGATTTGGTCGTATTCGTTCAAAAGGTGATTGTGCCTTGTTTGGCGGAAACACTACTAAAGCTATGAAGCAAAGGCTTGGAGTGAAAGAAAACAGACCTTTGGCTGATTTTCTTCCTACATTAACAATTGCAGCTAAAAATCTTGCAACAGAAATGACTAATTATAATGTCGAGGAAAAAGATTTGATGGGGGAACAGCCAATCACCGGCGAACATATTCAAAATAATCTTTCTGTAAGAGAAATGCTTAATAAAAGAGGTATTAAACCAGAAAATATTTCAGCTTCACCTGATATTAAGAAATTGGAACGGAAAGTTAAGACACAAGAGAATAAAATTGCAACTAATTCAGGTAAACTACCGGAGGAAAATAATGAATGAACGAAGAAAATGGACTCGTGAGGAAGAAATAATAGTCTTAAAATTGTATTGTGAAATTCCATTTAAAAATTCTTCAAAGTCACATCCAAAGGTTATTGAGGTAGCAAAAATGATTAACCGTTCTCCAAGCTCAGTAAATATGAAAATTGGAAACTTTGGAAGTTTTGATATTGCTTTAAAACAAAAAGGAATAAAAGGGTTATCTAATGCTAGCAAGTTGGACGAAGAAATATGGAATGAGTTTAACAACAAGTGGGACAGACTCACATATGAAAGTGAACAGATTAGAGAGAACTTAATTAAAACCAATACAGATAATAATATAGATATTCCGAAAGGCAAAGAGCGGTTAAGTGTTATCAGGCAGCGCGTAAATCAAAGATTTTTCAGAAATGCGGATTTATCATCATATAATAATTGTTGCTGTATAACAGGATTATCTACAAGTCAATTACTGGTAGCTAGTCATATTAAACCATGGAGTGAAAGTGATGATAGCGAGAAAACTAATCCTACTAATGGATTGTGTTTAAATGGACTTCACGATAAGGCTTTCGATAGAGGATTTATGACAGTTGATGAACGATATGTAATACATATATCTGATGATATTACTGATGTTATAGACGGTAGCGCTGTTGATAGATATTTTAAGTATTACGATGGTGAAAAAATTATTTTGCCAGACCGTTTTTTGCCAAGCGGAAAATATCTGCAATATCATAATGACGTTATATTTGAAAGTTGGAAGTAAGATGATACATATAGTAAAAGAATATGAGAAACAGCTCATTGCAGCAGGAACAAAATTGTATCCGGGCGATGCTTTGCTTAATGCTTCGGGCGCAACGAATTTTGTATATGAATTAAGCGGTCATACTTTAACCGAAAGCGAAAAGGATACATTCCATAATTTCAGATTGTTCAAAGAAAAGTTTGAATATCTTGATTCTTTGGGAGTTATGGTGTCTTTTTCGGAGGCTGATAATGAAGTATTTGAATCAAATTTAATGTTGGTTGATACAGATATTTCTAAAATATTGGCATATATGCTTGAAGCATTTTACAGAGGAAAAGCGAATAGAGTATCTGATTTAATAGCTATTTGTGAGAGCAATAATATATGTAATGCAAAAGAACTCAACAGAGATGTATTTTACAGTTATAAAATCAAGGAGTTTATGACTATTATTGCTCTCGGTATGATGCCTGCATCACAATGGAAAGGAAAATTTGAAGCAACAGGCGGTTACATAATCGTTAAAGAGGACGGAGATGTTCTGTGCTATCACATATACAACAGAAATGAGTTCAGAGAATATCTGTATAATAACACTAAATTTGATACACCGAGCAAATCAAAACATCATTTTGGTGTAATTGAGGAAGCTGACGGTAAGCAGATTTTGAAATTGAATTTGCAGATAAGATTTATGAAATAGGAGGAGATGTTTGCAATGGAGTTTGACGAAAAAAGAATATCTTATTTGCAAATGATAGAAAGTATAATTGACCGTATGTCGAATAAATCAGGAAATATTAAGGGATTTGCGGTGTCAATAGTTGTGGGTGTCACTGCACTGTCATTCAAGGAAACAAGTCCGTATGTTTTAGTTTTAAGTTTTCTTACTGTATTTATATTTTTGTGGTTAGACCTATATTATTTAGGAATGGAAAGAAAATATAAATACTATTATAAGCAGGTATGTGCTGGTAAAGATGTGGATTTTTCGCTTTCATTAGATTTACGAGAAAGCGAGATAAAAGAAGCAAAGGCTTCAAAATGGCAATGCTTAACTTCAAAATCCATATACTATTTTTATATACCATTATCTACAATTATGGTTATTATACTAATTTTTAAATTTAAAGGAGTAATATAAAATGGCACATAAAACTTTTATATCATATAAATGGTCCGAAGCACAAGATTTAAGAGATAGGATTATCGAATCTCTTGGAGATGATGCTACATATTATAAAGGTGAAACAAGTGATTCTCCAGATTTGACGGATACATCAACCGAAAATATAAAAAAGAATCTAAAAGATATGATGTATGATACATCTGTGACAATAGTAATAATATCTCCCAATATAAAAAAAAGCAAATGGATAGATTGGGAAATTGAGTATTGCCTGAAAAATATAATAAGAAAAGACAGAAAATCTCATACAAACGGCGTAGTAGGTGTTATAATGGAAGTGAACGGTAGTTATGATTGGTTTAAATATTTACAAACAAATTGTGACGGTTGTTCTACATTAAATTACCATACAGAAAAAGTATATAATATAATAAATAATAATCGGTTTAATCAAAATCCTAAAAAATATAGTTGTGATGTATGCAAATCGGTTGATTCCTTAAATGGTTCATATATCGCTTATGTGGAAGAAGAAACATTTTTGAACAATCCAACAAAGTATATCGATAATGCTTACGAGAAAAGTGAAAACGATGCATCAGGTTATACATTGGTTAAACAACGATAGTAATTATATGTGATACTATTTTGATACTAAAAATTCTGCAAGCGAGAAATAGTAGAGAGAATACAAATAAAATAAGCGAAAAAAAGATAAAACGCTAAACAAATAAATTTAATATTAAGAAAACTTTGCCGAGTGGGGATGAGATGTCACGCCTCACAAACGGCTTAACCACGCCGCAAAAGCTAACCGATTTGATTTTCGGTTAGCTTTTTGCATTAGTTTAATTGTAAATAAAATAATTTAATCCACACAAAATTTAATTTGTGCTTAACATTTTCAAAGCAATACAAAGTGTAGGGTTACAATAGATGTATTACATTCCAAGACAAACATATAATAAAATATTTCTGCAAAAAAGAATACGAAAATTCTTGAAAATGTGTTATAGTTAAGTTGTCACACAAGCGACAAAAGAGAGTTTCAGTATATTAAGATGGCAGACATTTTTGAATAATTATGTGATATATTATTGATAATCATATAATCACAAAAATGCGAGAACAAAAAAATTGACATATGAAGTAATGCGTGCTATAATAACATAAATAATTGGTAGCTATTTTCAAATATGATATGTTACCAAAATTCCAGTACAAAAAAGGTGATAAAATGCTATTGAGTGATGTTGCCGAGGTAAGGACGGGTTTAGTTCTTTCCAGAAAAAAAGCACCGGACGATGCTGTGACAAAATTTAAATATAACGCTTTAAATTTACGATGTGCAGTATCAGAGGGGTATTTTGAATTAGCTGATGCAGAAGAGTATTATTCAACTGAACTGTTAAAATCCGAATATTTGACAAGAGAAAAAGATATTCTCGTAAGATTAAGTGCTCCGTATACGGTGGTGTTTATAACAAGTCCGCAGCAATGCGGATATGTAATACCATCACACTTTGCAATAGTACGAGCAGACAAAACAAAGGCTGCACCGGAATATTTAAATTGGTTTTTAAAAAGAGATATTGTTAAACAAAAAATAATACAAAATGTCAGCGGCAGTACGGCATTTGGGACAATCAGTTCAGGATTTATAGCTAATCTGAAAATAAGAGATATTCCTATTTCAGAGCAAAAAACGATTGGAAATATGCTTTTGTTGGCTGAAAAAGAACAGGAATTATTGCATAAATTGACGGCAGCCAAGGGTTTGTACAATAAGGCGATTATAAACAAAATTTATGATAGGATAAAGAGAGGTAACGGAAATGACAAGTAAAGCAAATATAGAAAAAGTGCTTTGGAGTGCGTGCGACAGTTTTAGAGGAAAAATAGACAGTTCAAGGTACAAAGACTACATATTATCAATGCTCTTTGTTAAGTATCTTAGTGATGTATATGCAGAAACAAAAGAAAACTATATGAAACATTATGACGGCGATGAACGCAGAGTGGAAAGAGCTATGAGCCGTGAACGCTTTATTATGGAGAATACAGCCACATTTCAATTCTTATATGAAAATAGAAATGATTCAGAAATAGGTCAAAAAATCAATGTTGCCCTCAACAGCATTGAAAACAGCAACAGTGCAAAACTTCGTGATGTTTTTCGTGCGATAGACTTTAATTCAACTGTGGACTTTGGAGAACCCAAAGCTAAAAATGCAATTTTGAAAAATCTGCTGGAAGATTTTAAAGAGTTGGATTTAAGACCGTCACAGCTTGACAGTGTAGATATTATCGGTGATGCCTACGAATATATGATTGCGAATTTTGCATCGGACGCAGGCAAAAAAGGCGGGGAATTTTACACACCGAGTAAGGTGTCGGAACTTGTTGCAAAGTTGGTTGCACCGAAAGAAAATGACAGAATATACGACCCTACTTGCGGCAGCGGCGGTTTGCTTTTAAAGGCTTACAAGGAAGTCGGAAACGGCAAAACGCACATTTACGGACAGGAACAGAATATGCAGACATGGGCAATGTGTAGAATGAATATGTTTTTGCATAATGTTGATGACGCAACAATATGGCAGGGGGACACGCTTGCCAATCCGCAGAATGTTGAAGACGATAAACTGATGAAGTTTCAATGTATTGTTGCAAATCCGCCGTTTTCTTTGGATAAGTGGGACAGTGGATTTTTAGCGAATATTCCTGTTGGCGAAAAAGGCAAAAAGAAAGAAAAAATGACGCCGGAACTTGACCCGTACAGAAGATTTGACTGGGGTATTCCGCCGACGTCAAAGGGCGATTATGCATTTGTAATGCACATGCTGCACAGCCTTGCTGACGAAAACGGCAGAATGGGCATTGTTTTGCCGCACGGTGTATTGTTCAGAGGGGCAAGTGAGGGCAGAATACGAAAAACAATAGTGGAGTTTAATTTTTTGGACGCAGTTATCGGACTTCCGGCAAATCTGTTTTACGGTGCCGGCATACCTGCCTGTATTCTTATATTCAGAAAGGGCAGAGGCACAAATAACAGAGTTTTGTTTGTGGATGCCAGCGGTGCTGAACATTACGAAAAAGGCAAAAATCAGAACATATTAAGAGATTGTGATATAGAAAAAATCGTAAGCACATATAAAACATATAAGAAGGATATAAATTTTACCGGCGAGGAAAAATACAGCCATGTTGCAACTATTGAAGAAATAAGGGAAAATGATTTTAACCTCAATATCCCTCGTTATGTAGATACATTTGAGGAAGAAGAATTGATTGATATTGACGAGGTTAAACGGAATATTGCAAACATAGAAACCGAACTTGAAGAAGTTCAGGCACAGATGAAAAAGTATTTGGAGGAATTGGGACTGTGAGTAATAATATTGCTTATTAGGTGTCAAAGTACGCAACACAGTCAAAGAAAAAGTTGGAAAACAAATAAGTGTAAATAAAGTGTTTTAGGAGGAATACATATGACAAACATTATTCTTGTAATAGTAACAGCACTAATTTCAGGATTATTGGCTACAGTTGTTACTATTTGGTGGCAACGTAAAAATGCAGTATATAATAGCAAAATGGAAATATTTAAAATTCTCATGTCTTATAGATACAATATCACAGCTGAAGAAAGTGTAAAGGCGATGAACTCATTGAATGTTATTTTTTATAAGAGTAAAGATGTAAGAGATGCATATAAAAATTTTTTGGATGAAGCAAATAAAAAACCGGATTTGCAGCCTAAAATAGAAGATAAACATCTTAAATTGTTGGAGGAGATAGCCAAAGAATTGAAATTAAATATTCATTGGGATGAAATAAAATGTTACTACTATCCACAGGGGTTATCTGATAAGATACAAGATGAGAATATATTACGAAAGATACAGATTCAAAGTGCTATTGATACGATAGACCGAAACCAACAACAGAAAAATACTCCAAATGCTTAATTTGCTCAAGAAACAAGAGTGTTATCAGCATTTATGCAAAATCCTGAAAAAATTGGCAAATTACAGGAATTTATAGAGGAAATGGTGACAAAAAATGAAACCTGAAATAAAACAACGAATTGAACAAATAAAAGCCGGACAAGTTCCGGACGGGTATAAAAAGACGAAAATCGGTATTGTGCCGACGGAGTGGAATATTTGCAAGCTCAAAGATGTACTTGAAAAGCAGACAAAGAAAAATAAAGACAACACCGTAAAAAGTGTTCTTACCAATTCTGCAACAAAAGGTATAATAAGCCAAAATGATTTTTTCGACAAACAAATTGCAAACAGCAACAATATAAGTGGATATTACATTGTAAAAAACGGTTATTTTGTATATAATCCCAGAATTTCAGTTTCAGCACCGTGCGGACCTTTTAATAAGTATTACGGCGAGAAAGATGGAATTATGTCACCACTATATACGGTTTACAAATATAAAGATGTGTCAGAATATTATTCGGAATTTCTTTCACTATATTTTTCCGGTTCAAGTTGGTATTCGTATATGAATAGTATTGCTAATTATGGAGCAAGAAGTGATAGAATGAATGTAACTTCGGAGGACATGGATAATATGCCACTTCCATATCCACCACTTGCGGAACAAGAGAAAATTGCAAAAATATTATCAGCACAAGACAAGATTATTGAGCTTTATCAGCGAAAAATTGAAGAATTGCATAAGATGAAAAAGGTATATTTAAGTAAGATGTTTCCTAAAAAGGGTGAGAATGTGCCTGAATGGCGGTTCCCTCAATTTACTGACGCTTGGGAACAGCGTAAGTTAGGGGAAATTCTTATAGAGCATAATATTCGTACATCAGATTTTGAAAATAATCCTCTTTATAGTTTGACTATTGAAAGCGGTATTACTCCAAAAACAGAACGCTATGAGAGAAGCTCACTCGTAACAAAAACAGAGTATTTGTTTAAAGTAGTAAAACCTAATGAATTTGTTACCAATCCAATGAATCTTAGATTTGGAGCATTAGGTTACAATACAAATCCTTTTGATATCAGTGTTTCTGGCTATTATGATGTATTTTCTATTGATAATGATAAGTGTAGTGGATTTTGGAATTCATATTTCAAAACGCCGATTGCTATGAAAATCTTTGACAATGCTGCTACCGGTTCCCTTATTGAAAAACGCAGAGTGAAATATTCCACACTCCAACAACTTGATTTTTATATGCCCAAAATGCTTGAAGAAAAAATATTGATTGGTCGATATATGGACTTTCTCGACCACCTTATCACCCTTCATCAGCGTAAGTTGGAGGAAACAAAAAAATACAAAAAAGCTTTAATGCAGTTATTATTAACAGGAATTGTGAGGTGCAAATGATGAAAAAGAAAATTTATGATTATTTAAAAAATAATGCAAATAGTTCAATACACAAAATTGCATATGAATTAAAAATTTATGAACAGGACGTTTTGAAAACGGTGTCGGATTTGGAAAGCAAATATTATATATGTATGAAAATATTGCCATTGGGAAATGATATTGAACCTGATAACAGCTGTTTTTATAGCGTAATAAATAAAAATATCGAATATGCCGGATAAAAAGGAAGATAATGATGAGTTACCAAAAACAATCTGACCTATATTTAGAGGACAACATAAGCAAATACCCTGCGATAGAGCTTTTATGCAAAATGGGTTACAAATACATATCACCCGAAGAATGTGTTAAACAGAGGGGTTCGCTTTACAATGTAATTTTAAAAGACACACTGCGTGAAAGGCTTCATAATCTTAACAGATATGAATACGGCGGAAGTGTGTATAAATTCACTGCGGAGAATATTGAAAAAGCAATAACGGATTTGGACGAGCCGCTGACTGACGGCTTGGTTCGTACAAGCGAAAAAATATACGATGCTTTAATGCTTGGCAAAAGCTACGTTGAAAGTTTGCCGGACGGAACGCAAAAAAGCTTTGATTTAAAGTATATTGACTGGGATAATATTGACAACAATGTTTTTCATGTGACGGAGGAGTATGCCTGCGAGAGTATAGACAAGCAACATAATGCAAGACCGGATATTGTCCTTTTTGTAAACGGTATTCCCTTTGCCGTGATAGAGTGCAAAGCACCGACGATAAGTGAAAATCAAGCTATCAGCCAAATGATAAGAAACCAAACTAAGGAATATATTCCGCAGCTGTTTAAGTTTGCACAAATTGTTATGGCAACCAATAAAAATGCCGCACAATATGCCACCTGCGGAACGGGAGAAAAGTTTTGGAGCGTTTGGCGAGAACAGGATACAGATTTTATCGATAAAATTTTATCCTATGCCGTTGCGGACAGGACTGTAACCATACAAGACAAAAATATAGTGTCTTTATTTGAAAAAAACAGACTTTTAAGGCTTACAAAATATTTTGTGCTGTATGATGCAAATATAAAGAAAATATGCCGTTATCAGCAGTTTTTTGCTGTGGAGGAGATTATAAAAACAATTAACACCTACGATTCCGAAGGGCGGAGAAACGGCGGTGTTATTTGGCATACTCAGGGCAGCGGGAAATCGCTTACCATGGTTATGGTGGCAAAATATATTCTTATGGAAATGTCAAAATGCAATCCCCGTGTAGTTATCGTAACAGACCGAAAAGAGCTTGATAAACAGATTGCAGCTACATTTTCGCATACAAGGCTGTCGCCGGCTCGTGCAACAAGCGGAAAACATTTGACTAAACTTATCAATTCCGGAAGTGCTGATGTTATAACATCTATTATAAATAAATTCAACGCTGTTGAAAACAGCGGACTAAAAAATACTTCAAGGGATATTTTTGTGCTTGTGGACGAAAGCCATCGTTCAAACTACGGCGGACTCGCCGCAAAAATGAGAGTTGTATTCCCTAATGCGTGTTATATTGGTTTTACGGGAACACCTCTGATGAAATCCGAAAAAAATACCATGCAGAAATTCGGCAGGCTGATTCATAAATATACAATAAAAGACGGTGTAGACGACCATGCAATAGTTCCGCTTATTTATGAGGGAAAATTCATCGAACAGACGGTTGATGAGCAAAATATAGATTTGTGGTTTGAACAGGTTACAAAGAGATTGACAAAGCCTCAAAGGGAAGACTTAAAAAACAAGTGGAGCAGTATCAAAAGACTTGTTTCAACAAGCGAAAGAATAAAAAGAATTGCTTTGGATATAAATTTGCACTTTATTGAGGGGTTCAAAAATACCGGCTTTAAAGCTATGCTTGCGTGCAACTTTAAAAAAGATGCGGTAAGATATCAGAAATGCTTTGAGGAATTCGGTGACTTGACAACCGCTGTGGTGATTTCCGCTCCCGATATGAGGGAGGGCAATGCGGAAGTTGACGAAAGCACCGATGATATAGTAATTGCTTTTTGGAATAAGATGATGGCACAGTACGGCAATGCCGATGATTATGAAGATGCTATGAAAAATAAGTTTAAAGACGGCGAAATTGATATTATGATTGTATGCAGCAAGCTTCTGACAGGTTTTGACGCACCGCTGACGCAGGTTTTATATATCGATAAAGAATTAAAAGAACACGGACTTCTTCAAGCAATCGCAAGAACCAACAGACTTTGTGAAGGCAAGGATTTTGGATTGGTTGTTGATTACAGAGGATTGATTAAAAAACTTGACGACGCTTTGGAAATATACAGCGGTGCAGGATTTGAATCCTTTGATAGTGAGGATATAAAAGGTGTTGTTGTGGATATTATGTCTTGTATAGCAAAGCTGAGAGAATCATATTCACAGCTGAATGACATTTTTGCAAATATAAAAAACAAAAATGACACGGAAGAAATAGAAATCTATCTTGCCGATAATAAAATCCGCACCAAATTTTATAATGCACTTTGCACTTTCGGCAGAGCATTAAATACGGTTGTTAATTCGGAAACAGCATACAATGCAATCGACAAAGCGGAACTTAAAAAATATAAAGATAGTTTTGTGTATTTTTCTAAAATCCGCAGAAGTGTAAAAATCAGATATGCCGATATGATAGACAATGCTGAATATGAAAAACAAATGCAGAATTTGCTTGATACGCATATGTCAGTAACCGGGGTTAAACAAATAACGAATCCCGTTGATATTCTCAACAGAGATGAAATGGAGAAAGAACTTAAAGAGCTTGGAACACTGCGTTCAAAAGCCGATGCAATTATATCTCATATGACAAAGAGCATCAAGGAAAAATATGACGAAAACCCGGCATACTATGACAGCTTTTCAAAACGCATCAAAGATGCACTAAAAGAATATAAAAACCGTGTTATCACAGAGGCGGAATATCTTGAAAAAATGCGTGATATTATGGAGGATTACAGAAATGGAACGACTAATATTTCCTATCCCGAAAAAATCAAAGGCAATGTTCACGCACAGGCATTTTACGGCGTTATTGCCGCTCTGCTTGACGAAGTTACAGACATTAATAAAAATATTGATTTGGTAGCAGATATTGCAATTAAAATCACTGAAATTGTAAAGAAAAATGATACTGTGGATTGGCAGAATAATCAAACTATTCATAACAAAATAGCACGAGAAATTGATGAGTTGTTCTATGACTATAAAGAAGACCTCGGTTTTGAAGTGGACTTTGATACCGTTGATAAGGTTATAGAAAATGTAATTACAATAGCTCTCAGGAGGTTTAAATGATACACACTATCCTCCTTGGGAAAAAAGAAATTCAATATAATTTGGAACGTAAAAAAGTAAAAAACATCAATCTCAGGGTAAAGCCGGATAATTCCGTTTGGGTTTCAGCCAATAACAGCGTTCCGCGAGAAAAAATAGAAAGCTTTTTGAAAGATAAATCGGAATTTATCTTAAAAGCTCTTGAATATTATCAGGAACTGCAAAGATATATGCCGAAACCAAAGCAATTTGTCGATGGTGAACATTTTAGAATTTGCGGGCACGATTTGCGGCTGAAAGTTTTTGAGGGGACAAAAAACTGTGTTGAAAGTGACGGTTCTTATATAAAACTTACGGTCAAAAATGCTGATGATATTGATTTGAAACAAAAAACGATGGATAAATGGGTAAAAGAGCAATGCGTTTCGGTCATATCTTCAATATGCGAATCGGTATACCCGAAGTTCAGAAAATACGGAGTGGATTTTCCTCAGCTTAAATTTAGAAAGATGGTTTCAAGATGGGGTAGCTGTCAACCCAAACGCAAGATTTTGACATTTAACATATCTTTGATTGAGGCTCCGATGTCATGTATAGAATATGTTGTTGTTCATGAGTTTACACATTTCCTTCAACCAAATCATTCTAAAAATTTTTATATGCAGCTGACAATGTTTATGCCTGATTGGTTGGAACGGAAAAAGCTTTTAGAAAAAATGGGGATTGGAATTGTATAAGTTTAGTATATATAAAACTAACTGAAATTGTTTTCAAAAATGAATGAATAAAATGTATGTGTAGCATAGGAATATTCATTAATAGCGGTATATTGATAAAATTTTTGCCTTTTTGAGACATCAGCAATACAAACGGCAGGTACAACTTTAACGTCAATTTGAACCCTTATTGTAAACCTGCACAGCAAACTATGCAAATTTTTATACAGTATATTGTTTTTATAATATAATGTGATATAATATTTAACATAATATGCTTTTTGGGGGAGAACGGACGCATGATAGATTATATAGAAATAATAGATTGTATAAGCGATAAAGATGAGTCAAAAGTATATATTGTAAAAGATAAAAATGCAGGAATTCAGCTTGTTATGCGTGAAATATTATATTCGGAGAGCACATATAATTTGTATTCAAAATTAAGGGACATAAAAAATCCGTATTTGCCGATTATTTATGATGTTCAAACAGATAAGAATAAGTTGTACATAATTGAAGAATATGTGAAAGGGGTAACCATTTCTAAAATAATGAAAGGGGGACATATATTTTCTGATGATGAAACAAAAGATATTGCATTAATGCTATGTGATGTTTTATCGGTTTTGCACAATCAAAATATAGTACACAGGGACATAAAACCGTCTAATATAATATATACAACGGATAATAAAATTAAATTAATTGATTTTGGTGCGGCAAGAATTTATGATAATAATCAAAATAATGACACTAAATATTTGGGGACAGTAGGGTATGCTCCGCCGGAACAATATGGATTTTGCCAGACAGATATTCGTGCGGATATATATTCATTGGGAGTTACTTTATTTAAAATGCTTACGGGAAAATTGCCAAACAGCGGAGTTATATACAATGGAAAATTGTCCGGCATAATTCAAAAATGTATAGCATTTGACCCGAAAAACAGGTTTGAAAATGTGGTGATATTAAAAAGGAATTTATTAAATGATGACAAAACAAATTTAATTAAACGGAATAATGAAACGAAAAGAAATGTTTTTAGTGTTTTAGCTGCGATAATATTAGTACCTATATTATTTGTTGGAAGTATTTCAATAGTTATAGATTACAGCAATAAAAAAAGTGATTTAGTAAGTATGCAGTATGACTATGATTCAGTTATGAAATATAAAAAAGAGGGGAATTATTCTTTAGCATTGAGTTATACTGAAAGTATTTTAGATACCAAGCCAACTACCAAGGGTATGCAAAAAATGTATGATGATACATTAAATATTAAACGTGAGTTAGAAGAAACAATAAGTCGGATAAAAGCGGAAAAGGAAGCAAAATGCACTGAAATGATAAATAAGTATGTTTTTAATGGTGAATTAGCAGTAAATCTTGCGACTGTTTATGATGAGCAAACAGATATCCCATCTTTATGGTATTATAGCGGTACACAAAATTCGGCTGATGGAGATTATTATCGAATAGTTCAAACATCAATGTCGACAGATACACATTTAGGCACATACTATGCATATGCAAACGGCAAAGTAATAGTAAAAGAAGAAATGGATAATAGAGATAGCGGATATACAAAAGCAACATTCAAATTGACAGAGAAATAATATTAAAACCGCTCTGACTTGCAGATAAACAAGTCGGAGCGGTTTTTTATTTGTAAGAATTTGCGTACAACGCAATGACGTCAAAAATGCTGCTTTATTCCTACGCCTGTTGTCAGAACGTCTATCAGAAACTTTTTTATTCTATAATATCTTCCTTAAAATCATCTAAAAGGTTATTACATTCAATAATAGTATACTGTTTTTGCAGAGCAAATAAAATTAAACTGTCACGTTTAAGCCGTGGATATAATATTGGCAGTTTTGCAATTTTCAATACACGCTGAGTTTCATCGACAGACAGCTGAAAACCAAAGCATAATGCCACAAGTTTGTCACGAGTGGGATTTTTTTTGCCGTCAAAAATTTGATAAGCATATGTACGGCTTAGATTGGATTTTGCAATAACCGTGGATTTGGTTAAGTTTTTGCTGATTAATAAATTTTCTAAATATTGGCTCAAAGCTATATTTATCAATTCTGATTTGTTGTCATTGACATATTCATTTATGTTGTCGGAATTTGTAAGTTCGTTTGTAAGTTCTTCTGTTGATTTGTCCATACTGCACCTCCATATATATTTTACTACATAAAATGAATATTTTCAAGAATTTATGACATATATGTATGCTGATAGCATACCAATACAAAAAATAATTGATGTATAATACTATTATCAACTGCAAAGTACAAATAAAAGGGGGTAAAATTATTTTATTACTAATATAAATATGCTTATTTTTAGTTAATGAAAAATGACAGGGGGGATTTTAAATGTTTTGTCCAAAATGCGGAGCTAATTGTGAGGGAAAAACTTTTTGCACAAATTGTGGTACCAGATTAGATTCAAATGCTCAATTTCAACCACCACAACAGCCAATTTATAATCAAACGCAAAGTACACCAACAGGTAGTCTATCACTGGTTTTTGGATTATTATCAATGATATTATGGATTATTCCTATATTGGGGCTTCCTGCTTCGATTATTGGATTGGTTTCGGGAATTAGAGCAAAAATTAACGGAGCAGGCGGAGCGGCAGTAGCAGGAATTGTGCTTGCGTCAATGGGATTGCTTGCAACTATTATAAATGCAGCCGTAGGTGCTACATTAGGTGCAAATGGGTTATTATATTAATTTATTTAATAAAGGGGAGATTAACTATGAAAAAAATATTATTAATTGTTACATCTGTATTGATTGCAGCCACTGCTTTGACAGGCTGTGGAAAGAAAGTTCAAAATAATGCAGCGGATAATTTCACCGCAAGTACATATCAGCCGGTTGAAAGCACATACAAACCTGTAAATACACCAAGTGCTACACCCAATACGGTAAGCGAAAGTACACCTCAGCCGATAAAAACCGAAAAACCCGCTAAAACACAAAATACGGAAGCACCTAAAAGCGAGTTAAAAAGTTTTGAATCCGAATTGGGTTATTCGGTAAAATATCCGTCATCATATAGTCCTACGTCAATCAGTGATGCTGTTGATTTTGTAATAGCCGATTCAAACAGCGGTTCAAATATAAATATATATACAATGTATAATGTAGATGATATTGATGGAATATCCAAGGAGGATTTTGAAGCGTCGATGACCGCACAGGGAATGGATGTATCAATAACATCATTTACTCATACAACTATTAATGGACTAAAAGCCATAAAAACCACTTATAAATTTTTGGGAAATGATGTTATGCAGGTAATGTATGTTAACGGAAACTTTATTCACTATGTGACATATACAAAAATGTCAAATACTTCGTCAGCGGTTGACAGCGATTTAGAAAAAGTAGCAATGTCATTAAAAGCAAACTAATGTGTTATCGTATATGTATGCTGATAGCATACCAAAACAAAAAACGATTGATGTATACTTAGTACATCAATCGTTTTTTGTTGTTTGCGAATTATCAAAGTGTTTGAAAATTCTAATAATTCGCAAAATATCTTTTTTCTCAGCTTCCGACATTGAAGAAAGATATGCATTAATTTTATTGGTGACAGCATCCGATTGGTCGGGAGGAGTCGTACCAAAGGAGAACAATTCTGCAAATGAAACACCTAATGCAGCAGCGATTTTATCGACTGTTTCAACAGTTGGTTTCTTTAAAGCACGTTCGATTTGCCCGAGATGTGCAGGGGAAAGACCGGCTTTAAATGCAAGTTCTTCTTGACTCATGCCGAGTTTTTTTCGGATAGAACGAATCTGTCTGCCAAGCTGAACAGCAATACTCATAGACAGCTCCTTTCATTAATCTATGTAGGTATTATATGCAGTTTTAAAATTTTATACAAAATATTTTAGATATTAAAAAAATATAATTGCTAAAAGTATTGAAATATGTTGCAAAATGTTATATAATGTTTCATATACAATAAATATTTACTTAAAAAGGGGGGTAATAAATGAGTAATAAAGGGATAAATGATATTTTACAATATAAAATGTCCGCTTGTGATAATGATTTTTTTTCAAATATGTTTTTTCATAAAAAAGTTGTAAAAGATATTTTAGCATACAGATATAGTGAGGGTGAGCCTAAGTGGCTTAATCATATTAATGAGGGAAGAATATATTCATCGAATATTTTAAATAAAAAATCATTCAGAAGAATTATACAGTTTAGAAGAGGTTGTATTCACCATAATTTTAGCAACAATGAAATAGTTGCATATTATTGCGAAAAAGTGCGGAATAATGCGGATTGTTATATTTTTTATAATAATACTATGTGTGTTATGGGTGAAATGGTGGACATTTCAAATATTGAGTTTGAATATATTAATGGTATTAAAAGAAATGAAAATGAGTTTTTTAATATATGTATTTCTAAAAGTATGGTAAATTTAATTTATGATTTGCAAAAAATTGACCAATATAATGAATTTTATGTCGATAATAAACTGTTTTTTCATCCTGTAAGTTTATATTCATACAAAGACAGAGAATTATTTGTGAAAGCACTTTTATTGTTTTTTATAATGAATGGTGGTTTAAATATTAAGCAAATTTTTCATATTACTTCGCTATTTAGATGCTTTGAAGCATCATCGAAAACATCTGAGAATATTTTGGAAGATATTTTTTATAATAAATTCAATAATATGCAATCTGCATTTACAATTATATGCGACAAAATATGTAATAATGAACAATTAAGAAAATATTTATTATTGGATCTATTATATTTACTAGAAATAGGCAGATATGATTGTCAAAAGAATTTTGCATTGAAAAAAGTGATAGGTAGCATTTTTAACGAAAATATCAATTATATTATTTCGATAAGCGAAAAAATAACAAAGGAGATATAAGGAATAATGGGCAAGATAGAACAAATTAATTTAAAGTTTACAGAAAAAGACCAAGAAGTGGTTATTGAATATAAAGGTAATGGCAAGAGTTTTCCGGAAATATCTACTCCAAATTTTAATGATAAAATGCAAATGGAATATTTCTGTGATGATGAGGAACGAGTTTCAATAGATAATGCAGACGAGATAATTAAAAAATTAGAAGACTGGACAAATGATGGTATTTTATCTTTGGATGCAGGTGTAGGACCTGTACCGACTGTTAAATATTCAGACATAACAGACCAAGAATTATTGGGTAGTGATGCTATACTGCAAGAAAATTTAATGAGTAAAATTCATGGTATATGGGCGAACAGCGGAAAAAGAAAATTTAAAATAGAATTTTTAGATTTAGAAAATATTTATGGTGATGACACAGAAAATGTTGCTGTGCGAATAAATTTTAAAAAAATTAATGATGAAATTTGCAGAGAACAGAATTTTACAACAAATAAAATTATTATGAATAAAGATGACAATAATGTAATTATTCCGATTAACACAAATGAATTGGGAAAAGCTTTTACAGACGAACATTTAAAAAGCAAATATTTGCAATTTAATGGTGATATAGAAGTTATATGTGACTGTAATATAGGCAAGGAAAGAATAATTAAATTTCCGATAATTATTACTGTAAGAAATACTAATCCGGGATATTGCGAATTAGTCAGCCCAAATCCGGCGTCTGTGGATTTTGGTACATCGTCTACGTGTGTTGCAATTAAAGGAGATAAAGATATTGAACTTTTGACAATTTCAAATAGCGATTCGTCTGATGCAAACGTAACACGAAAATATGAAAATCCGACAAATCTTATGATATTTAATTGGGAGAATTTATATGAAGAATGGAAAGATGAAAATCAATATACCCCTATCATAAAAAAAGGTATTGCTGAAAATTATGATAGTAAAATGCGGGACGATTTCGATTTTGGCTATAATGTCAAAGAACTTTTGGGTGATGCTCAAAAGAAAGAGATAAACGCTATATTGACGCTTATAAAAATGATTCCGTATCAGATATTGCAAGAAGGAAAAGAAATAGACATAAATCCGTTCAATTCAAAAGACAGAAAATACATATATATTACAACCGACCCGGAAAAACAAGATGAATCACATTTAGATGCGGTTGCACTATATGGTTATTTAATTGGGCGAGCAATAAATGATGTATCAAAACATGAAAAAATATTTACTGAATTTCAAATTACCAGTCCTGTAAAATTTAACAATAAAATAAAACAAACTTTGGAAAACTCCTTAAAATATGGTTTGAAACGCTCTGTGCCTACAACGTTAAGAGATAGAGTTGACGTTAAAATGAAATTTAGTGAGCCGATTGCATATATAGGTGCATTATGTGGTTCAAAACATTTTACCATAGATGAAGACGAACAAAAGATGTTTGCTGTATATGATTTTGGCGGAGGTACTTTGGATTTTTCGTATGGTACGGCTACAAATACGGATGATGATTTAATAATTGATATTCTCGGTGTAGGAGGTCGTGAGGATATTGGTGGTGAAAAATTGATTGAACGTATGTCATTCAAAACATACATAAAAAATATGAAAAATATGTGCGAAGATAATATTCCTATAACACAACCTTACGGTGAAAAATTGCCGGATGAAATGCCGGAAAAATTAGTAGTTCCATCTGACTTTACCCGTGCGAATATGAATAAAATTAACGAATTGGTGTCCAGACCGATATTTGAAGGACGAGATGATATGGTGAAAAGTCCAATAAAATGCGACTTGTTCGATTTAGATGGTCAGATGATAACTGTCGATTTGGCGTATGATGTTGAGGACATTGAAACAGAATTAGATGAAATAATAAAGGAAACAGTAAATGCATTTAAAAATGAAATGGATAAGTCTTTTTCAGATATTAAAAATTATTCATCGAAAAATGTATACATTTTTAAAGCCGGAAACAGTTCAAGAAGTAAATTTGTCGAAAAGAATATGTCTGACGTATTTGCCGGAAATAATAATATTAATTTAGTAGATGAAACGTCAGATGGAGGTACATATAGCCGATATGCAATTACACCAAAAACAGCAGTGGCTTTTGGGCAATTAAAATTGAATAATTTTATAGTGAATATGAAGTCATTAATGTATAAATATTATGTAGGTTTTATTAATCATGGAACAGGTAAATTTAAATCAATAATTAATAAAAATGATAATAATAAGGATTGGAAGAAATTCAGAAATATCAAAAATGAAAAAATTGATTTATATTATGCCGAAACGCTGCCGGAAGAAGAAGCTGATGCAAAAAGTTATACTATTGATACAACAGGTCAAATAGGTAAATCTTTATATATTAGAATACATGATGAAATAAAATTGGATTATTGTATTTTTGATTCGGAAAATACACCGACAGATGATAGTGAATTGGATATAAAAACAATTAATTTAGTATGAAAGGGTGCAGATAATTATGGAATATAATAATTTGTCAGACGCTGAGAACAGCCAATACAAAACTAAAAATGTAGTTAATGAGAAATTAGATACGATAATAGAAAAAATAAATAAATACCCTAAGTCGATAACAACTGAAGAAATATCAAATATGGTATTAACAAAGATTGATGAAAAGTTTCAAGAATTACCGGAGGAACTTGATAATGACGACATACAAAAAGCAATGGCAGAGGCTTTAAAAAATAGTGATAGTCTATATACCAAAATAGCAGATACAGTTTATGCCAAAATGCAAGAATCATTACTCAAAGAAAATGATATGGCGAGAATTTTAAGCAATGTATTAGATAACAGAGATACTATATATCATAAAGAAGTTGAACAAGCAGTAAGTGATGCCAAACTAGAATTTGAAAGAAAAATTGAAGAAAGAATAAATGAATTGGAAATACTGAATATAGATGAAGAGGGTGACGAAGTGGGGATTTGCAGAAGGATAAAAAAATTTTTTAAAAGATTAATAAAAGATAGTGATAATAAGTATGATGAAGAATGGCAGCTTTTAAAAAATGATTTAAATAATATTAAAGCGGAAAAATCAAGATTAAAAAAGAAAAATAATGATTTGGAAAATGAGGTTCTCGACTTAAAAAATAGTTTAAAAGCTGAAAAACAATCATTTGCCGATTATAAATTAGATACAGAAAAAGAATTGGCGAAAAAAGATAAAACAGAAAATGAATTATTGCAAAAAAACAGCAATTTAGAAAGTGAAAAGACAAGTTTAGAGCAAGATATAGAGAAAATAAAAGAAGAAAACAAATTAACTCTGCAAAAAAATCAGTTGGAAATTGATGAAAAGGTAACAAATATTAGAAATAGATTTAATCAAGAAATTGAGCAACTCAAAGAAGATAATGTTGAGAAAGTAAATGAGTTGGAAAAAGAACTATCAGTTCAAAAAGATTTGAAAAATCAATACGAAAAAACTATAACAAGTTTCGATGATTCGGTAAAACCGTTTATGCAAATTGCAAAATTGGCATATGCGTGTCCGTCTATGGATTATTTATTTAATGAAGAATTAGGAATTACAAAATCCGATAAATTGTCGGTTGAGGATACGATAGTATTTGTAAATCGTTTTGCATGGGAATTTACATTTGCCAGATTGGTATACGATTCAATGAAACGATATAAAGAAGAACACAAAGAAACAATTACAGAAGATGAATTAAAACTGGTAAAAACGATTAATACATATTATAAAGAAAAATATGGTGAACAGTATGCAGAGTTCGATGCACTTGATTGTTTGGGAATGGATGCCGGAGCGGCAATATCATTTGACAGAAAGTCAATGATGGTTCTTAATGATTATCAAAATAGAAATTTAACGACAGCAAATAAACTATATGTTCCGGCTTTAAGAATGAGTACAGGACGAGATATAGAGAAAAAAGCAATTATTGAAGAATGAGTGTGATATAATGCGGTTGAGTTATGAAACAGTAACTACATCATTAGGTCCGGGAATAAGATATGTAATATGGGTGCAAGGCTGTCATAAAAGATGTAAAGGGTGCATAAATCCGGAGGGCTGGGATTTAACAGGCGGATATGAAAAATCACTTGATGATATATTAAAAGATATATTATCAAGTGATAATTTGACCGGAATTACTGTAAGCGGCGGAGAGCCTTTTTTGCAGATAGATGAATTAGGCAAACTTATATCATTAATTAAAAGCAAAACAAAGCTGGATGTAATGATTTTTTCAGGATATAAAATAGAAGAATTATTAGATATGTATGGTGAACGTGCAGAAAATATATTTATTAATACTGATATTTTTATCGATGGAGAATATATAGAAACGTTAAACAATAATTCTATGTATAGAGGGTCGGATAATCAGAGAATTATATTTTTTACAGATAAATATAAGCAATATAAAAATGACATATTAAATTCCAAAAAGAGAGAGTTCTCGTTTAAAATATCAAATTCAGGTGATGTTTACTTTGTGGGAATACCACCGGTTGGTTTTTATGAGGATTTTATGGATAAATTGGGAGGGTAATTAAAATGAGCGGAAGAAAAGCATCGGAAGTAAATTCTCTTTTGAATAACGGAGAAATGACAAGAAAGCTATCAATAGATATTTTAAATAGTATACATACACAGGCAGTAAATACTATTGAAAATGCTGATAAAAAACGTAATGAGATTTTGGCAAAATTAGATAATATGAAGTCGACTGTATCAGATGAAGTACATACCGAATTTCCGGAAATAGCAGAAAAATTAGAAAAAGAATGTGAACTTTTAAAGAATTCATTTAAGTCTAAAAAGATTGACTATGACGTAAATACAGTAAATGCGGAATATGCAAAAATTAATAATGAGTATAAAAATGTTGATTTGAATGCTGAAAAAATAAGAAACAGTATTCAGCAAATTATTAGGTCGCAGGGAAGAAGTGACCCATGGTATTGCGATAGTGAATATGCACAAGCAAATGATGTGCAAAAAGAATATAAACGTTTATCAAATAAAGCTGCTGCTTTTAAAAATCAATGCTCAACGTATATAAGCAATGCAAATGTGGCTGTATCGGATTTCAACGAAATATTAAACCATAGTGTAAAACTATCCGAGGATATAGAAGCAATAGAAAAAAAAGCAAAAGATATTGTAAAAATGCGTGAACAAGCGTCAGAATTGAAGACAGTTATTGAAAAAAGTTTTAATGATATAGACAGCAATATTGCTATTAAATTTTTAGAAGAAGAATATAAAGCATTAAAAAGTGAAATTGAGCAATTTATTAAATTAGAAGATAAAAAAGTTATTGCCAATTACAAAAATATGCTCACAAATGTTGAAACTTATAAAAATGAATTGAATAAAAGATATAGCGAATATTTACAGCGTCAAGGAGCGGTTAATGCACAAATAATAAGTTTGCAGGAAAGATTGAACAATAAGATATACACGCACCCGACTGATGAGTTTAAAAAAATCAGCGAAAAACAAAAACACACTTTATCTGAATTTTTATCACAATATGCAAAAGGGAAATATGTTGGTGAAATTAATAAATTAATGAATGAAGTAACAAGTTTATTTAAAAATGATAAATTTGATGAAGCAGAAATAAATATTAATAAGTTAAACAGTTTAGTAAACCAAGCATCGGATTTTGCGACAAATAAACATGAATGTATGATGAAAACAATAGATAGTATGTTGAGAATTAAACAAGCGATGCTTGGATTGAATTATGATGTTACAGTAACAAAAAATACTGACATTGATGATGGTTATTGCATTGAATGTAAAGTCGGTGATGAAAGTATTAAATTTGATAAAGTAACAGTTGATGATAATGGTAAGCCGATTATTGATATTTATCACCGTGAAAGTGTAAGCGGAACTTGTGCTAAACCGTGGGGAGATATAAGAAAACAAATTGCAGAGCAAGGTATATTTATAGAAGATATAACAAAAAACGGTGTGTCGATAAATGAAGGCAACAGAATTGCAAAAGTTAAAGGGACAACACAAGGAGTAAGTCAAAATAAATGATTTATTAGGGGGTAAGTTAAATGGAATTTAGAGTGGAAGATGTTATAAGTGCATTGGAAAAAGAAAATCCTTTAAAAAATATAACAAACAATATAGCGGCACTGCAAAGCTTTAATTATTATTCAGAAACAGAGAATGTAAATAACATAATTAACTATATTATCGAATGTGAAAATGAAAGAAAAGTAAATTTGATAAAAAGTTTAGTAAAATTATATCCAATGTCTGAAAATATTTTGTCAGGAGTCATGAATAGTATTACTCCCATTGATATGAAAAATGATATGATAAATTGGCTTGATGTATCAGATACAATGTCGAAATCATTTAATAAATTTAAAACTATGTGTTCAGGCAGTCAAGATTTTAATGATAGTAAAACAGAATTGCAAAGCCAGATTGATGCGTTGGAGAAAAAGAAAGAGTCGTTTAATGCTGAACGTGAAAACCTGAGAGAATTAAAGGAAAGACATAAGGAACTGATAGCAGAGGTCAATGCATTAAAGCTGGAATGTGATAAATTAAAAAGTGAAGCATCTGAGGAAAATTTAAGAAGTGAAAAAGAAAAGATAGAAAAAGAAATACAAAAGTATAAAGATATAAGAAATAAAGCGAAATCTGAACTAAAAACAATTCAATCTGAACTAAAAAAGGAAAAAGATTGTAAAGATGAGAAATTAACAGATGCACTTAAAAAGCTTAGTGCTGCAATACAAGCATTACCGGAAGATGAGGCTGATAAGTAATGGAAAATAGAGTAATTGTAAATATAAGCAAAGGAATAGACAAGGGCGAAAATGTTTTCTTTTTATACGGTGAATATATACATGATTATTTTTACTATGATTTATTTAGCGGAGTAAAGAATATACAAGAAACATTAAAAGATTACTTTTTGAAAGAAAAACAATACAATTATTATCTTTATTTTAAAAATGATACTTGTGATGCGTTTAAAATAAATGAAGATAATATTATAAATTGTGCAGATGAACTTTTTAGCGGTTCAGAAACTGTCGGTGATGATTCGGATGGTATGTCACTGGACAATAATACAAATAAACAAGAAAATTCTGAGACTCAATCGGCAATAGATAATGCTGATACGAATACAGGTAGTTATAATTCATTATTAAGAATGGTTGATTTATGTAAAAGTAAAACTAAAAAGAAATTTGTATTTTTCTTTGAAGATTATGAATGGACAACAGGTCTATATAAATCAGCAAATGATAATGAATTGGGATATATTGAAAAACTGAAAGAATTAGCAGCATTAAAAAATGTGACCATTATAGTTACTATTGAAGAAGTACAAATGCTAAAACAATATAACTTTAAAATTGATGGTCAAAACACTTGTATGATAAGCTCACCGTCGTCAGATGAAGTGTATTATACATATTTAAGAAAATATATTAAAAATTATCAAAATAGAAGACAACTTAATTATTCATTCTTTGAAAACCTGAAAGAAATCTCTTCGGCTGTTGCTTCGGGTGAAAAATCGCTTATAGAATCATTAAGAATTTTTGACAGGGTTATGACAGAGAATAGCGGAGTGCTAAATAAAGATGCTTTTGAAAGTGCGTTGGATAAGCATATTGAAGAAAAAGTTTACCTAGATGACGTAATTCTGGACGAGGATATAAAAAATCATATATTAGAACGAATTGATGAATTTTTAAATGATACTACCGGCAAGCCAATGGCAAAAGGTGTAATTCTTACAGGACCTCCGGGAACAGGTAAAACATTTTTGGTTAAAGCGTTGGCTAATGAAAAAAATTGCTATTTTATGAGTCCGACGTTAGCGGATTTGAAAGCGGAATATGTAGGTCAAACCAGTCCGAAGATAAAAAGAATTTTTCAGCAAGCAAGAGCAAATGAGCCAACAATAATTTTTATAGATGAAGCAGATACTGTATTCCCGAGCAGAGATTCAGCCGGAGGGGACAGTGATAGTTTTGCAAAAGATATGGTCAATCAATTTTTGGTTGAAATTGATGGTATGCAAAGCGGAAAAAGCAAAGTATTTGTTGTTGCGGCAACTAACAGAATAAATATTTTAGATTCGGCAATAAAAAGCAGATTGGGAGTGCCGATAGAAATTCCTTTACCGAATAAGGTTCAAAGAAAACAATTATTTTCTAAAAAGTTGGAGAAAGAGAATTTTAATTTTAATAAGTTTTTATTTATAGATGAATTTTTGGACAAGACAAACAGAATGTCAGGACGAGATATTAATACTTTTATCGGAAATCTAAGAAGTATAGCAAATAAAAAAACTAAGAATATTTCAGATTTTAAAAGTGAAAAAGAAACAAAAGATTTATTTTATGAGGCATTAAAAGCTTTTGAGAGCAATTTAGTAAGGGAACTTCAAGATAAATTACAAATTGAAATACGAAAGCCATCAAAAGATTTAAAATATGATAATATAATTGGTTGTGAAAACATAAAAACAGCTATTAATAAGCAAATAGATTTATTTGATTTTCAAAAAAGAGAAAAATATGAGCAGTTTGGAATCAGACCCAGAAAAGGAATGCTATTGTATGGTCCGCCGGGCAATGGTAAATCTAAAATTGCAAATGCTGCGGCAAATGAGCATAATTTGTATTTTATGAAGGTTACAAGCGAGAACTTTACACGCGGAAATATTAGTGATGCTAATCAAGTTATCAGTAATATTTTTAATAGTGCATTGCAGCTTTCGGAGTTATGTTGTGAACAAGATGGTGTATTATTGTTTTTTGATGAGTTTGATTCTCTTGTATCAATACGACAACTGGATTCAAGAATACGAGGTACGGTCTTGACACATCTTGATGATGAAAACACCTTACGAAATCCAAGAGTTAAGGTATTGTTTATGGCGGCAACAAATTTTTATGAATTACTTGATGAAGCAGTAATTCGTGCAGGCAGAATTGATGATAAGATTGAAATGGAAAATCCGAGTGAGAATAATGGCATTGAAATGATAAAGCAATTTATATCATTAAATGGTAAGGTTAATACTATTGATAATTCATTAGCTACAATAGCTTATAAAAAATTTAGAAACAAATATGTTGCTGATTTGAAAAATCAATATATTAAAAATGAAAAAACAGGGTGGCTGTTGAAAGGTGGAGAAACCTCAGAATTAAATACTCGTGCTGCTAATTTATATAATGGAAGCAGACCGTCCGGAGCGGATTTAAAAGATTTTGTAGAAAAGCTAATTGCAGAGGCATATTCGCAGGGTAAAATAAATAATAATAAATTGTACATAGACGAAGATGTAATAGATATTCTTTGCAAATGCGATGCAGAAAGCTGAGGTATAGTATATGGAAAATGTTGATAAAATATATAGTATCAACTGTGATAATATAGAAAACGATTCAAAAGGCTTTAACGATGATGTTGAAAAATATATTGATGAAAGTTTTAAAAAATATAAAAAAGAAGCCTATGTTGATAGTTTAAAAAGAGAGGAATTATATCTACCATTTTATCTTAGAAGAAAAAATTTGGTAAAGGAAATTCCAATAATTATGTGTATAATTATTGCATTAATTTCGACCGGTATATATTTTAGTATAAAAAATATGAATGATAAGGTTGTGATAGAAGAAACAACGGCAAGAGTAATAATTAATAATACAGATATTAAAGCCAAAGAAGAAACGATTACTGTTAACGAAAGAACATATGTAAATCTATCTTGGTTATGTGATACTCTTAATTATACCTATAAAAATATAAATGATGACAGTATGCAGTTGACTAGTGATGGAAAAACTTATAATATTGAAGTAAATTCTAAAAATGTAGGAGTATCATTAAAAGATAGCGAAAAGACCAGTAGCAAAGTGACTCTGTCACAAAAAGTCATTCAAAATAATGGTGATATATACATATATATTAGAGACTTATCTTTATTTATGCCAATTAATGCTAGTTGGAATGAGAAAGAAAATACTGTTATTATTAAGACTATTAATTATTGATATAATTATATTATGATGTTTTTAAAATTGAGAGTGTGAGAAAAAGTCAGTAAAAAAGAAGCCGTTTATAATATAAATATCCAAAATTATTATACAGTAAATTTATATGTATTTGGTATGCTGTCAGCATACAGATGTAAAACTATATAATAATTAAAAAATAATTTTATTTTTTAAACAACTAACATAATAGTAAATATAAATAACATGGTGGGAGCCATGTTATTTTTTCGCTCGGGACTGCTGTAAAGCAGTCCCGAGCGAAAGTGCCAGCGTTATCTAATATGGTTATCCTTACTTTTTATCTATAACAAATTCTTCTCCATATAAAAATTCTTCAATTTCTTCGGGAGTGAAACCTTCTTCGTAAAGTATATCAATTTGTTCATCAGTATACCCATAAGTCCCGGCAATATTTTTTAGTTCTTCAATATATTCTTGTTCATATTCAATACTATAATCCCAACAACCATAGCTTCGCCAGTCATATTTTTGAATATATGATTCTATATAGTTAAATTTATCATACAATAAGTTCCCTTTATTATCTATCTTTAAAATATCGCCGCTGTTAATATCAATGGTTTCAAACGCTCTGTTTTTCATTTGATTAAATAGGGGGCAATCAATAATTGCTCGCCACAGAATATTATCGGTGCTTGCATAAACATATAATTTTAATTCAGGAAAATGTATAATGGATAAGGGACTGTCACCCTTAACAAGGTATGTATTGTTATTATTATCCATAATTGCAAAACTGAAACTGCCACATATTTTTTCTGACATAAATTTCAAACTGTCAAAATCAAGTTTATTTTTATATTCTAACAGCTGTATTGCAATATAACTGTCAGTTTCAATTTTCGTTTTTGGCAAAGTATATTTTTCGCGTAATGTAATATCATTACAAAGAACACCATTATGTGCAAGTGCAAATGATACATTTTTTACTTTACCCGGAAATGGGTGATTGTTTGGAAGATATTTTTTATTACCTTGTGTTGCGTGTCTTGTATGACCTATAATACATTTTGTATTACAAGGTAAATCAAATTTCATTTTATATGCCGCCACAGCACGTTTACAAATATACAATTTATTATTATTTGCATAAGCAACACCGGTTGCATCTGTACCGCGTTCAGCACATTCCACAGCAAGACTTTTAATAATTTCATTTAGGTTCATTACATCTCTTGTATTATAATTTATTAAACCGAATAATCCACACATATTACATTTCCTCTCTTTCGTTTATATATAATTTTCTCGTTTTTAAATATTCAATTAAATTACGCTTGTCCGCTCCGATGCTGCTTATAAAATCATCCCATGTCATGGTTTGAAATTCCTCATCAGACAAACTTTTTGCTTTACTTACAAGCATATCGGTAAATTGTAATGTAGCAACAAAAGTAGAATATTTTAAAGTCCCTCTGAAAATTCTGAATTCAACAGTAAAATGATTTTCGAGATTAACTGCAACGTATCTCCCAAGCCCGGCAGTTTTAGCAGATTTTAAACTTTCTTTCGGATTTACCAAAACACCGCCGTATCTGCTGGCCCATCTATTGGCTTGATATTCTGTACGTCTTGAAAATTTCAATATTTCTGTCCAAAATTTTTCATAAAAATAGAGAATACGACCAATCGTATTCTCCTGTTCTTCAATGCTTTTTCCGAGTGCAGAACGATTAATATGAATATGTAATCCGCATGTTTTAGCTTGATGGCTAGTGTAACCAAGTAACAACGCCTTTGAGAAAATATCATACCAACACATATTATTTAAGTGATAATTAATCGTCATTGGATGACTTACTATTTCCATACCATCATCTAAGCTGCCGTCATGTTTAATGTAAATGTGCTCATTATCTTTATTGCCTATATTTAATAATGTTTTTGCATTATCATGGTTCTTGCCGCCGCCATCTATTTCAATTTCAATCCCATAATGCGGCTGACCTTCTCCGTAGAATATCGGGTCCGGTTTATAAGAATAATTCTTTATAGATGAATTAAGTATGTGTTCCTCATAACACCTTTGACAGTATGCACGGTCATCGTCGTCATCGTAAAAAATGTCATCATTATAGATAACAGTACCACAGCAGTTGCAGGTTCCGTAATGTCGGTCATAGCACGCTTGGCATAATGTGATATTGCTATCACCTACATTATCCTCATTCCAGATAGTGTCATTACAGCAATCGCATACACAAGTTCGCTCTTCATAACAATCCTGGCACATAATAGTATCATCAAAATAGTGCATACTGTCTTCGTCTAATACTTCTCCGCAGAATTCGCAAATAATCTTTTCTTCCATTGCTTTCTCCTCCTAGTTTAATATTCTTCACTCAGTAACATAGTTGAATATTTGACATTATCAATAACATAAATTTTAGCATTAAGCGGATTGGTTATGTCTTTTTATATACCGGTGTTTCTTGTTTATGAGTTATTCGCTGTTTATTATCACAATTAGTTAATTCAAATACCTGAATATAATCCTTTTGGGATATATCCATAGTATCAATCAAATTCCACAATATTGATTGTAACAATACCGGAATCTTTGAATTAATACCTTTTGTGATATAACACTGATTGTTAAACATGAAATCAACTCCTATTAATATTATTATATGTATGACCCTTAAGGAATCCCCGAAGGTATCCATAGAATCATAATTATAATATATAATTGAAATTAACCGATATTACTTAGTTATGCAAATTATGTTCATTCATAAATTTAATATCATTCTCTAAAACTGATACGAGCAGCATATTTAAACTTTCTTTTAAATTACGATTGATTACTAATCGTGTTCCATCAATACAACTTACTGAATTTATTACAAAATGTATATGAGTATTGTCCGTATTTTTATGTATAGCATATATTGATTGATAATTTCCAAATATAAATTTTGTAACACTTTTAGCTACTCCCGTAGCGATAGCAGTTAAATATGCTCCATGTCCATCAAATGATACAATTAGATGTATTAATTGATTTCCACTCTCTTTTCTGAATGTATATTTGGTATAACGCATTTGTTGCTCAGCAATACATGGAATAACATTATATCCGCCAATTAGTTCATATAGACATTTAGCAGGGTTTGTACAATAATCTATAACATTATTTAATGCATTTTTGTCCATATAATCTTTATTGATAAATTTAATTAACACTTTGTCGCCTGCTTGATTCCATCTGATAACATTGTACATATCTCACACCACTTTTTAATTATTTTATCTTTATTTTTGAAATCTTCTCTTATAGAATAAATAAAATTATTTGTAATAGCTAAAATTTCATTTGAAGCATCTAAATGTTCTATAGCTCTTCCCCGTATATATGCACTAGTGGATATACCATATTCATTACACATTACTTTAATAGCATTTAATTCATCGGTTGTAAATCTAACGGTTACTTTTTCGTTTTTTGGTTCATCTACCATTTTAGTTCTCCTCTCATTTTATACATATATTCACGCAAGGAACTGTTGTTTTGACTGACAACACTTTCTACACTAATTTGTTACTATCTTATTTTATTTTTACATTATGTCCAATAAATTTACGGCTTTCATTTCTTGTTCTTTAATTAAATGTATATATGTATCATAAGTAACCTGTATATTGGAATGACCTAAAATTTGCGATACAAGTTTTACATTAACACCTTTCGCAAATAGCATAGATGCAAAAGTATGACGTAATATATGTGCTCCGCTGGCATTAATACCGCAGCGTTTATATACCATATTTAATGATTTCGCAAAATTTCGTGGCGATACTAATTTGCCGTTCCTGGATTTAAAAATATAGTCATTTTCATTTTTACAGTATAATTCTTTATGGTGAATATATGCATCAATAGCACTTTGACACAAAGGCACTGTACGAATGCCGGCGTTCGTTTTTGTACTTTCTTGTTCAAGCACAGTATAAACTGATGATGCGTTTTCGTTTCTGTTTTTGACTGACACTACATTACGATTTATCTTTACAATCCCGTTTTCTGTATCAATATCCGAATATCTCAATGATAATGCTTCGGATAATCTCAATCCTGTAAAAAGCAAAAATACATATGCATAACCGTTTCGGCAAATAAGTTTATCTGCATTTTTGTACTTTTGAACTGCTCCGATGCAAAATTTTTCTATATCTTCTTGTGTTAATATTGAAATTTCTTTGGTATTAAACATTTTTGAGGATGGCAGTGTAACACCTAACATAGGATTTTTAGAAATGACACCATCAATTAAATATTGCTTAAAAAAAGAGTTTAACGCATTATACACTTTCTTAATGGTAGAATACGATAACCCTTTTTCAAATAACTTATTTATTAAATTTTTCTGTATTTCCATAGAGGATATAGCAATAACAATATTATCACCTATGTATGGGATAATGTTGCTTTTGATAGTAACTTCCAAGCGGTCATAACTGGTTGGTTTCAACACAACCTTTTTGTAAGTTTCAAGCCAGTTTATTATACATTCACTGATATGGGCTTTGCCGTTTAGAATATCCACATTATTTGCTAATTGCTTTTTATATTCGTTAAGACGTTTAGTTACTTCGTTTCTGGTTTTGCCGCTGAATGTTTTTATTTTTGGACTGCTATCTGACTTAAAGCCTATTTGAATTCTCGCAGACCATTTCCCATTACTTGTTTTTGTGATACATCCTTCTCCGTTTGAACGTTTTGCCATTTATATCACCCCTTCCAATTTAGATATATTTTCTTGCTGTGTAAGCCAATCTAAAAAGCTTTGTTTTCTAATCAACTGTATTCATTTATATAATATATATTTTCAATAATTGAACCTGATAATATATTTACCGGGGTGTTATACAAGTTTTAAAAAGTAATTTTACATATGGATATAGGCATAATCCGATAATATAAATTTATGTATTGACAAATATATAAATATTATTTATTCTAATATTAAGAGATAGATTTTAGTGATTTTAACAATCTTGTGCGATATGACTATATATACAATAATGACAGCAATACTATTAATATAACTACATATAATATGAAACGTATATTTAACGGAACAAATATACATTTTTCAATAGATGGTGTAGCTTATGATTTTAAAAATACAATACAGCATATACTTATGACCACAGATATGAGTATACCGTCAAGGAGTAAAGGGAAGTATTCGTTCAATTCAATTAATTTAATGCCAATGGAAGATGAACAATTAGCTGATTTTGAATTATCTTTGGAAGATATAGAATGGTTTAAAACCGTATTTACGTCATACGGAATGTGGTTATTCCGCAAAGATATAAGCAATACTGAAAATAGTAAAAAAATTCAAAGACTTGTACAGGATGCCCCAAAAGTAACTAAGAATGAACAAATGAATGAAGATGATATTATGAAAGAGTTTGCAAAGACATTTTTGACAAAATCCGTTGGGAATAGAATAAAAAATGCAGATATTAAAGAAACCTACATAACATATGTTCAGGCAAAGTATGGATTATCTCCAACTGCACCAAACAGAATTGCAAATAAAGTGGCAAACTTAAATGAATATACAATTAAAAGAAACAGAATTAATAAAGATATTTGGGGCAATGATATTGATGATAATGTACAATGTTTTGAGGATGTATCTTTTAATATTGAAAAATATCAAATAGAATTGGAAAAATACACAAGAGGCAAAGAGGAAGTACAAGAAAATGCCAATAGTAAGAAAGAATTTTATGATATATTTGAGGAAATGAATGATATTGCACGACCGATAACAAATTTATTATATAAAGGTATCTTTTGATTAATAGTGTACACTGACAGAATTATGTTAAAGTTGAAAAATGTATATCCGTATGATATAATTTTGGAAAAAAATAAGGGGTGAGATGTATGGATTTTTTAATATTAAATAAAGATATTGTGGTTGCTGAATGGATAGACGAAAAATTAAACATTATTAGACCTAAACTTGTTCCAATATATTTGGATTTGACAGGAAATGTTCCAAAATGGCTTGAAATAAGAGCCATAGATTCTCATAGAGCAAATTCAAGACTTTTAAAAAAAGCATTACGTCTTACAGAACGTGATGATATTAATTCTGTTATAGCTGTAAATGCAGTTACTATTACAGATAATTATTGGATAAAACCGCTTGGCAGTAAGTTGTGTTATGCAAATGTGCGTTTTGACAATGATTATTTTTCAAATCTTGCTTTGACAGGCAGCTACGATAGTTTTAACCGTGCGGCAAACAGTAAAAATTCAAGAACTCCCGAACTCACCAACATAGGCAGCTTTGAAAAGTGCTGGAAACTGATAAATGGGGAGTGGTGGATGTACAAAAAAGCAACTCATGATGAAATGTTTTCGGAATTATTCATATATCAGCTTGGAGTGGAATTGGGTTTTAATATGGCTGAATATAAAAGAGGGAGAGGCATTATTAAAACGAAAGATTTTACAGAAAATGCAGTGGTTAATTTTGAGCCTGCATTTAGTTTTATGAATGACAATGAAGATTATATACAAACTGTTGATAAGCTGAAAAGTTTATGCCCGAATTGTATAGGAGATTATGTAAGAATGTTGTTTCTTGATACCATTTGTGCAAATCCTGACAGGCATACATTCAATTTTGGAATTATTCGTGATACTGATACAGGTGATATTCTAGGGCTGGCATCGAATTTTGATAATAATATGGCTTTGATTTCACGGGGTTATCCTAAAAATATAGAAAGAAAAAATGATTTACTTATAAACTTATTTAACGAATTGATGGAATATGATAATAATTTAAAGCAATATATTCCGATGTTATCGGAAGAAATTATTTTAAAAGTTATAAAAATGGTGGGTATGCGTGTGAAGGGTAAGTATATAACAGAATTTATTATGAATGGATACAGAAAGATAAATTAAAATAATTAACAATTAGATTTTTGCTGCAATAATTTTTGATGTGACCCCAAAAAGTTAGACTTTATATAGCGTAGTAGTTTTAATACTGTTGCGCATATTACAACGCATATAAAATAGGGCAAAAAGGCATAAAAAATGCTAATATTTACACCTAATAATTTCCAAGGGAATTTTGAACAAAACACAAAAAATGGCTTAGAACCTATGTTCTAAGCCATTCAACTGGCAGGGGTACAAGGACTCGAACCTTGGGCACGCGGTTTTGGAAACCTCTGATAAAATCCTCTGTAATCCGTATTCATTAAATATCGTATTTCCGTGTATGCCAAAAAGCTTTATTTTTTAATTTTGTTCTTGCACACAAATAAAATTCAAAAGCATATTTATTGTTTGCACAGTTCCAACATCCGAAAATCCATGTCCTTCGCCATGAAAGATTTTCAGTTTTGAATTTTTATAAATTTTGTTTGCATTTTGGCTATATTCAAGCGGAACAATGTTATCTTCATCGCCGTGAATTATAAGCGTGTCTTTCCTAAATGTACCTATATGCTCAAAAATATTAAAGTTATGCAATGTTTCAAAAAAACCTTTTCCCAAAGGTACTTCCCACGCATTATAAATATCAGGAATTTTCTCGATATTCGGAAAGCGTCTGTTCCAATCATCAGCAACACATAATGCGGGATAAAGTAAAATCATGCCTTGTATTTTATCAACGTACTCTTCGGCACATAATGCACTGACAAGCCCGCCCATACTTGCACCGAACAAGAAAATACTTTGAGTGGTTGGCTGTTTTTCCACAAAATCTATTACTGTAAACAAATCCTCTTTTTCGGTAAAAACAGTCATTTCAGTTGTGGTAAGGTCGCTTTTTGAACGGAGCGAACCGCCGCAAAAATCAAATATGCAAGCTCCGATTTTGTTTTCGGTCAATACCTTGGCATACTCTGTAAAATCATCGCCGCTACCGTTAAAGCCGTGACTGAAAATCACCATTGGAAACTTATCCGTCCGTATATTCGTCTGCGGCAGATACAACCGTCCCGATATATTTCTGTTATGATGTCTTATAGTTATATTTTTTGCTGTCATTTTTATTCCTCCTTGCATATTCGTATAATCAGATTATCATTTTCTGAAATTACTCTGCCGTATAAATCCGCATCTTCAAGCCATTTTAAAGCGGGGCTATCCGTAACGATAAAGGGTTTTGTTATAATACTGCTGCCACTTTCAACTCCGTTGTTTTCAATGAATATTTTGCAGTCATTATTTTCACAGTCAACACCTTCAAGAATGTATCTTGCCGATAATTCTGCCGGTCTGTCCGTATAATGAATCTGCATATCTGCCGCACCGGGCATTACCGTTCCTTTGAAAAATCGTGAGGACGCATTTCCTCCAAAACATACCAGACAAATGGATTTACCGCCGCCGTGTATTTCGGTAACGCTTTCAATTTTAATAGATATTTCAAGTAAGATGCTTTCCGTCATTCATATTCACCTCTTTCATTATTTCACGGGGTGCATACCCCATAAAATGCTTAAAATTGCGGTTAAAGCTGCAAAGACTGTCATAGCCACACTCCTCCGCAATCTGCTGTATCTGCATATGCTTTTTATTGCCTAGCATATACAATGCTCGGTTTATTCTGTATTTATTCAGATATTCCGTATAACTTATTCCCATACACTTTTTAAAAGTTCTCGACAGATACGAATACCCATAAGACAATTCTTCGGCGGCTGTTTGCAAAAGACAGGAAGTTTTAAAATTCTTTTCAATATACCGTAAAATTTTGAGCAATAACTGTGATTCCTCATTATTTATAGTTTCTTTAAAATTCGTACTTTTTACTAAAATTCCAAACACGGAATATAATAAGCCCTTTTGCTCAAATATATTTTCAGCGTCAAAATATTTCTTAAAATCCGCAATACCTTTAATATCATTTTTTTCGGGCAGCATATTTTGATAGCGGTTTGTAAATTCAGGGATTAGGTTCGGCATAAAAGTAATCACTCGCATTTTTGAACTTTGCATCGTTTCATAGCTATGGAGCTGTCGCGGAAATATTATCACGCTGTCATTTTGTTTTAAATTATAACAAACTGTATCTATTGTGATATTTATTTCGCCGTTAATAATGAAACATATCTCAAAAGATTCGTGGTAATGTATATTCCAATTCAAATTATCCACATCATATGAAAGAAATTTATAATTCGGGTTTTCCCATTCTTTTTCGTACATCATAAAAATCACCTGTTAAAAGTATATCATTTCATATACCCTCGGTCAAGATTTGAGAGCAAAAATTGATTAGTTTACGGCAAATATATATTTTTACCGATACATTATTTATGATAAAATATCATCATAAAATAATATTTTAACGGAGGTAGAAAAAATGGTACTGAAAAAATTGATAAGCGTAATAAGTGTATTTGCTATTATCACATCGTCATTTACAACAGCAGCTGTCAATGCTGATAAGGATATGACACCGATTGCCTGTACGCAAAGTGTGTCATATCTGACGGACGGTGACGGAAATGTTACGCAGACGATAGCAAACTATGCGGGCAAGGAGGATATTTCAAATATCAGCTGGAATACAAAATCAAATTCATGGGGCGGTACAGGCGTTCTCGAATTTAATGTTCCTGCCACAGATGCAAAACGCATAAAGTCTGCCGAGCTTACAGTAAGTGTACATAACGGCTCGTCAAGGAGCGGCGGCAGAACATACGATATATATCCTGCCGACATCACAATAAATGCCGATACAACAGCAGCTGAAATAAAGACCGTTTTGCTTGCCGAAAGTATGTATCAGGCGGAGGGTGTTAAGCAGGGAGAAACCCGTACAGATAAAATATCAACTGAAACAATTCGTGAATATGTAAAAAGCAAGGTAAATGAAGAAACGGAAAGCAAAGTACAGTTTGCTTTTTCAAATTCATCGCAAACACTTGACATTGACCCGAAAACCGCAACGCTTGCACTTGCAATTTATGACGGCGGTGTGGCTCTTGATAAAAATGAACTTACATTATCTACATCAAGTGAGGCTCAAAAACTTACCTATTCCATTTTCGGTGAGGGAATAAATGACAGTGACCTTGTATGGGTAAGTGAAAATGAAAATATAGCCACTGTTGACAATACAGGTCTTGTTACACCGATAAATGCGGGAAAGACCACAATTTCTGTTAAAACATCGGACAATAGTTTTAAAGCAGATTGTACCGTTACGGTTTTACAAGCTGCTGAAAGTATAAATATCGATAAATCCTCTCTCACACTGCTTTCGGGCGGTAAAAATGGTGAACTTACCGCCAAATTGCTGCCCGAAACAGCTGTAAAAAGACAAATAAAATGGACATCCTCAGATGAAAATGTAGCAACTGTTTCATCAAACGGTATTGTAACCCCATTAAAGACCGGCGAAACGACAATTACCGCATCAGCGGCTGACAACGAAAATCTTACAGCAGCTTGTATTGTAACGGTAACTGAAATGGTTGAGCCACAAAGCATTTCATTTGATAAAGAAAATGTATCTTTGCCAAAGCTCGGTGCGACAACCGTAGTAAACACTATCGTTCAGCCGTCAAATGCAGATGACAGAATTGCTTGGACTTCAAATAATGAAAAAGTCGCAAAGGTCTATGACGGTGTTATTGTTGCCGGCGAGGTAGGCACAGCGGAAATAACAGCCACGACATCAAACGGCAAAACGGCAAAGTGTACTGTAACCGTAACAGAGGATAAACAGCTTATAACAAATGACCGTTTCTATACGGATACGGACGGCAATAATCTATATTCGCAGGGCGGCGGTATATTCAAATTCCCTAATGATGATAAATATTATTGGTATGGCGTTCGCTATAAAGAGGCTGTAACGTATGCGGCTGACCCACTTTCGGGCAAAACTGTGGAGCACCCTGCTTTTGACGCATACACCTGTTATACATCGGACGATTTGGTAAACTGGAAATATGAAGGCGATGTTGCAACGCTTGAAACTCTCGGTCAGGCATGGTGCGGCTGGGCAGGCAGATGCGGTGTTGTATACAATGAAAAGGCAAATAAATATGTTCTTGTATCACAGTTTAACGGAACAATTATTGCAAGTGCAGATAATCCGAAAGGTCCGTTTAAAACAGAAAAGGGATATTTTTGGGGCGGAACGTCACTTCCTGTTATCGCAAACGGTGATACAGGTGATTTAACAATGTTTTATGATGAAGACGGCAAAGGTTATATGATATGTTCAAGTGCAAATGGCAGAGGACATCTCTATATTGCACCTATGGACGAGGCAAAGGATTATTGCGATTTTGATTTTGACAATATAAAGGAATTAAACGGTTCTACCGGTTCATATTTTGATGAGGACGGTACAATAAAACAAAAGGATAAAGGCGGTATCGAGGGTGACTGTATGTTTAAATACAAAGACCATTATTATTTTACCGGCTCGGATTTATACGGCTGGCGTGGTTCAAGAGTGTATGTGTTTGAATCAACAGATATACTCGGTGATTACAAATTAAAGCCTGATTATATTGATACTTCAAAATCAAGTTCAAATCTTCCGTATATTATGCCGGGTGCAAAGTATAGTTATGCTCACAATTCGCAGACGGGATTTTACTACACGCTTCACGGCAGCAAACAGGATACTGTTATTTATTGCGGTGACCGTTGGTGTGATTTTGGAACGCATGGTATAGGCTATAATCAGTGGGTTCCGCTGACAATGGACGGATATACTCCTCATTTTAACAATTTAAGTCAATGGAAATTGAACGCAGAAACAGGTGAATGGACAATAGGTGACGGCAATAATTATATTGCAAACAATGAATTTGATGCAGACCGAGTTGATGTTAAATCATTGACAGGCTGGGAATGCAGCGACAGTACAGACGGTTCGGTAAACGGGAATGTAAAAGCAAGACGTTTTTACGGAAATTATGCCGCAAAGCACAGTGCAGACACAGATTATACCGCAAGACTTAAACAAGCAATTAAAGATTTGCCTGACGGTATATATACACTTCGTGCAAGCGTTATGTCAAGTGGCGGACAAAATGAATGTGTATTATATGCAAATACAAATGATAAGAACTATACTGCATCTTTAAAATCAAAAATGAATAATTGGACTGATGTTGTGGTAAAAGATATTGTGGTTGAAAACGGAGAATGTGAGATTGGGTTGTATTCAGACTCACCGGCAAACTGTTATGTAAGAATTGACGATATGTATTTAACGAGAAATTATGACGGTACTGTTATTAAAGGTAAGCTAAATACAAACATTCCGGCAGAACAAAAAGATTCAATCGTTCTAAAAGATGTTCAAGGCAATGAATTGACAGAACTTAAATCCGGTGATATATATTCAGAGGCGACATACGCAAACAAAAGTGGCAAGAGCAAAAAATTAATTTTGTATATGGCTCTTTATAATAAAGACGGAAAAATGCAATCCATAACAACAAAAAATGAAACAATCGCACCGAATAGTAATATTAATATAAAAACGGAAAATGTAAATACAGATGCAGAAACGTCATATATTAAGCTGTTTTTATGGGACGATAGTATGAATCCTTTGTGCAGTTCGGTGACGGTTAAGGAGGTGCAGCAATGAAAAATAAAATTAAAAGAATTTTAGGAATAATAACAACAGCAGCATTGTTTGTGCAAATGACGTTTGTTGCAGGCATCAGAGCGGAAGAATATTTTTCAATTAATTTTGAAGCTGCGACAGATACAACCGGCTGGACATCTGCAAATGCTCCGGGAGATATGTCGATAGCGACAGATGAGAATGACCGTATCAGCAAGTATTTCAAATTTGCAAATACAAACGGAAGCGGCACACGAACTGCATATTATACATTTGGTTCTGATGCTCAGACAACGGAAGACAATAAATCGGTTATCGAATTTGACTTTTATATGACAAATACGGGTGGTGAAAATATAAATCAGCTTGTATTGCTTGACTCTGTTGCAGGAACCCCAAAGGGCAATGCAAATTACAGCGGAAATAACTATATTTTTTCACTTACACAACCTAAGAATACCGACAAGCTCATTATAAATGGGTTGGACGGTTCTCAGGAAACATACACAACAACAGATTGGACAAATACATCAGGCTGGACACACGCAAAAGCAGTACTTGACTTTGCAGAGCATAGTGTGACAATCACATTGTCAACCCCTGACGGTGAAACGGTATATTTTGATAACAAAGTCCCTATGGGTACGACAGACTCAAAAATTGGAAAGCTGCTGATTTGTGAGGCGAGAAAGAATACTGCGGCATTTGGCATTGATAATATTGCAGTTCGCTCGTATGACAGTTCGCTTGATGCCGGAAACACATATTATAAAATAACGTATGATGTAAAAGGCGAAAACTCCGAAGAAAATGTAAAGGAAAATGCAAGCCCGATAAATATCCCTGATTTAACAAACTATGGATATATATTTAAGGGGTGGCAAGTAAATGATGACACAGAAAATCTGATTGATAATTTAAATGAATACAAGATTACAGCCGATACAAAATTTACGGCAATTTATGAAAAAGATTTGGAGTATATTGAACCTATAATTTCTGCAAAAATAGATGGTCCGTCATTAATGACATTCGGTGACAGTCCCGACAATGCCGCTGAAAACAAATATACACTCACACTTACAGGTCAGGCAGGAACAATTATTACAGCCGATACATTAGACAGCCGAATAGACGATTTTAACATTGAGTGGGATATAGACGGCTTTAAGACTGTAAATGATACCGATAAATATTGTGACAGCTACGGCGAGTTTGCCGAGCATACGAACACTGCGACCGAGGTTTCGTTTATGCTCAGACAGTGCGATTTTAATTTCTACGGTAAACTCAAAGCTACGGTTACATATAACGGACAAACAATCGAAGCGTCAATATATGTTGTCGCAACAGGTGATAAGAATGTGGTGAATAATCAAATTTTGCCGGAAGCAGGTTATCCGTCAGATTTTGATGAATATCCTGATAGTCTTGTAGGATATATCACATTAAAGGACACTTACGGCGGTAACGATATTATGGTTGGCGGCTGGGGTATGTCCGGTTCGGATAGCGGTGATGCAGTTATTATGAAAGAGGAGACTAATAAGTTTCTCAGAATTAATTGTCCTACATCAAGTAAATCACATATGTTTACAAATTCAATAGATACACCGCAAAAACAAGTTATATTTGAGCAGAATATACGCTTTAACGGCAATGGTTGTGTTACGCTCACATCAAAGCAGCCGTATTGGACGGATAAAGATGGCTATACAACACCCGTAACGCTTGAATTTGACGGGACAACAATAAAATTGAACGGCACGGCTATAAAAAACAATGATATAGAGGTTACTGTCAATAAGGGTAAATGGTATAAAATTGTATTGTCAGTTGATAAAACCACAGAAAGCTGTTTTGCAAAGGTGTATGATATGGATAATCAGCTTGTGGGCGAAACAGAGAATGTTGCATGGACAGAAACATCAGAACCGACATATTACTCAATCGGCTTTGCAAACAAACAGACAGGAACGGTTGATTTTGACACTTACAGAGCATATTATCCTGTTGCGGACATTTCAACATATACACTCAGTATTTCACAGGAAACTTTGTCAATTCCGAACAAAAATACTGCAACATTATTTGCATCGGTAAAAAGCAAAGAAGGATATGACATAACAGGTGCGGCAGAATGGTCAATATTAGAAGATGATATGCAGGATATTATTATAACTCCCGATGCAGTAGATTCGCACAAAGCAGCAATAACTCTCGGTGAGTGTGCATCAGCGGGCGAGGCAACTGTTCAGGTAAATATAGGCGGTTACACAAAAACGGTTAAACTTAACATCACAGATTCAGCTGAAAGCATCAAGTTTACATCATCACAGGGAAGTCTTGCAATACCGCTTGATGAAAAATCAGTAAATACCGCTAAATACAGTGCGGCGGTAATCAACGGTGATGGTATGGATTTGAACAGAAATGTATTGTTTGAAATATACGACAAAAATAATGTCAATAAATATACTCTTCCTGACGGTATATCGTTTGAAGCATCAGAAGGTACACTAAGAGTTACATCAAAAGCAGTTCCGTGCGTATTTACCGTAAGAGCCACAGGCGAAAGCAGTGACGGAAAGGCATTATCAAAAAATGTTAAGGTTACGGTACACGGATTGTCCTTTGACTTCGGCAGCGGTGCTGATGAAAGCGTTGTCGAGGGTTACACTGATGTAAATCCGACAACAACATATACTGATGCACGAGGATACGGTATTGAGGGCAGTGTAACAGCTGAGGGGACGTCAAGCGTGGACAATGCACAATCCGATTATTTATCGGGTGATTTCACCTTTAAGGCTAAGGTTACAAAAGGAAAACATTACAGAGTAAAGATTGCTTTTAGTGGTGATTTGGTGTCCGAATATGTAAGCGAGGCATTGTCAGGTCACGAAAGAACTCTTGCCGCAGAGGGGACAACACATACGGGATATACTGTAAAAACAGAAGAAATAGCCGAACAAGTATATGATATTCCGGTTGTTGATGATGTAATGGATTTAAAATTTACAGGTGCAAGGGTTGCGTATATTACAATAGAAAAGGTTGAAAAGACAACCGCTGAAAAAACTAACATTTGGTCTGTCGGCGACTCAACTATCGGCAACAACGGCTCATATGCATATAATTTAGCGAGAGACCAAGCCAATTATCCGGAGCTTACCAAGCTTGCCGATTACCATAATAACGGTAAAGGTTCAAGGAATCTTAAAACGTATTATACACAGGGCTGGCTTGATAATATTCTGATAAACATAAGACCGGGCGATATTGTTACCATTGGAAATATGGGGACAAATCCGGGGGGAATGTCCGGCACGCAGTTTAAGGCTCCGCTTGACTATTATGTTGATGCATGTCTTGCAATGGGTGCAAAAGTAATACTTACAAGCTATACTCCGCACGGCTGCGTTGAGGGTTACGAATATGTGTATGACAAGATTACGCATACATTCCATGGTTGTCGTGAAGATGCGTATGACTCTTTGGGTATAAGAGTTATATATGAGGAAAGAAAGGATAACCCCGATATTCTTGGATTTATTGATATAGGTCTTAATGCCGATAATGCGTTTAATGAATATGTAGCGGATTATGCAAAGAACGGTTATGCAAATGAAGATGATGCGGCAAATGCTTTGATTTCTTGTTTTGGCGACCATAATCATTACGGAAATGCAGGACGCTCGCAGCTTGCCGGAGAATTAATGCTCAATGGTTACGGAAACACACCCGGTATTGTGTCAGAACTTGTTCGAGTGATAACAGAAAGCGCAAACAAACCTTGTGTAAAAATTGAGGCAAGGTATGACGATAACGGTATGCTTATAAATGTATCAATCACTCCCGCAAAAGTATCAGAAGCACAAATGGCATCACGAAGTGAAAATTCACTTGTTACTTATTGGTATTCACTTGAAAATATGAAGCCTGTAATCAGTGAGTAATTAAATTTGTAAACTACATTTATATAAAACAAGCCGAATTTGTCAATTTGATTTGAAATTCGAGTATTCTTCAAGTTTTGTGTAAATACCAAACTGGAAGGATACTCGATATTTTATTAAGATTTTAAATCAGCTTATCATAAATTTCAAAATCTATATCTTTAAATACGTTAAAAATAACTCTTTCAATGCGGCTGTATTTTTGCAAAAATGTTTTTGTTTCAGCTAATGCGATTTTAGCCGCTTGCTCATTGGGAAAATGAAATTCACCTGTTGAAATACAGCAAAATGCAATGCTTTTTAATTTGTATTCAGCCGCAAGAGAAAGACAGGAATTATAGCATTTTGCTAGTTCTTCACAATGTTTGTCGGTTAATTTTTCTAACACGATAGGACCTACGGTGTGAATGACATATTTGCATGGGAGATTGTAGGCTTTTGTTATTTTTGCACCTCCTGTCGGCTCATAATAGCCTTGTTTTTCCATAATTTTTGCACAATCATATCTTAATTGTACTCCTGCCGCCGAGTGAATGGCATTATCGATACAGCCGTGGCAAGGATAGAAACAGCCAAGCAATTTATTGTTTGCGGCATTAACAATAGCATCTGCATTAAGACGTGTTATGTCACCTTGCCAAAGTACAATTTTATCACTGAAATTTTCTGTATCAACAATTCCTTTTTCCAAAACTTCTGCTTTAAGCAGTTTATCCTGTAAGTTTAAAAATTCCCGGCTTGCTTTCATAGGCGGTCTTAAATTTATAAGACTTCTTAAAAGCCGTCTTTGTGAAGTAAAGCTATCATCAAACATTTGAGCTTGACTGAAATACTGAGGCATTTCAGCAAGCAGCATACTGTTTAATTTTTTTACAACTTCTGTTTTATTCATAATATCACACACACTTTCCGCAATAAATCTCTGCTATTTATCTAAATTCTTTAATTCTTTTAAAATTTGTCCTATATCTCCGTTTATGCAAATTGATTGATTTTCTATTTCTTTCGGACATACGGCTTCACCATTATTTATACAAGCATATATGGCTTTTGGATTTTCGGATGTCATTTGCCAAAACGGATATTTTATAATTATAGGTGTATTGTAACCAACTCCAAGTTCCAAAAACAAAATTTTCTGATTTTTTCGTGTTTTTATGAAATTTGCATATCTTTCCGCTGCCATATCCCAGCCGTTATCCTGAACGAATTTATCATCACTTCGCAAATTCACTGTGAGAGGTTCTCCGCAATGCGGACACTTTGGTATCAGCGAGGACGGTATTCGCATATCTTTTTGGTATTTTACCATATCGGTGATAATATTGTAATTATCGAATGTTTCTTGGCGGCAAGGCACGGAACATTGAAAAAGTCCATAATCACCCTGTGTGTAAAATAATCGTTTTTTATCAAACCCTGCTTTTTGAAAACAGTGGTCAACATTTGTGGTAATTACAAAGTAGTCTTTATTTTTTACTAAATCAAGCAAATCATTATACACAGGCTTTGGTGCGTCTATATAACGATTTACATAAATGTACCTCGACCAATAAGCCCAAAATTCTTCTGCCTTTTTATATGGATAAAATCCGCCAGAATACATATCATGAAAATTATATTTTTCTTCAAAATCCGAAAAATATTTTTTAAATCTATCTCCGTCATAGGTAAAACCGGCTGATGCCGAAAGTCCCGCTCCCGCACCGATAACAATACTATCCGCTGTTTGTATAGCCGAATAAAGCTTTTCTGTTTTTCCCTTTCGCATGAAAACACCTCGCTCAGCAATTTTTATTTTTCCATAACTCTGTACTTAAATTTTAACAGCAGATTTGATAAAACACAAGTACGCACTTTTTTGTAAGTCCGGTGCAAGTATTTGATTTTTATATAAAAAATACGGTTAAAATATCAAAAAATAGTAAAATTATAGATTATGTATTTTGTTTATTCATTTTTTTGCGATACTCAGTTGGGGTACAGCAGACAATTTTCTTAAATACATTTATAAAATGCTCGTAGCAGTCAAAACCGCAGCTGTATGAAATGACCTTTATATTTCTGTCGGAATATTTCAGCCTATGATATACGTTTTTTATGCGGAGGTTATTTATATACTGTTTTGGTGTCATATTGTAATGTTTTCGGAATAGTACAAAAATATAATTCTCCGAAACATCAAACAGTTCTGCAATATCATGTATTTGTTTTATATAGACATAATTATCATTTACATACTCAATAATTTCTTGAGATTTTTTCTTTTCTTTTCTGTTATAGCTGATGTTTCTTCGTATGCCGCAGATTTTAAATGTGACAAAATATCCGGAATGTATGCAAGGAGCAAAAAGTTGTTGGACATAGTATTATCAAAATTATCGGCAATACTCTTTAAAATATTGAAATCCTCTTTGCATAAATGTATTACAGTATTTTTAAAACATTTCATCAGTATATTTTTTGACTCTGCGCTAAAATAAATATCAAGGTATCGTTCGGAAAAATGAATGCATATCCCTGAAAACGGAACATCGCACCGGCTTCTATGAGGATAATTTGGGAGAAACATAGTCGCATCGTATGCGTTGACTTCGTATTCTATGTCATCTATTGTGACCGTTCTTTTGCCGCTTTCAAGAATATATATTTCATGTGCTGCGTGACAGTGAGCATACGGCATAGTCCAGCAACTGTCCGCTGCTTCCTGCGATATTTTGAAATCATCACATATAAATTGTTTTTTTTTGTATTCGCATTAACCACCTCAATTATATTATAAATCAATAAAATTTATTAAAAGTTTAGTTTAGTCAATCGAATAAATTAAAAAAACAGTATAATTAAAAGTAGAAAATCACATAGAAGGATTTGAGTATTATGAAACAAAAAATTGTATTTGATGATAATTGGAGATTTAATCTCGGTGACTTGCCGCCGAAAACACCGGCTGATAGTTGGGGCGGTGCGAAAGCATGCGGATATTTAAACAGTGTAGGTCTGTGTCAGGTAATTGCAAGAGCGGACGGCGAAGTATGTCTGACGGTTAAATCAGATGGGCTTGAAAAAGGTGAATTAAAAATTAAGTAGTGGGGAGATAACAATGCATCTTCTTTAATTATACAATGCAAAAATCAGATAATTATTAGAAAATTAAATATTTTAGAGATAATTTTTATTGTAATATAAATTATTAACGCTCAAATATTACAATAAAAATTCAAAATCCCTGCACACCGCTCCAATACTGCGGTTTGGGAATTTTCTCATATTACAACGGGTATAAAATAGGGCAAAAAGACATAAAAAATGCTAATATTTACGCCTAATAATTTTCAAGGAAATCTTAAACAAAACACAAAAAAATCCTTTGAAACCTAAGCTTCAAAGGATTTTCACTGGCAGGGGTACAAGGACTCGAACCTTGGGCACGCGGTTTTGGAGACCGCTGCTCTACCAACTGAGCTACACCCCTATATTTTCAACTCAACGTTGACTGCTTTTTTATAATACCATATAAAAGACCATATGTCAACACTTTTCTATTATTTTTTTTAAAATTGTTGTGTAGGTTTACAATAGATGTGTTACATTCCGCAATATTTTGTTACTGGTTTATCTCATAATATAACACATTACTGATAATATTACAAAAATCTTATAATATTATTTTTTCTATACGAAAATAAAAATTAACGGTTTTATTTCAAAATAACCATCAGCAACAAAATTATAACATATAAGATAGTTCAAATGTACCATTGTTAAATCCGCCGTAAAATGATATAATATATTGCAGTGTTCGTTTTTAAAGAATAATTTGTATGTTATTGCAAATAAAAAAATGTGGACAGAAAAGGAAAAAAGTATTATAATTAATTTTGACGTATTAATTTAATGATGTATATACACCATGATAAAGAGGTGAGATTTATGCAATGGGGTGTAGCAACAGATATAGGCAAAAAACGTGAAATCAATGAAGATAATTTTTTTGTGTATAATAATGATTTGATTTTGTGCGGATTTGTGGCTGACGGTATGGGCGGACATGAGGCCGGTGAAGTGGCAAGCAAAATGGCGGTTGATATAATCAAGAGCAGTCTTGAAAAAGGTTTTGACGGTGCTATGGATTATGTCGAGGCAGGCGAGCTTATAAGACAGGCATACATTGAAACAAATTACAGAATATATGAGTATTCGGTCAATAACGGTATTGTGCGTGGAATGGGTACGACATCAACATTTGCAATGATATATCAAGGCAAATTGATAACCGTTCATGTCGGTGACAGCAGAGTATACAAAAAGGGTGAAGAAATGGTTTGCGTAACAAAGGACCATTCGTATGTTCAGGAACTTATTTCACGAGGAGAAATAACCAAAGAACAGGCAAAACATCATCCGCAGCGTAATTATATTACCCGTGCAATGGGGATAGAGGAAACCATTAAAATTGATGTGGGTATTACCCCGTATAACGGCGAAACAATTTTGATTTGCAGTGACGGATTGACTAATATGGTTAGCGAAGATAATATTTTTAAAATAATTTCGGAAAATAATGATTTACAGCGTGCGGCAGAAGACTTGGTAAAGACTGCTAACGAGAACGGCGGTATGGATAATATAACGGTTGTTCTTTTGAAAAATGATTAAAAGAAAGAAGGGTTAGAATGTATAATGGAAATTTGACAGGCAGAATGCTTGGCAACAGATATGAAGTTCTAGAAAAAATAGGTACGGGCGGCATGGCTACCGTATACAAGGCAAAATGCCATCTTTTAAATAGATTTGTAGCAATAAAGGTTTTGCGTGAGGAATTAAAGGGCGACGAGGAAATTGTTAAGAAATTTCATGTTGAGTCGCAGGCGGCGGCGAGTTTGTCGCACCACAATATAGTGTCCATTTACGATGTCGGCGAAGAGGACGGCAATAACTATATCGTTATGGAATATGTTGACGGTATTACTTTAAAAGAATACATCAAGGAAAAAGGCGTTCTGGATTGGAGAGAGGCTTGTAGGTTTGCGGAAAGTATCTGTTCGGCACTTGACCATGCACATAAAAAACATATTATACATCGTGATATTAAACCGCACAATATTTTGCTTACAAAGGATAAAATAATAAAAGTTACCGATTTCGGTATTGCCCGTGCGGTAAGCTCCGAAACTTTGGTTGCCGGAAGTTCTGCTTTGGGCTCGGTACATTATATTTCGCCCGAACAGGCAAGAGGCGGTTATACAGACGAGCGTTCCGACATATATTCTATGGGTATAGTTCTTTATGAAATGCTGACGGGAACAGTACCGTTTAACGGTGACAATCCTGTTATGGTTGCATTAAAGCATATTGAAGAAGAACCTAAGGATATTCGCTTGATTAATCCTAATATTCCCGACAGAGTGGCGGACATTGCGATGAAAGCGATAAAAAAGGAGCAGCACGCAAGATACCAGACAGCCGCTGAGATGGGTGAAGATTTAAAACGTGCACTTGACGATTATCAAAATCCGAGCAGTGCGAAAATTATAGCGGACGTAACGGCAAATAATCCGCCTGCTAGGAAAACTGAGGAGGTTGCTAACGTGAATGCTAATGGTAAAAAAGGCAAAAAAGTGAAGAAACCAAAAACAGAACAAGAGAAAAAAGAAGATAAATTAGCGGTCATATTTGCACTTATCACTATCGGTATTATACTTGTAATTGCATTCGGAACATATTTCTTTATAAGAGGCGGTTCGAGAGAGGTTGTAGTTCCCGATTTGCTTAATATGACATTAGAGGAGGCACAAAAAGCTATCGAGGGCAAGGATATTAAAATTGCCGAAGAATACGAAACACAGCCGTCCGATGATGTTGAAGAGGGACATATAATTTTCCAAGACCCCGGTGCAAACAAGTCGGTTAAGAAAAATACGGAAATTAAGCTTGTTATAAGCTCGGGTAACGGCGACGGAGATATTGAAGTGCCGAGCGTGCTTGAAATGAGTTATGATTCCGCAGCGAAACTGCTTAAAGAAAAAGGACTTAAAGTAGAAAAGCAAACAGAGGACAGCGATTCTGTAAGTGAAGGCTCGGTAATTCGTCAGGACCCTGTAAAAGGTTCAAAGGTTAATGCCGGAGATACTGTTGTATTATATGTAAGCACGGGTTCGGAAGATAAAATTTCCGTACCAAGCCTGACGGGAAGTTCGCAGTCGAAGGCTGAAAGCAGTTTGAAATCAGCAGGACTTCAAGTCGGAAATATATCAAAGGAAAGTTCCGACCAGCCGGCAGGTACTGTTATAAGGCAAAGTCCGGCATCGGGAAGTAAGGTGTCGAAGGGTTCGTTCGTAAATATTGTTTTGAGTGACGGTACTGAAACCGCTCCGACGGAAACTCCGAAAGTTACGGAAACACCAAAGGATAACCACACTTCGCATACACAGGCAACACCTGTCCCGACAGCACAGCCTATAACAAAGCAGAAAACATTGACCATCACATTCCCGTCATGGGTGAATGACACTGTAAATGTGAGAGTTGTGGCAAACGGTACTGTAATTCACAATCAAGACCACAGCAAGTCGGAGGGCGGTACAAGAATAACCGTTAAGGGAAGCAAGGACGCTACTGTTGAAATTTACCTTGACGGAAAATTAACCGATACAAAGACTATTACATTTGATTGATAGGGAGAATTGCACTTGACAGGAATAATTATAAAAGGAATAGGAAGTTTTTATTATATAAGAACAGAGGATAAAACAGTCTATGAATGTAAAGCCAGAGGGATTTTTCGCAAAGAAAAAATTATTCCGATGATAGGCGACAGAGTGGAAATTGATGTGAAGAACGGCAAGGGGAGTATTACAAAAATATTGAAACGTACTACTTCTCTTGTGCGTCCGCCCGTTGCGAATATCGATACATTGGTTGTGGTTGCGGCGGCAGAGTCGCCGAGTCCGAATACACTGCTTATTGATAAAATGCTGGTCAATGCACATATTGCAGGCATAAATCCGATTATTTGCATCAACAAAACCGACTTAAACAGCTGTGATGAGTTGTATGACATATACAAAAAAGCAGGGTATACCGTTATCAGAACAAGTGCCGAAAAAAATGAGGGCATTGACGATTTAATGGATTTGCTGATTGACAAAGTTACTGCTTTTTCAGGAATGTCGGGCGTCGGAAAGTCCAGTCTGTTAAGGCATATTACAGGCATGGAGCTTGAAACGGGTGAAGTCAGCGAGAAAATACAAAGAGGTCGGCACACAACACGTCATGTGGAACTTATAGAACTTGCAAACGGCGGATTTGTGCTTGATACTCCGGGGTTTGGTTCGCTTGAACCGAATATAATCAAGGCTAAGGAATTGCAGGTTTATTTTCCGGAGATGGACAAGTATATAAACGGCTGCAAATTCAGAGGCTGTTCACATATAAATGAGCCGGATTGTGCGGTTAAAAATGCGGTTTCGGAGGGTGAAATTTCCGAAAGCAGATATGAAAGCTATAAACAGATATTTGATTTTTTGAAAGATATTAAAGATTGGAAATAAACTTAGGAGGAAAAAATGATACTATCACCATCAATTTTATCGGCAGATTTCGGAGTGCTGAAAGAACAGGTTAAGGAAGCGGAAGATGCGGGAGCACAGTGGCTGCATCTTGATGTTATGGACGGGCATTTTGTGCCGAATATCACATTCGGAGCGTGCGTGATTGATTCTATACGCAAATATTCCAATCTGTTTTTTGACGCACATCTTATGATTGAAAATCCCGAAAAATATATAGAGGATTTTGCAAAGGCAGGTGCAGATATTATTACTTTCCATGCCGAGGCAACAAACGATATTGAGGGGTGTATCGATTTGATACGTTCTTTGGGAGTTAAAGTGGGTATTTCAATCAATCCCGATACAAGCGTAGAGGTCATAGAACCGTACCTTGATATGGTTGATATGGTTTTGGTGATGAGTGTATATCCGGGGTTTGGCGGACAGAAATATATTGAAGATGTAAACGAAAAAATCAGGTATTTGCGTCAGGCTAAGGGTGACGAGATTGATATTGAGGTAGACGGCGGAATAAAAGCCGACAATATAGCGGAAGTTATAGAATGTGGTGCGAATGTAATAGTTGCAGGTTCGGCAGTGTTCAACGGTGCAATTACAGAGTCAATAAGAAATTTATTTAAGGCGGCAGAAAAATGAGAGCAATTATTTTAGGCGGCGGAAAAATCGATAATGTTGATTTTTACCGCTCATTTATATCAGATGACGATTATATAATATGTGCTGACAGCGGATATGATTCAGCATTGAAATTAGGTATAACACCAAACATATTAATCGGGGATATGGACTCGTTGCAGTCAAAAGTAACAGATACCAAAACAGTTCAATATCCGGCAAGAAAGGATATGACGGACGGTCAGCTTGCGGTGGAATATGCTGTCGGGAACGATTTTGAAGAAATTATTATGATTGGATTTATAGGCAGCCGCATGGACCACACACTTACAAATATATCTTTTTTGGACAAGATAAACAGTGAAAATAAGTATGGTGTAATCATTGACGAGCATAATGAAATGTATCTGACAACCGATACGATAGAATTATCGGGAAAAAAAGGCGACATAGTGTCTGTTATACCTGTAAGCGAGCTTGTGCGTGGTGTGACTACATATAATTTGGAATATCCTTTGGATAACGAAAATTTATATTATAATGACAGCCGTGGTGTGAGCAATGTTATGTGCGGAGATATGTGCAGAATAACTGTTAAGTCGGGCAAGGCTTTGGTTATGAAATGCTCAGACTAAAAATTTTATTAATGCCATAGGTTTGGAAGGAATTGATTTTTTATGATATACATGGACAATGCGGCGACAACAAAACCATCTGCGGCGGCGGTTAAGGCTATGCTTGATGCTGCTGAAAATTTCGGCAATCCGTCATCTTTGCACAGGTTGGGTATGAACGGCGAGAAGATTGTCAAGAATGCAAAATCCGTTATTGCGGGGATTTTGGGTGTAAATTCAAAGAATATTTATTTTACATCGGGCGGTACGGAGTCGAATAATACTGCTATTATAGGTTATGCTTTGGCTAACCAAAAACGAGGCAAGCACCTTATAACAAGCAAGATTGAACATCCGTCGGTATTGACCCCGTTTGAATATTTGGAGAATATGGGTTTTGAAGTTTCATATATTGATGTCGATGAAAACGGCATACTTCGTTTGGACAAGTTTGAAGACGCATTGCGTGAAGATACTATTTTGGTAAGTGTTATGCACGTCAATAACGAAACAGGTATGATACAGCCTGTTGATAAATTAAAGGACATTATGAAGAAAAAAAGTCCGCTTGCGGCACTGCACGTTGATGCGGTGCAGTCTTTTTGCAAAACTGCGGTAAAGCCTAAAAAATGGGGAGCGGATATGGTCAGCATGAGTGCACATAAGGTGCACGGAATAAAGGGCTGCGGTGCGTTGTATATCGAAAATGTGAATGTAAAACCTATTATAATCGGCGGCGGACAGCAGAACAATATGCGTTCGGGTACGGAAAATGTTGTCGGAATTGCGGCATTCGGAGCAGCGGCAGGTGAAACGGATATAGAAAAAAATAAGGAAACCATGCTTAATTTGCGTGCAAGACTAAAAAAAGAAATTTTGGACAATATAGATAATGTGGTTGTGAACGGTGACGACAATTTTGCGAGCGGTTCGGTACTTAATGTATCTTTTTTGGGTATCAAAGCCGAAATATTGCTCCATTCGTTGGAAGCAAAGGGTATTTATGTGTCGACAGGCTCGGCTTGTTCGTCTAATAAGCCTATGCCAAGCCATGTATTGACCAATATGGGCAAGAGCAAGAAAGAGATTGAGGGAGCTATTCGTTTTAGTTTGAGCGATGAACTGACTGAAAATGATATTGACGAATGTGTGGAAATTCTGATAAAAGAAGTGGCGACCATCAGAAAATATGTAAGATAAACTGAAAGGACTGTAATATGAAAGAAATCATAATGGTGAAATACGGCGAGATTATTCTGAAAGGTTTAAATCGTCCCGTATTTGAGAAAATATTGGTAAAAAATATCAGAAATGCACTTAAAAATTTTGATAATGTAGATGTAAGAGTAGCACAGGCTACTATTTATATTGACCCCGAAAATCCGGATAATATAGATATTTTGATTGACAGATTGTCGAAAATATTTGGTATAGTGTCTATTGCACGGGTGGGTGTGTGCGAAAAGGAAATAAGCACTATGCAGAAATTTGCTGTGGAATATTGTGCGGACAAATTGCCGAAAGGTACTAAATTCAAGGTTGAGGCAAAACGTGCGGATAAGGGATTTCCGCTTAAATCACCTGAAATATGCAACGAGGTCGGCGGATACCTTTTAGAGCACTTGGACGGACTTATTGTTGACGTGCACAATCCCGATGTTGTTGTAAAGGTCGAAGTGCGTGATTTCGGTACATATGTTTACTGCATGGAAGATAAAATTGCGGGACAGGGCGGTATGCCGATAGGCACGGGCAACAGAGCGACATTGCTTTTGTCGGGCGGTATCGACAGTCCTGTTGCGGGACATATGATTGCAAAGCGTGGTGTGGAAATTGATGCGGTAAACTTTTTCAGTTTCCCGTACACCAGCGAAAGAGCAAAGGAAAAGGTTATTGAACTTGCCGAAATATTGGCACAGTACACTTCAAAAATAAATCTGCATATTGTGCCTTTTACGGAAATTCAGCTTGCAATTCGTGATAATTGTCCCGAAGAACATATGACTTTGATTATGCGCAGATTTATGATGAGAATTGCGGAGAGAATAGCAAAGAAAAATAAATCAGCGGCTTTGATAACAGGTGAGAGTGTGGGTCAGGTGGCAAGCCAGACCATTGCAGCACTTAATGTGACAAATTCGGTTTGCGAGATGCCTGTTTTAAGACCGCTTATCGGTATGGATAAGGAAGAAATTATTGTTCGTGCAAGAAATATCGGTACATTTGACACATCAATTTTGCCGTATGAGGATTGCTGTACAGTATTTACGCCAAAGCACCCGACAACAAATCCTAAATTGCAGTCGGTTGTAAAAACGGAAAGCGTGCTGGATATAGATACTCTTATCAATGAGGCTTTAAGCGGTGTGGAAACTATAAAAGTATATCCGTCGGCAGAATAATTCTCTTACAGAAAGGACAATTTTTATGAATGCAGAAATTATATCGGTGGGAACAGAATTATTATTGGGTGAAATTTTGAATACGGACGCACATTTTTTGTCACAGGAATTATCCGAAATCGGTGTGGACGTATACCATCAAACGGTGGTAGGCGATAATCATGACAGATTGTACAGTGCCGTTAAAACCGCATTGGAGCGATGTGACATTGTTATAGCATCGGGCGGTTTGGGACCTACACCCGACGATATAACAAAAGAAGTATTGGCAGAATGTATGGACGAAAAATTGGTTCTTGATGAAGAAAGTCTTAATGATATTACTGCATATTTTAAGAAAATCGGTCACAAAATGGTGGACAACAATAAAAAGCAGGCATATTTGCCGGAGCATTGCACTGTTTTGAAAAATAATCATGGTACTGCACCGGGGTGCATTATGGAGAAAAACGGTAAAATAGTTGCTATGCTGCCCGGACCTCCGTCTGAATTAAAACCTATGTACCTTGATTATGTGAAACCGTATTTGCAGAAAAAGTCCGAAGAATTTTTGTATTCAAAGGTACTTCATATTATCGGTATCGGTGAATCGGCGGTTGCGGATAAGCTGAAAGATATGATGGAGAAGATGACAAATCCAACCGTTGCGCCGTATGCAAAGGAAGTCGGGGTAAGGCTTAGAATTACCGCAAAATGTAAAAGTGAGGACGAGGGCGAAAAGCTGATTGCACCTATTGAAAAGAAAATAAGAGATATTTTGGGCGACTGTATTTACGGTACGGGTGACGATACTTTGCAGGAAACTGTTGTAAAATTGCTTATGGATAAAAATATGACTGTTTCATCGGCGGAAAGCTGTACGGGCGGTATGTTTGCCGAAATGCTTACGGAAATATCGGGTGTATCGCAAATATTTAATGAAAGCATTGTAACATATGCCAATGAGGCTAAAATGAAATATTTGGGTGTGAGCAAGGAAACTCTCGATAAATACGGTGCGGTCAGCGAGCAGACGGCATATGAAATGGCAGAGGGCTTGTGCAGCCGTACGGGTGCTGATGTCGGCGTCGGAATAACCGGTATTGCAGGTCCTGACGGCGGTACAGCCGAAAAACCGGTCGGTCTTGTATATGTCGGCATATGTGTTCGTGGGAATGTGGAGGTAAAACGTCTTACGTTGGCGGGCAACAGACACAAGGTGCGTTATGCGGCTTGCATAAATGCGTATGATATGGTAAGAAGGGCACTGCTTAAATTATAATTAGGAAAATTGTAAAAATAGCTTGAAGATAGTTCGAGTTTATTATATAATATTTGTTGTAATGATATTTTATTGTAAATAATTGCTTGATTGTAAATGACAAGCAAGGAGGAAGTTATAATATATGGCTGAAAAAAAAGGTGTAGATAAAAGTATTGCGGTTGAAAAAATCACAGAAACAGCCGCAAAAAAAGAAGCATTGGAAAACATAATGAATGTAATCGAAAAGCAATACGGCAAGGGCAGCATTATGAAACTGGGAGACCATAGCGTTGCTAATGTGGACGCTATTCCGACAGGTTCGCTTACTTTGGATATTGCTTTGGGTATCGGCGGTGTACCGAGAGGACGTGTAGTGGAGATATACGGTCCTGAGTCTTCGGGTAAAACCACCGTTGCGTTACATATTGTCGCACAGGCACAGAAAATGGGCGGCGAGGCAGCATTTATCGATGCGGAACACGCTCTTGACCCCGTATATGCGGCTAAATTGGGTGTCGATGTCGATAATTTGGTTGTTGCACAGCCCGATAACGGCGAGCAAGGCTTGGAAATTGCCGAAGCGTTGGTACGAAGCGGTGCTTTGGACGTTGTGGTTGTGGACTCTGTTGCGGCTTTGGTTCCAAAATCGGAAATTGAGGGCGGAATGGGTGACGCTCATGTGGGTGTGCTTGCCCGTCTTATGTCACAGGCTTTGAGAAAGCTTACCGCTATTACAAGCCGTTCGGGCACTGTTGTAATCTTTATCAATCAGCTTAGAGAAAAAGTCGGCGTCGTATACGGTAATCCCGAAACCACACCGGGCGGACGTGCGTTGAAATTCTTCTCGTCTGTTCGTATGGACGTACGCAGAGGTGAGGTTATCAAAAACGGTACTGAAATAGTCGGCAACAAGGTTAGAGTTAAGGTTGTAAAGAATAAGGTTGCACCTCCGTTTAAAGAGGCGGAGTTTGATATACTTTACGGAAAAGGTATCTCCAAAGAGGGCAATATTTTAGATGTTGCCATTGATTTTGACATTATCCAAAAAAGCGGTGCATGGTTCTCGTATAATGGTGAAAAACTCGGTCAGGGTCGTGACAATGTAAGAAAATTCATGGAACAAAATCCTGAGTTTACAGCCGATATTGACAGACAGGTTCGTGAAAAACTGATGATGATTAATTCTTCGGACGAAAATGGGGCAGATGCAAAGGAAAATTCAACAGAAGAAACAATAGTTGAAAATAACCAAAAAGATACTGATAACTAATAAGAATAAGGACAATATGTCTAAATTTTAAATAAAAAATTAAAAAAACATTGACGTAAAGTATTTTTTTTAGTATGCTTATAAATATAGATATTAGAATATTACATGAGCGAATATTTATATATTTTTGTTAATTATTTAGGGGGGCATTATTTATGTTTTCAAAAGAAGTCGTTGTACAAAATCAAGTAGGATTGCACGCCAGACCGGCTACATTCTTTATCCAAAAAGCTAATGAATTTAAGTCAAGCATTTGGGTTGAAAAGGACGAAAGAAAAGTAAATGCAAAGAGTCTTTTGGGTGTACTTTCTCTTGGTATTACAAAGGGCACTGCTATTACAATTATGGCAGACGGTGCAGACGAAGAAGGTGCGGTTAATACTTTGGTAGATTTAATTGCATCAAATTTTGTTGAATAATTATAAATAAACCTAGGACTTAGAAAAAGACAGGAAGTTTCATATCGGTTATGGGACTTCTTTTTTCTTAATTTGCGGGAAATTGCGTAAAATGTAGTGACGAAAAAATTAAGAATGTTGTCTTATTTCTACGCACACAGGCAGAGTTTTTTGTCAAAACTTTTTTACTGATATATGTAATTTTGTGCGGAATATATTATATTATGAAAATATTGCATTAACGGAAAACGGTATTATTTTTGGAGAGGAAAATATGTTTAATTTAAAGCTGGAATTGAAAAATCTGCCCGAACAGCCGGGTGTGTATCTTATGCACGACAAAAATGATACTATTATCTATGTTGGCAAGGCCAAAATTTTGAAAAACCGTGTACGGCAATATTTTCAAAACAGTGCCAATCATACGCCGAAAGTACGGGCAATGGTGGCAAATATTGCATATTTTGAATATATCGTTACCGATACGGAGATTGAAGCGTTAGTTTTAGAATGTAATCTCATTAAAAAATATAAGCCGAGATACAATATTTTATTAAAAGACGATAAACAGTATCCGTATATAAAGGTTACGATAAATGAGGATTATCCCCGTGTGTTTATGACACGAAAAATGGTCAATGACGGAGCAAAATATTTTGGACCGTACATGGGCAGCAGCACAATCAAAAACACATTGGAGATTATTCAGAAAATATTTCATCCGCCGACCTGTAACAGAAAATTCCCCGATGATATGGGCAAGGGCAGACCATGCCTGAATTATCATATAAAAAATTGCTTTGCACCATGTATGGGAAACAAAACCAAACAGGAATTCAGAGATGTATTTTTTGAAATATGTGCATTTTTGGAAGGTAATCACACTAAACTTATAAAATCGCTTGAAAATGAAATGAAAACCGCATCACAGAATATGGAGTTTGAAAGAGCGGCGGATTTTCGTGATAAAATCCGTGCAATAAATGCCATTGATGAAAAACAGAAAATTATCAATGCGGGAAAACAGACAGATGAAGATATTATTGCGTTTACCACCTCGGAAAACAGAGCATTTGTTGAGGTGTTTTTTGTGCGTTCGGGAAAAGTTATCGGTAGGGAAAATTACCGTATTGACGGTGTGGACGATATGTCCGACAGTGATATTATGACGGATTTTGTAAAGCAGTTCTATGCAACAGCAGTATACATTCCTAAGGAAATTTTGATTGAATATACTATTGATGATTTTGATTTGGTAAAAGCGTGGTTATCGGAAAAACGAGGTCACGGTGTCGATTTGCAGGTTCCGCAGCGTGGAGAGAAAAAGCATTTGATTGAAATGGTTAAGAAAAATGCGGTTGTTGCGTGTGACAATTTCAATGTTGAACGTGCAAAATTGGAAGAACAAAATACAGTTTTGATAAAATTGGCGGATTGTTTGGGACTTGAAAGTAAATTATGGCGGATTGAAAGCTATGATATATCCAATATTTCAGGTTCTGAAAATGTGGCGGCAATGGTAGTGTTTGAAAACGGATATGCCAAAAAAAGTGCGTACAGAAAATTTAAAATTAAAAGTTTTGAAGGTCAGGACGATTATGCCGCAATGCGTGAGGTTATTTACAGACGTTTCAGACGTGCATTAGATGAGCGGGACGCTGTCGAACAGGGCAAAATGCGTCCGGATGAGGCGAGGTTTTTACCTTTGCCCGACTTGATTTTATTGGACGGCGGTAAAGGACATTTGTCGGTTATTTCGGAATTGCTCAGCGAGATTGACGCTGATGTCCCCGTATTCGGCATGGTAAAGGATAACAAGCACAGAACCCGTGCGTTGGTATCGGAAAAAGGTGAAATAGAAATCTCCATGATTAGCAATGTATTTCACTTTATAACCAAAATTCAGGACGAGGTGCACAGAACGGCCATAACATATCACCGTCAGCTGCATATGAAACAGGCGGTAAAATCCGAATTGGAGGAAATAAAGGGCGTCGGACAAAAACGCAGAGCGGATTTGCTTGCACACTTTAAAACGGTTGCGAAAATATCAAAGGCAGATTTAGAAGAATTGGAAAATGTGGTAGATAAGCGTACCGCAGAAAATGTATATAATTATTTTAGATTTAAAGAAAAACAGAAAGGACAGAATTGATTATGGCCGGCTTTACTCTTAATACAAAAGGGAATGTTCAGTATTATACGATAGACAGCTTTTCGGACACAAATATGGTTAAGCATTGTTTTTCTACACGCAAAGGCGGAGTTAGCTCCGGAATTTATGAAAGCATGAATTTGAAACCCGACTGTGATGATAAATTGGAAAATGTAATCGAGAATTTCAGAATTATTTGTGATGCAATAGATGTGGATTATAAAAATTTAGTCTTTTCAAATCAAGTACATGATGATAAAATTTATGTAGTGACAAAGTCAGATATAGGCAAGGGACTTACACGCAAAAGCGATATAATCGGTATGGACGCACTGATTTGTGCCGAGCCGAATATCCCGATTACAACCGCATATGCCGATTGTGTACCGCTGTTTTTCTTGGATAAAAAGAAACGTGTAATGGCACTTGCACATTCGGGCTGGAAAGGTACGGTAAAGCGTATAGGTCAGAAAACAGTGGCAAAAATGCAGAGTGAGTTTGGCTGTGCAAAAGAAAATATTTTGGCTGCAATAGGTCCGTCAATCGGTGTATGCCATTTTGAAGTGGGCGATGAAGTGGCGAAAATTTTTATTAATGAATTCGGTGAAAGCGTTGCGGAAAAATTTGGCGAGAAATATCATGTAAATTTGCAAAAGTCAATTAAAATGCAGTTTGACGAGATTGGGATACCGAAAGAAAATGTGACTTGTGCGGATATTTGCACATACTGCAACAAAGATTTATTGTTTTCGCACAGAGCAACGAACGGCAAGCGTGGCGGTTTGGCGGCTATTATGCAGTTATGCGAATGATTTTGCTGAAAGGTAGGGTACGAATTTGAAAAAGGCTTTAATTTTTGTATTGGTAATATTACTTTTGACATCATGCAAGAGCGGTGATATTGTCAGTCAGACCGAAAAACCGAGCAGTGATATTGACAACGGTGAATGGATAGTCAAACAAAATGAAACAGAGCTTACATTGGCAGTCTATTCGGTTGACACATTTCAGCCGATTGCCACAAAGTCCACTTCCGTTACCGATGCGATGTCTTTGGTATATGAACCGCTTTTCCGTTTGAATGGCACATTAAAGCCTGTCGGAGCGTTGGCAAGCGGTTACAGTGTATCTTCGGACGGAATGACGGTAGAAATTACTTTAAATTCGAGTGCAAAATGGCATGATAATACCAAATTCAGTGCGTCTGATGTTGATTATACCGTTAAATCAATAATGAACGGTGATTCTATCTATAAATCATATTTGCAGAATGTAGTGTCATGCTCCGCATCGGGAAACAGCAAGTATGTTTTCAGATTAAGCAGACCTGTACCTAATTTTATTGCAAATCTGACATTCCCGATAATCAAAAACGGAACAAGTATGGATATAAATGCGGATTATCTTCCGATAGGCACAGGACCGTATAAATACGGCGGAAAGATAGGGTCAAAACTGATTAATCTGGTGCAGAATGAAAATTGGTACGGCGGCAGTGTGGGTATCAAAAATATTCGGCTGGACATATTAAAGGATAAAGAAACCGCAATATCGGCTTTCGAGGCAAATGAAGTGAGCTGTATCACAAGCAAGACTGTTGACTTAAATCAGTATACACCGAGGGGTAAGGTATCGACAAAGGACTATGTATCCAACAATATGGTGTATCTGGGAATAAATTTTTACAAACAGGTATTGTGGGGTACGGGTACAAGGCAGGCACTCGGATATATTATCAATAAGGACGAATTGACGGAAAAGCAGATGTACGGCCGTGCGGAAGCGGTTGACGTGCCGATAAATCCGTCTGCATGGTATTATGAGGCGGAAAGTAAAGTTTACGGCTATGATAAGGAAACAGCGAAAGCATTGCTTATTCAGGACGGCTGGAACAAAGGTGAATGGGGTTATTCACGAGTTATTAACGGGACAGATACTCCGTTGAAATTGCAGATATTGGTCAACGGCGAGAATGAAGAAAAGGTTAATATTGCAAATGCCGTTGCAAAATATTTGAATGACAGCGAAATTGCCGCAGAAGTGAAAGCGGTGCCTTATGAAGAATATAAATCGCTGATAACACGAAAAGAATTTGATTTGTTTATCGGTGAAACGGTCATGCCGAATTGTATGGACAGTACGTTTTTGGTGGGCAGCGGCGGAAATTATTTCACATACAGCAGCAGTGATATGGATTTTAAAATAGCCAATATCGGCAAAGCACCGTCGGAAGACGCAACAAAAATTGCAGTGTCGGAATTTGATAAATTATTTAACACGGATATACCGTTTATACCGTTGTTTTTCAAAAAGGAAAGCCTGATTTTTAATGATACTCTTGCCGGAAATATTGAACCTAATTTCTCGAATGTGTACGGCGGAGTAACAGAATGGTATATAGAACAAAAATAGCAGCAAAAGAGGAGAGCAAAGTGGAAAACGATACTAATATTATTTTATATATAAAAAATAATATGGGGAGTTTCAGCAAACGCCAAAAAATGATTGGCAATTATATTATCGAGCATTATGATAAAGCGGCATATATGACGGCTGCAAAGCTCAGCGAAGAAGTGGGAGTGAGCGAATCCACGGTTGTGAGATTTTCGGCAGAGCTTGGATTTGACGGCTATCAGAAATTACAGCGTGTACTTCAAGAAGTCACTCAGGCAAAGCTGACGGCGGTTCAGCGTATGGAAATTGCCTCGCAGAGAATGGGCGACAGAGATGTTTTGACCGACGTTTTGGAAATGGACATGGACAAAATACAAAAAACGCTTTTGGAAATCGACCATGACGAATTTAAAAAATCCGTTGAAATATTGACAAAAGCGAAAAAAATATATATCATAGGTGCGAGAAGTGCGGCGGCACTGGCATCATTTGCGGACTTTTATTTTAATTTGATTTTTAAAGATGTAAAAGTAATCACATCAGGCGGAAGTGATTTGTTTGAACAGATTTTACGGCTTGAAAGCGGTGACGCAGTTTTCGGAATAAGTTTTCCGAGATATTCAAAAAGTACGATTAAAGCATTGGACTATGCGAAAGAACACGGTGCATATGTTATCGGTTTGACCGACAGTATAAATTCGCCGATAGTAAAAGCGTCAACACATTGTCTTATCGCAAGGAGCGATATGAACTCGTTTGCCGATTCTTTGGTTGCACCGATGAGCGTTATAAACGCACTGATTGCGGCTATCGGTATGAACAAGAAACAGGAAGTGTCGGAAACGCTAGAACGGCTTGAACACATATGGGACGTATACGGCGTATATGACAAGCGAAGTGAAGAAATTTAGATTTGGAAAGGGAAAATTTTATGAGCGAAACTAAAACAGCGGTCGTTGTCGGCGGAGGTGCTGCCGGACTTATGGCTGCGGGTGTTTTGGCACAGCGTGGTGCCAATGTTATATTAATCGAAAAAAATGATTTTTTGGGCAAGAAAATTCGTATAACGGGCAAAGGCCGTTGCAATATAACGAACAATGCCGATATTGAAGATTTTTTTGCGAATATTCCTACAAATTCTAAATTTTTATACAGTGCACTGTACGGTTTTACAAACACTGATTTAATAAACCTTTTAAATTCACTTGGTCTTGAAACGAAAGTTGAGCGTGGAGGAAGAATATTCCCTGTATCGGACAATGCAAAAGACGTTGTGGATACATTGAAAAAATTTGCACTTAAACCAAATGTTAAAGTTATAACGTCAACAGTTAAAAAATTGATTGTTGAAAATGACGTTGTTAAAGGTGTAATATGCAGTGAGGGTAAAATCAACGCTGACAGCGTTATTATTGCGACAGGCGGTAAATCATACCCGCTGACGGGTTCGACGGGTGACGGCTATAAATTGGCTAAATCTGTGGGACATACGATAATTGAGCCAAAACCTTCGCTTGTGCCGATTGTGACAAATGAAAAGTGGGTAAGCAATATTATGGGACTGTCCCTTAAAAATGTGGAACTTACGGTGTTCAATAAAAAGAACAAGAAAGTATTTTCGGATTTTGGTGAAATGCTGTTTACACATTTCGGAATAAGCGGACCGATTGTACTGTCATCGAGTGCACATATGAAAAATATTGAAAAAGAGAATTATCGGATAGAAATAGATTTAAAGCCGGCACTTACCGAAGAACAGCTTGACAAGCGTATTCTGCGTGATTTTGAGAAATTTTCAAGAAAACATTTAATAAATGCGTTAGATGAACTATTGCCTAAAACGCTAATTCCTGTTATAATAGAATTGTCGGGAATTTTGCCGCATAAAGAGGTGAATACCGTAACCAAAAGCGAACGTATGGAATTGGTTAAACTTTTGAAGGGTTTGCCGCTTACGGTTAAAGGGTTCAGACCGATTGAAGAAGCTATTGTCACATCGGGCGGAGTTAAAGTCGGTGAGATAAATCCGTCAACCATGGAGTCAAAATTGGTAAGCGGACTGTATTTTGCGGGTGAAGTTATAGATGTCGATGCTTATACGGGCGGATTTAATCTGCAAATAGCATTTTCAACAGGGCATTTGGCAGGTGAAAATGCGTAAATCGGAGGGGTATAACATGGAGTATGGCAGTAAAGAAATATCAACGGCGGCAATCAGACTTGCAATCAGCAATAACCGTGATGAGGAAAAACTGATACAGCAGGAATTGTATGACAAAGGTATTCATGGAGTTGCGGTGGATTTCGGCGGTGAGTTTTCGACAGCAGTAACGAAAATGATTGAGCGTGCCGTTGTGGCGGCAAAACGTGAAAATGTAATAGGCGAGTCACACGCTGAGGAAGGTGCGGTTGTAGGTGCGGCACACGAGGCTATCGAACAGATTATTACCAAGGCAATGGGACTTAATTTAGGCGGCAAGATTGCTATTGCAAAGGCAGGCGACCACATTGCGGTCTGCGTATTTTTTGCTGTCGGATTGCTGAATTTGAATGATGTGGCGATTGGTTTGGGTCACAGAGCTATATAAAAATAATGGAGGAAAAATTAATGGTAAGAGCAATAAGAGGAGCGATAACGGTTGAAAATAACAGTGCAGAGGAAATTTTGGCTGCAACCGAAAAAATGCTTAAAGCAATAATTGATGAAAATAATTTGAAAATTGACGATATGATTAGTATGCTGTTTTCGCTTACACCGGATTTGGATGCGGCATTTCCGGCAAGAGCGGCAAGAAACATGGGTATTGTAGATGTACCGCTTATGTGTATGAGTGAAATCCCTATTGACGGAGCTTTGGAAAAATGCGTGCGAATTCTTCTGCACGTTAATTCCGACAAGAGTTTAAAAGAGATAAATCACGTTTATTTGGGCGGTGCGGTTGTTCTTCGTCCGGATTTGGTAAAGTAGGGGGAACATACGTTGAGTAACATAAGTATAGCGATTGACGGACCGGCAGGTGCGGGCAAAAGCACAATTTCAAAAATTGTTGCGGGTGAGATGGGTTTCGTTTATATAGATACAGGTGCTATGTATCGTGCATCGGCACTTTATGCCATAAATAACGGAATAGATATAGTAAATGACAGGAAAAAACTGATTTCAAAACTTGACGATATTAAGATAAGTCTGAAATATACAGAGCAGGGACAAAGAATATTTTTGGGCGGCACTGATGTTTCGGAGCGTATCAGAGAGGCTGACGTGAGTTTGGGAGCGTCAAATATTGCGGTTATTCCGGAAGTGAGATTAAAGCTTGTAGATATGCAGCGAGAACTTGCAAAAAAGGATAATGTTATTATGGACGGCAGGGATATAGGTACATATGTGCTTCCGGACGCCGATATAAAAATATTCCTTACCGCATCTTTGGACGCAAGAGCCAAAAGAAGATATGACGAGCTTATCGAAAAAGGCTCGGAATGTAATTTTGAAGATGTAAAGAAGGATATGGCTTACAGAGATAAAAATGACTCGGAAAGAGAATTTGCACCGCTGAAACAAGCTGATGATGCGATATTGGTGGATACAACCGACAAAAATTTAGATGAAGCCGTAGAATGTATAAAAAATATTATAAAAGAGAAGATTAGATAATGGGGGCTTAAAAGGTGTCATTTTATAATTTTGCAAAAGGTGTGGTTTCGATTTTTTTTCATGTGGCATTTCGTATAGAGAAAATCGGTGTTGAGAATATTCCTGCGGACAGCAGTGCTATTTTAGCGGTAAATCACAGGTCTAATTGGGACGTTGTGACGGTTGGTCTTACAACTCCGAGAAATATTCGATACATGGCAAAAGCAGAAATGTTTAAAAATAAATTTTTGGATAAATTTTTTAGAAGTTTGGGAGCATTTCCCGTTCATCGGGGACGAGGTGACATAGGTGCAATAAAGAGTGCACTGAATATTCTGAGTCAAAATAATATTATGCTTATGTTCCCTGAGGGAAAAAGAGTCCGTGACGGGGCAAAAGGACAGGCAAAAGCCGGTGTGGCAATGATTGCAACCAGAGCCGGTGTTCCGATAATTCCTGTACACATAGTAGGTAAATACAAATTTATGTCAAAAATAAAAGTTATTTACGGTAAACCTATCGTATTTGATGAATTTTTTGATAAAAAACTTACAATGGATGAGTTACAGGGGTTAAGTAATCAGGTATTAGATACGATATATAAATTGGAGGCTTAATTGATGAGTGTAACTATTGCTAAAACAGCCGGATTTTGTTACGGTGTAAAACGTGCGGTTGACGCCGTTTATGCCAAAGTTGAAGAAAAAGGACATGGAAATATAGCTACTCTCGGTCAATTAATTCATAATAAACAAGTCGTTGAAGATTTGCAGCAGCGTGGAGTTATCGTATACAATGACGTGAATGAAATCCAAGACGGAGTTGATGTGATTATCAGGACACATGGTATTCCGAAAAAAGCATTGGATATAATAAAAAATAAGAATGTCATGTATGAGGATTTGACTTGTCCTTTTGTTGCAAAAATACATAGAATTGTAAAAGAATACCACGAAAAAGGTTATCAAATTGTCATTGTCGGTGATGAAAAACATCCCGAAGTTATAGGAATAAACGGTTGGTGCGATGACAGTGCCATTGTTTTGTATAGCTGTGATGATAAAATTTTTGATAAAATTGCACAAAAAAAAGTATGTATTGTAGCACAAACTACAATAAATAGAGAAATTTTTGGTCAAATTGTACAATTTATAAAAAAAACTTGCAAAGAGGTAGTATTTTTTGATACAATATGTAATGCGACGAAAGATAGACAATCGGAAACGTTAAAGTTAGCATCCGAATCGGATGTGATGATTGTCGTCGGCGGAAAGGAAAGCTCCAATACAAAAAAGCTTTATGAAATTTCAAAGAAATGCTGTCCGCTGACTTTTCATATCGAAACTTTTGAGGACTTGCCTCAAAATATAAATTTTAAAAATAAAAAAATAGGTATTACGGCAGGAGCGTCAACGCCACGTCGTATTATCGAGGAGGTTTATTCAACAATGGAAAAAGAAAATTTTGAACAAATGCTAGAGGATTCTTTAAAAACTTTAAATACAGGAGATATAGTAACCGGTACTGTTGTCGAAGTTCGCAATAACGAAGTTATTGTAGACCTTGGCTTTAAATCTGACGGTATTTTGACACTTGACAATCTTACTGACGACCCATCACTAAAACCTGCTGACCTTGTTAAAGTAGGCGATGAAATCGAAGTATATGTTGTTGGTGTTAATGACGCAGAAGGCAAGACGGTTCTTTCAAGAAAGAAACTTGTTGCTATGGAAAGCTGGAAGAAGATTCAAGAAGCATTTGAAGCAAAGACAATTCTTGAAGGTAAAGTAATTCAAGCTGTTAAAGGCGGCGTTATCGTTTTGACAGAAGGCAACAAAGTATTCGTTCCTGCTCGTCAAGCATCTGAAAGATTTGTACAAGACCTTACAACTCTTATCGGTACAACAGTTAATTACAGAATTATCGAAATCGATGAAAGAAGAAGACGTGTTGTCGGTTCTGTTCGTTCGGTTCTTGAAGAACAAAAGAAAGCTATTGAAGATAAGTTCTGGGCTGATGTTGAAGTTGGCAAGGAATATACAGGTACAGTTAAGTCAATCACAAACTTCGGTGCATTTGTTGACATCGGCGGTGTAGACGGTTTGGTTCACATTTCAGAGCTTAGCTGGACAAAGATTAAACACCCGTCAGAAGTTGTTAAAGAAGGCGATGTAGTTAAAGTTTACATCAAAGACCTTAACCCTGAAACAAAGAAAATTTCTTTGGGTTACAAGAAACAAGAGGACAACCCTTGGACAATCGCTCAAACTAAATACAATGTCGGCGATGTAGTATCATGTAAAATCGTTCGTATGATGCCTTTCGGTGCATTTGCTGAAATTATGCCTACTGTTGACGGTCTTATCCACATCTCTCAAATTGCTAACGAAAGAATCGGTAAGCCGGAAGATGTATTGACAATCGGTCAGACTGTTGATGCTAAGATTACTGACATTAACTGGGATGAAAAGAAAATCAGCCTAAGCATTAAAGCTTTGTTGGCTCCTGCACAAGAAAAAGCCGACGAAGAAGCTGCTGACGCTGAATAATTTGTGGTTTATCAGAATATTTGACAAGCAGATTAGCTTTTCATTGCAAAATAAATGCAATTATTTAACAAACAACATCGCACGATATGTGCAATGTTGTTTGTTATAAAAAGTCGACTTCGGTCGGCTTTTTTTGTAATGGTATATTATCCGTGGGAAGGAATGCAGTTTATGGAGAAAAAATATATAAATGTGATTAAAAGATTGGCGGTATATTGTATAGGACTGTTTATAATGGCTTTGGGAGTTTCGGTTTCAAAAACCTCTGATTTGGGAGTATCACCCGTAAACTCTATACCATGCGTTTTGAGTGTAATTACAAATATTGATATGGGTATCTGCACAACTGTTGTTTTTGTATCTTTTATTTTAATTCAAATATTGATTATGAACAAAGAATTTAAGTGGTTTAATTTATTGCAAATCTTTTGTTCATCATTGTTTGGGCTGTTTGTCAGTTTGTCAAATTTTTTGTGTAACAATTTTTTACCGCCATGTACCAACTACGGAATGAGATTGGTGTATGTGTGTATAAGCATGGCATTGGTAGCATTAGGAATTTTATTCTACATATCGGCGAATATATTGTCGCTGCCGGGCGAGGGTGTTATGCAGGCGGTAGCGTACAAGACTAAAATACAGCTTTCAACCGCTAAAATGATTTTCGATTGGAGCGTTGTGGTTATTGCCGCAATATTATCGGTTATTGCTCTGCATGAATTGAACGGTGTGCGTGAAGGCACTATAATAGCTGCATTCGGTGTGGGAATTTTATTGAAACTATTTACCAAATGTTTTGACAAGCCGTTGACAGCTTTTTTGACGGCATAATTTTTTAATATGATATGGTATCAAATCATATAATTTTAAAAATAATAAATTGGGATTGGTGATATTATGTCAAAATTGGATTTGTTCAAGAAATATATAAGCGGTAAAAATATTGCAATATTGGGTGTGGGAATTAGCAATGTTCCTCTTGCGGAGTATTTGTCGGGGCTTAATGCAAATATCGTATGCTGTGACAAGCGTGAAAAGGCTCAGCTTGGGGATACATATGAAAAATTATCGGCATTGGGTGTAAAATGGCAGCTGGGCGAAAATTATCTTGAAAATTTGAATGGTCAGGATATTATATTTAAAACGCCCGGAATGAGATTTGATATTCCAGAGCTTGTAAGTGCAAGAAACAGCGGTGTTATTGTGACATCGGAAATGGAAGCCTTTTTTGAACTTTGTCCCGCACGTATTATCGGGGTTACGGGAAGTGACGGAAAAACCACAACTACCACATTGATTTACAAAATGCTGATGCAGCAGGGATATACGGTGTGGGTCGGCGGCAATATCGGCAGACCGCTCCTAGGAGAAATAGATAATATAAAAAAAGAGCATTTTGTTGTTTTGGAATTATCAAGTTTTCAGCTGCACACAATGAAAAAATCTCCGAATATTTCGGTAATAACCAATATTTCGCCGAACCATTTGGATATGCACAAAGATTATGATGAGTACATATCGGCAAAAGAAAATATAATGCGGTATCAGAATAAATCCGATAAACTGATTGTCAATTATGATAATGACGTTACTCGCCGAATAGGTGAAAATGCAGTCGGGAAATGCGAATATTTTTCATATGCAAACAAAAAAGATATTTACATAGATAGTGACTATATTTGCATAAACGGTGAGAAAATACTTAATATTAACGATATAAAAATACCGGGCAGATATAACACAGAAAATTATATGGCGGCTATCGGGGCGGTGTATGATTATGTATCCGCAAATGCGATTGTAAGTATTGCCAAAACGTTTAACGGAGTTGCACACAGAACAGAATTTGTTCGGGAAATTAACGGAATTAAGTTTTATAACAGTTCCATAGATTCAAGCCCAAATCGTACAAAAAATACGCTGAGTGTATTTGACGAAAAAGTTATTTTGATTTGCGGAGGAAAGCAAAAAGGAATACCTTATGACGAGTTGGGCGAAGTGCTGACTGAAAAAGTGAAAGTATTGATACTGCTCGGAGCAAGTGCGAAAGATATTGAAATGTCGCTGAAACGTCAAATTGAATTGACGGGGAAGGGCAGGGATATACAGGTAATTCATGCGGACAGCTATGAATATGCGGTTGAAACGGCATTTAATACAGCAAAGAGCGGTGACAATGTAATTTTATCACCGGCAAGTACCAGTTTTGATATGTTCAGAAATTTTGAGGAACGTGGGGAATTGTTTAAAAAATTAGTTTGGAATTTATAATATACAGGAGGCAGAAATATGGAAAGTTTGATAAAGGAATTAAGTGATTTGCGTGGCTTATCCGGATTTGAATACAGACTTACCGATAGAATAAAAGAGAAATTTGCACCGTATGCAGATGAAGTGTACAGTGACAAATTGAACAATGTTATAGCTGTAAAACGCTGCGGTAAGCCTAATGCACGCAAGGTTATGATTGAGGCTCACTGCGATGAAATCGGTTTGATGGTAAGTGATATTGATGAGAACGGATTTTTGACGTTTGTCAATATCGGCGGTGTAGACCCGAGAATTTTGCCGGCACTTGAAGTGGTAGTGCATGGCAAGCAGGATTTGACAGGCGTAATCGGTGCAAAGCCGCCGCACCTACAAGCTCCCGATGAGGCAAAGCACAGTGCGTCTATTAAGGATATGGCTATTGACGTGGGCATGGATTATGACGAGGTTTCAAAAATTGTATCGGTGGGCGACAGTGTGACGATTGCTCAGTCTGTCGGAAAATTGGGCGAAAATCAGTTCAGTGGAAAGACTTTGGACGACAGAGCAAGTGTCGCCGCTTTGATTGATATTATGAAATCGCTTGAAAGAATAAAGCTTGAAGTCGATGTATATGCGGTTGCTGCGGTACAGGAGGAAGTCGGCTGCCGTGGTGCAAAGGTTGCGACATATGAAATAGAGCCTGATATTGCCGTTGCGATTGACGTGTGTCACGGTATCACTCCCGACAATTCATATAATGCGTTTGAGCTTGGCTCAGGTGCGATATTGTCGGCAGGACCGAATATACAGCCGCAGCTGCAAAAACGTCTTGAAGATACGGCTAAAAAGTATAATATAAAAACGGAACTTGACGTGTGCGGCGGAAATACGGGCACTGACGGCTGGGTAATGCAAGTTTCACGAACAGGTGTTCCTACGGCGGTTATATCCATTCCGCTTAAATATATGCACACATCTGTGGAAACGCTGGATTTGGCTGATGTGAAAGCGGTATCGTCACTTTTGACATTCTTTATTCAGGATATAGACGCTAATATGGAGGAATGGCTATGTTATTAAAAAAGTTATGTGAAACTAATGCAGTCAGCGGAAATGAGAAGGCTGTAAGAGATATAATAATGTCCGAAATTGCGGATTTTGCCGATGAAATGAAAGTGGACACAATGGGAAATCTGATTGCATATAAAAAGGGCAAGTCTTCGGATAAAAAAATTATGATGTCGGCACATATGGACGAGGTGGGATTTATTATAACGGGAGTTACCGATAAAGGCTATCTGCGTTTTGACACCGTCGGCGGAATCGATACAAGGGTTATTATATCCAAAAAGGTGCGTATAGGCGATAAAAAGGTTGCCGGAATAATCGGTATGAAAGCAATACATTTGCAAAAGCCGAGCGAGAGAAAGAATGTTCCTGAAATAAAGGATTTATTTATCGATATAGGTGCGACAAGCAAAGATGACGCATTAAAAAAAGTCAAATTGGGTGATTATGCAACGTTTGATACGGAGTATGCCGAGATAGGCAGCGGAAAAATCAAGGCAAAGGCACTTGATGACAGAGTTGGCTGTACTGTATTGGTTGAAACACTGAAAAATGAGTGTAAATACGATAGATATGTGTGTTTTTTGGTTCAGGAGGAAGTTGGTCTGAGAGGTGCACAGATTGCCGCAAACAGAATAAAACCCGATATTGCATTGGTGCTTGAAAGTACCACTTGTTCGGACGTATTCGGTTCTAAGGAGCACGAATATGCCACAACTTTGGGCGGCGGCGTGGTTGTAAGTTTTATGGACAGGTCGAGCATTGTAAACAAAGATTATTACAAGTGGCTGTATGACAGTGCCGAGAAAGCCAATATCCCTGTTCAGTACAAAAGAACTACTATGGGCGGTAACGATGCCGGTGCGATATATATTTCGACAGAGGGCGTAAAAACAGCCTCGTTATCAGTGCCGTGCAGATATTTACATTCGCCTGCCGGAATTATTGCAAAGTCGGATATGAAAGCAATGCACGATTTAGTGGAATTATTTATTGAGAATGCGGAGGATTTAATATAATGGAATTACTAAAAAAATTGACACAGTGCAACAGTGTGTCTGGAAATGAAAATGCAATCTGCGAACTTATTGAAAATGAAATAAAACCGTATGTTGATGAAATCAGAGTTGACGCATTAGGCAATCTGATTGCACATAAAAAAGGTGACGGAAAGAAAATCATGTATGCCGCACATATGGACGAAATCGGTATTATAGTTACGTTTATTGATGATAACGGATTTTTGCGTTTCGGGAATGTGGGCGGTTTGAACAACAAGGATTTGGTTTATAACAAAGTGCAGTTTGCAAACGGTACTGTCGGCGTAATCGGCAGTGAGGAGGAAAATTTCAAAAAATCTCCGACAATTTCAAAACTTTATATCGACATCGGTGCAAAGGATAAGAAAGATGCCGAGAGCAAGGTGTCTATCGGTGATACGGCTATGTTTATCGGGGACACATATTTTATGGGTGACACAGTTATTTCAAAGGCACTTGACAACAGGGCAGGCTGCTATGTTTTGATTGAAACCGCAAAACAGATTGCCGACACATCAAATGACCTATACTTTGTATTTACCGTACAGGAGGAAGTGGGTTTGCGTGGAGCAAGGACGGCGGCTTACGGTGTAAATCCCGATATGGCTGTTGCGGTTGATGTAACCGATACGGGCGATACTCCCGAATGTGAAAGAATGGCGGTTAAGATGGGCAAGGGTGCTGCTGTTAAAATAAAAGACAGTTCCGTTTTATGCCACAGTGAAGTGCGTACTTTGATGATTGAAACAGCAAAGGAAAACAATATTCCGTATCAGCTTGAAATTATGAACTGCGGCGGTACAGATGCGGGTGCTATCCATACTACTCGTGAGGGTATACCGACAGGCGGTTTGTCAATTCCTACAAGATATATTCATTCTCCGTCGGAAACGGCTGATATGGGGGACATAAAAGCTTGCATTGATTTATTGGTTAAAATTTCCGAAAAGGCACTTTAAGATTGGGGACATAAAAATGAGTTTGGTTATTCGTGAATTTAATGATAATGATTTGTCCTCTATGCGTGAAATTTGGAATGAAGTTGTGAGAGATGCGGTCGCTTTTCCGCAGATTGATGAACTTACAAAGGACAACACAAAGGAATTTTTTGCAGGACAGAGTTTTTCCGCCGTTGCCGAATATGACGGTGAGGTTGTCGGACTATATATTCTGCACCCGAACAATATAGGCAGATGCGGTCATTTGTCCAATGCAAGCTATGCGGTTAAATCGACTATGCGTGGGAAGAAAATCGGCGAGGAACTTGTGAAACATTGTCTTGCAAAGGGCAGGGAATTAGGATTTAAGGTTTTACAGTTTAATGCGGTTGTTGCGACAAATCACAGTGCGATTAAATTATATGACAAGCTTGGGTTTGTCCGGCTTGGTAAAGTTCCGAGCGGATTTTTAATGAAAGACGGCAGTTATGAGGACATAATTCTGTTTTATCATGTACTGTAAGAGAAAATTAAGGTGAAATATAATGAATAAAAATGCTGTTATTTATATTCACGGAAAGGGCGGCAATATATCCGAGGCAGAACACTATAAGCCGTTATTTCCGGATTGTGATGTTATCGGCTTAGATTATAAGTCAGCAACTCCGTGGGAATTTAGAGCGGAAGTACAGTCCGATATTGCAGAATTAACACAAAAATATGATAATATTATCCTTATTGCAAACAGTATCGGTGCGTATTTTGCAATGAATGTATTATCCGAAAAACAGATTAAATGTGCATTTTTCATATCGCCTATTGTAAATATGGAAAAGCTAATATCGGATATGATGATATGGGCAAATGTGTCGGAAGAATTGTTAAGGGAAAAGAGAATTATAAAAACCGATTTCGGGGAAGATTTGTCATGGGAGTATTTGGAGTATGCCCGAAACAATCCTATAACATGGAATGTGCCGACGGTGATATTATACGGTGAGCACGATAATTTGACATCTATTGAAACAATTACAGAGTTTGCAAAAGATAATAATGCAGGTTTAACCGTTATGAAAGACGGAGAACATTGGTTTCATACAGATGAGCAAATGGCTTTTCTCGATAAATGGATTGAGAAAAATATGTAAAAATATAGGCAGTCATTGTGAAGTGACTGCCTTTTATATTATCCTAAAATTAATTTTGCCGAGCCGTAAATACCGGCGTCATTGCCGAGTTTGGATATTGAGAATTTTACATTTTTATTTGCAAAGAATGAGTATTTATCATAATATTTTTTTATGTATTCAATCAAAATTTCGCCTGCGTTTGACACACCTCCGCCGAGAACAAATATTTCGGGGTCTGCCAATACGGCGGTATTAGCAAGTGCAAGTCCCAGATACATACCGAATTTTTCGGCTGTTTTAACTGCTGCAACATCTCCGTTTTTCGCAGCGTCAAATACATCTTTTGCAGTGACGGTATCAATGTTCAATACAGTTTCTGTATCGTTATTTTGCAGCTCATGTTTTGCCAAACGCACAATACCCGTAGCTGACGAATATTGTTCCAGACAGCCATGCTTGCCGCAGCCACAGGTATCCGTTTCGGTTGGATTTACGCACATATGTCCGATTTCACCCGTTGCACCGTTTGTTCCGGCAAAAATATTGCCGTCTATGACAATACCGCCGCCCACGCCCGTACCGAGTGTTACCATAACAAGATTTTTCGTGCCTTTTCCGCTCCCTTTCCACATTTCGCCCAATGCGGCTACATTTGCGTCATTGCCGACCTTTATTTTAAATCCGGTCAATTCGTTCATGCGTTCTGCAACATTTACATTTTTAATTCCAAGATTGGCAGACTGTCGGACAAATCCGTCATCGCAAACGGGAGCGGGTACACCGATACCCAAACCTATAATGTCCGATTTATCAATATTTTTTTCGGATATTTTTGAATTTACAGCATTTGCAATGTCGGGAAAGATTTTATCTTCTGCCGTATCAACTCGTGTTGGAATCTCCCATTTCTCGTGCAAATTCCCCGTTTCATCAAACAGACCGATTTTAACGGTTGTGCCGCCTATATCTATACCAAAACAATATTTCATATGTCAAAACCTCTTTTTCAGTTATTGTTATAATTTTATCATCACTGTATTGTTATGTCAACTAAATTGATATGGATATTTATTGAAATTTTTTTGTGAAATATATACAAAACAATAACATATTAAGGTAATTTTAAGAATAATTGTTTTGGTTTTAAAAGAAAAATAAAAAAAATTAATAAAATTTCACAATTTTTGTTGCAAAATTATGTATAAAAGTTTATTATATATAGTATATAGATATTTTATGATTGAGCAGATTAATGTATATTTACAGTATACATAACAAATAAGGAGGGTTATACTTATGATAAGTAAAGTATTTCAAAGCATTGTCGGACAATTAGCGGAGGTGTTCCCAAAAAGATTTGGTATTGCAGATTCACAAGGTTTGATTTTAGCCTCTAACGGTGCAGAGCCGAGTGCCGAATTGATTGACGATATGCTTTATTCTATCACCAGCAATGATAAGATATTCTTTAAGCATGGATATACAGTAAAGGTGATTACAAACAAACCGCATCCTGAATATATTGTTTATGTTGAAGGCACTGATGATGTAGCAAGATATTGTTGCAGTTCCATTGCTATTGCCGCATCGAATGTACGTCATTATTATGATGAAAAATACGATAAGACAAGCTTTATGCAGAATATTATTTTCGATAACTTACTGCCGTTTGATTTGCATCAGAAAGCAAAGGAACTTCATGTTGATATTGATACGCCGAGAGCCGTATTCTATATCAAAATGCAGGAAAAGGGCGAAAAGGGAATGTTTGAGGTTATAAGCAATATGTTCCCTGATAAAGAAAAAGATTTTGTTATTAACATTGACGCAGACAATCTGGTTTTGATTAAAGAACTGAAAGAGGTTGTTTCATCAAAAGAACTTGAAGAAATGGCAGATTCAATCGTTACCATGCTTAATACGGAGGCATTGATTAAAGTGCTTATCGGCGTCGGCAGTGTGGCGGAAAATATAAATCAGCTTAACACTTCATACAAAGAGTCGCAAATTGCTCTTGAAGTCGGAAAAGTATTTGAAGAAGAAAAATGTATATTGAATTACGACAGCCTAGGTATCGGCAGACTTATTTATCAGTTGCCTATAAAGCTATGCGAGTTGTTCTTGCAGGAAGTATTCAAAAAAGGTGACATCACAAGTCTTGACGAAGAAACAATTCTTACTATCAACAAATTCTTTGAAAATGACTTGAATGTCAGTGAAACATCAAGACAGCTGTTTGTACACAGAAATACGCTTGTATATCGTTTGGAAAAGATTTATAAGCTTACAGGTCTTGACCTTCGTAAGTTCGACCAGGCGATTGTATTTAAAGTTGCTATGATGGTACACAAGTATTTGGTGTCAAATCCAATGAAAATATAATTAAAAACACTATTTGTGAAACCGCTGATGACATGGATTTTATCTGTGTAATTTCAGCGGTTTCCTAAATTTTATTATCGGGAGAAATATAACCAATGATTCAATTTATTGATGTCAATAAAATTTATGAGAACGGCACTAAGGCACTTTCAAACGCAAATTTGACTATCGAAAACGGTGAATTTGTATTTTTGGTAGGTCCGAGCGGTGCCGGAAAAACAACGCTTACAAAATTATTAATGCGTGAGGAAAATGTTACATCGGGACAAATTCTTTTAAACGGAGAGGACATAACTCAGCTTACGCACAAGGAAATACCTTATTTACGCCGGAAAATGGGTGTGGTTTTTCAGGATTTCAGACTGCTTGACGACAGAACGGTTTATGAAAATGTAGAATTTGCAATGAAAATTGTGGGTGCACCTATTCGTGACATCAGACGCAGAGTTCCTATCGTATTAAATCAAGTAGGTTTAAATTATAAAGCAAAATTGTTTCCACGTCAGCTTTCGGGCGGAGAACAGCAGAGAGTTGCATTGGCGAGAGCTTTGGTAAACAATCCGTCAATTTTGATTGCGGACGAGCCGACGGGTAATCTTAATCCCGACACTGCTATGGATATAATGGATATTTTCGACAGCGTCAACAGGCACGGGACAACGGTTATTATGGCTACTCATGCACAGGATATAGTCGATGCAATGAAAAAGCGTGTTGTAGAGATTACCGACGGTGAGATTGTGCGTGATGAAATGGGAGGTGTTTATCAGGCATGAGCAATACGAAATACTTCTTTTCGCAGGCAATGAAAAATATATTCCGTAACGGATTTATGTCGGTTGCGTCGCTGTTTACAATAACAAGCTGTCTTTTAATCTTGGGTATATTTACACTGATTACTCTAAACGTTAATTTTATAACAGACCAAGTGAAAGAACAATGCGAATTGCAGCTGTTTATAAAAAAAGATGCGGACGAAAGACGTGTTGGACAGTTAAAAGATGAAATTATGACGCTGAGCAATGTTAAATCGGCGGAACTGTTTACAAAAGAAGATATGCTTAACTATGCAAAACAGGATATGTTCGAGGGCAAGGAAGAACAGCTGACAGGCTTTGAGGACGATAATCCGTTCAGTGATTCATATAAAATTCGTTTGAATGACATTTCTCAGTCGAATGCTACCGCAGAGAAACTGGAACAGCTTGCAGATGTGGACCATGTAGTCAACAAGCAAGGTGTGGTTGATACGATTATATCAATTTCCGGCACGGTGAAGAAAATCAGTATAATAATTATGGTACTGCTTTTGATAGTATCGGTAGTAATTATTTCAAACACTGTAAAACTTACCGTGTTTAACAGGCGAAAAGAAATAAATATCATGAAATATATCGGTGCGACCGACGGATTTATAAAAGTGCCGTTCATTATAGAGGGTATTATTATAGGTCTTTTGGGTGCGGCGGTATCATTCGGACTTACATCATGGGGATATTTAATGCTCGAAAACTTTGTCACAACGGCGGGTTTTGAAATGATTGCCATGATACCGTACAGTGTTGTCGCAATTATACTTGGCATTATGTTTGCGGTTATGGGCGGAGTTATCGGTATGATGGGAAGTATGATGTCAATGAAAAAGCATTTGCACGTTTAGGAGTGAAAAAGATTATGAATTATAAAAAAGCTTCTGATAGAAGCACCGCCTGCGGGCGGAAGACTAAGGCAGCATTTTTGATTTTTCGTCATTGCATAAAACGCAATTCCATGCAAATTAAAAAAATATCGGCATTTGTAATGTCGTTTATATTGATTTTTTCGATGACAAGCAGTCATGAATATGTAAGTGCGGCAAAAAGTATATCTGAACTGAAACAGGCTTTGAATGAAAATGCAAAGAAAAAACAAGAGGCTATAAAAGAGAAAGTAGAAAAGCAGACGGAACTTAATTCCGCCGTAGAAAAGAAAAATGATTTGGATATTCAGCTTACGGCACTTCAAGACGATATTGATGTCATTGATGATGTAATCAACGATAAGCAAAAAGAAATTGACGAAAAATCAAAACAAATAGATGAATTGTCAGACAAAATAGACGATTCAAAGGATACACTGAAAGAACGTATGAAAATCATGTACGAAAACGGCAGTACATCATATTTGGAGATGATTTTTGAGTCAAAGGGATTGAGTGACTTATTCACTCGTGTAGCAATTATACAGGATATAATTTCGCATGATAAGAATATGATTCAGGAGTATGTTAATACTAAGTCTGAAATAGAAGATACAAAAAAAGCGGTTGAAAGTGAACAGGCAGAGCAAAAAGAGGCAAAGGATATGCTTGTTGACAAAAAATCCGATTTAAAAGAAAAACAGGCAGAGCGTGACAAGATTGTAAATCAGCTGCAAAGTGAAGTTACAGAACTTGAAAAGTTTGAGGAAGAAAGTGCAAAATACGAGGAACAGGCGAGAAATGAATTAGCGGCGGCGATTGCGGCACAGGAAGCGGCTGAAAAGGCTGCCGCCGAAAAAGCGGCTAAGGCAAAAGCTGCAAGTTCAAGCAGTTCAAATTCTTCGGGCGGCGGAACTGTTGCGACTGCTGCAAAAGCTACAAGCGGAGGTTTTGGCTGGCCGTCGGCTGCGTCAACAAGGGTAACGTCTGAGTTTAATCCAAACAGAAAAAATCCTGTTACGGGTAAATGGAGAAAGCATACCGGTATGGACATAGGTGCTCCGCAGGGGACTGATGTTTTGGCGTCAAAGGCAGGAACGGTTGTTACGGCAGGCTGGAATAATGGCTACGGCAATTACATAACTATAAATCATGGGAACGGCGTTGCCACTTTATACGGACATAACAGTAAATTGCTGGTTAAAGCAGGAGATAAGGTTGAAAAAGGGCAGGTTATTGCAAAAGTAGGGTCTACCGGCAATTCGACAGGCCCGCATATCCATTTTGAAATTATTGTAAACGGCACGCCGCAAAATCCAAGAAACTATCTATAATATTGGAGGCATTCAAATTGAGCAGTAAAAAGACAATCATAATAGCGGTTTGCATTACGGCGGTAGTGTCAAGTTCATTGACAAATGTTGTTAGAAATGTTGCGGAGTCAAGTCACAGTTACAGTAAGCTGATTTCAAAAATAGAAACAATAGCACATTTATCCGATAAATATTTTCTGAATGACATTGATTATCAGAAGATGGAGGATTACGCCGCTTATGCAATGACTGCCGCACTGAATGACCCGTACACGCAATATTTTGATGCGGACACATTTAAAACATATACCGATGACAATAAAGGAATTTTTGTGGGCGTTGGTATTGTTGTTGCACCGAATAAGGAAAATAACACAGTGGAAGTTGTGGCGCCGTATGAAGATTCACCGGCTGAAAAAGCAGGTATTTTAAGCGGTGACGTTGTTGTGAGTATGGACGGAAACAGCTGTGACGCAAGCAATTATTCCGATGTAATCAATATGCTCAAAGGCAATGCGGGGGAGAGTATGACTATTAAAATCAAGCGTGGCGACAGTGAGCCGTTTGACGTGACAATAACCCGTGAGGAAATACACAGAATAGCTGTGAAAAGTAAAATGCTTGAAAATAATATCGGATATATCCGCATAAGCGATTTTGATATAGGTATTGCAAAAGATTTTAAAAATCAGTTTGCACAGTTAAAGGAAAACGGTATGCAGAAACTGATAATTGATTTGCGAAACAATCCCGGCGGTGATGCTGATGCGGTATGCTCCATTGCCGATTATATGCTGCCGAGCGGAACGATAATGTATACTATGGACAAAAACGGCAACAAGGTATACACAAAATCAAGTGACACAATAACCGATGCCGATGGCAGGGAGATAACCGACAAATTCAGCTTAAATGTACCGATAGCGGTGCTTGTCAATAAAGGAAGTGCCAGTGCGTCGGAGGTTTTGTCGGGGTCGCTGCAATGTGCCGGACGTGCAACGGTTATCGGGGTCACAACATACGGAAAAGGTGTTATACAGAGCATTATTCCTTTTAAGGACGGCTCGGGTATAAAAATGACCTACGGCAAATATTATTTTGCAAACGATAAATGTATACAGGGTGAAGGTGTGACGCCTGATATAGTGTCGGAATTGCCGGACGGAATTAACAAAAATATTGCACAGCTTACAGAACAGGAGGACACACAATTAAAAGCTGCGGTAAATTTTTTGAACAATAATTAAAAAAATGCTTGCATTTTGAAAAAATATATGTTAATATAGTATGGTATGAAAAATACACACACTCTTCGATTTTGTAAAGTGTTGCCTATATGGTGCTTTAAAAATGTGAAAAGAGTGGAGGATTTAAAAAACAGGAGGAATTTTTAAAATGGCAAACGTAATTTCAATGAAACAACTTTTGGAAGCCGGTGTACACTTTGGTCACCAAACAAGAAGATGGAACCCTAAAATGGCTGAATACATCTTCACAGAAAGAAACGGTATCTACATCATCGACCTTCAAAAGACAGTTAAAAAGGTAGAAGAAGCATATTTCTTTATCAGAGATTTGGCTCAAAACGGTGAAGAAGTTCTTTTCGTTGGTACAAAGAAACAAGCTCAGGACTCAATCAAGGAAGAAGCTGAAAGAGTTGGTATGTACTTTGTAAATGCCAGATGGCTTGGCGGTATGCTTACAAACTTCAAGACTATTCAAAAACGTATTGACCGTTTGGCTCAACTTAACCAAATGGAAGAAGACGGTACATTTGAACTTCTACCAAAGAAAGAAGTTATTAAGCTAAAAGCTGAAAGAGATAAACTTGAAAAATACCTTGGCGGTATCAAGAACATGAAGAAACTTCCGGGTGCTATGTTCGTTGTTGACCCTCGCAAGGAAAAAATCGCTATCGCAGAAGCTAAAAAGCTAGGTATTCCGGTAGTAGCTATCGTTGATACTAACTGTGACCCTGATGAAGTTGATTATGTAATTCCTGGTAACGATGACGCTATCAGAGCTGTTAAGCTAATCGCTTCAACAATGGCTAACGCTATTATTGAAGGCAGACAAGGCGAACAAGTTGACGCTGAAGCTGAAGAAGAAGCAGACGCTGAATAATTTTTGAATTTTAAAAGCAGTCTTTAAGTCTTTGGATAAAAAGACTGACAGACTGCTTTTTCAGTATGTTTATATAAAATACTTTTAGGAGGATATTAATAATGTTTACAGCAAAAGATGTAAAAGAATTGAGAGAAATCACAGGCTGCGGTATGATGGACTGTAAAAAGGCTCTTACCGAAACAGACGGTGATAAGGATAAAGCTATTGAATTTTTGAGAGAAAAAGGTCTTGCAACTGCTGCTAAGAAGTCGGGCAGAATTGCAGCAGAAGGTCTTGTAAAAGCATATATTGACGGCAATGTTGGTGTTGTAGTTGAAGTAAACTCAGAAACAGACTTTGTTGCTAAGAATGCTGATTTCCAAAACTTTGTTACTAATGTAGCTATGACTATCGCTAAGAACAATCCTGCTGACGTTGAAGCATTGCTTGCTATGCCATGCGAAAATGAATCAGCTACTGTAAGCGAAGTTTTGACAGAAAAGATTGCTACAATCGGTGAAAACATGAACATCAGACGTTTCGAGAGAATTGAAACAACAGGTATGGTTGTTGATTATATTCATGCTGCCGGTAAAATCGGTGTATTGGTTGAAGCTGATACAGATGCTCAATCTGATGAAATTAAGGAATGTTTGAGAAACGTTGCTATGCAGGTTGCAGCTCTAAATCCTAAATATCTTTCAGATGAAGATGTTGCAGAAGATTACAAGCAACACGAAAAAGAAATTCTTTTGGCACAAGTTAAGAACGACCCTAAGAATGCTAACAAGCCTGACGAAATCATCGAAAAGATGATTATTGGTCGTTTGAACAAGGAACTTAAAGAAGTTTGCTTGCTAGGTCAAGAATATGTTAAAGCTGAAAACAAAGAAACTGTTGGCAAGTATGTTGAACAAGTTGCTAAGAAAACAGGCGCTAAGCTTGCTATCAAGAAGTTTGTTCGTTTTGAAACTGGTGAAGGTCTTGAAAAGAAAGAAGAGAACTTCGCTGATGAAGTTGCTAATATGATGAAATAATTGGCAATTTTATAAAAATTGAATTTGTTATTAATAGGGTAGGGTGTTTAACACTCTACCCTTTAATTATGATTTTAATAAAAAAGCTTTTGATAGAAGCTTCGCTGCGGGCGTAGGAATAATGTAGCATTTTTGATTTTTTATGCAATTTCATACAAATTAAAAAAGCCGAGATTTTCTCATCTCGGCTTTATATCTATTCATTTATTACTTCTTAGGAACAGTTTCCCAATCCTTTAAGAATCTTTCAATACCATTGTCTGTCAATGGGTGTTTTGTCATTTGCATAATTACTTTGAACGGAACTGTTGCAATATCACAGCCGGCTCTTGCTGCATCAATAACGTGGATAGGGTTTCTGATGCTTGCGGCGATAATTTCAGTAGGGATTGAGTGAATTTCAAATATATCAGCAATTTCTTCAATCAAGTTCATACCAACTGTACCGATGTCATCAAGTCTGCCTAGGAATGGACTTACATATGATGCACCTGCACGGGCAGCCAACAAAGCCTGAGCAGCTGAGAAAATTAATGTAACATTTGTCTTAATTCCTTCCGCTGTAAGAATTTTAACAGCTTTCAGACCCTCAACAGTCATAGGAATTTTAATGATAATATTTTTATGTATTTTAGCAAGTTCACGAGCTTCCTCAACCATGCCTTCGGCTTTAAGAGAAATAACTTCTGCACTTATAGGACCGTCAACAATAGTTGTAATTTCCTTAACGGTTTCAACAAAATCTCTGCCTTCCTTAGCTATAAGTGACGGATTTGTTGTAACACCACAAATAACTCCCATATCGTTAGCTTGACGAATTTCATCAACGTTAGCGGTATCAATAAATAATTTCATTTTTGTAACCTCCAAAATGTAATTTGCATTGATATTATCTAATTAACATCTAAATATATTATATCGTTTTAGCACAAATTAGTCAATATATATATTGAAAAAAATATCGAAATAATATATAATAATTATGTAATGTAGGCAATATGATTTGTTTACTTTAATAATCACTTGTTACAGGAGGAATTTTATTATGGCAAGTTTTAATTATAAACCAAACGGAGTCTGTTCAGTTAATATTTCATTTGATATTGATAATGGAATTGTAAAAAATGTAGCTTTCACAAGAGGCTGTTCAGGTAACACACAAGGTATTGCAAGACTTGTGGAGGGAATGAAGGTCGATGACGTTATCTCACGTTTAAAAGGCACGCAATGCGGGGCAAAGGGGACATCATGTCCTGACCAATTAGCTACCGCATTGGAACTTGCAAAGGCTGAATTATAATTTATAGTAATATTTTGGAAATTTTCGCATATAATATATAACATACAGTTTATATGAAAGGGTGTTATATAATGCGGAAATATTTACTTATAATTGGTATGATTGTGCTGGTGCTGGGTGCTAAATCAATATGGACAAGCAGTTCCAAACCGGTTATGGCAACTACACAGACGGCAGAAATATATTTTGTCGATAAAGATATGTTAAGATTGCTGCCGACAACCGTAAGTATAAAAAACTGCAAATCTTCGGAAAAAGCCACAAAAGCTGTTGTGAGCGAATTATTAAAAGGCCGTGACAGCAATCCTAAAATTTTACGAACAATACCTAATATCAAAAACGGTATCACTGTAAAAGTCGAAAACGATACTGCCTATGTCAATCTGTCAAAAAAATTTGTACAGCAACATTCCGATTTAGCCAATCAGGAAATTTTGACGGTTTATTCAATAGTCAATTCGTTATCATCGGTTGAAGGAATTACAAAAGTAAAATTTACGATTGACGGTAAAACTCAGCCGCACTTTAAAGGTCACATTGATATGCGAGAAACGTTTGTGCCTGATTACACAATTTAATTATATGTACAAAAATAAATCCCTTCGGCAAAATCCGTAAAAATCGGCTGCCGAGGGGATAACATTTATACAGAAATCCAAGTATTATAAATCACTCTTTATCTGACTTAGATGTGTTATTTTTAATATATTGAATTTATCTTGCTTATCTTCATTGGATTTTTTGTTTCGTAAAATGTAATTCTATTATTAAAGATTTTTTTCAGCGTCAATAATAATTCTTTATTACTGATTAAATTGCATCTGTGAATACAAATATTTTTTGGTGCAAGCGTTATCAGTACACTTAACAACAAATCATCATAATTAATCGTACCGTAACGAAGTTCATCTAGAAAGTCGCTGATACATTCATCTGTAATATCCTTAAAATATCTGTCTAATATAAGATATTTATTTTCGTTTCTGATTATATGCACAATATCTATTTCAGGTGTTTGCATATCCACAAAGAATTTCAGCAGATTTATAAATTCATCATATTCATGCTGCGTTATCATTGCATTTACAACATCATCTACAATATTTTCCATAACACATACAATGTCCGGCAATCGGAACATTACAAATCCGTCTAATATCAATATATCATTATTTTCGATATATTCGATTAATTCTTCAATTATAATGTTCTTGTCATATTTGAATTTTGACAATACAAGCTTTGATATTTCGTGCAGTTCATTTTCCGAAAAATAACCGTAGTTATATTTTATAACACGTTCGGCAATCGTTTTAGGGTATTTCTGTAAAATATAATTTGCCAATGTATTGCAAAACATATCCAAATCACTGTAATTATCTATTATAACATCATATAATTTGACATTAAGTCCTATACGAATTTTCTTCCACACACGCCCACATCCTCATATACAAATTGGCAGCAATGAGCCGACATCAACAAGTTTATCGTCTGAAAGCGACATCAATGCTACATTATACACTTCGCAAAATTCTGCTATTTTGTCATAATCGTGGTGTAACTTAATATTGCCGGTAAACGCAAGTTTGTCGGGTGCAATCAATCCCGATGCACCGCCGATAAATCCATACGGAAAATCAATAAGGTCAATATATCCCTGTGATATAAAAAGTACATCAATATTATAATTATCAGCAGCTTTTGCTATTGATTTATCTGATGTTATTATTGCATTTTTTCCTGCAATACATACATTGCATTTGGCATAACCTTGTTTTACATTTACAAGCTTTATATTTAATTTTTCATAATACTCAGCTATTTTGTAATCGGTATATTTCAGATTATGAAATGCAATTTTATCAATTCTTGCTACATTATATGCAATATCCTGCGGATAGTTACTTGCAAGAAAACTCGTACCTTGTATTAATTCGCAGTCCGGCAATATAGTTTTATAATAATTATAACATTCGGCTGCACACACAAACGTGTTATTATATATATGATGTATCTGCAAATCAGCGTGTCCCCTTACGGCATTATAAAGTGTGTCAACCGATGTTGTCGGCAGTATATTTATTTGCAGTTCTGCCAGTTTATTTATAACTTTTTTGGGTGTGCGATAATCTGTAATTACAGTGCATACATTTTTTTGAGGAAGATTGGGATTTGGTATATAATTTCTAATATTTGACATTTTACAGTTTCCTTTTTTGAATTTAGTTTACCATAATAATATTATGTAAATATAATAATCTATTAAAAGGACTATATGATACACACATAGCCCTTTTAATTTACATAAATAAATTATGGTAAACTATTTGTTTAAATATTCAAACGCAATCTGTGCCATTAAAGCACTTCCGATAGACAATGCCGATTCATCAATATTAAACTTAGGACTATGTATAGGATAATTGATACCTTTGTCCTTATTTCCTACACCAAGTTTAAAATATGAACCCGGTACTTTATCAATAAAGTACGCAAAATCGTCACCTGCCATAGATGCTTTTTCAAGTGTTACCACGTCTTTGATAATATTTAGTTTCTTCGCCGCATTTACAACAACTTCATTTGCCTCTTTACTGTTGATTGTAGGCGGATATAATGGCTTAAATTCAAAATCACAGGTTGCACCCATGCTTTCGGCAGTATCAATGGCTATTTTTTCAAGCAGATGTGCCAATTTTGCCCGTGTTTCTTTGCTCAGCGAACGTGCAGTTCCCGTTAGTGTTGCACTGTTAGGAATTGCATTGGTGCAGTTGCCGGCATGGAACGAACAAACCGATACTACCGCAGGGGTCATCGGGTCAATTTGTCGGCTGACTATTGTTTGGTAAGCATTCACAATCATACTTGCAACCAAAATCGGGTCTACGCATTTATCGGGATAAGCACCGTGTCCGCCGACGCCGTGAACGGTTAATTCAAAATCGTCGGGAGATGCCATTATAGCACCGTCACGAATTTGTATATTTCCGACTTCCTCCAAAGGCTCAACGTGCAGTGCAAATGCAGAATCTACATGAGGATTTTCCATAACTCCCTCGTTTATCATCGGCAATGCACCGCCGACACCCTCCTCTGCCGGCTGAAACACAAGCTTTACATTTCCGCTCAGTTGGTCTTTCATTTCATTTAGTATTTTCGCCGCACCAAGCAGACACGTTGTATGTACGTCATGTCCGCAGGCGTGCATAAAACCGTCAATTTCCGACTTGAACTCTACCCCACTGTTTTCCTCTATCGGCAATCCGTCTATATCGGCACGAAGCAAAACAGTCTTTCCGTCTTTTGCACCCTTTATAATGCCTACAACACCTGTTTTGGCAACAACTTCAAAAGGTATTCCGTATTCGGTCAGCTTATCCTGTATTATTTTGGACGTGCGTTTTTCAAGAAAAGCTGTTTCGGGAACTTTATGTAATGCTCGTCTGAGAGCAATCAACTCATCAGACATAGCCAATGCTTTTTGTTCAATCATAGTATCAGTCCTTTCGTATTTCTTCTGCCCATTTTCGGCAGCGTTCAATTTTGGGCAGTGGGTCAAACCCTTGGTCTTTGCCCATATTGCTTAGCATATCGCATGGGAAAACACCGCATTCACCGCAATGATTAATTTTCTTATTTTCACAGCAGGTTTTTACCTTGCACTCTCCGCCCCAAAAAGGCATATTCATATTAATACACCCTGTACAATTTACTTGTTCTTTCCGCTCGCAACTATTGCAGCGTACTCCGCAGCGTGATTCAAACATATATACCCCTCTGACTTTACATAATATATTTATGGTAAACTATTTTATCATTTCTGCAAATTCGTCCTCACTGATTACAGTTACACCCAATTTATTCGCTTTTTCCAATTTACTGCCGGCTTCCTCGCCTGCCAAAACGTATCCTGTTTTCTTTGACACACTCGATGATGTTTTGCCGCCGAATGATTCTATAATTTCCGACGCTTGTGCACGAGTATATTTACTTAGTGTGCCGGTCAATACAAATGTAATTCCCTCAAAACGATTATCTTGAAGTTCCGCTTGCGGTTCATCTTCAAAATTTACACCGGCACTGCGTAATTTTTCGACAAATTCTTTATTCTGCGGTTCGACAAAAAATTCTGTAATGCTTTCCGCCATAATATTTCCGATTTCATTGATTGCAGTAAGCTGTTCAATATCGGCGTTCATTAAATTGTCAAGCGACAAAAACTTATTCGCCAATACTTTTGACGCTTTTTCTCCGATATGCGATATTCCCAAACCGCAAATTATTCTGTATAGCGGATTTTTCTTTGAATTTTCAATGGAGTTCATCAGATTTTCAGCTGACTTCTTCCCCATCTTGTCCAATTTTTCTATATCTTCGGCATTCATATAATACAAATCAGCGGCAGTTTCAATCAATTTGTTGTCCAGCAGCTGTTCAATAATTGCCTCGCCAAGCCCGTCAATATCCATGGCGGGTTTAGACACAAAATGTATAATATGGCGAAGTCTTTGAGCAGGACAATTCATACCGGTACAGCGATATACCGCCTCGCCCTCCTCACGCACTGCCAATGCACCACATTCGGGACAATGTGTCGGCATTTCAAAAGGCTGTTCCGCTCCCGTCCTTTTGTCCTTTACCACTTCTACAATTTCGGGAATAATATCACCGGCTTTTTGAATTACAACCATATCGCCCACACGCACGTCCTTTTGTGCAATATAGTCCGAATTGTGCAGTGTGGCTCTTGACACCGTACTTCCGGCTATGCGGACAGGTTCAAGCACAGCAAGCGGAGTTAATGCACCGGTTCTGCCGACTTGAATTAAAATATCCAGTACTTTTGTTTCCTGACGTTCTGCCGGAAATTTATATGCAACCGCCCATTTCGGGAATTTGCTTGTAGTGCCGAGCTGTTCACGAAGTGCAAAATCGTTTACTTTTATAACCGCTCCGTCAATATCAAATTCCAATCCGCCCCGTTCCTCGCCTATTTCCAACACACGTTTATACGCACTTTCAATATCGGGGAAAACCGTATCGTTAAGAATAACCTTAAACCCTTGTTTCCTCAAATATCTGAGTCCTTCTATATGCGAATGAATTTCTTTTCCTTTAATCTGCTGAATATTAAAAATAAAAATATCGAGTTTGCGTTCCTGTGCCACTTTCGGGTCTAACTGACGGAGCGAGCCGGCTGCGGCATTTCGTGGATTGGCGAAAACAGGTTCTTCCATAGCCTCACGTTTATCGTTAATTTTTTGGAAATTCGCTTTTGAAATAAATACTTCACCACGCACTTCAAGAAAAGGTATAGGTTCTTTCAATTTTAACGGTATAGAACGCACGGTCTTTAAATTTTGTGTGACGTCCTCACCCACCAATCCGTCACCTCGTGTAGAACCACGCACAAACAATCCGTTTTCATATTCCAATGACACCGACAAACCGTCTATTTTATGCTCGACAACATATTCCGCCTGTGTATTTACCGCAGTTTTAACACGTCTGTCAAAATCGTATACTTCGCCTTGATTAAATGTATCCTGTAAACTCTGCATAGGCACTTGATGTTCTACCGTAACAAATTTGTCGAGAGGTACACCGCCCACACGCTCGGTAGGTGAATTAGGCTGTTTTAAGTCGGGATATTCTTTTTCTAAATCTTCCAGTTCACGAAGCATTTTATCATACTCAAAGTCTGAAATTTCAGGATTGTCCTCAACATAATATTTATGGTTGTGGTAGTTAAGCGTTTCTGTTAATTCATCAATTCGTTCTTTGGGATTTGCCATTTTATCATTCCTTTCAGATGTAGTATACCCTTGTTTATTGTTCCTGATTAGTTATTGCGGCAATCGGTGCGGAATCGGAATAATAATTCGGTATATTTCCGACAATGACCGTTTCGGCAATTAAAATTCGGCTGTCAACCGTTTCTGTTTTTTCCATGGTGGACGATATAAGCGATACCGTAACCTCCGCATTAAGATAAATTTTATGCCGTACCTGATTTATGCCCGCCGCCACAAACTCATCGTCAAAATCAACCTTAGTTATTCCAAACGGTGCAACGCTTACCGATATATTAGGTCCAAGCCCTTGAAAAATATCGTTTTCCAGTACGCTGCCCAAGGGAATAGCAATCTCACCGTAATCATTTTTTGATACATTATTTTGTATCGCACTTGCAATTTTCGATTTCAAATTATTAATTTTTGACACATTTGCGGCTATCGATACAGCATTTCCGTTATCGTCATATTTTATGTCCATCAAGTCGCCGTATGATACAAATTCATCATCAAATACCTGTGCTATCGATTCGTTTATAGCCTCCTCGGCAATATTATGTGCATATGACGATGCTCTTATTAAAAATACAGGCTGTACACGAAACAAAAAAACACAGCTTATATATGTAAAAACAAGACAAACTAAAATAAGCAGTAAAATAACAGTTCCCTTGCATCGTTTTCGGGGAAATATATGTATTCTGCTGCGGTGCATACCCAGTCGCATAAAAAGTCCTCCCATATAGTATCTGTATAAAACTATTATATGTAGAACTTTTTAATATGTGTTAATGAGTTTTAAAGGCGTTATGCACGCAAGCAAAACGCCTTTAATGAATATATTATCTTCTCTTTTCGTTGATTTCTTCTGTAATGGCTTTGATGAAATCGTCAAGTGACATACTGCCTTGGTCGCCTTCCTTGCGTGAACGAACAGATACAGCATTGTTTTCAATATCCTTATCGCCGATAACAAGCATATAAGGTACTTTTTCAAGCTGAGCCTCACGGATTTTATAACCGATTTTTTCCGAACGGTCGTCAACTTCTACTCTTATGATACCATTGTCGGCAAGTTTTTTCTTAACTTCATATACATAGTCAAGATGTCTGTCCGCAATAGGAAGCAGCTTAATCTGAACAGGAGCAAGCCATGTCGGGAATGCACCTGCATATTTTTCGATAAGCAACGCCAATGTTCTTTCATAACAGCCGATTGATGTTCTGTGGATAATATACGGATTTTTCTTTGTACCGTCTTTATCAACATATTCCATACCGAATTTTTCAGCAAGCATTTGGTCGATTTGGATTGTGATAAGCGTATCTTCCTTACCGTGAACATTCTTAATTTGAATGTCAAGCTTAGGACCGTAGAATGCAGCCTCGCCGATACCGATTTTATAAGGTATTTCAAGGTGATTAAGGATTTTTTCCATCATACCTTGTGCCTCGTCCCACTGTTCAGGTGTTCCGATATATTTTTCTCTGTCATTAGGGTCCCATTGTGAGAAACGATATGATACATCTTCATATAGTCCCAATGTTTTCAGCATATAGATTGCAAGTTCAAGACAGCCCTTGAATTCACCCTCTAATTGTTCAGGTGTACACATTAGATGGCCTTCCGAAATAGTGAACTGACGTACACGAATAAGTCCGTGCATTTCACCCGACGCCTCGTTACGGAACAATGTAGATGTTTCGTTAAGACGCATAGGCAAATCTCTGTATGAACGTCCACGGTTTAGGAATGCTTGGTATTGGAACGGACAAGTCATAGGACGAAGTGCAAATACTTCTTTATCCTTTTCTTCATCACCCAATACGAACATACCTTCTTTGTAATGGTCCCAGTGACCCGATAGTTTGTATAGGTCGCTCTTTGCCATAAGCGGAGTTTTGGTTAATTGCCAGCCACGTTTTTGTTCTTCATCTTCAACAAATCTCTGCAATAGTTGAATAACTCTTGCACCCTTTGGCAGCATAATAGGCAAACCCTGACCGATTAAATCGGAGGTTGTAAACAATTCAAGTTCACGTCCCAGCTTATTGTGGTCACGTTTTTTAGCTTCTTCAAGCTGTTCCAAATGAGCGTTAAGTTCGTCTTTTGTCTTAAACGCAGTACCGTAGATACGCTGCAACATCTTATTCTTTTCGTTGCCTCTCCAATAAGCACCTGTCGCACTCAATAGCTTAAATGCTTTTACCTTGCTTGTATATCCTACATGAGGACCTGCACAAAGGTCTGTAAAATCACCTTGCTTGTAGAATGAGATTGTAGCGTCCTCCGGCAAATCATTGATAAGCTCCACTTTGTACGGCTCGTCAGCCATTAGCTTTAATGCCTCATCTCTCGGCAATTCAAATCTTTCTATTTTTAAGTTTTCTTTGGCGATTTTCTTCATTTCAGCCTCTAACTTTTCCAAATCCTCAGCTGTGAAAGTGTGCTCGCTGTCGAAATCATAATAAAAACCGGTATCGATTGCAGGACCTATTGCCAATTTGGTATTAGGGAATAATCTCTTTACTGCTTGTGCCAATACGTGTGATGCAGAATGTCTTAGTGTTTGTAATTCATTCATTTCTTCCATTTTGATAATCTCCTTAATAAAAAATATAGTTTTTAAGCAACAAAAAACACCCCTAAAAGATACAGATGTTTTCTGTTCTCTTAGGGGTGCAATAATCTACACGGTTCCACCCTAATTATGATGACAAGCACCATCGCTCAATTTACCTTTTTACGCAAGGCTGACGGTTACGCTTACTTTTTTACATTTCAACGCAACAGCTCCAAAGTGGTATTCACATTACTCATTTGAAGAATGCTTACAGCCCATGACATTCTCTCTCTTGCAAACTACCGTAATGCTACTGTCTTTATCATAGCTTTTATATTTGTATAAATAATACTATCACTTGAATGATATTTTGTCAAGGGATTTTATAAATTTTTTAAATAAATCATTCCTGTTCTTTCAGCAAACCATGCTTTTCATAATTTGCTTTGCGTACAACCTTGTTATTGTCATCAACAAAGACTACACTCGGCTTGTGAGTTTTTGCCTCGTCGGGAGTCAATTCGCAGTATGACATGATAATTACCTTGTCGCCTTTCTGCACGCATCTTGCCGCCGCTCCGTTAAGGCAGATAACTCCCGAACCTTCCTCGCCGGCGATGGTATATGTTTCAAAACGCTCGCCGTTGTTTACGTCGACTATCTGCACTTTTTCATATTCCAATATTCCTGCCGCTTTTAAAAGAGCGGTATCAACTGTAATACTTCCCACATAGTCAAGCTCAGCCTGTGTTACGGTTGCACGATGAATTTTACCCTTTAACATTGTAATTTCCATTATTTATTCCTCCATATCACAAACCGATTATTCCATAATGAAATTATCTATAAGTCTTGTTTTGCCTATATAAACAGCCATTGCACATAAAAGCGGTCTTTGCACTTTTTCGATGTTTTCCAAATTATTAAAATCAACCATTTCAACATAATCGATTTTTGCAAGCGGTTCTTTTTCTATTTCAGCCTTTATTGCGTTTATAATTGCCGCAACATCTGTTTCACCGTCGGCAATCATCTTTTTACCGATTTCAAGCGAACGTGACAAGCATAGTGCCGCTTTTCTTTCGTCAGCGTTTAAATATGTGTTTCTTGATGATTTAGCCAATCCGTCATTTTCTCTTATGATAGGACAGCCAACAATTTCAATATCAAAATTAAGGTCTTTAACCATTTTCTTAATTACGCATAATTGCTGTGCGTCCTTTTGACCGAAATATGCTCTGTCGGGTGCAACAATATTAAATAATTTACCAACAACGGTACATACTCCCGAAAAATGTATAGGACGTGTCTTGCCGCACAAAACCTTTGTAATCTTGTTCATATCAATAAATGTAAGTGCGTCCTGATACATTTCGCTTGGCTCAGGATTAAATATAAGACTTGCACCGGCACTTTCGCACAAAGCAGCGTCAGCATTAATATCACGGGGATAGCTTTCAAAATCTTCGTTCGGACCGAATTGTGTAGGATTTACAAAATCACTCACCACTACCCTGTCATTTTCCTTAACCGCACGTTCTATAAGACTTTTATGTCCCTCATGCAAAAATCCCATTGTAGGCACAAGACCCACTGTCAAGCCTTCTTTTTTCCATGCCTTAACTGCACTTCTTACTTCATCTATTGTCTTTACAACTTTCATTTTAGTTATTCTCCTTAATTTGATTTATTATTTCATCAGCTATTTTAAATGTATGTTCCGCTGACGGGAATACACTGTTTTTTACTTCTTCAATATATTTTTTAAATCCGTTTTTCATTGTTTCGCCCATATTACCGTATGATTTGGCGAATTTAGGCGTAAAATCGGGATACATACCAAGCATATCCTGATAAACAAGCACTTGTCCGTCACAGCCCGCACCCGCTCCTATACCTATTGTAGGAATAGAGATAGTATTAGTTATATATTCAGCCAGTTTCCATGGCACACATTCCAACGTAACCGCAAATGCACCGGCTTCTTCAAGAGCCTTTGCGTCCTCGATAATTTGTTTTGCATCAGCCAAAGATTTACCCTGTACTTTAAAACCGCCGAAACTGTTTACCGACTGCGGTGTCATGCCGATATGACCCATAACGGGAATAGACGCATTGACAATCGCTTTTATATGTTCTTTAAAATTAACTCCGCCTTCAAGCTTGATTGCGTCCGCACCGGTTTCTTTCATAATTCTGCCGGCATTTTTCACTGCGTCATACACAGATGTTTGGTATGACATAAACGGCATATCAACAACAACGAATGTATTTTGTGCACCTCTGCGTACTGCCGAGCCGTGATGTATCATATCTTCAACGGTTACTGCCAGTGTATTCGGGTAGCCAAGTACTACCATACCCAACGAATCGCCGACCAAAATTGCGTCGATACCGCTCTCGTCTTCAAGCTTTGCGGTGGTGTAGTCATAGGCGGTCAGCATTGTAATTTTTTCGTTTTTCGCTTTTGCCGCTTTAAAAGAATTTGTCGTAAATTTCATATATGCTCCTCCGATTTCATATCCAAAATAATGTTTGTAAGACCTTTGTATATATCTTTTGTTTCATCATCAAGTTTATCCAAATGTTTTTGTATTGTTATCATATCACCACGGATTGCCGGGCCTGTTATAGCCTGACGAGTACCGGCATTTATTATATTTTCCATGTTTCCGCTCATAAGCGGTGTCAATGCGTCATGTGCCGATTGGCGGTCAAAGCCACATTCTGACAACAATTCTTCGGCTTTTTTGCATACCGCCACAACAAAATTCGATGCAAAGCAAGCCGCCGCATGATATAATACCTTATTTTCCTTTTTTATAATTCTGAATTTGTTTGAACATTTCGATAAAATCCGAGAAAGTCTATCAACCGCAGTCTTTCCGCCCTCTAATGTGAAATATGCGTTTGATATATTTTCTTCTGATGTGTGCTTGCTGTTAAACGCAAGCATAGGATGAACAGAGCATACCATATCTTTATCTGCTCCGACAAAAATATCCGATGACAGAGAACCGCTACAATGACATATTATTTTATTGTGTAAATCATATTTCTGTAATCCGTTCCACACCTCGCTGATTGCGGTGTCGGTAACAGTAACAAATATTATATCACTTTTATTAATTAAATCATTATAGTCCAAAAAATCAATATTTGTCTTGTGCCTTGACGAAAACCCGACTATGTTCATGCCTTTGCTCCTGAAATAGTGACCAAGGCTCATACCGCATTTTCCTGCACCTATAAAACCTATATTTTCGATATTATCACCTCCGATAATATCATCATAGGGAAATCTGTTATCCGGTACAATTCCGAAGATACTGTCCATTACCTATCGTCATTATAGCATAAAAAAATTTAAAGTTCAATAAAAAACAGTATTATTGTTGATATTGCAAAAAATACTGTTAGCATTATCTAAAAAATTATGCAAATCAAAGAACATATTCTTGATAATTTATGCTAATTGTTCTTTCTATGCTCTTTTCTAAATGCCCTCGGCGAGTGTCCGTAAACCTTTTTAAACGCTCTTGTGAGGTTTATCGCCGATGAAAATCCCGTCAAGTCTGAAATTTCTTCAATACTCATTTTCGTATTTATAAGCAGATTATGTACTTTTGTAAGACGTACGTTATTCAAATATTCGAGCGGAGCGGCACCTGTTGTTTTATGAAATTTTCTGCAAAAATAATATTTGCTCATATGCACTTCGTCGGATAATATATCCAGAGATATGTTTTCACTATAATTTTCGTTTATATATTTTAATGCGGATATTATTTGCGGGTCGATTTGTCCGCCCGAATTTATGATTTTATTTTCGGTATACTCAACTGCTTTTGACATAAGCTGAAAAATTGCCGTACTAAGTAATTTTTCGCTCAGAAATCCTTTTCGCCCGGCATATTCGTCAACACGTTCAAAATATCCGAATATATCGTTTGTTTCGCTTTCGGATAGACGTATAACACATGAACTGATTTTGTCAAATAATATATTTTGTTCTGCTGCGGTTAAAATCGTATTCAACATATCGGATTGAAAATTAACCACATATCGTTCATAATAATCTGCCTCACGGCTTTCAGTATAATGAATGTCAAACGGTCTGAAAAACACCAAATCACCACGTTCCAAGGTGTAGCATATATTGTCGTAAAATAAATATCTTTTCCCGGCAAGATGAATATACACCTCGTATCCGTCATGATAATGCTGTACCGGCATATCATATTTTTTATCTGATTTCAAGTGTTTTACATACACCCTGCCAAGCGGTGAAAATGCTGCTCTTTTCATATTAACGCTCCCGATATTTTATCTTTTTTCTGTTATTTTATCATAAATTAATGGTTTCATCAATAATTGTTTGCAACAAAAAACAGTCCCAAACAAAATTGTCTAAGACTGTTTTCAAATTATAATTACATTTCATTTGCAAAATAATTTTCTATGCTGTATTTTAGTTGTTTCATTTCCGGATAATCCGCATCTAAATCAAATCCGCAGAACAACAAATCCGCATTTCCGATTTTTGTTTCAAATAATGGCGAGGACTTTGTATTATCAAAGAAATTCGGCACTGTTTCAATAATCATTTTTATATCGGTGTCAAATTTTGAAATATCCGCTCCGACCGAATTTTCCAAAAGACGTTTCCATTGATAATCTGGATATTTCTCTGTCGGGAAATCGTTAAATATCCTGTGCTTGTTATCGATTATCGCACCGCACGGTTTCTTTGACGGAAAATGCACGGGCGACCAAAATACAGGAATAAAGCTGCCGTCAATAGGATTTTCAAAACAATTTTTTGTTACTATTGCCTTTCCGCCCGTTTCGCATATTTGCTTTAATTCGTCTTGTGTTCTGACATATTTTACATCTGCGGTATTTTCACATTCTGCAAATACAAATATACGCCACTCATTTTTATGTCCCCCAACTTCAACAATAACATTAAGCTGTGCCGACTTTTTTATATTATCAAGCGGTACGCTTATTTTTGTGTCCCTCGTATTACATTGATAGAACAATTCCTCACCGTTACAGATACTTACATTATATTGCGGCTCGTCAATTTTAGTTTCACCGAAATTGTATAGACCAAGCTCTGCATCTAATGTTTCGGTATTTGTAAAAATACGTTTTGCCATAAACAGCGGTACAACATTGCCTGCAAATTCACTGAATTTTTCGGGCGAAATAAGTCCCTTGCTATTGAAAAATACGTCCAATATACCGATAGTTGCCGTGCTCTGCCCTGTATAATCACACAATGACAGCAATTCAAAACCGCCGAAATCTTTCGTTCTGAGTGCCGCCTCAATATCCTCTTTGTATAGCTTAACCGCCAAATCCCCCGACGCTTTTATATAATCATTTAATCTGTGATACACTCCCTTTCCAATCATGAACTTTCTGATAATATCAAGATTTACCGCCATCATATTGCCTGTGTAGCTGTCGGTCAAATCCACATTCGGGTATACACAATACTGTCCGACCTCAAACGATATAATCGGTACGGGAGTATCGGAAACAGCTTTATCATAATTAAGTGCGGTATTTTTCGCCGCCTCGTCCTGACGATTTTGTATACGCACAGGATTTTCGTATGCCTCATACGCACAAAGATAATCTTCACACGGCATAACAGGGTGGTCAAAATTGGTTGTAAGCGTATATAATCTGCGGTTGTCATATGCTTTTACACAAGTGATAATATCGTTTAAAAGTTCAAAATCGCCCATATTTTCGTTTCCGTTTGAGAACATTATAAATGACGGGTGATTGCCGTACGTTTTGGAAATGTTTATTGCCTCATTCATAAAATACTGACGGTGTATAGAATCCTCGCCTGTTTCCAATGCACATACGTCACGGTTTAACCAAAGCGGCATTTCCGCCGATATATACAATCCCAATTCATCAGCCGCCTCGAATGCTCCTTCCGGCGGACACCACGCATGAAAACGTACATGGTTAAGTCCATAGCTTTGAATTGTTTTAAAATTCTTTTCCCACACCGCTTTATCTGTCGGCGGATACCCGGTCATAGGATAAATGGCACAGTCTATTGTACCTCTCAGCGAAATTTGTCTGCCGTTTAACAATATGCGTTTGTTTTCCGATTTAATTGTTCTCATTCCGAAACGGACTGATTTTGCATCTTTTGTGTCCCCACAAACATATGTTACATTTAATGTGTACAATGCAGGATTAAACTCGCTCCAATACACTATATCATCTATATCGTATCTCAAATAGTCCACTTGCTTTGAATTGTACAATTTAATGTTAAATTGCTTTTTGGCTAATTCTTTTCCATTGGGAGCGGTTACGCTCAGTTCTATTACAGCGTCTTTATGCACAAACGGAGAGCGGACATCTGATGTTTCCGTCACCTTAATGTCAATGCCGCTGTCATCGGGATAAACCTGTACATTGTCAATATGGAATATATCCTCATACTGCAACTCAATTTTCCCGATAATACCGTTCCAATATCCTTGCGTATCAACACTGTATCCGCTCGCCATATAATCGAGATTTAAAAGATTTCTGTTGTCAATTCTAAGCGTAATCATATGTGTGCCCGAAGTGATTTTTTTATTTAGATTGTATATGTGCGGTGCGGAAAGTTCAATAATTTGTCTGTCAATTTTTTTGTCGTCAATCCATAATTCCGATGCAATATTGACACGCTCCAAAAATAAACGCACGCTTTTTCCGTCAATGTCACTCGGAACGTCAATATCCCGTTGCAGCCAAAGAGGAGCGATATATTCGTATCGCTCTCTCGGTGCACGCACTGCCTCTTTGGTAAGCTCGGTATAGTATTCCTGTTTTTTGCCTATACCGTTTTCACAGGCAGACCCCGGAAGATTAAATCCGTTGTCTGCAAATTTTTCGCCCGTGAAATTATATGTCCCCGTTTCATCTGTTTTATAACGCCATTTACCGCTTAAATCTATTGTTTTCATTATTCTATCTCCATTAAAACTTTACGAAGTTCACCGTTACAGCCGTTTTCGGCAAGTCCTTTTTCGGCATATTCTTTTGCTTTTGCATTTTCGCCCAAGCCCATATATCCAAGTGCCGCCATTAAACAGCAGTGTACACGATTATTCTTGTTCAGGTCACCCTCAAAAATAAGGAAATCAGGCAATGATACTGCAAAATATTCAATTTTTACTGTATCATTCATATGTGTATTTGCATATTCTATAAACTTGTTAAAGCGATTTTCCGATTCTTTGCGGTCACCCAATTTTTCCAATGCTTTTGCGGCATAGTAAAGCATTTGCGGCGGCTGGTCATTGTAATACATCGCTGACGATAGTTCAAATTCGCCTCGTGACGCCAATTTATACGCATTTTCCGCTTTTGCCTTATCTTCATACAATCCGCCGAGCATATAATATATATCGCTGTCGGTATTGCCGATTAGCTTGCCTTCACCTAAGTTATGCGGATATACAAGTGCCTGTTCAAGATATTTTATCGCATCTTCTCTGTCCGCAGTTTTTGCCATACCCATAAGTGCAATTCTGTATTGTGCAGGGATTTTACCTTCTCCGCCCTCCCACGGGTGAAAATTATGATTCATAATACGATTATACGCATTCATGTATTCGCCGTTCAGGTTTAGCAACGTAATATATTCTGTGTATAAATCATCACGTTTTTCCAATAATTCGGCATTGCTGTTCATATTGTCAAGACGTTTTTCAAGCGAATAGTTAAGAGTCTTGTAAAGCTGGTCAAGCTCAAAGAATACTCTCGCATCTGTCTTATCCATTGCAAATGCTCTTTCAAGTGCAGTCTGTGCCTTATCGGCATTATGCAGTTTGTTGTAATATACAAGCGACAAATTTCTGTATACGGTGGCAAGTGAAATCTTGTCGGCACAGCTTTCCCAAAGCACTTGCGATTCCTGCCATCTTCCTTTGTCATAGAACAAACAGCCAAGATAATATTTTGCATATTCACCGCCGTTTTTAATTGCGTTTTCCAATACCGCAATATCCTCCAAACGATTTGGAAAACAGTACAAACTGTCGGCTTTTTCCGCTTTTTCAAGCTCGGCTTTTTCGCCTGTGAACCGATACATATAATAGTGCACCATCGGTTCATTTGCATTAGGTGCAAGCGATAATATCTTTGCTGCCTCGTCAAACATATACGCATCTGCATATGTGTTTGCAAGTTCTATATAATTATGGTTGTCGCCACGCATTACCGCTTTTAGTTCGTCAAGTCCGTTGCCTGTCAAACGGTATAATTCATAACGACAGCTGTGGTCAAGTGCGTCGATTTTCTTCGTTTCGTTTGCAAATGCGATTGCCTCGTCATTGCAACCTGTCAATCTCAGCAATGCAGTTTTTAATGCTCGTGCTTTCAGATTGTGCAATCCCTTGACTAGCGATTTTTCAATATATTCCAATGCGTCGGTAAGGTCACCACGCATTACCGCAATGCAAGCCAATCTGTAAAACGCTTTATCCTGCATATTTCCGTCCCATACGGCTTTGTAGAATGAGTCAAATGCCTTATCAGTTTCGCCCTGTTTCAAAAGTGCAAGACCAAAATTATAGTACGGTTCGCAGTCATACGGATTTGGATTTTTCCATGTTGACGATTTTATCGCCGCACGGAAATATTTTTCGCTTTCTTTAAAGCGACCCTTATTGTAAAGGTATTTGCCGTATCCGTTATTCAAACGAATATCCGACTCATCACGCTTCAAGCCTTCCAGATAATAGTCCTCAGGCGAATATGTAGCATGGCGATACTGCTCCAAATGAGTTGCGGCAAGGAATAATTTTTCAGTTGTTTCTAATTTTTCGGGAGCAGGGATTTCCTCTGCCGGTGACGGAACAGGCTCTGTATTTTCAACAGGAGCACAGCTAAGTATAGTTTTGCCGTCTTTCTTTATATTGATTTCAAACTCTTTATTGTCATCAACAGGCACAGAGAATGTAAGCACTTCTGCTGTTTTTATACTGAATTTATTTGTATAAACAGTCTTGCCCTTGCTTATTACTTCCATCTCCGCATTTTCAAGTCCCGACGGTGAATATACTGTAATTTTCAGTTCGCCGTCTTGATAATCGGCGTTCACTGCGGCGTCAAGCGACGCATTCTTGATTTGACCGACTGCCTTATAAGGCATAAAATATTGAACAAAACTCTTTTCTTCATACGGTTTAAGGAATGTGAAGTCAGGCTGATTGTCAGTGAACATACCTGTCATAAGTTCAATGTACGGACCGTTTTCGTCTGTAAGATTTCTGTCCCAGGCTCTGCCGAAATCACCGTTTCCCCACGTCCATTGCTTTTTACCGGGAGATATGTGGTGGTCGGCGATATGCAAAAGTCCGGCTTGTTTCTCATAGTCATAGTTACCGATAAAATTGAAATCCGAGTGATATGCCATATATGATGTCGGCACAGGGATATTCTTGTATCTTGAAATATCAGTTCCCGGTGCGTAATCAAATTTGTAATATACGCTGTCCGCAATAGGGAACTTTGATACTGCACGCTTGCCGTGGTCCATTACCGCATGAACATCGGGCGGAAAAATGGATTGTGTGTAGTCATTAACCGCTACCGCCGGATTTGCCCACCATAGGAAAGTCTGCGGTCTGTCAGTCGGGTTGTATACTTGTCCTTTAATTTCAAGATATGCCTTGTCAGGATATACCGTAAATCCCGCCATGCCTTTTGTGTGAAACATTTTTTCTGTTTCGCCGACCCATACCGTAACCGAGCCGTCTGCATTTTCTTCGATTGTATAATCAACACTGTCGAACGTTGACGGTCTGTGGTGCTGAGGCCAGTTAAATTCAATACCTCCGCTAATCCACGGACCTGCAAGACCTACCAATGCCGGTTTTATAACTTCGTTGTAGTATACTGCGTCATAGCCGTTTGTCTTGTCATACAAGCGTTGGATTTTACCGCCGATTTCAGGCAAAATCATAACAAGGATATAATCATTTTCAAGGAAAATTGCGTTGTATTCCTTATCTGTTTTCACGTCTGAAACACCCTCGCATACAGGGTGCGGATAAACACGTCCGCTCGAACCCTGATATACACGCTTTTCAAGGAACATAGGGTTTTTGTCATATTCCGAAATTTCATATGTAGGTATTGTCACTTTCTCTTGTCTTAAAATTACTTTACTCATATTTTTTAATTCCTCCCGACCAATGTATTTTCGTTTTTCTTTAATTACATTATACACGCACCATATCAAAAAATCACTAGTTATTATTGCTCGAAAATATGAAATTATTGCTTTATATTTTCAAATGTGCTATACTGATTTTAAAAGGTGGGATTTCTATGGGAAAATATAATGAAAAAATATCGGATAATTCACTTTGGCTTACCGCTACACCGTCAACCGTTGCAATGACTCTGCCGTTTTATATTACCGAAACGGGACATTTTAATGCTGAGCGTGACTATGTTGTGGAGCGGAACGAGCATGACAGTTATCTTCTTATCTATACCGTAAACGGAGCCGGAAAAGTCATAACGAGCGATACTGAAATTGCTGTTAATAAAAATTGTGCGGTTGTGATTGATTGCCGTAAATACCACAAATATTTTTCAGTGACCGACGAATGGGAATTTTTTTGGGTGCATTTCAACGGCAGTGCCGCACAAACTCTGTTTGACATTCTGTATCAGCGTAAAGAATATGCCATTATTGTCAACGATACCGACACTTTTTCCGAACAATTAAAATCAATTCTTGCAAACACGAAAAACAATAATATTTCGGGAAGCATTGAAACGTCACTGAAAATACATGATTTGTTTCGTATACTTGTAAACTCCGCAATGGAGAATGAACAGCAGAACTCCCGAAAGGAGCATGAAAAAAACATCGCATATGCGTTAAAATTTATCAAATCCCATTACAGCGAAAATATTACCGTGGACGATATTATACGGGAAATACATATTTCAAAATATCATTTTATCCGCCTGTTCAGCCGAGTCATGGGTGTTACACCGTACAATTATTTAACCGCTTACCGAATTAATATGTCTAAAATTCTTCTTCGCACCACCGACAAGTCGGTATCTGAAATAGCCGAGGATTGCGGTTTCGCCGATACAAGCAATTTCATAAACCATTTTAAAAAGCACACAGGTCAGCGGCCACTGCAATACCGCCGTGATTTCACATAAAATATTTAATTTGCAACAAAAAAACGAAACATATCAATTATCAAAGATATGTTTCGTTTTATATTATCCTAAATCAATAACTTCCGGTGTAGGCGATGATTTTGCAGGCTCGCTTGTTGCGGCGGGACGCTTTGTAGGTGCAGGGGTATCATCTATATCAATAGGAGATGGTGTTGATTTTTGAGGTTCTTTTGTTGATGTCGGTGACGGAGATGCTGTATGCTCCGTTGTTGTATTATTTTCCGATGAATTATTCAATTCTTCATTTGCCTCAGCATTTTCACTGTTGTGAATGTCCTCGTCTTCCTCCGAGGTTTCCGCCTTTCCGCTGTGCGATGAATGACATAACGATTTTGGCTGTGTGCCCTTTGCAAAATATTCGATATGTGCCGAACAGCCGCTCTTTGCTTTCATTCCCGAATACGAGCAAATCTCCTCGGAAACAATATCGCTCGGCATAGATATTTCCTTAACTGCCAAATTCTTGTGCACCTGTTCCATAACGGTTTTCCACACTCGTGTAGACGGATTATAGCTTACACCTGCCGATTTAATCGACTTCGGCTGGTCAAATCCGTACCATACCGCACCGACATAATATGGTGTAAAACCGACGAACCATCTGTCTTTATCATCATTTGTTGTACCGGTTTTACCGTATGTCGGCATTTTTGATAATTTTGCCGCACGACCTGTACCGGCAGTACCGTTTACAACTTCACTAAGCAAATCCGATACAATAAATGCGTTCTCCGCACTTATTGCCTGTGTGCCCTTTGCCTCGTTTTCAAGCAGAACTTTTCCGCTTTCATCGACTACCTTTGTATATGTGTACGGTGTGATATATTTACCGCCGTTTACAAAAATACCGTAAGCCGCCGCCATTTCCTTAGGTGACGCACCAACTGTCAAACCACCCAAAGCCAATGGACTCAAACCAATATCTCTCTCGTCAATTTGCGAGAAATTCAATGTATTTTTCATGAAATTATATGCATAGTTTACGCCCGACTCGTCAAGAACCTTAACCGCAGGAATATTTGCCGAAATCTCAACCGCTTTTCTCGGAAGCATACTCCCCTTAAACCCGCTGTATGAGTTTTTCGGTGACCATGAACCGTAAGTTACCGCCTCATCGTGTATAACCGATGCAGATGTAAGTTTCCCGTTTTCGTAAGCTGCCGCATAAACGGACAGCGGTTTTATAGAAGAACCCGGTTGTCTGTACGCTTGTGTTGCTCTGTTCAAACCTCTGCTTTCGGTCTTTTTGCCCAAACCGCCGACTATACCTTTTACCTGCCCCGTATATGGGTCAATAATAATCATTGCCGACTGTGCCGACACTTTCGGAAAATTGCTTGTATCTGTAAATACATTCTCCATAATGGACTGAATACTCATATCCATTGTTGTGTAGACTCTAAGTCCGCCGTTATACAACTGTTGTTTAGCATAGTTTTCGGAATATCCTCGTCTTGTCTGCAAATCATTTATTACATCATTTATAACCTGGTCTACAAAGTAAGACGAAATCTGTGCCTTTTTAGCCTGATATGATTTGTTTACAACCAATTCTTCCGCAACGGCACTATCATATTCGCTTTGCGAAATATATCCCAATTCAAGCATTTTGCTCAAAACAATATTTCTCTTTTCAACTGTTTTATCAGGGTGTTTAAACGGGTCAAATGCCGCCGGTTTTTGTGTGATACCGGCAATAGCCGCCGTCTGTGCCAACGACAGTTCGCTTACATCTTTGTCAAAATACGCATTTGATGCCGCCTGTACACCGTAACAGTTGTTAGCAAAATATACAATATTTAGATACATGGTCAGTATCTCATCTTTTGACAGCTGTCTTTCAAGTGCAACCGCACGCATAATTTCGTTGATTTTTCTTGTAGCGGTTTTTTCGCTTTCATTTGTTATGTTTTTTATAAGCTGCTGTGTTATCGTACTTCCGCCGTAAGAGGCGTCGCCGATACCGAACTTATGCAATGTCCATTTTATAAAAGCACCCGATGTTCTTTTAAAGTCAAATCCGATATGTTTATAAAAACGTTCGTCCTCTATCGACACAACCGCATCTTTCATTCGTTTAGGTATCTCCTCGGAATCTACCCATATACGATTGCTTTCATCATATAAATGGTCAATTTGAACCGAGTTTCCGTTTTCATCATCAGCATATATAAATGATGAGAAATTCAATGCGGCATTTTCGATATTAAGGTCTTCCATTTCCTTTGAAACAGCCACAAACATACCCGCAAATATACCTGTGCCGACCACTGCCGCCAAAAGTATAAGTCCAAGAATAACATTTCTTATTCTGCGGAAAATCCTCCCCACATTGGACTGACCTTTGGGTTTTACCCTTTTTGGTGCTTCGTGCTTATTACTCACAATATGTTCCTCCTGTCGCCAGCCGAACAATTTATCCGGCAAGCATTTCATGTATGTAAAATAGCAACTTTAATGCTCGTGTTAAAACACAACTATATATATTATAATTTAAAATCTATAAATTTGCAACAGTTTTTATCCGAAACCGTAATATTTCACAATAAAACACTGATATTTTAAGGGAAATTGCAGTATAAAAATTATTTACTTGGTAAATAATGAGAGTATTATATTATACAAAGGACTGATATTTATGAAAATAAAACAATTTATTTTTTACACTATGCTTGGTATAACATTTGCAGGGTGCGGATTTTTATTTGGATATATATTCAGCTCGATGTACAGCGATAAACATACTCCCCCGATAGCACAATCATCATTTCCGCAGCAGATTGCAAATGCAGAGCCTGTTTCTCCTTCTCCCGATACACCGATTATAACCGTTTCTCCAACTTTGCAAACAGAATTACATTATTATATTGTACAAAATGATAATAATTTATTATGTATTTATGAAATAAACGGCAATGAAAAAAATGTAATAAAAACCTTTCCTATAAATCTGAATATTCTCCCAAATACCGATAAATCCTTGCTTTGTGAGGGTATAACTACCGATAATATTAACAGTGCATATGAGATAGCGGAAAACTTTACAAGTTAATCTGCATTAAAATAATAAGAAAATTAACGATAAACGGAGATATATAGAGTAAATATATATAAAACCAATAATTTTAGCTGAATTTAATAAATGTTTGAATTTGCCTATTAGGCTTGATTGATAGATAATATCATTGTTAGCACTCGATAGTGTTGAGTGCTAACAGTAAAATTGTACTTGACTTTTTAGGAGGAATAAATATGAATATCAAACCATTAGCAGACAGAGTTGTTGTAACAATGATTGAAGCAGAAGAAACAACAAAGAGCGGTATTATTTTGACAGGTTCTGCAAAAGAAAAACCACAGGTAGCACAGGTTGTTGCTGTTGGTCCCGGCGGTATGGTTGACGGTAAGGAAGTTAAAATGGAACTTGCTGTCGGTGATAAAGTATTGTTATCAAAATATGCCGGTACTGAGGTTAAGCTTGACGGTACAGAATACACCATTCTTCGTCAAAACGATATTTTGGCAAAGGTTGTTGACTAATATAATATAATTTAGTTTAGGAGGAATTAAAAATGGCAAAACAAATTCTATATAGCGGCGATGCTAGACACGCACTTGAAAGAGGTATTAATCAATTAGCAGATACAGTAAAAATTACACTTGGTCCAAAAGGCAGAAATGTTGTATTGGATAAAAAGTTCGGTGCTCCGCTTATCACAAATGACGGTGTAACAATCGCTAAGGAAATCGAGCTTGAAGACCCGTTTGAAAACATGGGTGCACAGCTTGTTAAAGAAGTTGCTACAAAGACCAATGACGTAGCAGGTGACGGTACTACAACCGCTACATTGCTTGCACAGGCTCTTGTAAGAGAAGGTATCAAGAATGTAACAGCCGGTGCTAATCCTATGATTGTTAAAAAAGGTATTCAAAAAGCAGTTGACGTTGCTGTTGAAAACTTGGTAAAGAACAGCCGTAAGGTTGTAGGCAAAGATGATATTGCCCGTGTTGCATCTGTATCGGCTGCAAATGAAGTTGTAGGTAACTTGATTGCCGACGCTATGGAAAAAGTTACAGCAGACGGTGTTATCACAGTTGAAGAATCAAAGACAGCAGAAACATACAGTGAAATTGTTGAAGGTATGCAATTTGACCGTGGCTACATTTCACCTTATATGGTAACAGATACAGATAAGATGGAAGCCGTAATCGATGACGCATATTTACTTATCACAGACAAGAAAATTTCAAACATTCAAGAAATCTTGCCATTGCTTGAACAAATTGTTCAACAGGGTAAAAAACTTGTTATCGTTGCGGAAGATGTTGACGGTGAAGCACTTTCAACCATCATTGTGAACAAACTTCGTGGTACATTTACTTGCGTTGCTGTAAAAGCTCCGGGATTTGGTGACAGAAGAAAAGAAATGCTTCAAGACATCGCTATCTTGACAGGCGGTACAGTAATTTCTGACGAACTTGGTCTTGACCTTAAAGAAACAGATATTTCACAACTGGGTCGTGCAAAACAAGTTAAGGTTCAAAAAGAAAATACTATCATTGTTGACGGTGCTGGCGATAAGCAGGCAATTAAAGACAGAGTTGCTCAAATCAGAACAGGTATCGAAAACACTACATCTGAATTTGACAAAGAAAAATTGCAGGAAAGACTTGCAAAACTTGCCGGCGGTGTAGCTGTAATCAAAGTTGGTGCTGCTACCGAAACAGAAATGAAGGAAATGAAACTAAGAATTGAAGATGCTCTTGCTGCTACAAAGGCGGCTGTTGAAGAAGGTATCGTTGCCGGCGGCGGCACAAGCTACATTAATGTTATCCCTGAAATCGCTAAATTGCTTGAAACTACAACAGGTGACGAAAAGACAGGTGTACAAATCGTTCTTAAAGCTCTTGAAGAACCTGTTAAGCAAATCGCTAAGAATGCCGGTCTTGAAGGCTCTGTAATTGTTGACAAGGTTATGACGCAAGAAAAGGGTGTTGGTTACAACGCATTGACAGAAGAATATGTTGATATGATTTCTGCCGGTATCGTTGACCCGGTTAAAGTTACAAGAAGTGCATTGCAGAATGCGTCGAGTGTAGCTGCTATGGTATTGACAACAGAAAGCCTTGTAACAGATATTCCTGCTAAGGAAGCTGCTCCTGCTATGGATCCTGCTGCTATGGGCGGAATGTATTAATAAATAAATCCGATTGAATTTTAAGCAGACAAATCTTTAATGGTTTGTCTGCTTTTTAATTTGAAGAAAATTGCGTAAAACGCAATGACGAAAAATCAAAAATGCTACATTATTCCCACGCCCGTAGGCGGAGTTTCTATCAAAAGCCTTTTTATTTATTTTCGGGCATAAAAATAAGGTGCTGCAATCGCAACACCTTATGTAAAATTACGCTGTTATTCCATTGATTCAATGATAGAATAGTTGCCGTCTTTTCTCTTATATACAACATTCATCTCGTCTGTTTCAGAATTGATAAATACGAAGAAAGTATGTCCCAACAAATTCATCTGCAAAATAGCTTCTTCTTCTGTCATAGGTTTCACTTGGAAACGTTTTCTCTTAACAATCTTAAACTCTTGCTCGTCCTCTTCTGTCGGTGCAAAACTGCTGCCGCTAAGCAATGTAGGGTCAACAATAGCTTCCTTCTTAATCTTCTTTTCCAATTTGGTTTTATTTTTACGAATTTGACGTTCTATAATATCAACTGATTTATCGATAGCTGCAAGCACATCATTATCTGTAATTTCTGCTCTGTACATCATACCGCTTGCTTTTATGGTAGCTTCCAAATATTCTTTCTCTTTAATCTTTCCTACAACTACACGAGCTTCCGGCTCTTCTTTAAAGAATTTATCAAGCTTACTCAATTTCTTTGTAGCATAATCTTTGATTTTATCTGTAACCTCGATTTTTTTACCCATAATGTTGAATTTCATAAAACTTCAGTCCCTTCAAAGTTAAAGTATTGATACAATATCTGTATCTTACTTTATATATACCCCGTTTTACAAAGTCTAAACATAATTTGATAAAAAAATATAAAAATATTATATCTCTCTTTCAGCGTGTCGTGTAACATGACAGCTTATATTAACCGCCAGCGGCAGCCCTGCAATGTGAGTAGGATACTTTTCTATATTAACCGCCAAAGCCGTTGTTGTACCGCCCATGCCCTGAGGACCTATGCCCAGTTTATTTACCTTTTCAAGCAATTCCTTTTCAAGCTCTGCATAATACTCATCATCATTGTGTGTATCTATCGGACGTGTCAGAGCCTTTTTGGACAATACAGCCGCTTTATCCATAGTGCCACCGATACCTACCCCGACTATCATCGGCGGACATGGATTAGAACCCGCTTTTTCGACAGTCGCCAAAACAAAATCCACAATTCCGTCTTTGCCGTCTGCCGGTGTAAGCATTTTCAATGCACTTTTATTTTCACTGCCGAATCCTTTCGGTGCAAATTTGATTCTGATTTTGTCACCGTCTGTAAAATCGTAATATATAACCGCCGGAGTATTATCGCCTGTATTTACCCTCTTTAATGGGTCGGCAACAACCGATTTCCTAAGATAACCGTTTGTGTATCCCAACGCAACACCCTTGTTTATAGCATCGCCGATAGTATCTCCCTCGATAAATACTTCCTTCCCTATCTCCACAAAAAATACCGCCATACCTGTATCCTGACAAATAGGCATTTCTCGCTTGTCTGCAATTTCTGCATTTTTTAGTACATTCTCCAATATACCGCAGCCGACTGCTGATTTTTCAGTTTTTAAAGCGTCAGAGATTGCATTTTTAACATCGCAGGTCATATGACAATTTGCATCAATGCACATTTCCTCCACTGTTTTTGTAATAACTTCCGAATTAATTATACGCATAAATAAAAATTCCTTTCAATATGAATGATATACGCCAAAAGGCATACTTGCGTATGCCTTTTGATATAAATTATACAGAATGTTTAACTCTGTCATGTTCTTCCGCGCGTTTTGCGTTATTAAATCTGTCCAGAGTACCTACAAGGTAGCCTGTGATACGGCGAATACGCTCAAATTGTCCGCCGTTTTCAAATTCCTTGCGTCCGCACTTAGGACAAGTATCGCCTATAATACCCGTATAGCCGCATACAGGGTCACGGTCGACAGGGTGGTTAATCGAACCATAGCCTATATTTGCATCGTGCATAGCTCTTATAACCTTCTCAAAAGCGTCAATATTCTTTGTAGGGTCACCGTCAAGCTCCACATATGAAATATGTCCGCCGTTTGTCAAAGCGTGATAAGGACCTTCTTTTTTAATCTTATCAAATGCACTGATGTTGAAATATACAGGAACATGGAAACTGTTTGTATAATAATCTCTGTCAGTAACACCTTTGATAACACCGAATTTTTCTCTGTCAATCTTAACAAATCTGCCTGACAAACCCTCCGCCGGTGTAGCAAGCAAGCTAAAATTCAAATGACGTTCTTCGGTTTCTTTGTCAAGTCTTTCTCGCATATGCGATACAATATCTATACCAAGATTTTGTGCTCTTTCCGATTGTCCGTGATGCTCGCCGATAAGTGCAACCAAAGTTTCGGCAAGTCCGATAAATCCGACTGACAAAGTACCATGTTTCAATACCTCGCCTACTTTATCGTCACGGCCAAGTTTTTCGCTGTCAAGCCATACACCTTCGCCCATAAGGAACGGATAATTCTTTACACGCTTGTTGCTTTGAATTTCAAATCTGTCAAGAAGCTGGTCGATAACCAAATCCATCTTTCTGTCAAGTTCTTCAAAGAACCATGTAATATCTCCCTTTGCTTTAATAGCAATACGAGGTAAATTAATAGATGTGAAGCTTAAATTACCGCGTTTGTTGCATATTTCTCTTGTAGGGTCATACGCATTTGCCATAACTCTTGTACGGCAGCCCATATAAGCAATTTCAGTTTCCGGAGTACCTTTATAATATTGCAGATTAAACGGTGCATCAACAAATGAGAAGTTAGGGAACAATCTCTTTGCACTCACTCTGCAAGCCAATTTAAACAAATCATAGTTAGGGTCACCCGGATTATAACTCACACCCTCTTTGACTCTGAAAATCTGAATCGGGAAAATCGGAGTTTCGCCATTGCCAAGACCTGCCTCGTTAGACAAAAGCACATTCTTAACTGCCATTCTGCCCTCAGGAGATGTGTCCATGCCGTAATTGATAGATGAAAACGGCGTCTGTGCACCCGCACGGGAATTCATGGTGTTAAGATTATGAATAAAGGCCTCCATAGCCTGATATGTTGCTCTGTCCGTTTCGGTTAATGCTTTTTTAACCGCAAATCTTTGGCATTTTTCAATTATTTTATCATCAATATCATATTTCTTCAATAATTCCTTTTCTGCCGCTCTGTACTTTTCATTGTCACCCATACGAAGTACATAGCCGTCACTAAGCAAATTCTCACGAATTTCTTTCAATTCCGCTTCATCAACCTCTTTATCGGCAATAAGTTCAATCGCCTTTTGAAGATTTGATGTATATTTTCTCTTGTAAGTTTTAATGATACCGGGTGCCATACCATAATCAAAATTTACAATACTTTGACCGCCGTGCTGGTCATTCTGGTTAGACTGAATAGCGATACAAGCCAACGCCGCATAACTTGCAATGTCGTTTGGCTCACGAAGTACGCCATGTCCTGTTGAGAAACCGCCCTTGAACAAATCCAAAAGGTCGATTTGACAGCAAGTGGTAGTCATTGTCAAAAAGTCAAGGTCGTGAATATGTATATCACCGTTCTTGTGTGCTTTTGAATGTTCAGGCTTTAATACGAACATCTCAAAGAATTGTTTAGAACCCTCAGAGCCGTATTTAAGCATTGTACCCATGGCGGTATCGCTGTTTACATTTGCATTTTCTCTCTGCATATCGCTTTCTTCTGAATCTTTAAAGGTTATATCCTCATAAATCTTCATAAGATTTGTTTTCATTTCACGCACTCTTGTACGTTCCGAACGATACACAATATATGCTTTTGCGGTTCTGACATGACCGTTTTTAATCAATACTTTTTCAACTGTGTCCTGAACCTGTTCGACAGTCGGCTTTTCAAGTCCCTGTTCTTCAAGCTCTCTCACTACCTGATTGCTTAATTCAGATGAATATTTTTTGTCATCACGCTTTGTACTTGCGATAAATGACTTGTTGATGGCCTGTGTAACTTTGTCAATATCAAAGTCAACCTCTCTGCCGTCACGTTTTATAATAGCGGTTATCATTAAAAACACCCTCCCAAAAACTTTTACATTATACATACTATATATAGTGTCTTAATTTCACAAACCACTATATGTAGTGTTCGGGATTTATTATACCGCTATATCATGTATGTGTCAAGACAAATAAATTTTATTTTTTACTTGACAAGCTCAAACACTGATATACTCTAACTTTCATGAAACGTAAAATTTGACCGCTGTTTTTTATGCAACTTGACTATTGATTTTTTAAAATTCGTTTCATTACAAGCTGTTGCTGCATACTTTAATAATATCCGATGCCATATAAAGGAGGTGTAGCTATGAAATACAAGTCCGACTCAATTTTGTATATAACAATCGGCAGCATAATAATGGGAATTATATCTGCATCACTGTTTATTATGGGATATTTCCCAAACCCGAAAAATATACTTTTAACAGCTGTAATTGCAGCACTGGTAATATTGGTATATGTGATGTTTGCAAGCATAACTGTATACTGTTCCGATAAAGTTATAAGCAAAATAATAATTCCGCTTATAATAAGCATTTTCGGCACATCAATATCATCTGTACTTACACTGTCCACCATACTTAATATAAACGCAAAAAGTACAATATTATTGTTTTTTCTTACATCTGTATTTTTCACGTTTATGTGCTGTTACTTTTACAAAATAATTATATGGATTTTTTATGAGCACTTAAAAAACCATCATTGAAATTCAACAAGATTTAAACATAAGTACATAAAGACGACATAAAGAATTGGCATAATAATCTTGTAAAGAGATTTACAAACATATACCTTTCCTTTTAAATTTATATTATAGCTGTGACAGATTGTATATTAATCTTGCACAGCTTTTTTAATTTGTAGTAAATTGCGTAAGACGCAATGACGAAAAATCAAAAATGCAACCTTAATTCTACGCTCGCAAGCGGTGCTTTTATCAGAAGCTTTTTTATTGACTGAGAATACCAATCAAATTTTCAAAACTTAATATATCGTTTGTATATCCCTGCTGTGCCAAATCGTCAATGTTAAGCTGTGCATATTCTATATCCTTTGAATACATCTTCACATTCTCAATCCGGTCATTCATGGTAAATTCTCTGTTATTTTCAAGCCATGTATACACATCAAATATAATTATCGTCAAATAGCCTATAACCGCAAATTTAACCTTTGACAGTGCGTCATAATCAAACACGGTTTTCATAAAATACCTGTAAATGAAATATACCAGCAAATGCTCATATTCATACATTCTGTCCTTGTAATATTCCAAAAACACCGAATAATTATCTGCAATATCGTCAATTTTCGATATTACATTCTTTAAATGAATATCCCATTCTTCATTTATAGGTATCAGATTTTCTATCAAACCTAAAAATTGTGTTAAATATTTTTTGACATCAAACTCTTTTTGGTTTACCGTAATATAATTATGTAATCTGTCGCAAAATGTCCAAGCAGTATACTGCGTGTTTACAACCTCCAAAAGTTCAAAATCATCATTATCTATACATTTTTGTATATCCAATGCCATAGCCGGCATAAGAATTAATCGTTTTTGCAAAGTGTAGTTTCGATTTTGAGCAATAGCAAATAAAATTTTTCTTGCCCGTAACAGCTGCTCGTAAAAATACTCGTCATAATCCTCGTTGTCCGGCTCACCCGGTTCAATAACTGTTTCAAACGTAATCGGTTCACTGTCTTTGAATAATAATCTGCAAGCCTCCTCGCAGCATAATCCCACACCCATCTCGGTAACATCATGAAACCACTCAAAAAATCTCGGATGCTTATCGCAAATGTCACAAATATGTTCTTCACCAAGATTAGTGATAATGTCACATAAATTATTTTTATTCAAAAACGGACATCGGTCGTTCTCGTTCAGCATAAAATAATTTTCATCACCAAAATTTATCTCTTTTTTTAAACGCTCGCCAAATTCGCCCGACACGTTCTTGTAAAATTCAGCCGTATCATCATCAATATATATCCCCCACCCAATACAGCAATTATCATTGCATTTGTCTGCAATACATTTAAAATTCTTACAATAACTAGGTATAACTTTTCTCATAATTTCAAACAAACCTTTTAAACACAAAAAATTACTCTATACCGAAATATAGAGATTAACTTGAATATATAAAATTGCAGACAAACCATTTATGCGGTTTGCCTGCGTTTTTCTATCTTCTGAATTTGCCCAAGAATGATTTTGTTCGTTCATTCTTCGGATTGTTTACCAAATCTTCCGCATTTCCTTCTTCAATTATATATCCGTCTGCCATGAAAATAATTCTGTCAGCAACACCCTTTGCAAAATCAATCTCATGCGTTACAATAACCATCGTCATATGTTCATCAGCCAAATCACGGATTACTTTCAAAATATCGCCTGTCAATTCGGGGTCAAGTGCTGACGTAGGCTCGTCAAAAAACAAAATATCTGGATTTAAAGCCAATGCTCTTGCTATTGAAACACGCTGCTGCTGACCGCCCGATAATTGGCACGGGTACGCATCTTTTTTGTCAGCCAACCCCATTTTGTCAAGCAAATCCATTGCCTCTTTTATGACTTCATCTTTTTTTCGTTTTTGAACACATATCGGTGCGTCAATAATATTTTTCAAAACCGAATAGTGAGGAAATAAGTTAAAATTCTGAAATACAAGTCCGAATTTGCTTTTCACTTTTCGTATATTTGCCGCATTTTCATAAACGGTTTCGCCTTTGTCATTGTTCCACGCAACCTTATTGTCGCCATAATACAATTCGCCGCTGTCCATCTTTTCCAATAAAGTAGCACATCTTAATAAAGTCGATTTGCCCGAACCCGACGGCCCGATAATCGCCACTACTTCACCCTTTTCAACAGATAAAGAAATATCATGCAGCACTTGTATATCTTCAAAACCTTTTTTCAAATTCTTTATAGTTAAAACACTCATGGTTATTTCCTTTCACATAATATTTCTATCTGTAATAATTTAATTTATTTTCTACCTTTTCCATTATATATGCAACCAAAAGATTAAACACATAGTAGAAAATACCAGCCGCAATAAATGCAGTCATGGTTTTCTGTGCGGCAGCAATAGCCTTTGCAACGGTAAACATTTCCGAAACAGTAAGAGTAAATGCAAGAGATGTATCTTTTACCAATGTAATAATTTCATTTGTCACAGGCGGTAAAATTCTTTTTATAACCTGCGGCAGAATTATTTTAAAGAATGTCTGCGTTTTTGAATATCCCAAAACACTTGCCGCCTCATACTGACCAATCGGCATCGATTCGATTCCCGAACGATAAATCTCGGCAAAATATGCGGCATAATTTAACACAAAACCTATAATAACCGCTACCATTCTGTAACTTGTCGAAAGATTAATCTTAAAAATATAATATGGTCCAAAATACACAACCAATAATTGAAGCATCAGCGGTGTACCACGCATAACCGATATATATATTTTCGCAATATTTCGCACTATAACATTTTTCGACATTCTGCCGAATGAGATTATAAGACCTAACGGCAATGAAAACAACAATGTCAATACAAATATAAAAACTGTAACAATCATTCCGCTTCCAAGTTGAGAAAGCATTGTAGATATAGTCATAATTTACTCCCTGTTCATAAAAATACGTTCCAATAATAATATTGACGTTATACCGTTTCGGCATAACGTCAATAAATTTACTTATTTAATAGTAGTAACATCTTTACCGAACCACTTTGTTGAAATCTTAGCCAATGTACCATCAGCCGCCATCTCTTTCAAAGTCTTTTCTACTTTATCTTTTAATTCAGTATTGCCTTTTTTAAATCCTACGCCGTAAGATTCTTCTGAAATAACATCGTCCAAAATCAAGAATTCGCTTGCTCTGTCACGGATTTGATATTGAGCAACCGTACTGTCCATAGCGACAGCATCGATAGCACCCGATTCAAGTTCCATAAATGCAGTGTTGTAATCCGCAACAGATGTCATTTGTTTGAATGTTGACTTCAAATCAGGCATATTATTCAATGCCTCTTCTGCTGCCGAGTCTTTTTGTACATCGACAATCTTGCCTTTCAAATCAGCTGTTGATTTGATACCCGATTGAGATTTTACAACAAAAATTTGACGGTTTGCCATATATGGTTCTGTCCATGTATAATCATCTTCACGACCCAACATAGTGAAACCGTTCCAGATACAATCAATAGTACCGGCATTCAATTCAGCATCTTTTGCGTCCCATTCGATAGGCTGATATTTAATTTCATAACCCAATCTGTTACAAACCTCAGCGGCAAGTTCCAAATCAAAACCCGTAAACTGACCGTCATCACCGACAAATCCCATCGGCGGGAAGTTTTGGTCAAAACCAACTGTGAAAGTAGTTTTTGAACCTGTATCCTTTGCACTGTCAGATGTACCCGTTGAGCATCCTGCCAAAGCCGTTACCGCAAGCATAGCCGCAATCACAAATGAAATAATCTTTTTCATATCAAATAATCTCCTTATATTCAATTAACGTATTATTATAATAACACTTTATCACAATAAAGTCAAGAACAAGTTTTCTGCCATAACAAATTATTTCAGAAAACGTTCAATGGCCGGATTTACATTCAGCATATTTTTCAAATTTTTGTATTCTTCCGCCGCCTCGGAATTTTTTTTGCCGATATATACAGCCCGTATCATGATATTCTTAGGTGTTTCCAAAGGTGATATATACTCAATCATGGAAACCTTGTACCCTACACTTTCAAGATATGCCGCTCTAAGTCCGTCTGTCAGCGTATCTGCTAAACGTGCCTTTAAAATACCGTATTTTGTAATTGCTTTAAATGGTTCATACGAATATTGAGATAAAATATCTTTATGACAGCACGGCACGCATACTATTGCCTTTGCTTTTGCACGAATACCCAAAGCCAAAGCCATATCCGTTGCTACATCGCAAGCGTGCAAAGATATAACCACATCAATATTTTCCTTTGGTGTATACTCACGCAAATCAGCTTGTATAAATGTCATATTTTTATAACCGAGATTATTTGCAATTCGTTTTGATGCGTCAATAACAATTTCGGAATAGTCCACACCGATAAAACGGCATTTTCTTTTTGCAATTTCGCAAAAATAGAAATTCATAACAAATGACAGATATGACTTTCCGCAGGCACAATCCATAATGACTATTTCTTTATCCTGTGGAATTTCATCTATTAAATCACGCATCAATTCCACAAAATAATCAATTTGATTATATTTGCGTATCTTGTCATTTTTTATTTTACCGTTCTTCGCCAATATACCGATTTCAGAAAGCACATTTTTTGCCAATGCGGGATTGACAAGGTATTCTCTGCTTGTACTCACCTGTCCTACCGATTCTTTAACTTCCGTGTCGGCTTGTTCGTGATGCATTCTAACTTTCTTGTCATTTGCATCAATCACAATTTTAGTACCACGCTCATTGTATGTGATAGTTACTTCATCGTATTTTGATATTTCACTGCAAATAATATCTGTCAGTTCGTCGGCATCAATCACTTTCCTTACCGCCTGAAAATCAAATGTTACTTCGTCCTCATCGTAATTTACCACACCGACAAAATCCTTTGTACCCGAACGGAAAAGAATGTGAATATTATTGAAATAAGCCTCATTTTCTTTCATTCGTGAAACAAGTCCGCTTAAATATAAACGAATTTGAGAAACATTTTTCTTATTCATATTTTTTAATACCTATATCCTTACGATAATGAACATCTTTGAATGTAACTTTTTCAACTGCGTCATATGCACGTTTAATAGCCAAATCAAGATTATCGTCAACAGCGGTAATACCTAATACACGTCCGCCGTTTGTTACAATTTTACCGTCAACATTTTTTGTTCCGGCATGGAATACAGTTATATTTTCAAGCTTTTTAGCAGCATCAAGACCGCTGATTTCATAACCTTTTTCATATTTTACAGGATAGCCGCCCGATGCCAATACCACACATACCGCAGCATTGTCAGCCCATTCGATATTTACATCTTCAAGTCTTTCGTCAATAACAGCCTCCATAATTTCAACCAAATCGGTTTTAAGTCTTGGCAATACAACCTGTGTTTCAGGGTCACCGAAACGGCAGTTGTATTCAATAACTTTAACTCCGTTTTTGGTCATCATCAAACCGAAGTACAATACACCCTTAAACGGTCTGCCTTCCGCACTCATTGCCTTAATTGTAGGAATGAAAATATTCTCCATACATTCTTTTGCTTTTGCATCATCATAAAGTCTGCTTGGCGAGAATGTACCCATACCGCCTGTGTTCAAGCCTTCGTCATCGTCATATGCACGCTTGTGGTCTTGTGCAGAAACCATAGGCTTTACAACCTTACCGTCAGTAAATGCAAGAACAGATACCTCAGGACCTGTCAAAAATTCTTCGATAACAACACGGCTGCCGCTCTTTCCGAATTTACCGTCATCAATCATTTCGTGGATAGCCTGTTCTGCCTCCTCCAAATTTTGTGCAATGATAACACCCTTACCCAAAGCAAGACCGTCAGCCTTGATAACTGTCGGGAATGTGCCCTTTTTTACATATTCTATTGCAGACGCACTGTCTGTGAATACCTCATATCCCGCAGTCGGAATATTATACTTTTTCATAAGTTCTTTTGAAAAAGCCTTGCTTCCCTCGATAATAGCCGCATTGGCTTTCGGGCCGAACGCTCTCAAACCCTTTTCATTCAAAGCGTCAACCATACCCAAAACCAACGGGTCATCAGGTGCAACAACCGTCAAATCTATTTGATTTTCTTCTGCGAATTTTACAATGCCGTCTATATCTGTCGCACTTATATCAACGCACTCCGCAAGCTCAGCAATACCGCCGTTGCCCGGTGCACAATAAATCTTATCTACCTTAGGTGACTGAGCGATTTTCCATACTATTGTATGCTCTCTGCCGCCGCCGCCAACTACTAAAACTTTCATATTTAATCCTCCTAAATTAAAATAATAATGTAGGGAAAACTTTCCCTACATTAAAACTATCTATTAATGGTGGAATAATCTAATTCCTGTAAATGCCATAGCAATGTTGTACTTGTTGCAGGTATCAATAACATTGTCATCACGAATTGAACCGCCCGGCTGAGCAATATAAGCAACACCGCTCTTTTTAGCTCTTTCGATATTGTCGCCGAATGGGAAGAACGCATCCGAACCCAAAGCAACGTTTGTATTTTGAGCAATCCAAGCCAATTTTTCTTCCTTAGTAAACACTTCCGGTTTTACCTTGAAGATGTTTTCCCATGCACCGTCAGCCAAAACGTCCATATACTCGTCAGAAATATACACGTCAATCGCATTATCTCTGTCCGCACGCTTGATGCCGTCCACAAATTGCAAGCCAAGAACCTTTGGTGATTGTCTAAGCCACCAATTATCTGCCTTTTGACCTGCCAAACGTGTGCAGTGAATTCTTGACTGCTGACCTGCACCGATACCGATAGCCTGTCCGTCCTTAACATAGCATACACTGTTCGACTGTGTATATTTAAGAGTAATAAGAGAAATCATCAAATCAATTTTAGCTTGTTTAGGCAATTCCTTGTTATCTGTAACCATATTTGACAATAATTCTTCGTTAATGTCAAGTTCATTTCTGCCTTGCTCAAAAGTAACGCCGAATACTTGCTTTCTTTCGATAGGAGCAGGAACATAATTTTCATCAATTTTGATAATATTATAGTTGCCCTTTTTCTTTTTCTTCAATATTTCAAGTGCCTCGTCTGTATAATCGGGAGCGATAACACCGTCGGAAACTTCTTTTGCGATAAGCTGTGCAGTAGCTTTGTCACAGCAGTCCGACAATGAAATGAAATCACCGAATGATGACATTCTGTCCGCACCTCTTGCTCTTGCGTATGCACAAGCCAAAGGTGACAATTCGATACTGTCGTCAACAAAATAAATCTTTTTCAAAGTATCCGATAGCGGCAATCCGACTGCCGCACCGGCAGGAGAAACGTGTTTAAAAGAAGTAGCGGCACAAAGACCGGTTGCTTTCTTTAATTCTCTAACCAACTGCCAGCCGTTTAAAGCGTCCAAAAGATTGATATATCCCGGCTTGCCGTTCACAATCTCGATAGGCAAATCGCCGTTTTCCATAAATACTCTTGATGGCTTTTGATTAGGGTTACAGCCATATTTTAATTGCATTTCTTTCATTATTTTCTCCCCTTACTTATTCTTGTTTATAATTTTTGATTGTGTTTCACCGCTTGCAATGTCAATATATCTCACAAACAATGATACCTTGTTATCTTCATTCAATGAATTCCATACTTTATCAGCAAATGTATCAATATCATCATTGCCTATTTCCACTCTTTTCGGTTCACCTTCAAAGCTAGGCAATGGATTTTCGTTGCATTTATATGTATGAATAAATCTGCCCTCGCCGCTTAGCGGATTTTCATAGCTGAATGTATATCTGTCGCAGTCATCAGGATTGCCGTTTGCACTTTTTAGAATTGACATAGCAAAACTGTACTTGTTATTTTCAACATTCATAATACCCGAAATTCTCGGTGTAAAGTTTGGTGCATCGTCCTCAAATTCTCTGGTGCGAAGTGATTGTTCAAAAGTCTGACCTTTCCCCATAAGCTCATATATTGTATCTGTCTGGTCGCCGTTTGTCACAATAGTATTGTTCCCAAGCACACGAACCGGTGCATAGATTATCAAATGCGGGTCTTCCAATTTTGACGGGTCAAACGCTTGTGTGCGGATACCGTCACCGTCCTCAACAAACACACGATTTCTGCTGTTTACACTTCTCCCCATAATAAAATATGCCGTCACCGCATATTTTCCGTCAGCTGATTTGCCGATTACAATACCTCGTCCCGGATATGGGTTTTGCTTTAATTCATCAAAAAGATTTATTTTTTCCATTAACTGTTCCCCTTCGTTCACTTATTTAATATTTCCCGAGCAATACATTTCAACTGCCTGCGGAAGTATCTTCCACTCTGCCTCTTCCATTACACGTCTTTGCAGTGTTTCGGCAGTATCGTCATCATTGATATATACAGCCTTTTGCAAAATAATCTTGCCGCCGTCGGTAATTTCATTTACAAAATGCACGGTTGCACCTGTCACCTTCACGCCGTAGTCAAGTGCCGCCTGATGTACTTTTAAGCCGTAAAATCCGTCACCGCAGAAAGACGGTATCAAAGACGGATGTATATTTATAATTCTGTTTTTGTACTCGTCTAAAAAAGCACCTCCGACAATAGCCAAAAATCCTGCCATCACAACCAAATCAATATTTTTAGCTTTCATGTAATCGCAAAGCTTTTTATTAAATTCGTCATTGTCCTTGCAATCTTTTTTAGCGATTACGCAAGTTTCAATACCTGCATTTTTCGCACGTTCCAATGCGTATACATCGGCTTTATTTGAAACTACCGATATAATTTTGCCGCTTTTTATAATTCCGTTTTTTTCAGCATCAATCAAGGCCTGCAAATTAGTTCCGCCGCCCGATACCAATACCGCTATATTTAACATAGAACATTATCCTTTCTGTCATAAATTCAATTTAAAATATTAAAGAATAACGCCCTCATTGCCTTCTACAATTTCACCGATGATATATGCCTTTTCTCCTGCTTCTTCCAAACATTTAACTGCTTTTTCAGCCTTGTCCGCATCAACTGCGACAACCATACCGATACCCATATTAAATGTGTTGTACATATCTCTTTCAGGGATATTTGCTTTCTTTTGCATCATACCGAAGATAGCCGGAATATTCCATGTACCTTTGTTAATCTTAGCAGTTAAATTGTCAGACAACATTCTTGGGATATTTTCAATAAATCCGCCGCCTGTGATGTGAGAAACAGTATTAATACCCACTTCATCAATCAATTTCAGCAATGGTTTAACATAAATTCTTGTTGGAGTAAGCAATTCTTCGCCGATAGTTTTGCCCAATTCATCGCTGTAAGTCATAAGAGTTTCTTTTGCACTGTCACTGTTTAGGTCAAAAATCTTTCTTACCAAAGAATAACCGTTTGAGTGAATACCGCTTGATGCAATACCAACCAAAACGTCACCGACCTTAGCTTTTGCACCGTCAGTCATCTTGTCCTTGTCAACGATACCAACGCTAAATCCCGCCAAATCGTACTCGTCAACAGGATAGAAACCCGGCATTTCAGCTGTTTCACCGCCGACCAAAGCACAGCCCGCAAGCTCACAGCCGTCAGCTACACCTTTAACAATATCCGCAACCTTTTCCGGAACGTTCTTGCCAACTGCAAGATAGTCTAAAAAGAATAATGGTTTTGCACCCGAACAAGCAACGTCATTTACACACATTGCAACGCAGTCCTGACCTACTGTGTCATGCTTGTCCATCAAAAACGCAATACGAAGTTTTGTACCAACACCGTCCGTACCCGATACCAAAACCGGTTTCTTGTAGCCTTCCGGAAGTTCAAAAAGTCCTCCGAAACCGCCTATACCACCCAATACACCGTCAATCATAGTTCTTTTAACATGGTCTTTAATTAGTCTTACAGCCTCGTAACCTGCTTCAACGTCAACTCCGGCTTCTTTATATGTATTACTCATTATATATCCTCCATAATTTTATTTACTGTTTTTATTATAAATTTGCAGCTTCTTGTTTTACTTTCAAATTCTTTTCAGCAACCTCATCAGCCATATCTTTTTTAAATTCTTTAAGCATATCTTTGATGTAATCATATTTTAATGATAGCATTTGAGCCGCTAAAATACCGGCATTATCTCCCCCGTCGATGGCAACGGTTGCCACAGGAATACCTTTTGGCATTTGTACCATTGACAGCAGTGAATCCATACCGTCCATAGTAGATGATTTAATTGGTACACCAATTACCGGTAAAGTAGTAAAGGCAGCCAAAACTCCGCCTAAATGAGCCGCCTTACCTGCTGCCGCAATAATAATTTCGATACCGTTTTCCTCTGCCGACTTGGCAAATTTTTCTGCCGCCTCAGGAGTTCTGTGAGCTGAAATAACATTCACATCAACTTCAATTTCAAATTTTTTAAGCATTTTGATACAACCTTTTAATTTGTCGAAATCAGAATCGCTTCCCATAACAATCGCAACTTTTGGACTTGCCATAATCATTTTACCTCCAATTAAAATCCATTCTAACTGCAAATATAAATTTACACTCTATTTTATAGTATCAAATCACAGCTGTATTGTCAATATTTATTAAAGAAATTAATCAAAAATAGTTGTCGATTTAACAAGAATATGTTACTCAATATTTATAAGCTTTTATATTACAATTTATAGTCTAAAAAATAATCACGTTTTTTTGAAACTTTTTCTGCCTATTTTTCTGAAATAGCACATATTTTAGCCCTGTACGGCATTTGTTTCACTCCCAACAAAAAACTTGCAGATGAGATTATCTGCAAGTTTTTTTATTAATTTTAGTTATTATTCTCCGAAAATCTTTCCAATACTGCCGCCGATTCCGCTCTTGTGGTATTTTTATTAGGAGCAAAGGTATTGTTTTCGTTACCTTTCATAATTCCCTTATCCAAACACCAAATCACAGCATCTTTTGCATAGTCTGAAATTTCATTTCTATCCGAATATTCCGGTTCGCCTTTAACGTCCGTATTATAGCCCTTCAATTTAGCGTATCTGTATACAATAGCCGCCATCTGTTCACGAGTAATATTATCATTCGGAGCAAATTCAGTATCCGAATATCCTTTTACTATTCCGTTTTGCTCAGCCCATATAACCGCATTGTTATAGTATGCCAAACTATCAACATCGTTAAACTTACTAACTCCGTTTGTGTCAGGCTCGTCTTCTGTACGGTACAAAATCGTTACAAGCATTGCTCTTGTAATATCCGAATTTGGACTAAATATGTTCTCGTCTGTTCCGTTCATCAATCCGTTTCTGTTAGCCCATTTTACATTTTCATAGAACCAGTCAGAATTTGAAATATCGCTAAACGGATTGAACCATTTCTCTGCAAATGTCACAGTAATATTGGTATTTTCGGTAACTGCGGCGATTGTCGAAATCTCAGCTTTTCCGCAATATTTTCCGTTGACCATAATTTTATCAACCTCATATCCCTCATTCGGAACAGCTGTTATTGTAACACTGTTTCCACTCGGAACTCTCTGCTGCGAAATTGCCGCACTGCCGCCCTCGCTTGCACTTACGGTCACATCATAATATGTCACATTATTGTTGATTCCAATGACAACTCCTCCGCCGCCACCGCCTGAACCACCGCTCGGACTGCTCGGGTTATTTTTCTTATCAAATGCCTTTGTAGCACTGCTAAGTTCGCTTACTGCTTTATTTACCTCAGTTTGAGTTGCATCGCTCTTATCATATATCGCTTGTGCTTTATCTATCGCACTTTGATATTTTTCAATATCCGACTTGCTCGCCTTATTTACATTTGCAATATTAGTTTGTGCTATTTCAATTTCATCTGCAAGTTTTGTCTTATCAACATTATTATTTTTCTTTTTATTAAATTTATCCGTTGCACTCTTTAATTCTTCAACCGCCTTATCGGTTTCCGCTTGTGTTGCGTCAGGATTTACATATACAGTTTCCGCTTTGTCTATCGCAGTTTGGTATTCCGCAACATCGTCTGCACTCGCACTTCCGACTACTGCAATATTACTCTTTGCATTTATGATTTCTTCTGCAAGAGCAGTTTTATCTGTACCAGCATTTTTCTTTTCGTTAAATGCCTTTGTTGCATTTTTCAATGCTTCTGCCGCACTGTCTACTTCTGTCTGCAATGCACCGTCATTATTATACACTGTTTTTGCACTGGCTATTGCAGTTTGGTATGCTGTAACATCGTCTGCATTTGCATTTCCCACTGCCGCAATATTCTTTTCGGCACTGTCTATCTCTGCTTTCAGCACTGTCTTGTCTGACACTCTGTTCTTTGCCTTATTGAATATTTCTGTCGCATTCTTCAAACTTGCAACAGCCTTTTCAATATCAGCATCTTTTGCATTTGTATCATCATATACTGATTTTGCCGAATTTATTGCCGTTTGATATACTGCAATATCATCTTCGGTTGCATTCTTCGGTGTTTGAATATTTGTTTCTGCTTTTGCAATTTCAGCAGCAAGGTCATCTTTGCTATATGCAAAGACTGTAATCAAAACATAATCTTCAACTGCCGTTTCGGTTTTTGAATTATCAAGCAATGTAACTTCTCCGCCCGACATTCCGACTTTCACTGCGGTTTCACCCGCTCCGACAGCCGTTACCACACCGTTTTCCAGCTTAACCAAATTCTTTTCAAACAATACGTCCCACAAAACGTCTGAATTTGCAATTTCAACTTTTTCACCGTCCTGTGTTACACCATTTATTGTAAGATTTGCAGTTTGACCTTTCCTCATTTCAATAAACGAATCGCCGTTTCCATTCTTTGCTATGCTCTCACCGTTATTTAAAATTTCAATACTGCTTATTGCCGATTGTTTATTGATGACCGCATATACCACAAGTGTAGATGTATTGCCTGCCTTATCAACCGCTTTGATTTCCATTGTACGCTGACTTGCATCACCAAGATTTGCACTGTATGTAAATGATACACCATTTGATTTACGCACAATTCCGTCCGCACTGCCGTCAACAGTCAATACTGCATTAGGTTCTGAAATACCCTCAACAACAAAATTACCGTTTTCATCGGCAACTACGGTATTTGTCGCAAATGCTGTCTTAACCGATTGATTGTTTTCCTTTTTAGCACTTTCCAATATATTCTTTTTAAGTGAAAGTACCGGTGCAATCGTATCCGATTTAAATCCTATTAGTGCATTTTCTACTGTATCCTTAAAATCAGACGCTTTTACATAATCCTTGTTCATTCCGATTGCCTCGAAATCAACCAAATAATCTCCGTCATGCAAAGGATAGGATACTTGCCATACTTCCTTAAAGCATCGCTCCGACATCAAATTACCGTTAATATCTCCCAAGAACCATACCGGTCTGTCAAATGTGTAAGTTGCCTCGAATGTACCCTCATTTATAATACCGTTTTCCGGTATATTGGTTTCTACCGAAAGAAGTACCGGCTTATCCAATTCAGGAATTTTGATTGTACTGCTCTTTACATCATCATCACCGTAATAGAATTTGCCGTCATCTTCTCTCAATGTTTTCACTTCAACATAATAATCGGAATTTGCGTTAAGTCCTGCCTCTTTACCTATGAATACCTTTTCGCCCTTTTTAAATTGGTCCATAATAAGTGCTGTTCCGTCACTTGATAAAACGCTCACCAAATAATGTGTATAATCCGCATCATCTGCATCTTTAATATCCACATATATGTCACCGTTACCGCCGTAACGAACATCAGCACTCTTTACAGGTTTAGGCAAATTAGCATTGGTAAATGTGAACGGTGTTGATGCAACAGCAGTACTCATACCTCCCGAATCTGTCGAAAGAGTTGCAACTGCATAATAATTTCCGCCCGACATTGAATCCGGAATTGTAAAAGTTTCGTTTCCGTTTTTAACAGATTCAACTCTCACTCTGCCTATATGCTCGCCTATCGTATCATCGGCATCACTTGTTCTCACTTTTGACATTATATCTTTATCCTTTGTAAGATATACGTCAATATATCCCGAACTTGCTGCCTCGCAATCCGTTGTCCATGCAACATCTAATGTATACGGCGATGTATATGACGCTCTTACGTCCGAAAGCTCCGCAATATTATCAACCGCATAACAGCTAAACGCTGTCACACCGGTATTGCTGTTATTCACTGTAATCGTCCAATTACCGTTTGCAAGATACGATTTATCCGTTACAGAAATATAGATAAAGTTTCCGTCCTCTCTTGCGGTTTGTACAAGGAAGTTTCCGTTTCCTTCATCATCTGCCAAAGCAAGCGGTATTTCGGTTCCGTTTGGATTGGTCAATTTAATATCGGCAATATCAGGAATTGTATATCCTGTAAACGGGATTTCAAATATTACCGCATCTTCATCTTTCACATTAAAATTATATGTAACGTTTGTTCCCGTATCCATCAAAGATACTTCACCGTTATTAGTGTTATTAACCGCTTTACCGTCAAGTTTTCTTATATTTGTTCCGTAAAGCGTATGTGTTTCGCCGTTGTTTGTATCTGTCTTGATAAGTGCGTCCATATTCTCAGGATTGATTTCATCATCAAAACCCGTCAATGAAATATCCTGACCAAATGAAAAGTCACCGTTCCAATAATATATAATACCGAACTTAATACCCAGAATCTTAAATGCAGTACCTATATAATCATTTGAAACCGCTGCTTCCAATCTTGCCATTTCACGTCCGCCTATAATCGGTATTGACTCAGGAACGCATACCGTTACAAAAGCATATCCGCAGAATGACTTATCGGTAATTGTAATAGTTATTCCGCCTCGAATAATTCCGTCAATAACATTTACCGTTCCGTACACTTTAAACTGTATCGGGTCAACCCATTTTGCCGACAATCCCGCATTGATAACCACCGGACTTTTTAGCGTCTTGCGTGTATCAATACTAAGTTCACCACTGAGTTCTATTCCTGAAAGATTTACACTCGCATCAAAATCTCCGATAAGCAATTCTATTGCTTTAAGACGTGTATACAGCAATATGGTAAGCGGAGGAAGCGTGGTAAATTCTCCGCCCAATGTATCGGCAAGGTCATTAATTCCGCCTCCCAAGCCGGCTATGCTAAGTACACCCGGTACAATAGGAATACTAATTCCGTCACGAATATAAAACTCAATATTGTCCGGCAATATTACATCAGTCCCTCTGACATCTGTCTTTTTAAAGCTCAGCAAACCTTCGCATTGGATTGCCTTTATATCAAGCCCCGCCGCAATTGCATAAATATCGTCAAGCGTATTTATCGTCACCGCCGCATATACACCCGGTGCATTGCTTACAAGTTTACCCAACACATCTTTCGGCAGACACAGCGTCAAAGTAGTGTTAATTCCTTTAAAACCGACGCTTTCTATTTCCACCGTACCGTCATCGTTTACTTTTACGTTCTGACCGAAACGAACCTCCTTAATATCGGCAGTAAGTCCGCCGTTATCAAGACTTGTATCCTTTTTGAATTCATTTTTTCCGGTTTCCCAGCCGTCCTCCTCTTTGAACAAATTGCCCAACGCATCGGAATAATCATCGGAATCAACAACTTTATCTTTGGAAATTTTACTGTCGTCAGATGATAATAACTGGTCTTTTGATTTATCCTTTTCATCAGATGCTTTAATCGGTATTGAAATACGTCCGCCGAATCCAATACCGTACTCAATATGCTTATCATCTTCAATAGAACGGCTTGCGCTCATTACCCCGAATGAAATATCAATCAAAAATCCGCCTATCGACTGCACCACATGCCCCAACCCTTCAAGGCTAAGTTTTAATTGTGTGCAATCCGCCCCGAAATTATCCGAGTCAAGCGAAGTCACCTGATTGTTCATTGTCTGAAAGAACCATTTTCCACGCCATACTTCAATCGAATCAATAATAGAAAGTTTGCCGTCGCCCGATACTTTATACACACCGTCATAATCCTTTATAACCAGCGGCTGACTTCCTTTATAAGAAAGAATATCATTAATGATTACATCTGAATTTTCGGCACTTGCCTGATAATAAGTCTTTATTTCACCGTCAACTTTCTCCTGTGCCTCTTGAATATCGCCTCTGATAATCATGATAATTTCATTATCAGCCAATACTGTTGACACATAATTATGTTTCGGCACTGCTTTATTGTGAATGTCAACAGCATCTGTTTCACCTGTAAGGAACTTTTCATAATCATCATCACTCACAAACGGTACAAACGAATACTTGTTTTTATCATGTCTTACCAGTGCCATAATTCCATATGAACGTATTGCATATTTAGGGTCATTTGATACTCTCAAATTTTTGCCCGCCGTAATACTTGTAACACCAAACTGCTCGGTAAGCTGTGTATCCGTAAATTCAAACACCACTTGATACTCGCCCACTTCAAGCGGTTCATTGGTTGAACAAGTAAATGCACTGTATTTATCATCAATAAATGCAAACTTATCTTTTTCAATTCGTACTTTGCTGTCCGATGTTGTATGCACAAGATAAAGTTCCCACATATCCGTCGCATTAAGTGCCTGCAATTCGGACATATCACCGCTTACAGTAATGGTTTTTGTTCCCTCTGTATAAACGGTTTCCGGTGTAATTGCATTCATGCTTATTTTAGGCAGCACACCCGATACCGATGGAAGCAGAACACTTCTTGATGTACCGTAGTTTACGGCTTTTGCCTTTTCTGCACTTATATCCTGACTTCCGTGCAGACTTACCGCTATCATTTTTGCTGAAATCTGTGCTTGCGGTTCGGCTTTCAATTTATACTTTATCGTATTAACCGTACCCACATCAATGGTCTTGTATGTTGTAAGACTGCTCTGTCCCTCTTGAAGTACAATTCCGTCGTCCATGTTAATTTCAACAACAGGGTCTGTAATTTTTTGTGCTCCGTCAACACTGTTGTCTATTGTTACGGTAACTTCAAATTCACCGTCGTTTGCATATCCGTTACCCTTATCGTTAAGTCTTATCTTGTTATCTACACTCATGTATATTCCAAGATTTTCTTCACTTACACTTGACGAAAAGTTTCCCACACCATACAATAATTCCGCTGTTTTTTCCGCTCCCGCCGAAAGTGCTGTTTCGTTCCAATAATATGCAATCGCAGAATCGGGAAATCTGTATTTGTTTGAATAGTTCGTAAAATTGCAGTAATTATCAGGGGTATAGTCATATCTTGTATTTGCAAGATTTCTCCAATGACCTACAATCACTCTGTCAATAGGTGTTTTTGTATTCAACCCCTTTAAAAATGTATACATCATTTTTGTAGGATTTTCAAGCGAATCCACACCTCTGATTTGTGTAGGCATATTATCTGCCGTATACTCTGTTTCTACATTTATCGGCATTGTATCGGTATCTTTGATAAGATACGGTGAATCAATCGTGCTGTCAAGAGCACTGTCCATAAGTACACGGATACCGACAGGTGCATTGGACGAACCCATATTTTTAACCGTGTATGAAATACCTACATTACCGGTTAAATCGTTATCCTTTTCAGCTGACAAAGCCACCTTTTGAGTAACCAGATAATCTTTTATTTTCCACTCTACCGTAATAAGTCTGCCCTCTTCCGATACTATCGGCGTATGCAGTTCGGTATCAATCCCAAAAAATCCGTATGAACGTCCGAAAATGTAATCTTTACCGTCAATACGAATTGTTGTAAATGATGTACCATTGCTTCGTGACTCATCTTCCTTATACAATAACGGAATATTGTTATCTAATTCCTTTTGAGGATTTCCGTCGAGTGTTTCGACGGAAAATCCTCCTGTTTCAGAATTTATGGAATATTTAATATAATCATTTTGTATAGTGAAAATCTTATCACTTTCCGCTAAAACATTAGGTATCATTGCAACAAGCATTACCAACGCAAGCAGCATACTTAACGTTCTTTTAAAAATTCTCATATATTTCCTCCTCATTTGCCGTTAACAACATACACATTGACACAGAAATAATCTCTCAAATCCGTTTGTACATAGAATGTATACCAGCCTTCTTTTAATCTGCTAACAACAAATTTATCACCGTCCTGTTTTATAACAGTACCTTTATTCTTAATTTCCCCCATTGTGTACAGACCTTTTGCATATCTTCCGTATGCAGTTCCGCCAAAGTTTTGAAGTTGCAGTTCCACAGTATCGGAATTTACCTCTGTTCGATTACTGCTGTTCGGGAATTGTCCGTTCACAAGCATAACCGTATCAAACATTCCAACAAGTGTTACTTTTCTTGTAAGTTTTGTTACATTGCCGACTCTATCCTTAACCGTATACACAATTTCATACGGTTTTGTTCTGTCGAACCTGTTCGCCGACAAATTATCAGGATTAAATTCACCGTAATCAATCTCAACTTTGTCTGAAAGGTCGGTTTTAAATGTACCCTTCATATCGTATGCCGTTACGCCGGCAATCAAGTTCTTGTCATACGCTGTACCCGCATTCGGATTTTCATAGAATACAAGGTCATCTGCATTTTCGATAACAGGCGGTTCTTTATCTATAAGGTATATTCCCACTCCGTATTGAGCCATTTCCTTATTCGGTCTTTCAAGATAGAAATTAAACCATCCATTTTCGTCATACTCCATTGAATGTGTCTTTTCATATATCGTTGAACCGCTTCCGACGAATGCCGTTTCTTTATCTGTTGTAACTGTTACGTTTACATTTTGATTTGTAGGTATGTAAATATCATCGGCTGCATTATATCCCACCTCGCCATTCGGCACTATGCTGTCCGATACATTTTTCAGCACACCGTTTTCATCATAATATGTATAATCCCATGAAACCTGTGTAATAATCGGAGCGGCTTTGTCGATACCGTCAACAGTAACTTCAATTACTTGTGTATTGCCTATCTTGTCAAATACATAGAATGTATATTTTCCGTTTTCTATAAACGTAAATTCCGCCGTATCCGCATCTTTAACATCACCGTAATACATAACCATAATATCTGCAAGGTCACGCATTTTATCAAGTGGCATACCATCGTTGTCTGTTTCCTGTTCAAAGGTAATCTTTACTGACGATAAATCTTTTGAAGCAGCGGATACTGCTTTTAATGACGGAGCGGTGCGATTAATGTTCTTAACCGTAACGGTATCTGTACCCTCATTTCCGTATTCGTCTGTAAACACAATATTTACTGTACCGTTTTCCAAAAATCTAAGCATTGAATTTGAATAGTCAACAATTACATCGCTTTTCTTTAACACACTGCCGACAGGCTCAGCAGATTTTAATTTTACGTTTGATTTTGTGAAATACAATTTCACACCCACGCTTTGATTTGTCATTTCCTCTGATGTATACATTTTCTTATAAATTTCCGGTTTTGCGGTATCAATGTTGCTCACAATCAAATTCTTGCTTGAAGTATTCCCCAAAACATCTGACACATCAACCACATAAACGCCGCTCTTATCAATTTTTCCTGTAAACACAGATTTTATATTTCCGTCCGCAGTCGGCTCTGATGATGATTTTGCAAAACTGATTTTTGTTCCCGTTTTCGGTGTAACATTTACGCTGCTTATTTCGGAAAGGTCATAACATATAATCTTTACATCAATAGGCTGATTTGTTTTTGCACCGTCACCGGTATCAAATTCCACCTCAGGACTTCTCGAATCAAACATATCATATGCTACAAGCTGTTCCTTCCCAAAACCATATTTGTCTTTTAGCTTAAATGTGAAGTTTCCGTTATATTCGGTAAGTTCTTTCTCTGTATTTTTCAGATTATTTGCAACATATATTCCTCTGTTTTGACCATCATAGGTTATATTAATTCTTGCAAACACACTCTTATAATACGTTCCCGATACTATCGGCTGTTCTCTGTCGTCAATATCTTTATAATAATATTCAACAGTATAATCTTCATCAACAGTAATCGGTTTATCAAAAATAGAATTAATCACTATTTCCTTTTTGCTTGTAAGACCAAATGTATTTGTAACTATTACTTCCATTATACCGTTTGTTTCAAATCTTATTTGGTAAAAATCAACTGCTCCAAGGTCGGTATATTCTCTCTCACCATCGTTAAATTCATCATAATTTTTGTATATCTTTGATACCTTAACATCTTTAATACCCGCTTTTGCAGCCAATTCCGCATCGGTATAAACATCGTCAGAACCTTCTTCCGAACCGTCCAAATCTCTGTCTGTATCAACTGCCGCCTCAGCGTCATAGAAGTCAAGCAGCAAATCTACCGGCTGTGCCGCATTGGTTTGTATTCTCGTTTCGTTAATTTCAGGTGCTGTTATATCTTTGATATACACGTCATATGCGTTGACCGATTCAATCGTTTCTCCCGCCTCGGTAACAGTTTGTGTTTTATAATCCATTACCAAATATTTTTTAGCACAATCGTAAATATTATATACCAACTTGGTGTACTCATTGCCTGTACCCTCTGACAAACCGCTGTCAAAAGAAAAACCTTCATGGTAAGAATTATCATTTATTATCTTCTGATTATTTTTTGCAGTCAGTACCGCAAAATACTCTTTGCCGTCCTCCATTGTTGTTATTGACGATATTTCAGTCCACGCCGACATATCATCACTATTCTCCGGTGCTTCGTAAAGTGTTGCATCTGCACTGAAATTTGCATTAAATTCAACGTCATCTTCTGTAAGATTAACTGTTCCCACATATGGTCTGCCGCAGTCATCGGCAAAATAAACCTTGTGTTCGCCATAGCCTTCCAATACAACTGTGTACTTTCTTATGTACCTTTCATTAACTGCAAAAAACTCATTTGCACTTGTAGATGCCGCTTCCATAATTTTATCTTCATTACTTAAAGACGATATTTTTTCTTTCGGCAAAACATAAACCGGTACATTAAATGTCAAATTAACCGCTACTTTTGTTCCTGCTTTTACTGCACCTTCTGCATTTTCGTCCGCACCCACTACGGTTGCTTTTGTAATTTGAGCATCAGCATCTTGTATCAGGAAGGATTTACCGATAGAATACTTTTGTGAATTTCCAAGTGCGTCCTCCACATATGCAACAAGTACATATTTACCCGATTCCACACCTCTGACATTAATTTCATATGAGGTGTTCGACTCTCCGTTTTCATATACTGTATTTTGAGTTTTTGAAATATGTATTGCCGAATTTTCAGTATCGAATATGCTGTCATCAATATCATCAGGAGATATAATTACCGTTTCGCCGACCAAATTAGGCGTCGTAAGCGGATTTGGCGTATTGCCTATTTCAAAATCTCCCTTTAACAGAGCAAATTTCGTTTTTTCTTCAATCGCATCTGAAATAGTGAAACTTATATCCGCATCAGCTCTGTCGCCGACACTTCCTGCTCTTGTGTCCACATATCCGCCGACAACAGGCGGTTCACGGTCTATACAGTCAATTTTAACAGGTATTCCGGTAGGATTACCGTTTCCGTCACCCACCAAAATTTCTGTATTAACCTTATTTTTAATTTCGATATTATATATTGCCTTATCACCCTCAATTACAGGTTCGCTTACGACAATACTGTCTTTATCCGGTGACGAACACCATAACTCCTCCGGACTGCTTACATTATCTGTTAGCGTAATTGTACCGAATACCGACTCCGTAGTTGCTTCAAGGTCGTCAAATTCAATATTATACTCCGGCGGATATGAATCATATGTTATATTTACAACTTGTTTTGTGATTATATCTTCCGGAATAACCGTCATATTATCATCAACAGGCACAAACGTCACTTCTACGAATACCTTATTCTTGCCTTCTCTTAAAGCTATCGGTGTATTTAATTCAAAGTAATCCTCAAAACGGTCTACATTCAAAATGTTATTTTCTACTTCTTTGACTATAACCCAATCTCCGTAATTAATTCCATCTTCTGAGGCTCTGTACTTGATTACTTGGTTTGTTCTGTAATATTTTAAGTTTTTAACATTCTCGGCTATACTCATTGTAAGTGTATATTCCGGTTCATGTACAATAAAATCATCACTGCTATACAATTTAAGCGTCGGGGCGACAGTTCTTACCGAGAATATGTCTGTAAATCTAATTGTTTCATATCCGTTTTTGTCAACCGCTCTAACCCATACTCTGTATGAACCCGTTTCCTTCGGTGATACTGTGATTTCTTTTGACAATTCAGGCAATCCAGCCGAAAGCGATACCGTTTCCGCCCCTTCCAGCGGAGTCATATCACTATTGGTCAGTTTATATTCAAGTGTTTGAATATTTGAAATATCCTTTACATAAATATTTATTCCCTGTTCATCACTCAAATTTCCGCTTCTAAGCATTGCGGTAATTTCAGGCTTACTATTGTCGAATATAAAATCTCTTGTATATGTTTTTTTATTTCCTGATGTAGGATTTGTCACGGTATATTCAAGCGTATATTTTCCGTCAAGCATTATATCGTTTCCGTTTGATAATCTATGCTTTGCCGCACCGACTTCACTGCCGTTTCCGTATGTATTTTCAACCGTTACATTATTACCGTTTTTCCATCTGTATGTAATCACGTTAATATCCGCTGTGCTGAATGATATGCCGTAATTTGACAATCCCGGCGTAGAATCGGCAACATTGATTTGACAATCAAGATTTTCATTATCCAAACTTGCGTCTATATAATTAAATCCGTCCTTTTTGTCGGCTGACGCTTCATCTCTGGAACTGTTGCCCGCACTGTCAACCGTATAATAGTAAAGTGTGCCTTTAAATGTTTCACCCTCTGCAATATTTACAACAACGGTTTGTGCCTCTGCATTTGACTGCTTAATAAATGCCCATTGTCCCAAAACCGACTCTACCGTTCCGCTGTGTTCCGGTGCTGACTTTGTAATACTCGGTATCGGGTTACCGTTCTTTACAACACAATAATACAGTTTACCTGTTCCGGATATATCCTCCATTTTGAATTTATATTCAATTCTCTTTGTCTTGCCTACCGTAACTTCATTTTTTGTATATGTTGCTCTCGGTGCAATCTTATCTATTCTTACCACATCGGCATACGTCGATGACTTATTACCCGCAAAATCAGACGCTTTTACTTCAAGATAATAATCACCTTCAAGTTTTTCTTTCGGATTGATTTCATATACCGTTCCCTCCGAATACGGAGTCATCTCTGTTCCTGTGGTATATTTGCTTGTAAGTTTTATCTCGTTGGTTTTATCTGCCGAATTGTACAGTTTATATGAGAAAAATGACTCTACATTATTAATATACGGTGTCTTGTTTGTATCCAAAATGAATTTTTGCGACTGCTTATATGTATAAAAACTGCTTATAGTTTCTGCTTTTTCATTTTTCAATGTCAAATCAGGTGCTTTTGTATCAATCTTATATTCTGAATTAAAGTCATATACAACATCTTCACAATCATATAAATAATTGCCTTCCATAGCACTAAGTTCTGACATACTCAGTTTCATTCCCACGCTGTCACTGTTTAAATATTCTTTCGGCACTTTAAATTCAAACGTCAGCTTTCTGCCCGACACCTCTACATTGTCCATAACAGAATAACCGTTACTGCCAAGTCTGTCATAATAAAGTCTGATGTTTTCTTTTCTTGTTATTTCAGTGGTTATTCTTTCCGCAAGGCTTTTTGCAATAGTTTCCGCATTGTAATTATCTCTCTTCGTAACAGGTACTTCAATCTTTACACTTTCATAATTTGAATTAAAATAATTGTTATCTCTAAACGGTGTATACGGATTTGTTATAACCTTTGCCTCATCAAATGAAAATTCCAGTCTTTTTAGTGTAAAAGTTTCTGAATATACTTTATTTCTGTCCGTTTTGCTGTTAAATTTCAAATTGCTTGTAATCGTAAGGCTGTATACACCTATCTCTCTCATCTTTTCAAGCAATGATTTTGTTTTAAGCGTATATCCTACTGTATTTCCGTTCTCATCAGTATTCTCGGTCAAATACACATCACGCATATTATTTATATTCAAATCCTGTTGCTTGCCGTATCCATAGGCACTGAACGTCATACTTGGCGGTGACGGATATTTATAAGCATCATAGGTTGCATAATTATCTGTAATCGACTTATTCCATTTAAACGTCAAATCATCGGGATTTGTGTCATTCTTTGAATAGTACCGCTCACTACTAAAATTTTTAAAATTACCTACATTAGATATATTTCTTTTTGTATCCCCCGAAACATCATATTTTTTGCCCGATTTTTCAAATTTTGCGTATACATCTTGTTTAATCACTCTGCCGTCCGGCAGTTTAAATTCAAAATAATTAACATTTATTTCATCTTTGCCGCTATTATATATCTCTACATGAGAAATCTCCCATGGCTGTGCGGCAATATTAAACGTATATCCCTTTTTTGAACCTCTCTGAAAATCGTTGTGATTTTTCGTATCCATCTTTGCCGAGAACATCGGTTTATTCGTAAAAAAATAAACTCTCAAAAACATTCCCGAATCTGTGCCTGCCCATGCCTTGTTAGCAACCTTTACAGTCATGGTATAATCATATGAATCCTGCATCGTATAGCTTGCAAAACTCACATTCGGAACATACACAAACATCATGCAAAATACCATAATAATGCACAACAATCGTTTAACTGCACTTGTCTTTATCATACCTCGTCCTCCATCTTTTTTATTTATTTATATAAAATGTTCTCACATATAGTTTTCTTTTTTTATTTATGGTACACCACTAACAAATATATATTAATTATATCATTACGTTTATTAAAAGTCAATGATTATATCGTTATTTCGCACTTTTAGTCGATAAAGTAATTATATATGGTCAATAATATTGTATTATAGTCAGTATTTTTGATTTAAAATCATAATGCTTAATTTAAAGGTATTGATTTTTGTTTAAAAGTATGTTAGACTATTCTAAAATAGATTGGAGGTTTTGTTTTGAATAATAAAGTTGATAATTTTTTTAAGACAAATAATATAAATGTTAAAAATATAAAATATGTTGTTCATCAAAATAAGAAAACCACTATATATTTGATTGAAGGAAAAAATATTGAAACATGGATTCCGATGAAAGATATTTATATCAATCTTCCTCAATCGGATTTTTTAAATATTCAGAAAGGTATATTGGTAAACTCAAACCAAATTATAAATATATCATCTGACGGAATTTATACAATGACAGACGGCCGCACTTTTCAAGGACGAAAACGTGGTTTAAGCGAACACAGAAAAATCCGCAAAAAACTCGGACTTGATTCATTAACACTTGCATCAGACAATTATGTACCGCCGCTTGGACTTTTGGAAAAATGCACTCTTTTAGATAAAATGCCTCTTGCTTTCTGTATTATTGAGTTGGTTTTTGACGAAAACGGACACGGTGTTGATTTTGTATTCAGATATTGCAATGAAATGATGGCTGATGTAGAGGGTGTACCTGTAAATGAGATGATTAACCGTTCATTTTATGAAGTTTTTTCAAATGGTGATAAAAAGTGGTTGGTTACATATGCCGATGTAGCACTAAACGGCAACAACCGTACTTTTACCGATTACAGTCCCGAAATCGGCAAACAGCTTACCATATATTGTTACCAGCCTATTTCCGGATACTGTGCCTGCATACTAATTCCGACATAAACAACACTTCATGCAGAGTATAAAACTCTCCCGCTTTTTTTCGCATTAGCAGCAAACATAATATGCAATTCCCCGAACACTGATGTAAAGTTGTGTTCGGGGAATTATTGAAACAAAAACCTAATTATCGATTATATTATATATTTATCTTTCTATATCCATTCATAATAAATTCCGTTATATAGTTACCTTTCACACGCATACCCACCATTTTTATAACTTTTGCAATAATTTCTTCTGATAACAACAGAATATATTGCTTTAAATTATTATCATATTTCAGCAATTCATTAAATAAGTTTATGAGCAAATCATTTTTTCTTCCTATATTTTTCGGATAACCCCGTGAAATCGACGCCATATTAAAACCCAATTCCACTCCCAACTGATATATGAATAATTCCGAAAACATTTCATCATAAGCTGCTTTTTTGTACATCCACCATTTCCCATTTATCAGTTTCCGGCACTTTTTAAAACTGCCTATGTTGGTGAGTTCGGGAGTTTTTGAATTTTTACTGTTTACTGCAAGGTTAAAACTATCGAAGTTATCTGTCAAAGCAAGATTTGAAAAATAGTCATTATCAAAACGCACATCTGCATAACACAACTTACTTTCAAGCGGTTTTATCCAATAATTGTCTGTAATAGTAACTGCATTTATAACAGAATTAATATCATCTCGTTCTGTAAGATGTAACGCTTTTTTACTGTTGCAAATATATTAAATCATTTATTTCATTTATATATGATTGCTTATCTTATATTTTCCTACGAATATTGTTATAATGTACTAAATGTAAGGGAGCTGATTATATTGAAAGATAAAATAAATGAATATTTAGTATTTTGTAAAGAACAGAAAATGTTAAGTGATAATTCACTTAAAGCATATCGAATAGACTTATATCAATTTAGTGATTACATAGGACCTAGGAAACTGTGTAAAAAATTGCTGCTGGATTATATAAGTTATCTTCATACTCGTTATAAAGTACGTACGGTAAAACGTAAAATAACCTGTATAAAAACTTTCTTGAAATACATGAAGATTAATCTTTTTGCTGATATAGAATTGAAATATGATGTACCTAAGGAGTTACCTAAAACAATCCCATTAAATATAATTAAGAGAATGCTGAAATCGTGTGTTAAGAATGTGAGAGAATTAGAGTATAAGAGTTATCATTGGAAAATAGCACTAAGAGATTTAGTTGTCTTAGAGCTATTATTCTCTACAGGTGCTAGGGTTTCAGAAATATGCAATATAAATTGTATAGATATAGACTTGCTTAATTGTACTATTAAAGTTAATGGTAAGGGAAACAAGGAACGGTACCTATACATTACAGATAAGAACGTGAGAGATACGCTAAAACAATACATTAAAGTGTTTAGTGTGTCTGCCGGTAAGTTACTCTTAAACCGCTTTGGAAAACCTTTGTCAACACATGCAGTAAGAGATATTGTTAATAAATATACTAAGGAAATAGGATACAATAAACATATTACACCGCATATGTTTAGGCATACTTTTGCAACATCGCTTTTAGAGAAAGATGTGGACATACGCTATATACAGAACTTTTTAGGACATCAATCTATAAGTACAACTCAAATATATACATATGTGACAAATAGTAAGAGTAAAAAGATACTAGAGAGAAAACATCCAATAAGTCAGATGCTTGATGATGTAACCTAAGATAACTGTTAATTATAGGAGGGTTAGTCATGTTTAATATTTCTCATTTCATAATAGATTTTAAGGAAAA